>CAZPZU010000080.1:0-24588 GCA_964591135.1 uncultured Gemmatimonadaceae bacterium | reverse complement strand
GCCGGTGGGTCGTGGGGCGTGGGATTCTGCAAGGGTGCGCTCGGATTGCAAGGGTTCCCGCTGTCTTCATTTGAAGATTGAAGTCGCCAGCGGAGGGCCCCCGAGGGCGCGGCTCCGGGCCGCCCTACCGGACAGATTGGCCGGATGCGGACCTGATCAGGAACTCGGCGCGCAGCGAATCCACCTGCCGGAGGGCGTAGCTCGAACGGGCCCTGATCAGCGCCGAGTCGAGGGCGGCCTTCACCCCGGCGGTGTCCCCCGCCTGGTGCCGCAGGTAGGCGAGTGACACCCATTGCTGCCAATATCCGCTCTCCCCGTGGACGATTGCGCCGCGGCGCGCCTCCGCCGCCTCCTGCCACCTCCCCTGCTCGGCCAGCGCCCAGGCGAGGAGGTGATGGGGGACGGCACGCGTGTCGTCCAGCGCGAGTGCGATTCGGCAGAACCGCTCGGTCTCCTCGGCCTTCCCTTCCTCCGAGTAGACGACTGCCAGCAACGTCGGGGCGGATGGGATCTCCGGATGCTCCCGCCAGGCCTGGAGGAGGAGGCGCTCGGCCCCGTGATAGTACTCCGCCGCCATGAGCTCTCTGGAAATCTCCACGATCAGCGGGTAGTGGGCTCCCAGGATGTTGATCGCCGCCCGATAGGACACCAGCCCCTGCTCGGGCCGTCCACGCTGGAAGAAGAGGCCCCCCAGGACCCATTGGGAGCGTCCCGAATGCGGATAATCCGCGATCATCCTGCCGAAGACCGTGGTGTTGTCCCTCCAGGTCGGGTTGCGGGTCCACGTGCGCCAGCTCATGAGCGACACGGCCGCGACCACCAGGACCCATGACATGCGGGGGCGCTCGCGCGCCAGCCGCAGGACGAGCCACCCGAACGCCGCAGCGAACCCGATCGATGGGAGGTACAGGTTCCGCTCGGCCAGGAGGACGCCG
This sequence comes from uncultured Gemmatimonadaceae bacterium, assembly GCA_964591135.1. Taxonomy (GTDB): domain Bacteria; phylum Gemmatimonadota; class Gemmatimonadetes; order Longimicrobiales; family Gaopeijiaceae; genus SZUA-318. The sequence goes on along the minus strand of CAZPZU010000080.1, from coordinate 23,653 downwards.
GAGAGGAAGAAGACATTGGACACCGGCGAGATCGTGATCATGAACCACACGACGCCAAAGGCCACGGCGCGCGCGGTGGTGCGGCCCCGGCCCATCTCCGGGCGCCGCCACGCAACGAGCGCGCCGAGGAGGATTCCGAGCGCGAGCACGACGCCGACCAGGTTCGCCGCGCGCCATCCCAACGAGATCGGGATCACGTTCGGGGAATAGTCCGCCGAGAGGTCCATGGGGAAGATGAGCAACCGTACGTAGTGACTCCACACCTCCGGGAGGGTCCATATGCGCGGGATCTCCTGGAGGAGCTCGGCCCCCAGCGGAGCGAAGGGGTGGGCGACGCTCCCGAGGATCCGGAATCGGATGGAGAGCATGACCGCCGAGACCACGACCATCACCAAGTAGGGCCGCCAACGACGCCGCACGTAGTCGGGGAGGTCGCCGAAGCCGATCCGGCGCCGCGCCGCGTCGACGAGGAAGAGCACACCCGGGAGGGTCACGGCGCTCTCCTTCGCACCGAAGGCCACCGCGAAGAGTCCTCCGATCGCGAGCGCGCGGCCCCACCCTGTCCGGTCGGGACCGCGCAGGTGGATCAGCACCGCCACGAGGCAGAGCGCGGCCGGCAGAAGCTCCGCGATCCCGACGACGTTCGCCACCGCCTCCACGTGCACGGGGTGCACCGCGAAGACCAGCCCGCCGATGAACGCTGCCGTCAGGCTCATGAGCTCCGCCAGCACGAGGACGACGATGGCGGTGGTGAGCGCGTGCACGACGACGTTCACGAGGTGATAGAGCAGCGGGTCCTCGCCCGCCACGGCGTACTCCAGCCCGACGATGGCGGTGGTCGTCGGGCGCCAGAGACCGAGCTGCTTCGCGAACTCTCCAGGCCAGTAGGGCTCGGCCAGGGCACGCGGCAGCGTCCCCAGGCTACGGATGTCGGGGTTCTCCTGGACGATGTGGACGTCGTCGTAGGCGAAGTCGTTGCGTAGCGAGTTCGCGTAGACCAGTGCGGCCAGGGCGGCGGCCATGACGGCCGCGACGCGAGCGCTGCACAGCGGCGATTCGAAGAGCTTCACGACACGTCTCCGGGACGTTTGGCCGCCACGTCTTCCTCCAGGCGGTGGGCTCGAGCGCGCGCCTCGGCCGCCCGCTCCGGCCAACCGGCGGCGTCGAGGATCTCGGCGAGGCGCAACCATCCCGGTGCGGACCCCGGGTCCACGCCGAGCGCCGCCTGGCGTGCGCGGATCGAGGCCTCCAGATCTCCCTTCATGACATACGCCTCCGAGACCAGCGCCCAAAGGGGTGCGTCGGGCCCGACGCGCGCCAGGCCCTGGAGCGCGACGCCGTAGGCCTCTCGTCCACGCCCGTCCCGCAGGAGGCTCCCGCCCAGGAGGCGGTAGGCCTGCGGCTGGTCCGGTCGTAACGTCACGGCGCGGCGGAGCAGCGCTTCCGCCCGGTCTCCGTGGCCGGCCCGGCTCTCGGCGTCCGCAGTGGCGACCGAGAGGCCGTAGAGTCCCGGGGCGAGCGCCAGCGCCCGCTCATAGGCCTCGGCCGCCTCCCGCCCCCGTCCGGCACGCGACAGCGCCGCGGCGAGCGCACTGATCGCTCCGTATGACTCGGGGTGGTCTCGGCTCAGTGTGGCGACCACCGTGGCGGTGCTGACCCAGGACTCGTTGCGCGTGACCGTCCGCCACAGGAACGCCACGCCCACGACGAGGCCGCCGGCGGCCAGGGCACGTATCCTCGCGGGCGGGAGTGGAAGGGGGAGACGGGCCAGCGCGCCGGCCAGCGCCAAGGAGACGCCCACGGAGGGGAGGTAGAGCGTCCGCTCCGCCACCAGCGTCCCGACCGGAAAGAGGAGGTTGGCGACCGGCAGGAGCGTGACGAGGAACCACGCGAGCCCCAGCGCAACCACGGGCGCCCGCCTGCGAAGCCCGAAGCACGCGACCAGGCAGGCTGCCAGGAGGAGCGCCCCCGCCACCACCATGGGATCCATGGACCGGCGGATCGCCAGGACGCCGGGGGAATAGTCGGAGGCCAGGTCCATCGGCACGACCATCAGCCGCAGATACGTCGGCCAGAAGGAGAGTGCCGTGAGGACACGGTCCGGCGCGGGGAGGTCGCGCAGCCACGGAGCGGCGGTCTCTCCGGCCAGGGTGCCGAGCACGGCCGTCCGGAGCAGGAGATAGCCCCCGAGGCCGACGCCCAGGGAGAGAAGGAGGGGGAGCTCGCGCCGCACGCGCACCCGCAGGGCGGTGTCCGATGCCCGGAAGCCCTCAAGGAGCAGGAGGACGGCCGGCAGCGTGACCGCGATCTCCTTGGACGCCACCGCGACGAGGTAGAGCACCAGCAGCCCTGTGTTCCGGAGCGCGCGGCGCCGGCCGCTCCAGTCCACGCCTTCCAGGTACAGGAGACAGGCAGCCAGAAACGCGAGCGCCGCGTACAGCTCCGATCGCCCCACCACGTTGGCGACGGCCTCCACGTGCACCGGATGCACCGCGAAGAGCAGTGCGCCCACGGCGGCGGGAACCTGCGGGACGAACCGGAGGAGCAGCGCGAGCACGAGGAGGGATACCGCAACGTGCGTCGCGACGCTCACGACGTGGAATCCCAAGGGACCACCCCGCCACAGGCGCCACTCAGCCGTGAACGACGCGATCGTGACGGGGCGATACAGCCCGGCGCCCTCCCGCGCCTGCGCCCAGTACGGTCCCAGCAGCGCCTCACCCCAACGTCCTCCGGTGACCACCGGGTTACCCGCGACGATCAGCTCGTCGTCGTTGGCGAAGCCGTTGCCCAGGCTGTTCGCGAAGGCACCGACCGCCGCCACGACCACCAGGAGACCCGCCGTCGAGCGCTTCACCGTCCCTCGCTCCCGGTCGTGGGGAGGGAGGGAGGAGAGGGAATAGTCGCGTCGACCACGCGCGCCCGTGCGCGCGCCGCGCCCGCCTGCTCCGTCCGGCCGAGGGCGTCGAGCAGCTCGGCGAGCCGGTTCCAGTCGTGGACCGAGGCGGGCGCCTGCCCGAGCGCGGCCCGTCGGGCGCGCACCGCCGCCACGAGGTCACCCTTCAGGATGTAGGCCTCGGAGACCAGAGACCACAGCTCGCGGTCGGGTCCGGCACGGGCAAGCCCGGTCAGGGCCACCGCGTGCCCCTCTCGGCCCCGGCCCTGGCGGATCAGCATCTCGGCCAACAGCCGGTACGCCGTCGGCTGGTCCGGTGTCACCTCGATGGCCCTGCGCAACAGGGCCTCCGCACGCTCGTCCTGTCGCCGGCGCGCGTAAAACCCGCCAACCTCGCAGAGGAGGCCGTAGTGTCGTGGGGCGAGGGCCACCGCGCGGTCGTACGCGCGCGCCGCCTCCGTGTCCTCCCCCACGCGGGTCAGCCCTTCGGCTGCGCTGCGCAGCGACACGTAGGACTCGGGATGCTCTCTGGCGAGGGTGCTCATGACGGTGAACGAGCTGAACCAGGTGGGGTTGCGCTCGACGGTATGCACGAACAGCGCGACACCCACGACGATGCCCAGCGCACCCACCAGCCGGCGCGTGCGGGACGGTGCGCTTCGATCCACCGCCTCGGTGACCCCCGCCAGCACGAGGGCCGCCCCGACCGACGGGAGGTACAGGGTGCGCTCGGCGAGAAGGATCCCCGCGGGCACCACGAGGTTGGACACCGGCAGGATCGTCACGGCAAACCACCCGAGGCCCGCCGCCACGGCGGCGGCGCGTCTCCGGAGCGCGACCGCGGCCCCGACCCAGGCGAGCGCCACCGCAGCCCCGGCGATCACCGCCGGCGACACCGAGCGGGCGACGTTCAGGATGCCAGGCGCGTAGTTGGCGGCGAGCGTGCGTGGGAAGACCATCAGGCGCAGGTACTGCGGCCAGACGGTGAGCGCCGTGAAGATCCGCTCGCCCCGGCTCAAGCCGCGCAGCGCCGGCGCTGGGACCTCGCCCGTCAGCGTGCCGAGGACGGAGAGGCGCAGCACGAGATACGCCCCCAGCACCGCCACGAGCGAAACGAAGACCAGTGCCTCGCGCCGCAGGCGTGCCGCGACGGGCTCCGGATGGTCCCGTAGCACCTCGAGCAGGAAGAGCACGGCGGGAAGCGTCACGGCGATCTCCTTGGCACCCAGGCCGAGGAGATAGAGAAGGGACAACCCAGCCAGTCGGCCGGCGCGAGCGCCGGGGCCCCAGGAGGCACCGTCGAGATAGAGGAGGCACGCACCGAGCACCGCGATGGCGGCGTAGAGCTCCGAGAGACCCACGACGTTCGCCACTGCCTCCACGTGCACGGGGTGGACGGCGAACAGGAGCGCTCCCGCCAGCGCCGAGAGGGGCGAGACGAGCCGCGCGAGCAGGGCCAGCACCAAGAGTGAGGCCACGGCGTGCATCGCCACGTTCACGGCGTGGAAGCCCATCGGGTTTCCCTTCCAGAGACGCCACTCGGCCGCGAACGACGTGGTGGTCACCGGACGGTACAGCCCCGAGCCCGGGGTGGCTCCCGGCCAATAGGGGGCAAGGAGCGCGTCTCCCCACCGCCCTTCGGTCACGACCGGATTCTCCCGAACGACACCGTTGTCGTCGTAGGCGAAGCCGTTGCCCAGCGAGTTGAGGTAGGCGGCCACCGCGACGAAGAGCACCCAGGCCCGTGCGCGCCGAAGGGTCACATCCGCCTCACCGCCGCAGGACCGTCATCCGGACGCGCCCGTCTGGCCAACGGCGGGGTGCTCTTCCAGCCTCTTGAGGTCGTTCCAGGGCGGGACGGCCGGGGGCGTCCACCGCGGCACGCGCACGGCGAGGATGTTGTACTTCAGGATGTACCAGATCGCGGACACGCCGTCCCGCCAGCCGATCTTCTTCCCCTCGGCGTAGGAGCGGCCATGGTAGCTGATGGGGAGCTCGTAGATCCGCGCACCCGACTGAGCCAGCCGTGCGGTGAGCTCGGGCTCGATGCCGAACCGGTTCGCGCTCAGCGGGAACGAGCGCAGCAGGTCGCGCCGCACCATCTTGTAGCACGTCTCCATGTCGGTGAGGTTGACGTCGGTGAGCATGTTGGACATGAGCGTGAGAAACCGGTTCCCCACCGAGTGCCAGAACAGCAGCACCCTATGCGGACCGCCGAGAAACCGGGATCCGAAGACCGCATCGGCGTTGCCCGCCAGGATCGGCTCGAGCAGGTGGGGAAGCTCGGCCGGATCGTACTCCAGGTCGGCGTCCTGGACGACGACCACGTCCCCGGTGGCCTGGGCGAAGCCCGTGCGCAGCGCCGCGCCCTTCCCCTGGTTCTGCTCGTGGAGCACGAGGCGGTCGATGAGGCCCGCCCGCTCGAGCTCGGGGAGCTTGTCGCGCGTGCCGTCCGTCGAGCCGTCGTCGACGACCACGATCTCGATGCGCAGCGGCACCTCGCGCACCCGCCGCAGGAGCGTCTCGATGGTGGCGACCTCGTTGTAGCAGGGGATGACGACGGACAGGAGAACGCGGTCCCAGACCGAGGGCCGTGGGTCCGTCGCGCGTCGACCTCGAGCAGGGCGGTCAATGCGGTGGGGCATGGTCATTCCCGTCCCGTTGGAGACTCTGTCGGCAGCGCCCCGGCAAGGGCGATGCGGCCGTGGCGTACCAGGCGGCGGCCGCTCATTCCGCGAGGCCGTACCGGTTGAGCTTGCGGTAGAGGGTGGAGGGATCGATGCCGAGGACCTCCGCGGCTCGGGTCTTGTTGCCCCCTTCCGCGTCGAGCACCCAGCGGATGTAGGCTCGCTCGATGATCTCCATGGTCGGATTGGGCGGGGGGCCCTCGTCCACCAGGCGGACCTCGGGGCGCTCGCGCACGCGATCCGGTAGGCTCCCGTGCTCCAACATGCCCTCGGGAGCCAGGACGACCGCCCGCTCGAGGGCGTTCTCCAACTCGCGGACGTTCCCGGGCCAGTCGTAGTGGCGCAGCGCCTCCAGGGCCTCCTCGCTCAGCTCCCTCGGCAACCCCCCTCCTCGTTCGGCGAGCCGCTCGAGGAAGTGGCGTGCCAGGAGGTCCACGTCCTCCCGGCGATCGCGCAGAGGTGGAAGGCGGAGTTGGATGACGTTCAGCCGATAGTATAGGTCGGTGCGGAACGTGCCCTTGCGAAGCTCCTCCTCCAGGTCGCGATTGGTGGCGGCGATGATGCGTACGTCCACGGGGACGGCCTGAGTGGCGCCCACCGGGATCACCTCCCGCTCCTGGATCGCGCGCAGCAGCTTGACCTGGGTGGCCGGGCTCATCTCACCGATCTCGTCCAGGAAGAAGGTCCCGCCTTCGGCCGCTACCAGCAGGCCGTCCTTGTCCTTGACCGCGCCGGTGAACGACCCCTTCACGTGTCCGAACAACTCACTCTCCAGCAGGCTCTCGGGGAGCGCGCCGCAGTTGATCGAGAGGAAGGGGCGATCCGCACGGTCCGACAGGCGGTGGATGTAGCGCGCCACGACCTCCTTCCCCGTACCGCTCTCACCCGAGATGAGGACGGTGGAGTCGGTAGGGGCCACGGTCTCTGCCAGCTCGAGCACGTCCGTGAACGGCCGGCTCCTCCCCACGGGACGGCCCGACGCGGTGCGGTCCCGCCTGCGGATCTCCTTCTTGAGGCGGCGGTTCTCGACCTTGAGCTGTCGGGCTTCCACCGCCCTCCGGCAGATCGCGAGCAGCTCGTCGTTGCCGAAGGGCTTCTGGATGTAGTGGAAGGCGCCTTCGTTGACCGCCCGGATGGCCGAGGACAGCGAGGCCTGCGCGGTCATGAGGATGACCGGGAGCTCGGGGTCGATCTCGCGGACCCGGCTCAGGACGTCCAGCCCGCCGGAGCCGGGCATGCGGATGTCGCTGAGCACCAGGTCCGGCCGCTCTTCCTCCAGGGCGGTCAGCGCCGCACGCCCCGAGTTGGCCACGGCCACGTCGTAGCCCTCGCTGCGGAAGAGGATCTGGAGCGTGTCCAGAATCCCCGACTCGTCGTCGACGACGAGCACCTTCACCTTCTCGCTCACGGAAGCTCACCTCCGTCGCTCCCCTCTGCCGCGGGGAGGTAGATGACGAACTCGGCGCCGCCTTCCGCCGAGCGATCCACGAAGATCGCTCCTTCGTGCGCCTCCACGGCCCGATACACCACCGCGAGGCCCAGCCCGCTCCCCCCCGGCCGGGTCGTGAAGAACGGGTCGAAGATCCGCTCCTGGACCTCCGGATCGACGCCCGGCCCGGAATCCCTCACGCGCAGGCTCACGGGATGCCGGATCCCCGTGCCGCGGGGATTCGGCTGGTCCTCGACGTCGGCCACGGACACGGTGACATGACCGCCGGGCCCCGCGTACTGCACGCCGTTCAGAACGAGGTTGAACACGGCGCGGTGGAGGAGGTCTGAATCGCCGTCCACCCGCGCCGGCCGGTCCATGCCCTCGCACCGCACGTCCACCCCGTCGGAGTCGGGATGTTGGCGCACCACCGCGATGCAGTCGGCGACGAGCTTGCCCAGATCCACCTTCTTCCGGCTCCCGATGCGCAGCCCCGAGTAGTCGAGAAACTCCGAGAGCAGGCGGCTGAGCCGATCCGACTCGGTCAGGACCAACCGCTGCAGCGTGCGGCGGTCCGGCTCGTCAAGCGAGGAGCGGGTGAGCTGCTCCACCGCGCTCCGGATCGATGCCAACGGGTTCTTGATCTCGTGGGCCAGGGACGCGGACAGCGCGGCCACCGCCTCGAGGCGCTCCGCCCGGCGGTTGAGGGCGTCGATGAGCTCGAGGTCCGTGATGTCCTGGAAGATCGCGGTCGCGGATGGAGCCGCCGCCTCGCCACGCTCGAGCACCGCCGTCGATACGCCGAGCCTGACGTCCTTCTCCCCCCGCTTGAGCAGCGCGCGGAAGCGTGACGTTGATCGCCGCTCGTACAACGCCTCCCGCAGCGCCCATCCCAGGCCGGGCGCTCGCCGGTCGATCTCCTCGACAACGCCACGGCCCAGCCATTCCGACATGTCCATTCCGAGGAGCGTCTGCGCGGCCGGATTGGCGTACGCCAGGCGACCCTCCCCATCCACCGTGATCACACCCGTGCCCAGAGCCGCGAGGATGTCGCCCGTGTCGAGGCGGAGTTGGCGCAGCTCCGACTCGACCGCACCCAGAGCCATGCCCGAGCGCCGCAGCCGGTCGCCGACCAGCCCCGTGAGGAGCGCCACCACCGTGAACAGGCCGATCTGCAGCCCGACGTCGATGCGGAAGGCCTCCTCGTAGCCCCAGACGAGGTCGCCGAAGTAGACCATGCTCGCCAGGCCCCCGATGAGCACGCCGCCCGGAAGGGGCAGGAGGAGTGCGCCCGCGCTGATGACGAGGATGTACAGCGGCGCGAAACTCGAGTCGGGCCCGTTGGTGATGTGGACGATCCCGGTGACGAGGAGCACGTCCAGGATCACCTGGGTGTAGAGGAAGTTCTCGCTCGGCCTGCGCTCCAGGATGTGCGTGTACCAGAACGACACCGTCGTCACCGCGAGCGCGACCAGGAACATGATCACGGCCAGGCGTGTGTTCTGCTGGCCAGCGTCGTTCCACTTCCACAACGCGCCCGCGAGAATCCCGGTGACGAGCGTGAGCCGTCCCAGGTAGATCCAGCGGAGGAGGTCGCGGCGGCTGAAGAGCTGCCCGGTAGTGGGGGCCCCGACGCGCAGGGAGGTGCTGGCCACGTTGTCCCCTGGTGAGTTCACTGTGCCCGTGAGCGCGCACGCTCCGACCGCCGCTTACCCTCGGAGAACAAGCTACCACCCCGTTGTTGCAAAGTGCAACGTGCGCGTCGTTGCATATTGCGAGACACCCTGAGCGACTGAAATCGACTTGGACGTCACCGCAACGGCCGAAGGTGCCGAGTGGCCGCCACCAGATCCCGGATCCGCCGAAGCTGCGTCTGGATGGTGTCCAGGCTGTCGCGCAGCTCCCCCGCTGGCGCGTCGAGGAGGAGAATCTGCGTCTCGGCCAGCGCCGAGGTGAGGGGGTTGTTGATGTCGTGGCGGGCGCGGGAGATCTCCGCTAGCACGCCGTGCAGCTCCAGGAGCGCCTCCGATCCCTCTGCGCCGCCGTCGGCGTGAAGCGCCACCTCGCCGAGATCGCAGGGATAGCCGGACGAGACCGTTCGGATCGAAGGCGGGTCCCCGCCCTCGACGACCGCCAGCACCCAATCCGGACCCCGCAGCGCGTCGGCGGCACCCAACAGCTCCGCGGCTGCGACCCCGGAGACGTCCAAGAGAACAAGGCCTGGAGTACGCGCGCTGAGAACCTCCGGCCGAAGCGGCGGCTCCACGGCCTCGGCCCGCCCGGCGAGGGAGGAGAGGCATGCATCCCGGAGCGCGCCCGGCGAGATGACGACGTAGACGGGCTTCGATGCCATGACGCTCGAATTCGGGGAGTGTGAAGGACTGTTGGCACCAATCTCGGGTGCCCTCCCCTTTGTCGCCATGCCCGGGGACCCCCGGAGCCTCGACGCAGCGGGGACGTCCCTCGTCAGAGCCCGCTGGGAATCTCCAGAACCTGACCGGCGTAGATGCGGCTACCCCGGATGTCGTTGAGCGCGCGCAGCTCGTCGACGGAGAGGCCATGGGAGCGCGCGATCGTCCACAGCGAGTCCCCCGCGCGCACCTTGTACTCGGTCTTGTCCAGCGGGGCCTGCTCGGCCACCCGCACGGCGTCGTCCTCCTGGAGCGCCGCGACGTAGGTGCGGTAGTGCTGGGGAAAGACGGCCACGTGATAGTGCGCAGGATAGTGCTCGCGCGTCGCCTCGATCACGCCGGCCCCCTCCAGATCGAGCAGCACGCCCTCGAGCCAGCTCCGGCAAGCGCGCGAATGGCTGAAGCGCAGATCGACCGCCATCCCCGTGGGATGGACCGATCGCTCCGACGCGTTGCGCGGTTGGCGGCTCGTCGGGCGGGTCAGGCTCGTCACCACGAGCTGCTCCCCGCAGGCCGCCCGGTACTGCGACGCGAGTCGCTCCACGAAGAGGGCCACGTCGGGCCGGGCGTACGGGAAGGAGACCGCGTGCAGCGTGAAGTCGCTGTTCGACCGGAGGCGCACCAGCCAGCCCTGCTCGGCGAAGTACAGGATGCGCTTGCCCGTCGTGATGTAGGTGAAATCGTTCTGGTGGGCGATCCGGTTCTGCCGGTCGAGGGAGGCGGGCGATCCCCTCAGACTCTGGGCCTCCGCGGGCCGCGCGAGGAGGAGGAGCCAGGTGGCGGCGAGGAGCCCGGCCGCGAAGGCAGGGGCGCTCGGTCTACGAGCTCGGGGGGCTGTCGCTCTCGTCATCGCATCAGGAGGGGGCTGGTGCCGATGGCGGGGACCGCGGGTCCCCGTTGAGGTTAGTGGATAAACAAATGATTCCGGCCGACCGGGCCTCTTGTCAAGGATCGGCTTTCGACCACGACGACGGCGCTGCCGGCGGACGTCGGGTCACACGGGGAATCGAGGGAAACTCGCGGACCCGGCGGGACCCGGGTGGTCCCCCACGGGGAACCGGCCCGGGTCCCGGAACGACGAGGATCGATCAGACGCTCGTCAGCCAGCCGCCCTTCGCGGCCTCGTAGCGGTCGGCGACCTTGTCCCAGTTCACGACGTTCCACCACGCGGTCAGGTAATCGGCGCGCCGGTTCTGGTAGTGCAGGTAGTAGGCGTGCTCCCACACGTCCACGCCGAGGATGGGCGTGAATCCGTCCATGAGGGGGCTGTCCTGGTTGGCCGTGGAGAAGCAGGCCAGCGCGCCGGTCGCATCGACGCACAGCCATCCCCACCCGGAGCCGAACCGGCCGGCGGCCGTCGACTGCAGCTTGCCCTTGAAGTCGTCGAACGAGCCGAACGTCACGTCGATCGCCTTGGCGAGGGCGCCGCCGGGCTTGTCGGCGCCACCCGGGGTCATGATCTCCCAGAAGAGGGCGTGGTTCACGTACCCGCCGCCGTTGTTGCGGACGGCCGTGTGGATCTCGGCCGGGAGGGAGTGGATGCCCCTGAGGAGTTGCTCGGCGGACAGGTCGTGGAGCTTCGCGTGCCCCTCGAGGGCCTTGTTCAGGTTGTTCGTATACCCTGCATGATGCTTGTCGTGATGGATCTCCATCGTGCGCGCGTCGATGTGCGGCTCGAGCGCGTCCTTGGCGTATCCCAGCTCAGGCAGCTTGAAGGGGTGGGCCATGCCGGACTCCTTTGGCGGATGGGTCGAGGGTCGTTTCCCGCGGGCCCTGCGAGCCCCTAGCTTACGCAGTGCTCCGGGGTGAACAGCCGCCATGTACCCCGCTCCGGCTCGAAGGTGCAGACCCTGAAGAACCGACGTCTCCTGGAGACCGCCTCCCCGCCCCGCCGCATCCTTCTGGTGGACTGCGACGCCTTCTACGTCCAGGTGGCCCGACTCCTGGATCCGGAGGGCGCAGGCAAGGCGCGCCTCCTCATCGTCGGGGGCTCACCGAGCGGGCGTGGCGTGGTCACCTCCGCCTCCTACGAGACGCGCGCGTTCGGGGTCCATTCCGCCATGCCCACCGCGCACGCCCTGCGCCTTTGTCCGCAGGCGACGGTCGTGGGGGTGCCCCGCAAGGCCGTGGTCGAAAAGAGCCGCGAGGTGGCCTCCGTGCTGCGCGAGCTCGCCCCTATCGTCCAGGCCGCCTCCATCGACGAGTTCTACCTCGACCTCACGGGAACGGAGCGGCTCTTCCGTGACGCCCCCCTCGACGAGATCGCACGCCGCTTCCGGGAAGATGTGCTCGCTCGCTCACACGTCTCGGTCTCCATCGGCGGAGGCACGCGCCGCGTCATCGCCAAGCTGGCGGCGGGACGCGCCAAGCCGGCAGGCGTGCACGTGGTTCCACCGGGCGGCGAGCAGGTGTTCCTCAACACCCTGGAGCTCGGCGAGCTGCCCGGCGTGGGGCCGACCCTCGTCGACGCGCTGGCCAAGCGCGGACTCATCCGCGTCGAGGACGCCCTGGGCGTGCAGCTGGAGTGGATGCAGAATTGGTTCGGCACACGCCGGGGAGCCTGGCTCCACCGCCGCGTCCGGGGGCTGGACGACAGCGAGGTCGATCCCCACGAGGAACGGAAGAGCATCTCCTCGGAGCGCACCTTCTTCCGTGACCTCGACGACGACGCCGAGCTGGAGCGCCGGCTTCTGGAGCTGTGTTGCTCCGTGGCGGCGAACCTGCGCGGCAAGGGATTGCGGGCCCGCACGGTGACCGTGAAGCTGCGCGACGACGACTTCAACACGCGTCAGCACGCGCGGACGGCGCCGGAAGGACTCGAGTCCGACGCCGCCGTCTTCGAGCTCGCCCGCGGGTTGCTGCAGGAGCTGCGCGCGGAGCGACGCCAGCCGGCTCGCCTCGTCGGCGTAGGCCTGTCCGGGCTGCACGATGCCGAGGAGCCCCGCCAGCTCGCACTGTTCGACGACGCTGCCCCCGGTGCGGAGACGGAGCGCGACCGCGCCGTGGCGCACGCGCTCGACCGGCTGCGTTCGAGGTTCGGCGACGACGCCATCCGCCCCGGCCGCCTGTTCGGTGAGCGCAGCGGGGAGCGACGCGACCACGAGGAGGATGGCCCCCAATGATCGAGACGACCTCCCCCCACGCCTTCGCCCGGCTCTGGCCGGAGAAGCGACCCCTGATCGGCATGGTCCATCTCCTGCCGCTACCCGGCGCTCCGAGGTGGAACGGATCGATGGACGAGGTGGAGGACCGCGCGCTCTCCGATGCCCGGGCCCTCGTGGACGGCGGGATGGACGGGGTGCTCGTGGAGAACTTCCTCGACGCGCCCTTCTTCGCAGGGAGGGTCCCGCCGGAGACGGTCGCGGCCATGGCGCGGGTCGTCCGGATCGTGCGGACCTCGGTGGAGGTCCCGCTCGGCGTGAATGTGCTCCGCAACGACGCCCGGGCGGCGCTGGCCGTCGCGGTTGCGTGCGGCGCCCACTTCATCCGGGTCAACGTGCACACCGGCGTGATGTGGACCGACCAGGGCATCGTGGAGGGGCGGGCCGCGGACACCCTGCGCACACGCGCTGCGCTGGGCGCCGGGGTCGCCATCCTCGCCGACGTGCTCGTGAAGCACGCCACGCCGCCGCCCGGCCTGACGCCGGAGATGGCCGCCGCAGACACCTGGTCCAGGGGGCTCGCCGACGCCCTCGTCGCGACCGGCGAGGGAACCGGTTCGCCCACGGAGCTCGAGACGGTGCGTGCGATCGTGCGCGGCGCACCGGAGGCCCCTGTCATGGTGGGCAGCGGGGTGACGGCCGAATCGGTCGCGCGCATCCTGGCAGAAGCACACGGCGCGATCGTGGGAACGGCGCTCGCCCGCGAGGGCCGCGCCGGAAGCGGCATCGACCCCGATCGTGTCCGACGGCTGGTGGCGGCCGCTCGAGGCTAGGTCTCCACGTCCTCAGCGCGCTCCAAGGAGACTCATCCGCACCAGGTAGCGCCCGTCGTCCTCACGCTCCAGCACGTCGCACGACAGCCCCGCACGCTCGGCGGAGGAGGTCAACGTGTCCGGGTCCACGAAGAGGAACGGGAACGGCTCCCCCGCCCGCCCCCCGTACTCCAGCTGCATGTGGACCTCGCCCACGTACCGTCCGTCGCCCGGCTCGTCCCAGCCACTCGGGTCCGTGGAGTCCGCCAGGATCATGCCGCCCGGCTCCATCCGACGCTCCAGCAGCACGAGGAAGTCGTCCAGAGCCGCCAACGTGCCGGGGAGCCCCAGCCCGTTCATGAGCACCAGCACGGTGTCGAACCGCTCTCTCGGCTCGAGCGCTTCGACGCCTCCCGACCGGACGTCGGGCACCCCGGCCTCGCGAAGCGCCGCCAGCGCCTGGGGAAGGATCTCGAGCGCGGTCACCTCCAGCCCCGCGCGCATGAGCGGCACGGCGAGGGCGCCGGCGCCGGCGCCCAGGTCCAGCACCTTTCCCTTCGCCTCCAGGAGGACGCGCCGCTCCACCGGGCCCATCGCGTCGACGTCCCGGAAGAAGAGCGAGACGGGAACGCGCTCCTTCCCGCCCACGTCGGTCCGCATGAGCAGCTTCGCGCTCCGGCGGCCGGAACGGTACGCCTCCAGTGCGGCGTCGAGAGGGCTCCACCCCGCGGAACGTCCGGGGTGCCCGGGGGGGCCGCCCGCGGCGCGCCTCCCCCGGACCCCGCTCAGGGGATGCTTCCCGGTGGTGGCAGGTGCTCGTGCTCGGGCTTGGTCCTCAGGAGCCGGGTGAAGCTCCAGACGAGGATGCTGAGCACGACGGTCCAGGCACACAGCATGAAGATCAGAGCGCCGATGTTCATGATTCCTCCCCCCGCGCCTCACGGCGCCGCCAGGCGATCCGGACCAGGAGCATGAGGAAGGCGAGGATGACGAGCATCACGCCCCGCGACGCCCACCGGGTTGGCACCTGAGCCGGGTCGATTCCATCCATGAGCAGGATCGGCACCGCCTGCGTGACCGTCCACCACACCATCATCACCAGCAGGAAGAGCGGCGTGATGTACGTCATCACGAACTTGTAGATGCCCGGGATCTGCCAGGCGGCTCCCTCGTGCAGCTCGCGCCACATCTTGTCCGGGCCCAACACCCAGACGAAGAGGATCGTCTCCAGCATCGCGAGGACGACGAGGCCGAACGTGCCGGCCCAGTAGTCCCACTCGTCGAGGAAGCCGCCCGTGTAGAAGAAGATGTGCAGCAGCCCGACCAGCACCGCGATCCCGCCGACGGTGAAGCCGGCCTTCTTCCGGCTGAAGTTGAAGTTCTCCTCGAGGAACGACGTCGTCGGTGTCGCCATGGACACCGACGACGTGATGCCCGCGAAGAAGAGCAGGCCGAACCACATGAAGCCCGCGGCGGCCCCCATGAGCTCACCGCCCGGGAGCTTGTTGAAGACCAGCGGCATGGCGACGAAGCCAAGGTCGAACGAGCCGCCCTTGGCGATCGCCACCGCCCCGGTGACGCCGAAGAACGCCACGACGGCCGGAATCGCGAGCGAGCCGCCGAGCACGACCTCGGCGGTCTCGTTGGTCGCGGCGGTCGCGATGCCCGACAGCGTCAGGTCGTCCTCCCGCCGCAGGTAGGAGGCGTAGGCCTGCAGGGTCCCCATCCCCACCGAAAGCGTGAAGAAGATCTGTCCGGCCGCGGCGAGCCAGACCCGCGCGTCGGCGAGTTTCGCCCAATCGGGCGTGTACATGAAGTTCAGCCCGTCGATCGGCCCCGACGTGGCGACCGTGCCGTCCGCCAACGTCACCGCCTGCGGATGGAGCGTGAGTACCCGGACCACCAGGATGGCCGCGAAGAAGAAGAGGATCGGCATCCCAATCTTGGCCAGCCGCTCGATCCCTCCGGACAGCCCCTTCGCGACCACGGAGAAGTTGATGACGATCGTGATGAAGAAGAACACGAACGGCACCCAGAAGCCGTGCACGCTGTGGTTGCCGAGGTCCTGGTAGGAATGCAGGAACGCCCGCATCGAAGGCTCGTCGAGGCCCCGCGTGGCTCCCGTCAAACTGAAGAACGTCCACGCCAGGGTCCACGACTCGATGTAGCAGTAGTAGATGAGCACGATCAGGGGCATGAAGAGCCCGAGCACGCCCAGGTACTTCGCCACCGGGTTGTCCCACAACGTATGGAACATCCCTGGCACCGACCCGTGCCCCCGGAGCCCGCCGTGCCGCCCCACACCCCACTCGATCCACATGAGCGGGATCCCCACCAGGAGGAAGGCGATGAAGTACGGGATCATGAAGGTCCCGCCTCCGTTCTCCGTCGCCTGCACGGGGAAGCGGAGGAAGTTGCCGAGTCCGACGGCGTTGCCCGCCATGGCCAGGATCAGGCCGACGCGGGAGCCCCACTGCGCGCGCTCTTTGGTCATCGACGTACCGCTCTCGTCCCGGGAATCGGCGCCGACCGGGCGGCGCCGTCTGGAAGCTCAAAACGTCCAAGAATGAGCGGGACGCCTGCGGTCGGCAAGCGGTGCGCCGACGCCGCACCGGCTCGGCACGGAGCACGACCCTCCCCCAGCGTCGTGCTCCCCCGGTGCGTGGAGTGCTCCCTTTCTTCAGCGACCGACCGTGCGCTTCGACTCCTTCCACGCCTGGTGGGCGCGCGCGTTGTCCTCCCACGGCCTGCGCTCGAAGTAGGACCGCGTCATCTCCACGACCTTCGGCGCCAGGAAGATCAGCGCGATGAGGTTGGGGATGATCACGATGGACAGGGCGATGTCACCCATCGCCCACACCACGGCGAGGGGAACCACGGCCCCCATGTAGTGCATCACTACGTAGACGAGCTTGTACGGGAGCACCGCCTTCGGGCCGAAGAGGTAGTTCGCGCACCGATCGCCGTAGTAGCTCCACGAGATCGCCGTGGAGACCGCGAACAGGATCGTGCTGACGAGCACGATGAGGTTGCCCCACGTCCCGGGCAGCCCGCGGCTGAACGCCTCCATCGTGAGCGGCGCGCCGCTGTCGGGCGCGTTGCCCCACAGCGAGGCGTACACCTCGCCGTTCGCCGCCACCGCGCGCCCCGTCTCCGGCTCCACCACACCGGTGAAGGGCTGCGTCATCCCCGGATCGACGAACAGCGTGTCGATCGCCGTCTCGTGCCACGAGACCCGCACCGAGCCGGGGCCGGTCCGGGTGTGCATACCGTCCTGGATCGTGATGTCCGCCGGAGGCGTGGTGGAAACCCAGCGGCCCGTCTCCGTGAGGGTGGTGTAGCTGAGGTCGCCGCCGCCCAGCGTGATCTCCGTGGGAATGCGGTCGTGGTACATCCCCGTCATGATGATCACGATCCCGGTCATGGAGCAGATCACGATCGTGTCGATGAAGGGCTCGAGGAGCGCCACCACGCCCTCGGACACGGGCTCGTCGGTCTTGGCCGCCGCGTGCGCGATGGGCGCCGAGCCCTGCCCCGCCTCGTTCGAGAACAATCCTCGCCTCACGCCCCACATCATCGTCACCACGAACACGCCCGCACCCGTGCCCGCCACGCCGGCCGACGGATTGAAGGCCTCGCGGAGGATGAGGGTGATCGCCGGGATCAGCTCCCCGATGTGCGTGAGGATGATGAACAGCGCGCCGGCCACGTAGATCGCCGCCATGACCGGCGCCAGGATCGAGGTCACCCGACCGATCCGCGTGATGCCACCCAGGATCACCATCGCGACGATGGTCGCGGTGACGAGACCCGTGATCCACACCGGGACGCCCCAGAACGTCGCCACGTTGTCGGCGACCGTGTTCGCCTGAATCGCGTTCCCGGTCAGGAAGGCCGTGAACCCGAGCATGAGCGCGAAGAAGACCGCCATCGGCTTCCACTTGGGCCCCAGCCCCCGCTCGATGTAGTACATCGGCCCGCCGGAGACGGAGCCCTCCCATTTCTTCGCGTCCTTGTCGGCACCGACGTCCCGGTACTTCTGAGCCAGCGTCACCTCGGAGAACTTCGTCGCCATTCCGAGGAAGGCTGTCACCCACATCCAGAAGAGCGCACCGGGTCCACCCAGGTGGATGGCGATGGCCACGCCGGCGATGTTGCCGATCCCGACCGTGGCCGACAGCGCGGTGGTCAGCGCCTGGAAGTGGCTGACGTCTCCGGGCTCGTTGGGATCGTCGTACCTCCCGGATGTCACCGCGAACCCGTGCGCCAGCCTGCGCAGCTGCACGAATCCGGTGCGCGCGGTCAGGTAGAGGCCCACTCCGAGGAGGAGGATCACCATGTAGGGGATGTTCTCCCCTCCCACGTCGATGCCCTTTTCCACCACGTTGGTGGTGAGGAAGTCGACGACGTTCTGCAGGAAGTCCATGCGAGCGTCCGGGTGTGCGCGGGGGTGTCAGGCCGAGGCGGTGGGCCTTCACCCCCGCCCCTGGGGGCGACGAAGAATGCCCCGCCCTACCGTGGGAGGCAAGGCGGGGCGCGGGGCGCCCGTGGATGGCGCGCCGCACGCGGCGCGCGGGCGCTCAGGCTCCGGCGAGCGCCAGCTCGCAGACGCGCGACGCGACCGCCCTTTGCAGGAGCTCGTGGGCACGGACCACGATCTCGTCGAGGGAGGGTGACTCGTTGAACATCTCCTCGGCGCGCTCCCTCAGCTCGGGAACCGTGGGGAGGTGGGGGAGCGCCAGCTCCGCGAGGCGCTCCTCGACCTGCTCGCGTGCGCGCCGGGCACGCTCCGCCAGATCCTCCCATCGGTGCGACTCGGCCCACACCTCGCGCACGCGGGCCGCGATGGACTCGAGCGAGATGCTGGCCACCAGATCCTGGGCGACCTTCTCCACCACCTTGCGGCCCACGGGCTTCTCACCCCGGACGATCGCCTCGGGCGGCTCGCGCAGGTCCCACACCACGCCCGTCCACGACATCACCTTGAGGATGTAGTACGTGATGTCGATCTCCCACCACCTGAAACCCTGGCGCGTGGAGCTCTGGTAGTGGTGGTGGTTGTTGTGCCATCCTTCGCCGAGCGTGACGAGGGCGAGGAACCAGTGGTTGCGGGAGTCGTCTCCAGTGAGGTAGCGCTGGTTGCCCACCTCGTGGGCCATCGAGTTGATGGCGAACGTGCCGTGATAGAGGACGACCGTGCTCAGGAAGAAGCCGACGAACAGGCCCGCCCAGCCGCCGACGAGGAAGGTCGCCACGCCCAGCGCGACCGCGGGCACCAGGTAGAACCGGTCCAGCCAGCGGAGCTCCGGATAGCGCGCCAGGTCCCGGATGGTGCCGTAGTCGGGCTTCCAGTTGTTGCGGTTGAAGATCCACCCCACGTGCGCGTAGAAGAAGCCGTGGTGCCGGGGAGAGTGGATGTCCTCGGGGGTGTCGGAGTGGAGGTGATGGTGCCGGTGGATCGCGGCCCACCACAATGCCCCCCGTTGCGCGGAGCTCTGCGCCAGGAAGGCCAGAGCGAACTGGCCGACCCGGCTCGTCTTGTACGACCGGTGCGAAAAATACCGGTGGTACGCGGCGGTCACCGCCCACATGCGGACGAGGTAGAGGATCACCGCCATCCAGACGGCCTGCGCCGGAAAGCCGGTCCAGATGGCGCCGAACGCCGCGAGGTGGACGAGGGCGAACGGGATGGCGGCCGGATAGACGATATCGTCGTGCGGAGCGTGCGCGGCGTGATCGGCCACGGGGCAGGACCTCCGAACAGGTTTGGGCAGAAACATCTGAACCGAATGATACCCGTCGAAGGTACCAGGGTCCCCGGACGGTACCAAGAGAATCGGCCGTGGCGAAGACGGCGTGCCCGCCCCATGCTTACCCTTCGCTCCGACCGGTACGAACCGCCCAGGGAGGCCCCATGTTCCGCCGTGCGACGCTCCTCTCCACGCTCGTCGGCGTCACCGCCGTCCACCCCCTCCCCGCCCAGACGCCGGGAGGGCCGCTCGACGCCGAGATCGACCGGCTCGTGGGCGCGATCACGCCCGAGGTAGTGGCCTGGCGCCGGGACATCCACGAGCACCCCGAGCTCGGCAATCGTGAGTTCCGCACCGCCGCGCTCGTCGCCGACCACCTGCGGAGCCTGGGCATCGAGGTGCGCACCGGGGTGGCGCATACCGGGGTGGTCGGCGTGCTGCGAGGAGGGCGGGTACCGAGCGGAGCGGGGCCCGGGCCGGTCGTGGCCCTGCGGGCGGACATGGACGCGCTTCCCGTCACGGAGATGGTCGATCTCCCCTTCGCCTCCAAGGTCACCACCGAGTACAACGGCCAGGAGGTCGGGGTCATGCACGCGTGCGGCCACGACAACCACGTCGCGATCCTCATGGGCGCGGCGTCCGTGCTCGCGTCCATGCGGGACCGGCTGCCCGGCACCGTGGTGTTCCTCTTCCAGCCCGCGGAGGAGGGGGCGCCGGAGGGCGAGCGCGGCGGCGCCGGGCTGATGATCGAGGACGGCGCGCTCTCCGACCCGGTGCCCGACGCGGTCTTCGGGCTCCACGTCGTCTCGAACCCGGTGGGCACGATCCGATACCGACCGGAAGGGGCGATGGCCGGCGCGGCCGGGCTGTACATCAAGGTCGTGGGCCGGCAGACCCACGGCGCCATGCCGTGGGATGGCGTCGACCCGGTCGTGGTCGCCTCGCAGGTGGTGGTGGGGCTCCAGTCGATCGTGGCACGCCAGGTCGACATCACCAAGGCGCCAGCCATCGTCACCGTGGCGACCATCCACGGGGGCGTGCGCGGCAACATCATCCCCGATTCCGTGGTGATGACCGGGACGGTCCGCACCTTCGACCCGGAGATGCGCGCCTCCATCAACGAGCGGATCACGCGCACCGCCGAGAAGATCGCGGAGAGCGCGGGTGCCACGGCGGTCGTCCGCATCAGCGCGGGAGGCGAGGTGACCTGGAACGATGCCGAGCTCACCAGGTGGGCGGTGCCGACGCTCGAGTGGGCCGCCGGTGCCGACGCCGTGTCCGTGTCGCAACCCTGGACGGCCTCCGAGGATTTCGCCCTCTACGAGAAGAAGGTGCCCGGCCTCTTCTTCTTCCTCGGCGTGGTACCGGAGGGGCGCACGGCGTACCCCAACCATTCCCCGCACTTCTACGCGGACGAGAGCGCGCTTCCCGTCGGCGTGAAGGCGATGGCGGGGCTGGCCGCGGACTACCTGTTCGACCACGCGGGCGGGGTGAGCTGACGACCGCTCAGGCGGCGCCGGCTCCCGCCTGCTCGCGCGCGAGGAGCGCCAACTTCCGCTCCCGCCCCCAGCGGTAGCCCCCGAGCGCCCCCGTCCCGAGCACCACGCGGTGACAGGGGATGGCCACCGCGACCGGGTTTGCGCCGACGGCGCGCCCGACGGCGCGCGCGTGCCCTTCCCCGAGGCCCATGCGCTCCGCCAGCCCGCCGTACGTGACCACACGCCCCGCGGGGATGGTGAGCAGCGCCTCCCAGACCCGGATCTGGAAGTTGGTTCCGTGCACGTGGAGCGACAGGGGCCCGTCTCCCGTGGCGCCGAAGATGCGACGCGCGGGATGCTCCGTGGCCGCCGGGTCCTCGTGCAGCCTGGCTTGCGGCCAGTGGGTTCGGACCCGTCGCTCGGCCTCCGAGGGGGTCGCGGTTTCCAGGAAGTCCAAGACCGCCACGCCCCGCGTCGTGGCACCCAGCACGCATGGCCCGAGGGGCGTGTCGTGGATGCCCCACCGGATCGCGACACCGGCGCCCTCGGCGCGGACCTCGGCGGGCGTCATCGCGTGGACGTTCACCATGAGGTCGTGCAGGCGCCCGGGACCGGACAGCCCACTCGACCACGAGGCCTCCAGCAGATTCCCCCCCTCCTCGAGGAGACGGCGGGCTTCGGCCGCCGTCACGAACTGGAGGAAGCGCTTCGGGCTCACACCGACGGCGCCCCGGAAGACCCTCTGGAGGTGGAAGGAGCTCATCCCGACATGGGCGGAAAGCTGGGCGAGCGTGGGCTGCTCGCTCCGGTGCTCGTCCAGAAATCGGATCGCCTTCTCCATGCGGCGGTAGGTCGGAGCGTCCAGCACGTCTCACCTCCCTGAGGGTCGCTGATCGGGTGACCCGCGCGGGTCACCCCGGGATGATCGCCCCCTGCGCGCGCGCGCTCAACCCGATTCTTGCGCCCCGCCCACGCCCGGGGGTTCCGTCGAATCCCGGAACATTGTATTTTCAAATTCGCATTTATGGATACGACTGCCCCGCCCCCGATCCTCGAGCACCTCTCCGCCCTCGGAGACGAAACGCGCACGCGCATCCTCCTCCTCCTGGAGCGGAGCGAGTTCACGGTATCCGAGCTGTGCTCGGTGTTGCAGGTTCCCCAGCCCACGGTAAGCCGCCACCTGCGCACCCTCGCCGACGACGGCTGGGTGTCGGCGCGCGCCGAGGGGCGGAACCGGCACTACCGGCTGTCCGCCTCGCTCTCCCCCGCCTCCCGCGACCTGTGGCGCGTGGTGCGCGAGGAGCTGGGGCTGGACGGCGTGTACGCCTCCGACGCCGAGCGGGCTCGGCAGGTCCTGGCCGAGCGCCGCCGGCGCTCCGCCGAGTTCTTCGCGGCCTCCGCCGAGCGGTGGGACCACCTGCGACAGGACCTGTTCGGCGACCGCGCCGAGCTGCTCCCCCTCTTCGGGCTGCTGGACCCGGGCTGGACGGTGGGCGACCTCGGCACGGGCACGGGCGGCTTCGCAGCGACGCTGGCACCCTTCGTGGCCCGCGTGATCGGTGTCGACCGCTCCGAGGCCATGCTCCAGGCGGCCGCCCGCCGCCTCGACGGGGCGCCGAACGTGGACCTGCGCGCGGGGGACCTCGAGAGCCTCCCGCTGGCGGACGGCGAGCTGGACGTGGCCGTCCTTTCACTGGTGCTGCACTACGTCGTGGACCCACCCGGCGTGCTGCGCGAGGCCCGGCGCGCCCTGCGGCCAGGCGGGCGTATCGTCGTGATCGAGATGCGGGCGCACGAGCGGGGAGCCGAGTTCGCCGAGGACATGGGACACGTGTGGCCCGGCTTCGAGCTGGACGACATGGAGGGATGGATCGCCGACGCTGGATTCGGTCACGTCCACACCCGCCCGCTGCCTCCCGATCCGCAGGCGCTGGGCCCGCTCCTCTTCATCGCGACGGGGATCCGCGCATGAGGTCCCCACGAATACGAGTACCGACCATCGACCCCACGATCCACCGAGAGGAACCATGAGCGACACAGCAGTGAAGCCCCGCGCACGAGCCGCGGCCACCGACCGCCCGGCCTTCAAGGTCAAGGACCTGTCGTTGGCCGAATGGGGGCGGAAGGAGATCCGCCTGGCCGAGCAGGAGATGCCGGGCCTCATGGCGGCCCGCGAGGAGTACGGGCCCCAGCAGCCGCTCGCCGGCCTCAAGATCATGGGCTCGCTCCACATGACCGTGCAGACCGCTGTTCTCATCGAGACGCTCACGGACCTCGGGGCGGACGTGCGCTGGGTGTCGTGCAACATCTTCTCGACGCAGGACCACGCGGCGGCGGCCGTGGCGGTCGGTCGCGACGGCACCGTCGAGGAGCCACGCGGCACCGCGGTGTTCGCGTGGAAGGGCGAGACCCTCGAGGAATACTGGTGGTGCACGGAGCAGGCGCTGCAATGGCCGGATGGCTCCGGGCCCGACCTGATCGTCGACGACGGCGGCGACGCCACGCTCCTGGTGCACAAGGGCGTCGAGTTCGAGAAGGCGGGGCGCGTGCCGGACTTCGACGAGGCGAACGACCCCGAGGAGTGGGGTGTGATCCTCGAGGTGCTCCGACGCAACCACGCCGAGGACGACTCGAAGTGGCAACGCATCGCCGAGCGCATCCGGGGGGTCTCGGAGGAGACCACCACCGGCGTGCACCGCCTCTACGAGATGGAGAAGGCGGGTACCCTGCTCTTCGCCGCCATCAACGTGAACGACTCCGTCACCAAGTCGAAGTTCGACAATCTGTACGGATGTCGGCACTCGGTCGTCGACGGGCTCAACCGGGCAACCGATGTGATGCTCTCGGGCAAGACGGCCGTGATCTGCGGCTACGGGGACGTCGGCAAGGGGTGCGCGCAGGCGTTAAAGGGTCAGGGCGCGCGCGTGGCGATCACGGAGATCGACCCCATCTGCGCTCTGCAAGCGGCGATGGAAGGTTACCAGGTCGTGCGCCTGGACGACGTGGTCGAGCGTGCGGACATCTTCATCACGGCGACCGGCAACCGTGACATCCTCACGGCCGCGCACATGGCGCGCATGAAGGACAAG
>CAZPZU010000079.1:0-24895 GCA_964591135.1 uncultured Gemmatimonadaceae bacterium | reverse complement strand
TATCGGCCGCCGCGGCCCAGGCAGCCATCCCAGAACTGGCGCTCGTTTCTGGAGAGCCACCTGGGTGACATCGTGGCGATGGACTTCTTCGTTGTCCCTACGGCCACGTTCCGCGTGCTCTACGTCCTCTTGATCATGGCGCATCACCGACGCCGGATCCTACACTTCAACGTCACGACGTCACCCAGCGCTGACTGGACAGCACGACAAGTCCTCGAAGCGTTCCCCTACGACACCAGACCTCGATTCCTGCTCCATGACCAGGACAAGCTCTTCTCCGGCGACGTCGCCCGGCGAGTGCGGTCGATGGGCATCGAGGAAGTGCTGACGGCACCGGGATCGCCATGGCAGAACGCCTATTGCGAACGCCTGATCGGCTCCATTCGTCGGGAGTGCCTCGACCACGTCGTTGTGCTCAACGAACGACATCTCCTGCGGGTGCTCCGGAGCCATGCGTCCTACTACCACGCTTCGCGGACCCATCGTGCGTTGGATGGCGACTCCCCTGACGGCCGTGCAGTCGAGCCGCCCGAGCAGGGCGAAGTGATCGCGTACCCGCAGGTCGGTGGACTGCATCGCCGATACGCCCGGCGCGCAGCCTGATCTTCCGGCTCACAGAAGAAGTCTCTACTCGACGTCCGGTCCGCCGGATGCAAACCATCGCGTGCCCCAGACGAGCGTGTCGTCCGGTGTGGGTCTCGAGGCTGGCCATCTCACCCTTCCCCGGCTCGTCGCCTGGGCACATGAGCCCGCCAACCACTCTACCGTAGGCGTCTCGCGGGTCCTCGGCCAGCCGTTCCCACCGCGACGGGCTTTTCGCTACCCACAACACGCCCAGTTGCGAGCACAATTGCGAGCAGGGCAAGAAGCTCGACCAACCGTCCCTGGGCCGCGTCTTGTCATGTACGGCCATTAGCCGTACGTTTCGACAGTGAGCGCACCCATCCCGGAGAGGATAGAATGAGCACCCGGAAGGCGACCCGTCACCGGTCTGAACGAGTCGAAGCCCGTGTCACACCCGAGCAGAAGAAGCTCCTCGAACGAGCGGCTGCTCTGGCTGGCCGCTCACTGACGGACTTCGTGTTGAGCAGTGCCCAGGCCGCTGCCGTGGAGACGATCTCTCGCCACGAGTTGCTGGAGCTCACGCCCGACGATCAAGACGTCTTCGTCGCGGCTCTCCTGAAGCCGCCGGCGCCGAACGAGGCGCTGCGCGTAGCTGCCGCGCGTTACCTGGCCACACAGGGGCGATGATGCCCGAGGGCGACACGCTGCTCTCGCAGACGATCGTCCCGCTCGATGACTCCCATGACCGACGCTCGTTTCACTGTGGCGTCGAGCCCCTCGATCGCTACCTGCGCGCGCAGGCCGGGCAGGACCAGCGGAGGCGGGTCGCTGTCTGCTTCGTGCTGCACGATCCGGCGCGAGCGCGGATCGCCGGATACTACACGTTGTCTGCCTTCTCCGTCATCGGTGAGGCTCTTCCGGATGCGCTCCAGAAAAAGCTCCCGAAGTATGGACAGATACCGTGCACGGTCCTCGGCCGGCTGGCGGTGGATACCGACTACCGCAGGTTGGGCCTGGGAAGCCACCTGCTTCTTGACGCTCTGCAGCGGGCGCTCCTGCAGTCCGGCGAGATCGCATCCTGGGCGGTGATCGTGGACGCGAAGGACGAGGCTGCGGAGCGATTCTACTCGCACTACGGCTTCATGCCCTTGCCTCAGACACCCGGACGGCTCTTTCTCCCGATGGCCACAATCGCCGCGCTGTTTCGTTGAACAGTCTGTTACCCGGGCCTGTTACCGGAGCCTGGCCGACCCCCATAAACCGCGAAGAGCCCGCACCGTAAGTACCGGTGCGGGCTCGACTTGTGATCAGTGCGCCCGACAGGATTGAGCTCCGGGCGGCCTTCGGCCGTCCTCGCTCCCCTCGCGAACGAACGCGCCGATCTGCGACTCCCGTCACGACGCATCGGGTCGACCTGTGAAGACCATCTGGGTTCGGTCACAGGTTCGAGCCACACCATCAGATGAATAAGGCCGGGGCCCCAGAAGGGACCCCGGCCCGATGCGCCCGACAGGATTCGAACCTGTGACCTCATGCTCCGGAGGCATGCGCTCTATCCAACTGAGCTACGGGCGCGACGACCGCGGGCGCGAGGCCCTGCGGAGACGTTCAAAATCGCCGATCGGCTGCGCCGGTCAAGCCTGGGAGACGCCATGGACGGCGGCCGAAACCGCGGCTGAACGGGTGGGTCCCCGAACTCCCGCAACGAAAGGTCGCTCTCAGGACGCGGCGATGCGCTCCACGTCGTAGGCGTCGAGCTGTGGGTCGGACGTGAGAATCGGCACGCGCTCCAGCTTGGCCTGCGCCACCAGCATCCGGTCGAAAGGATCGCGATGGTGGCGCGGCAGGTCGGCCACGGCGGCCGCGTGGGCCACGGTGACGGGGAGCGACGTCACCCCCCCGGCCTGCATCCTGGACGGGATGTACCTCGAGGGTGGCTCCGGGAGCACCAGCTTCCCGAGCGCGGCCTTGATGGCGATCTCCCACGCCGAAGCGGCCGAGAGGAGCAGCTCGTTCGAGAGGTCCTGGATCAACTCGAGCGCTTCCGGCGACAGCCTTTCCGGCTCTGCGTTCATCCAGAGCCAGGCATGGGTGTCCAGGAGGATCCTCATCCCTCGAACTCTTCCAGGACCGTCGGGTCGAGGGGCTCGTCGAAGTCGTCGGCGACGTAGACCTCGCCGCGGTCCATTCCCAACAAACGCTTGCCGACGGGATCCACGCGGACGAGCCGCGCAACCGGCTCGCCGCCGCGCGCGATCACGACCTCCTCACCCGCCTCCACCGTCCGGATGAGGCGGGAGAGGTGCGTCTTGGCTTCATGGATGTTGACGATCTTGGGCATGGCACAACATGACTAGACTAGATGACTTAGTCAACTTCATCGCGGTTCCGGTGGCCGGACGGGCCACGCCGTCCCCCACGCCTGAAAAGGACCGCGCCCGCCGCCCTTTCGGGCCGCGGGCGCGGATGGAGCGAGCGCGCGGAATAAGCCGAGTTCTGTCCCCGGACGCTCGCGCGCCGGGGGAGGATCATTCATCTGGGACCGCCGTTGCCGGCGGCCTCGTGCGGCCTACCCGGGACTCGGACGGAGCGGGCAGCTCCTCGTCCCCTACATGGCCTTGCTCCGGGTGGGGTTTGCCGTGCGACTCCCGTCACCGGGAGCCCGGTGCGCTCTTACCGCACCCTTTCACCCTTGCCTGTGTCGCCTCGCGGCGGCCATCGGCGGTCTGCTCTCTGTGGCACTTTCCGTCGCCTTGCGGCGCCCGGGCGTTACCCGGCACCCTGCCCTGCGGAGCTCGGACTTTCCTCCGACCCCGGCCGAAGCCGACGCCGGCGATCCTCACTCGCACGCTCACCGACTGAATACACCGGAGCCCGTGGGAGTTTCGCGTTCGACGCCGCGTGGGCGAAACGGGAACCACCCCTCGCCCCCACCCGCCCGCCGCCGTATGGTCCCCGCCATGAACGCCCGACCCGACTACGACCTGGATGCCGCCCGCGCCCGGATCCCCATCCTGGCCACGCGCATCCCGATGAACGCCTGCTCGCAGGCGCCGCAGTCCGATCCCACCCGCGCGGCCGCGGAGGCCTACCTCGACTCGTGGGGCGCGGATGTCATGGACTGGGACCGCTGGATGGCGGAGGTGGAGGCCGCCCGCGCGGAGTTCGCCGCCCTCGTCGGCGGAGACCCGGCGGACGTGGCCGTCGCCACGTCGGTCTCCCAGGCCACGGCGAGCGTGGCGAGCGGCCTCGACTACTCGGGCCGGCGCTACCGCGTGGTGGTGAGCGGCGCGGAGTTCCCGACGGTGGGCCACGTGTGGCTGGCGCAGGAGCGCTTCGGGGCCGAAGTGACCCACGTGCCCGTCCGCGAGGACGGCACGATCCCGCTGGAGGACTACGCCGCCGCCATCGACGAGCGCACGGCGGTCTTGTCGGCGGCCCACGTCTACTACCAGAACGGGTGGAAGCAGGACGTGCGCCAGGTCGCCGAGATCGCGCACGCGCGCGGCGCGCTCCTGTACGTGGACGCCTACCAGTCGCTGGGGACGGATGCTTTCGATGCACCCGCGTCGGGCGCGGACTTCGTGGCGTCGGGCAACCTCAAGTACCTGATGGGCATTCCGGGCATCGCCTTCGTGTGGGTGCGGCCGGGGGTGGCGGAGCGCCTCCACCCCGCCCTCACCGGCTGGTTCGGACGGGTGGACCCCTTCGCCTTCGACGCCACCCGCCTGGACTGGGCAGCCGGAGCCCGCCGGCTCGACATGGGCACGCCTCCGGTGATGGAGACGTATGTCGCGCGCGCGGGAATGGAGTGGCTCCGGGAGCTGGGGCTGGAGGCGATCGGCACATGGACGGGCGCGATGGCCGCGCGCCTGATCGAAGGAGGCGAGGAGCGCGGCCTCACCGTCCTCGGTCCCCGGGACGCCGCGCAACGCTCGCCCTCGACGGCGTTCGCGTGCGCCGACAGCCACGCGGTGGAGGCCGCGCTGCGGGCCCGGGGCGTCATCGCGTCGGCACGCGGACCCGCGATCCGCCTGGCGCCGCACTTCTACAGCACGCCGGAGGACGTGGACCGGGCGCTGGAAGCCCTCGCGGAGGTTCTCGCGGGGCAGCCGGCGTGAGCGAGAGGGAGACCTTCGCGTCCAGGCTCGGCACGCTGGCCACGATGATCGGCGTGGCCGTGGGACTCGGCAACGTCTGGCGCTTCCCCTACATGGTGGGACGATACGGTGGCGCGGCGTTCGTGATCGTCTACGTCGCCATCGCGCTTCTGGTCGGCGTGCCCGCCCTCATGGCGGAGTGGTCCCTCGGCCGCCACACGCGCCGCGGCACGCTGGGCGCGTTCGCCGCCGTGGGCGTCCCGGGCGGCCGCTGGATCGGGCGGATCCTCACGCTGGTGGTGCTCGCCGCCGTCGCCTACTACAACAACGCCATCGGGTGGGTGGTGTGCCACGCGCTCGCGGAGCTGCTCGCCCCATTCGGCCGCCCGCTGGACGCGTCGCGGATCCTGCCGCCCCAGCAGGGTTTCTCACCCGCGTCCTTCGGCCTGCAGATCGCGTTCACGCTCGCGGTGCTCTCCGCCGAGGCCGCCGTGGTGCTCCGCGGCCTGCGTGCCGGCATCGAGCGGGCGAGCCGCGTCCTGATGCCCGTGCTGTTCGCGAGCCTCCTCGTGCTCATCGTCCGGTCGCTCACCCTGCCGGGCGCCGGGGCGGGCGTCGCATGGTTCCTTTCGTTCCACCCGGAGAACATCACCGGGTCCGTGACGATGGCCGCCCTCGGCCAGGTCGTCTTCTCCCTGGCGCTGGGCGGCACGTTCATGGTGACGTACGGCTCCTACCTCGCCGATGGCGCGACGCTGCGCGCCGACGCCGCGCTCACCGTCGCCGGCGACACGGCGGCCGGCCTCTTCGCGGGGCTGGCCATCTTCCCGGCCGTCTTCGCCTTCGGCCTCGAGCCCGGCTCGGGGCCGGGCCTCCTCTTCGCCACGATGCCCGAGCTTTTCGCGCGGCTGCCGGCGGGGTGGATCTTCGGCACGCTCTTCTTCGGATCGCTGGCCGGGGCGGCGCTGCTCTCCGGCATCGCCGCATACGAGGTGCTGGTCGTCGGCGTGATGGACGCCTTCGGGTGGAGCCGCGGCCGCGCGGTGTGGACGATCGCGGCGGCCGCGATGGCGCTGGCGCTGCCCCCGATGCTGAACCTGCGCGTCTTCATCCCCTGGGATCTGACCTTCGGCTCCGGCGGCCAGACGTTCGGCGCGCTCGTCGCGGTGGCCACGGTGGGGTGGGCGATGCGGCGCGGGGATCTCCTGCGCCAGCTCGGCGGCGATGCGCCCTCGCCGCTCGATCGCTTCCTCGCCGGCTGGCTCCGCTGGGTGATCCCGGCCGCGGTGCTCGCGGCCTCGGTGTGGTGGCTGCTGACCGACGTCCTCGGCGCGGCCCGGGCGGTGTAGCGATCCATGGCGAACGGACCCGACCGCAGCCAGCGTCCCGCCCCGACGCGGGTGCCCCCCGCCGAGGTGGCGGCGGGTCGCGCCGGAGGCCTGGGAACGTTCGGAGGAGTGTTCACGCCGTCGATCCTGACCATCCTCGGCGTGATCATGTACCTGCGCTTCGGGTGGGTGGTCGGCCAGGTGGGCCTCGTCGGGTCGCTGGTGATCGTCACGCTGTCCACGTCGATCACGTTCGTCACCGCCCTTTCCGTCGCCGCGATCGCCACCGACCAACGCGTACGCACGGGCGGCGCCTACTACATGATCAGCCGCTCCCTCGGCATCGAGACGGGGGGAGCGGTGGGCATCCCGCTCTTCCTCGCGCAGGGGCTGTCCGTGGCGCTGTACACGGTGGGGTTCGCCGAATCGGTGACCGACGCCTTCCCCGCCCTCGACACACGCCTCATCGGCGTGGTGGTCACCGCGGGGGTGGCTGCGCTCGCGATGACGTCGGCCCGCGCGGCCATCCGGGCGCAGTACTTCATCATGGCCGCCATCGGCCTGTCGCTCCTGTCGCTCTTCCTCGGCTCGTCGATCCCTGGCGTGGAGGTGCAGGGGATGGGGACGCCGGACCTTCCTCCCTCCGAGCCGTTCTGGGCGGTCTTCGCCGTCTTCTTCCCCGCCGTGACGGGCATCATGGCCGGCGTGAACATGTCCGGCGACCTGGAGAACCCCGGCCGCGCGATCCCGCGGGGGACCTTCGCTGCGATCGGCGTCGGCTACGTCATCTACATGGTGCTTCCTCCCGTGCTCGCGCTGCGCGTCGACACGGCGTCGCTCCTCTCGCAGCCGCTGGTGATGCGCCGCATCTCCATCTGGGGCGACGCGATCCTCCTGGGCGTGTGGGGCGCCACGCTGTCCAGCGCGGTCGGGAGCATCCTGGGGGCGCCCCGCGTCCTGCAGGCGCTCGCGCGCGACGGCATCCTCCCCCGCCGCCTGCGCTGGCTCGGCCACGGCAGCGGACCCGAGGACACTCCGCGCGCCGGCACCCTCGCCACGCTGGCCATCGCGCTGATCGCCGTGTGGTTCGGGAACCTCAACGTCATCGCGCCGATCCTCACGATGTTCTTCCTGACGACGTACGGCGTGCTCAACGTGGCCGCCGGCGTCGAGCGCTTCCTGGGTAGCCCCTCGTTCCGGCCCGTCTTCCACGTTCCATGGATCGTCTCGCTCCTGGGAGCCGCCGGGTGCATGTCTGTGATGTTCCTCATCAACGAGGTCGCCACGATTGTCGCCGCGGTGCTGGTCGTGGGCATCTTCGTCTGGCTGGAGCGGCGCGGCCTCGAGGCGGCGTGGGGCGACGTACGGCGCGGGGTGTGGATGGCGCTGACCCGCGCGGGGCTGCTGCAGCTCCGGGCGGCGGCGGTGGATCCCCGGAACTGGCGTCCCCACTTCCTGGTCCTGTCGGGCGCGCCCACACGCCGGTGGCACCTGATCGAGCTGGCCGCCGACTTCTCCCATCACAACAAGGGACTCCTCACCGTCGCTACGGTCCTCACCGACGAGTCCGTGACGCATGACCGCAAGCGGGCCATGGAGCGCCACGTCCAGGAGTACCTCGGGCGACGCGGCATCGACGGGCTGGTGCGGGTCATCTCCGCGCCCGATTCGTTCCTAGGCACGGAGGTGCTCGTGGAGGCGTACGGGCTCGGGCCGCTCGTGCCCAACACCGTGCTGCTCGGCGACTCACAGCGGGCGTCGCTGCGCTCGCGCTACTGCGCCATGGTGGAGCACTTCTGGAAGTCGCGCCGCAACGTCGTCATCGTGCGCGACGCGGACCGCGTCGGGTTCGGCGCGCGGCAGAGGGTGGACATCTGGTGGGGCGGGCTGCAGGGCAACGGGGCGCTCCTCATGATCCTCGGATACCTCCTGCGTACCTCCCTCACGTGGCAGGGTGCGGACGTCCGTATCAAGATGATCATGCCCACGCCCACGGCCGCGGAGCAGGCCCGCGCGAACCTGGTGCGCGTCCTGCACCGTACGCGCACCGGCCTCGTTCCCGAGATCCTGGTGGGCCACGACCGGCCGTTCCCGGAGATCCTCCACGAGTCGTCGGCAGACGCCGACCTCATCCTCATGGGGATGGCGCGGCCGGAGGGACACGACTTCGCCGCCTACTACGAGAGCCTCCAGCAGCGCACCATCGGGCTGCCGGCTACGGTCTTCGTGCTCGCCGCCGAGGACATCGCCTTCCGGGAGGTGCTGTTCCGCGAGATGGCGCCATGAGCTTCGACGCCGCGGTCGTCGGCGCCGGCCCCAACGGCGCTGTGCAGGACCTTCGGGAGGTAAGGAGTGGGGCGGGGCCCATGGGGTCGAAGGCGGGGTTGGCCGGGCGGCCTGCGCCGCCGCGCTACCTCCCCGAATCCGCCGCGGCCGCCTTCTCCCCCACCTTCGCGAAGTGCTCTCCCATCCAGTCCAGCAGCCGCTTCCAGTGGTCGTGGAAGTCCTCCACCGTGCTCGCGCGCCCCGCGCCGTGCCCGCCGTGCATGTAGTTCACCCACACCACCTCTTTCCCGAGGCGGCGCAGGGCGTAGTACATCTCGCGCTCGTTGGTCTCGGGCACGTTCCAGTCCCCCTGCCCCGTGAGGAGCAACAGGGGCGTCTCGATGCGGTCGGCGAACATGATCGCCGAGTGGGCGATGTACTTCTGCGGCTGCTCCCACAGCGTGGCGCCGATGCGGTCCTGTCCCTCCTCGGCGGCGTTGTAGTTGCGCGTCGTGATCTTCTCGCTGTCGCCCAGGAACGAGATGATGTTCACCTTCCCGGAGACGTTCACGGCGGCCGCGAAGCGGTTCGTCTGCGTGACGAGCAGGTTCACGGCGTAGCCGCCGTAGCTCTGGCCCTCGACGCCCAGACGCTTCTCGTCCACCACGCCACGCTCGATGAGCGTGTTGATGCCCGTCGTGACGCCCTTGAGCCAGGCCTCGCCGGGATAGCCCTCCACCAGGTCCACCGACGGGCGGAAGGCGAACCATCCGCGCGCGGCGATGAGGTTCATGTTCTCGTTGTATCCGTTGTCGAAGAACGTCTCGTAGATCTCCGCGACGAGCGGGTACTTCTTCCCGGGCTCGTATCCGTACGGATAGTAGAGCACCCCGTAGAGGTGCTTGCCGTCCACGTCGAGGTACTCGACCAGCTCGGAGTGCGTGAGCGCCACGCCCTCGAGTTGGGGATTGAGGTCTGTGAGCCGCCGCGGATCGGTGAAGGCGGCGTCCGATGCGTACACCTCGTCGGGGTGATCGCCGTCCGACATCCGGTACACGACGCGGCTGCCGTCCTCGGAGACGTTCCAGTCCCCGTAGACGTTGGCGTCCTTCACCAGGTCCTCCGTCTGCCGGCTGTTCAGATCGTAGCGCACGAGCCCCCGCTCCCAGTGGTCGCGCGCCGAGGTGCTCAGATAGAGGAAGCGGCCGTCCTCGCTCCACCGCTCCAGCGACAGCCGCGGACGCGTATCCTCGTCCCCCACGAGGGGCATGACCGTCTCCAGCTCACCGTTGCGGGGATCGAGGAGGTGGTAGCCGTTGCGAGCACGGACGAGCAGGCTCTCCCCATCGGGGCGCCACGCTTCGAGGGCGTAGCTGAGCCGCGTGGTGTCGCCCTCCGTGTCGGGCTTCCGGTACGCCTCCGTGAGGTTGCGAGCGCTGTCGGCGTCGGCCCAGCGGACGAAGACGTTGCCCTGCTCCGCCCAGGCGAACGCGGTCGCGCTCTGGTTCCACTGGCCGTCGATCCGACGCTCGATCGGTCCGAGCAGCGTATCCGCTGTCCTATCGCCCAGGTCGAGCCGAACCACCGTATACTCCGTGCCTTTCGCGCGCTCGTATGACGTACGCACCGCCCGCGCGACCTCCCAGCCGAGCCAGGCTCCGTCCTGGGAGAAGCGTGGCTGACGGACGGCCGTGTTCTCCGGCAGCTCCCTCACCGTGCCGTCGCTCAGCGTCACCAACGCGGGAATCTCCATCGCGTCGAGGTTGCGCACCCGGTCCCAGTCGAGGAAGTCGTCGCGGCTGTCCTGGACAACCACGGGGCCCTCGGTCATGTCGAGGAACGCCTTGCGCGCCTCGGCCGCCCACCCCTCGGGCCTGAGGGCGATCAGTACGGAGGCGCCGTCCGGCGACCATGTGAGCGGGGCGTTCGAGGCGATCTCCTTCGAGGTCCGCAGGCCCATCGCGCGGGCCCGTCCGGACGCCGCGTCGTATACGTACAGCCGGTACCGATCCCCATCCAGCTTGTAGAACGCGAGGCGACCGCCGTCCGGCGACCAGGCCGCGGCGCGTAGCTGCTCGTGCTGCGGGAAGAGGGAGCGGACCGCTCCGGACCGCGCGTCGATCACGAGCAACTCACCGAGCGAAGGCGCCACGTACGTCGGGTCACCGAACCGGAAGTGGTCCACGCCGGAGCGGTCCCGCCGCGTCTGCACGGTGAGGGCCACCCACCGGCCGTCGTCGGACACGTCGGCGATGCGGGCGCCACGGACGTCGAGCGCGTCCTCGGTGGTGAACGGGCGCCCCGCCTGCTGGCCCGCCAGGGGTGCGACCAGCCCGGCCGCGGAGAGGAGGAGAATCAGGGAGTGCGCACGCATGACAGGCTCCTTCGCGCGGTGGATCGGATCGAGCGTCGGCTGAATATGGTCCGGAGCGGCGGGCTGCGACACCGGAGCCGCTACTCCCCCGTCCTCGCGCCCAGCGCCCGTCGCAGCCCCCCAGCCACCGCCTCCCCGATCCGCGCCGGGAAGCGGCCGTCGTCCCGGAGAAGGCGCTGGTTCACCTCGAGCTCGATCCCCAGATAGGGCTCCCCGTGGCGCCGGCGTAGCCAGGTGGTGAGCCCGTCCGTGGCGCCGCGATACGGCTGGTTGCGCCGCACGGCCAGGTCCGGGAGCGCGGAGGCGAGCGCATCCACCCAGGATGCGACCAGGCCGCGCTCCGCAGGGCGTCCCGGATCGTACAGCAGCGCGACGTCCGCGCGGCGGGGGCGCCCGTTCAGCGCGGGCGTGAACGTGTGGACGCCGAGGTGCACGACCCGGTGCCCGGCCGCGACGGCGGCCGCCACCTCCCGGTCGAGATCATCGCGGTGCGGCTCGTAGTGCCGGCGCAGGAGCTCGCGTCGCTCTTCCCGCCCCAGGGTGCGCGTCCACTCCGAGAACACGCGCGGGTGGTGCGTGGAGCGGTTGAGGTCGACGACCAAGCGCGACACGGTGGCGACGTGCAGGGGAGCGTCGAGAAGGCGGGCGAGCCCACGAGCCAGCGGAAGCGCGCCGGCATCCCATCCCCGGTGGGACGTCAACGCTTCGGCCGCCCCGCCAAAGAGGCGGACGTACGCCGGCGGTACCTCGTTCCCACCGTGCTCGCACGTCACGAGGATGGTCGTCGTGCCGCTCCCGCCCCGGGCTCGGGTCAAGCGCCCTCGAAGGGCCGGTTGTCCTGGAGGCACGCGCACAGCGCGCCGTACACCTCGTGCAGCCGGGCGCGATCGGGCGTCTCACCCACCGCGCCGACCAGCCGGCGCGCCAGCGGTCCTTCCCGCAGAATGTGCTCCAGTGCCGCCGTCCACTCCCCCTCCGGGTCGTCGGGCGGGAAGCGGTCCAGGAGCTCGCGCCAGACGTCGCCCGCGGCTCTCGGCTTCGGGGGCATCCCCAGCGTCGAGAGGAGGCCGGGGTGCGCCACCTCCGCCCGATCCGCCCGTACCGTCGTGTCCTCCAACACCTGGGCGAGCGACGCCGTATCGGGGTCGGAGCGGGGGTCGCGCTGCGAGAGGGGGCCGATCGCCAGCGCCCGCACGACCGACGTCACGGCCGCGACCACGGCCAGATCCGCCGAAGGGCACTCCTGTGCGTCGATGACGCGCACCTCCACCGTGCCCCTGTCGAAGCGCGCGATCGCGCCGCGCGCGTTCGCCCACTCGTGGTGGAGCACTCCCTCCGGGTCGTGGGGCGCGAGATCCGCGTAGATCCGGCCGAGGATCTCCGTCTCGTACTGCGCCTGGGTGAAAGCTGGCTCGGGCACCACCAGCCCGGTGACCGAGGGGATCCTGCGCGCGTTGCCCCGATACGCCACCAGACGCGCGTCGAGCGCCGGAGCCCGACGGCCGTCGAGGAACGGGGAGCCCGCCGACAGCGCGGGGATCAGCGGAAGGACCAGGCGGATCGCGGCGTGCAGGCGCCCGAACTCGTCGTCACCGTGGAAGGGGAGGTTCAGGTGCGTGCTCTGCACGTTCGCCCAGCCGTGGCCCGAACAGCCGAAGATGCGGTCGAAGGTGTGGTAGACCTCCGTGTACTCGTGGGGCCAGAGCTCGGTCTCGGTGTGGGGATCCATCCAGGGGTGCACCGCCCCGGGCATGAGCCGCGCGCCCATATCCGCAAGCTCGGCGTTGGCGCGCCGCACGCTGGCGTGGAACTCGGGCACGAGCCCCGACAGGGATGGTGCCGGACCGTTCGTCTTGAGCTCGAGCACGTGCAGCGTGAGCTCGTTCGACCAGGCGACGGGACCGAGCTCCACCTCGGACTCGGCCGCGCCGGCCACGCGCTCCATCAGAGCGTCGCATTCCGACCTCACGGACAGCGTGTCCCGATCGACGATCATCGCCTCGATCTCGACGCCGTACGCCTCGAACAGCCCCGGCCGGCCCCGCTCGGGCAGGACGGTGGTGGGCTTGCCCCCGTCGTCGCTCACGCCCGGCGCTCGTCCAGGCCGCGCCGGTCCAGCCGCACCCGGAACCAGCGGATCAGCTCGTCCCAGAGCGCGTCCTTGAGGATCCCGTCCTCGTAGCCCGCGTCCAGGTTCGGGTTGTCGTTCACCTCCATGACGACCACGCGCCCGTTCACCTCCTTCAGGTCGACGCCGTAGAGTCCGTCCCCGATCAGGCGCGCCGCCTTCACCGCCACCTCCACCACCGCCTTGGGGGTCTGCTCGAGCGCCACCGGCTCCACGTTGCCGTAGCTCGTGCCCTTACCCTGCTGGTGGATGATCTGCCAGTGTCCCTTGGCCATGTGGTAGCGACAGACGTAGAGCGGCTGCCCGTCCAGCACGCCTACGCGCCAATCGAAAGCCGACGGGGTCCACTCCTGGGCGACGACCAGCTCCGACTGGTCGAAGAGCGCGTCCAGACGCTCGTACAGATCGGACTGCGACTCGACCTTGGCGACGCCGGCGGAGAAGGACCCGTCGGGCTTCTTCAGCACGCACGGCAGGCCGACGCGCGCCGCCACATCGCCCACGTTGCCCTCGTGCACGACGATCGTGCGCGGCGCAGGGATCTTGTGGCGGTCGAAGAGCTCGGCCTGGTAGACCTTGTTGCCGCAGCGGATGATGGACTCGGGGTGGTCGATCACCACGAGCCCCTCAGCCACGGCGCGCTGCGCGAAGCGGAAGGTGTGGTGGTTGACCGCGGTGGTCTCGCGGATGAAGAGCGCGTCGAATTCGGCGAGGCGGCCGTAGTCGTCCTGGCCGATGATCTCGACGCCGATCCCCTGCCTGGAAGCCGCGCGGGTGAGGCGCCGGATACCCTGCTCGTTGGAGGGAGGCATGGGATCCTTCTCCGACCACAGCACCGCCATGTCGTAGCGCGTGTCCTGGTTCCGCGAAACCACCCGGGTAGGCCGGTCGAAGTACTCGCGCGCCCTCGTCAGAACGAACTCGAGGTGCGCCTCGGGGATCTCCGCCGCGGCGATGGGGCGCACGGCGGACAGGCGCCACTTCTCCTCCTCCCACAAGAAGCGCGCACGCAGGAAGGGAGCGGGAAACTGGTTGAACAGCGCCCGGCTCAGGCGGTCGTAGCGCTGCGCGACGTTCTTCCCGAAGTAGACGCTGAGGCTGTACTCCTCGGAGCGGATGTGCGAGAACGAGCGCTGGATCAGTGTGTCGAGATCCTCCGAGACGATGCGCAGGATCGGTGACATCGCCACGGACTGCAGCGTGGCCACCGAGGGGAGCGGCCGGTGTCCGCGCGCCGCTGCCAGGAGGGAGACGTAGTAGCCCACGCTCTGGTATCCGTACCGACGGCACACGTTGAAGACCGTCACCCTCTTCATTTCCGCGTAGCGCGGCTCCACCAGGTAGGCGCGCGCGGGAACGACCTCGACGCCCTCCATGTCGAAGGGCCAGCGCTTCGGGTTCTCCACGACGACGAGGGGAATCAACCGTCGGCCTTCCCCGGCGTCACCACCAGGAGGTTTCCGTCGTAGGTGAGCACGCCGAGCATGATGGCACCGAGCAATCGGAGCAGGCTCACCCGGTAGGCGTGGGAGCCGAAGGCGTTCTCGTGGAGGGGATCCGCCACCAGCACGGAGTCCGTGCCCGCGTCGTATCCGTGCACGACCACGAAATGGCCGACAGGCTCGCCCGCCACGGAGTCGTACTCCAGCCGGCCGCCCCGCTCGAGCTCGCGGGAGCAACCGTACAGGTAGGTCGCGGACAGACCCGTGAGGATCGGTTGTCCATCCGTCAGGTGCCGGCGGATGAGGTCCGGGCGGAGCTCCTCGAAGAGGACGCGCCCGCCCAGGGCGAGGAAATCCTGATAGGCGCCCGTCGCCACGGCCAGACGCGCTCCCGGCTTGCGGACGGCCTGCGCCTCGAGGAGCGCCGGCAGGTCGGTGGGGTCGCCGTCGAACCAGGTCGGATCGAAGATGTCCAGGTTGTAGGTGTAGAGCGCGGCGTCGTAGCCTCGCCGCAACGCGTGGAGTCCGAGAAACACCCCCAGCGTGCCGCCCGTGTCCAGCGGCACGACCTCCCGGATCACCTGGTGAAGGTCCATCCCGTCCCCATAGAAGCCGTAGACGGCCTGGAGACAGGTGGGCCCGCAGGTGCTGTCGTCCGGCTGCGGGAGGATGTCGAGAATCAGGCTGGAGTTAGGAGACATCAGCGAAAGATACTGGGTCGCCGGACAGTCGAGCAGCCCCGGCTCGCCCGTGTCAGCGGGCATTTCGGGCCGCAGCAGCCGAATGCCGGAGAAGATGAAGCGGCGGCTCGGCGGCGTCCTTCCACGCCCACCAACGCAGGAGCTCCGGATCCCCCTCCGGCATCTCGGCGAAGTACACCGCGCAACGCAGGGTGTAGAGCATGCAGCGGTCCACCGGGCCACCCTGGAGCGCGCACAGCCGCGCGTACAGCTCCTCCGGATCCCGCCCCTCGAGCTCCCCGACACGGTGGATGCCCAGCAAGTGCAGGTCGGCCTCCACGGCCGCACCGACGCCTGGGATCCCGCGTAGCTCCGACCTCGTAGACATGGCTCCGAAGATAGGGGGACGACCCCTCCGGCACGATCCCTGCTTCTATGCCCGTTGGAGTAGTCCATCGAACGAACGCGTTTCCATCGGGAAACCCGGGAGGACCCATGCCGTTCCGTACATCGAAGAGCGCGCCCAAGCGTGTGGCGGACAAGATCAAGAAGCAGGTCACGGACAATCCCCGGACGGCTGCAGCGGCGGCCGCAGGGGTCGTTGCCGCCGCAGCGGCGGGCGTCGCGGCCGTGCGCCGGGTGCGCACCCACGCCAACGGAAGGACGCTCCACGTGATGGCGGCCGACGGCGCCGGGTGGGTGGTGGCGCGCGACCGCGGTGAGCCGCTCGACCACTTCGACAAGAAGCGCAAGGCGATCGAGGCGGCGAAGGAGCTCGCGAGGAAGGAGCGACCCAGCCGACTCGAGATCCACCGTCTGGACGGAAAGGTGTCCCGCTCCCACACGTACGAGGTGGACTGACCGGCGGGGGTGATGCCGACCCACCTCCTCTCCGACGAACCTGAGCCGGCACACAGCGGCTCGTTCCACGTGGGAAGCGCGCGTGCACGGTGGCTCGACCTGCTGCAGGGCGCTTTGGGTCGGCCCGAGAAAGCCGCCCCGCTATTCCGCGAGCAGCTGTAGCGGAGCTTCGGGCCACCCGGCGGGTGTCCTCGTCGCCCGACCCGGACTGTCCCGTCGGTGGGACAGGCGAAGGGCGCGGGATCGCGAAACGGCAGGGGCACGCCCGCGGCACGGTTCTTGTGGATAAGCTGCCGTGTCCGCGGGCTTTCCCCCCGTCTCGGCTCCACCCGCCATGCGCATCCCACCCGCTGTCGCCTCCTGCCTTCTCGCCCTCGGCCTGTCCGCGGCCACCACGCCCCTGGCGGCGCAGGTGGTACGCGGCGTGGTCGTGGACGACGTGAACCTCGGGCCCGTGATCGGCGCGTCGGTACGGCTGGTGGTCGGGGACGCGCTCGACGTCGGGACGGAGACGAATGCCGAGGGGAGCTTCGTGCTCGCCCTCCCCGGCGAGGGTGAGTACCGGCTGGAGGTGCAGCGGCTCGGGTACCGGACCGCCCGATCCCAGGCCATCCAGGTCCCATCCGGAGACACGGTGAGCGTCGAGTTCCGCGTGTCCCCGGAAGCGATCCTGCTCGACCCCATTACCGTCACGGGCCATTCGAGGCGGGGCAGACGGGCCTTC
The DNA here is from genome assembly GCA_964591135.1 of uncultured Gemmatimonadaceae bacterium. Classification (GTDB taxonomy): domain Bacteria; phylum Gemmatimonadota; class Gemmatimonadetes; order Longimicrobiales; family Gaopeijiaceae; genus SZUA-318. Next base: position 8,429 of record CAZPZU010000079.1, on the reverse strand, counting down.
GAACGACGCCGTGCAGAGTGGAGCAGGGGCATCTTCCTCACGCCAGACCGAATCGACTCCATCGCTCCGCGGTATCCCGCGGACGTCTACCGCGGGATGGACAAGGTCGTCGTCCATTGGGGATGGGGGCAGTCGTCCACCGGAGGGTACGGGCCCGTGCCCTCGATCCGGACCTTCGTGGGACGGGGCTGCATGTTGTACGTGGTCGACTGGGTCCCGGTGACCCCCGAGCCCTGGGCGGCCCAGGACTGGAACGGCTACCAACTCAGCAGCCTCGCGGCGGAGGACATCGTCGCGGTCGAGGTCTATCGCTCCGTCCTCGACGTGCCCCCCGAACTCCAGCGCTATACAAACCGCATGCGCGCCCGCTGGTCGCAAGACCGGGTCGGGATCCAATGGGACGAGAAGACGCATTGCGGCCTCACGGTCTTCTGGACCCGCACGGGATGGTGATGACGGCTGCGGGAAGTCTTTTGCGCTATGCCTATTGGACCATATGGCACGGCGTGACCCTCGCGCATGGCGTTGCGGGGTTCGGCCGACCCTGCAACGAGAGGGGAACTCGACGTGACGGATACGAAGCGAATCTGGCCACTCGCGGTCGCGACCACGCTCCTGTTCACGGCATGCAAGAAGGACTCGACGTCACCCGGAACCGACGGTACGGGGGGCGGGTCGGGCTCGATCACGCTGTCCCTGTCCGCCGGCTCGCTCAGCCTGGAGCAGGGAGCGGACGGAACGGTGACGGCGACGATCGGACGGAGCGGTGGCTTCACGGGCTCGATCGCCTTGAGCGTGACCGGGGCGCCCAGCGGTGTCACCGCGACCGCCAGCCCCTCGACCGTCGCGTCGGGCAGCACCTCCAGCACCATCACCGTCGCCGTGGGATCGGGCGTCGACGCCGGGAGCTACACGCTGACCGTGCACGCGAGCGGAACCGGGGTATCCGACGTCACCGCGACGTTGACCCTCACCGTGACGGCCCTGTCCTTGGGCTCGTACTCGCTGTCCATGAGCCCCGCCACGTTGAGCATCCAGCAGGGCAATGATGCGACCGCCGCGGTCGACATCACGCGAGACGGGTTCGCGGGCTCCGTGACGCTGGCCGTGTCCGGCGCGCCGAGCGGCATGACCGCGACGCTCGACCCCTCGAGCACCAGTGGGAACAGCTCCACGCTCACGGTCGCCGTGGGCGGATCGGTCGCTGCCGCGGACTACACCATCACCATCACGGGCACCGCGAGCGGGCTCGACGCCCGGACCGCGACCCTCACCGTGACCGTGACCGCCCCGAGCACCGGAAGCGGCAACACCGTCTGGCAGTTCTGTCCGCTGAGCGGGCTCCCTGCTTGGTTCGCCTACCAGGACGGCACCGGCGCGTGGACGCAGGTGATGCCGGACGCCGACAACCGGTACGTCTTCGACGTCACGTCGGGCCGGGGCGGCGTGGCCTACGCCCTGACCCCGTCGGGCCAGTCGCAGGTGACGATCCACTACGGTACGCAGGAGGAGCTGAACCTCCAGGGGAACGGCATCTGCGGCACGTCGGGGACCGGAAAGACCGTGAACGGCACCGTCGCCAACGTCGGCCCCTCGGACCAGGCGTACATCAGCCTCGGCGGCGCATCGGCCTCGGTGTTCGGCGCGGCCGACTCGAGCTTCCAGCTCATGAACGTCCCCGACGGTAACGTCGACCTGATCGCGAGCCGCTCGACCATCGCGGTCGCCGGAAGCGAGGTGCAGATCACCTTCAACAAGGGGATCATCCGACGAGGACTGAACCCGGCGGACGGAAGCACGCTACCGGTGCTCGACTTCGAGTCGTCGGAGGCGTTCGACCCCGTCGACAAGTCGCTGACCATCAACAACCTGGGATCGGACGGGGCATTCATCAGCGAGTCGTTCTTCACGCCCACCGGTGCCACCGGGCTCCTGTACGCGGAGTCCTCGCAGAGCACGGCGACGACGCGGACGTTCAAGACCGTGCCGGACGGCGTGCTGCAGGCGGGGGACCTGAACCTGCTCACGGCGACGGCCTACGCGAACGGCGCGACGATGCCCACGACGACCCGCTCGGCCATCACGTTCTTCGCGGCCGCAGCGGACCAGACGCTGACGCTCGGCCCGGACATGAGCGCCGTCACGGTGACCTCGGCCGGCGGCTCACCCTATGTCATGCCGCGGATCCAGTACTCGATCCAATCGGACTATGACCGCTTCTTCACCTGGGCCGCATCGCAGACGGACGGGCTGACGGGACGCACGCTCACGATGAGCGCCAGCTCGGGCTACCTGGACGGAGCGAGCAACGTGGACCTCACGATGCCCGATTTCTCGTCCGTCGGCTTCGACGGTTCGTGGGCGCTTGCGCCCGGTGCGCAGGTGACGTGGAGCTTCGGGGCCAGCGGCTGGACCACGTCCGGAGGCAATGGTACGGGACTGCCCTACCTCGACGGGGCGTTCAGCCTCAGCGGCACGCGAATGGGCACGACGGTCTTCTAGCGGATCGACGGTTCGACGCAGTCGAAGGCCCGCCGGGGTGGTTCTCCCCCCGGCGGGCCTCAGTCGTCGCCTGGGCGCTCATCGGCGCATAGCTTGGCGTGGATGACGATCTTCCTCGCGGGACTCCACTTCGCCGCGGCGGGCAGATCTGGACGATGGGGTGGTCTCCCGAAGGCCGTGGTAGCCCATGTCGACTGCATCGTCCAGGAGAACGAGTCCGAGATCCGGGTAATGGAGAACCTCGAGGACGCGCTCGCCGCGATCTGGGAACGGCCGGGGCACTTCACGGCGCTTGCGGCAATCGGACGACTGTCTGCCGGCTGACAGGGTGCGCACCGACTCCACGCTGCGGTTGCGGTTTTCCGCGGCGCGGTGGACATTGCGCATCGACAGGGGCGCCCGCCCCTGGCCTGCCCCGCTGCGCTCTCGACACGGGGCGGCCATGTCCGAACCCTCGAATGGTCTAGAGGCTGCGCTGGTCGATCGCCACGCGATCGAGCGCGAGCTCGTTGTGGCTGGCCACGGTGCACGTCGTGGCCGATCCCCGCCGTCCGTCCCTCACCTGGTAGGCACGCGCTTCGGCGTCGCCGAAACGATGAGCGAGGCCGCACACCGGCGTCGCTCCAATATCCCCAGTGGGTCATGGTCTTCAAACTCCAGTCCTCCATAGAACCGAGGCCCCCATGAAGCGCTTTCTACGCGTGATCCGCGGTGTGATCGGAACAGGTCTCAGTTGGGCACTTGGGTGGGCAGGTCTCTTTGCAGGGATCGGAGCGGTCTTTGGAGCTCACAGCGTGCTGAGACTCGCACTCAGCCAGGGATTCGTAGGGTTCATTGCCGGCAGTGCGTTCGGCGTGATCCTCAGCATCGTGGAGCGTCACAAGAAGCTCGAGGATCTCTCCACCGGACGGGTCGCCCTTTGGGGCGGGCTCGGCGGTCTTCTCGTCGCTGGCTCTCTCAGCCTTCTCGGAGGGGGCGCGCTGGTCTGGCCATTCATGGTCATCATCGCTGTCTCGGGAGCCGCCTGTAGCGCGGGGACCATCGCGATTGCGAAGAGGGCTGGCGATTCCCAGCTGATAGAAAGGCATGGCGAGCACGTCCCCACGCTTCCACGTCGATAGTCCTCGAGCGCGTCACTTCAGCGATGGAGGCATGCATGCCCGCGAGATGCGCAGCGCTGCTGCTGGTGTCGATAGCGACGGGCGCCGCTGGCCTGGCCATGCTCGGCCCCGGCGATCCCACGCCCGTGTTCGTCTCGGGATTCACCACCCCGTGCCGTACCAGTTTCGACGGGGAGGGCAACCTGTACGTCGTCGACCTCCCTGTGAGCACCATCTACAAGGTCACCCCGGATGGGTCTACGTCGGTCTTCACCGACCAGATCTCCACGCCGCGGGGCATCACCTTCGATCCCTTCGGAGACATGCTGGTGGCGGATCCCAACGCGGGCACCGTCTTCAAGGTCACGCCGCAGGGCGAGGTGACACCGTTCCTGGAGGTGTTCCGAGCGCAGAGGCCGCGCGTCGGCCCGAACGGCGACATCTGGGTGGCCGCCGTCGACACCTTGCACCGCTTCGACGCGATGGGACGGTCCTTGGAGCACACCGACGTCCAGGCGCAGGGGGCGGCGGCGTGGGGCCTCCAGTTCACGCCCGACGGTATCCTCTACCTGACCAACACCGCTGCCTTCTGGAGGCTGGTGGGCCAGACCGTTCAGCCGGCTCTGGTCGGCATGCCTCCGCAAAACAGCGCTCCGCACTTCGACGTGGAGGGCAACGCCTACTGGACCCGCCAGGCCATGGACGCGGGCGACACCCACCGCGTCATCCTGGCCGACGCGAACCTCACGGTCGTCGAGGACACCTTTGCGAGCCTCCCCGTCGCGCCGTGCGCCATGGTGTTCGGCCGTGACGACACCGGAGCCACGACCCATCGCGTGTTCGTGAGCCTGAGGGACGGCTCGATCGTCGAGCTGAACGCGACGGGTGTCGCGGCGCCGGGTGTGCCCGAGGTCGGGCTCTCGCTGGCCGACCTGGACGAATCAGCGGTGGCGGACGAGATCCTCGGCGCGGGAAGCCAGGTCACGGCCAATCAGGCCTACTTCCTCGACGTGATCGGTAACGACGACGGGACCTACGACGTGGGCGACTTCCGGGCGTACCTGGTCGCCGCCGGCGTCGTGAGCTAGGAGGTGGCACCATGTCGAACGACACGCGCGGCCTTCTGATGTTGACAGCCGGCCTCGCCCTGGCGGCCACCCTGGCCTGCGGCGGAAGCGACGGCACGATCGCCCCAACCGGCCCGACCGCAGGCACCTTGACCGTGACGCTGACGACGCCCAACGCCGACGATGGAGCGATCCTGCTCGAGCTGAGCGGGCCGGACATGACGCAGATCGCGGCCGGGAATGCTTCGCTGTACTTCCGCCACGCGCAGGATGGGACCACGATCACCGCCGTGCTGGTGGGCGACGTAGAGGGCGGTTCCCTCATCACGTTCCACGTGCCCGACGTCGACGCGGTGAGCTCGTACAGCGCCACGATCCAGCAGGTGGCGGACAGGGGCAACGCCCTGAGGGGGTCGCTGACCGGGTACTCACTGACGGTGGACTAGGCCGAAGTCCGGCCGGGAAAAGCCAGGGCTCTCGGCCCCTCGGCGCAGAGGCCGCACCCCTGGATGCAGCGTCGACGTCGTCCTTGCGTTCGACGCGCACGTCCCCGGATCTTGTCCGCCACCCCCAGCCCCCGAGGTTCCTCCGATGCCCCTGCCCTCCGAGGACCGGCTCAAGGCCGCCCTGGCCGACCGCTACGTCATCCAGCGAGAGATCGGCCAGGGCGGCATGGCGACGGTCTACCTCGCCGACGATGTGAAGCACGGTCGGAAGGTCGCCCTCAAGGTCCTGAAGCCGGAGCTCGCCGCGGTGGTGGGGAGCGAGCGGTTCCTCACCGAGATCAAGACCACCGCCAACCTCCAGCACCCGCACATCCTTCCGCTCTACGACTCGGGAGAGGCCGACAGCTTCCTCTTCTACGTCATGCCGTTCGTGGAGGGGGAGACGCTCCGGGAGAAGCTGGACCGGGAGAAACAGCTCCCGGTGGACGAGGCCGTCCTTATCGCCTCGGACATGGCCGAGGCGCTGGACTACGCCCACCGGCAAGGGATCATCCACCGGGACATCAAGCCCGCCAACGTCCTCATGATCGAGGGCCGGCCGATCATCGCCGACTTCGGGATCGCGCTGGCGGTGGGTTCGGCAGGGGGTGCCCGCCTCACCGAGACCGGTCTCAGCGTGGGCACGCCGTACTACATGAGCCCCGAACAGGCGACGGGCGATCAGGCCATCGGACACAAGACCGACATCTACGCTCTGGGATGCGTCCTCTACGAGATGCTGGTGGGGGAGCCGCCGTACGTCGGAGCCACCGCCCAGGCTGTGCTGGGGAAGATCATCCAGGGTGGCAGCATATCGGCCACGGAGCATCGGCGGTCCATCCCGCCCCACGTGGATGCGGTCATCCGCAAGAGCCTGGAGAAGCTCCCCGCCGACCGCTTCGCTTCGGCGGCGGGGTTGGCGGGCGCTCTGCGGGAGCCGTCGTTCCGCTACGGTCCGTCCGCCGTGAGCGCGGGTCCGGCCCGGGGGTGGACCCGCTTCACGGCGCTCGTGGCCGCGGTGGCCATGGTGGCGCTGGCGGGCACGGTCTGGGTGGTGACCCGGCCTGGGCCGACGGCGCCGGTAGAGCGCTACGCTTTCACGGCGGTGACCCCGGAGCAGTTCGCTCTGGGTGAGATCGCCCTGGGGCCCGAAGGCACGGGCATGGTGTTCTACGGCCCGAGGAGCACGCCTGGGGGGTTCCAGCTCTGGTACCGGCGCTACGACGACCTCACCGCCGCGCCCGTGGCGAGCTCGGAGGGCGGGGCCGATGCGCGGGTTTCGCCGGATGGGGCGGAGGTCGCCTTCAACATCGCGGACCAGCTGTGGGTGGTACCGTTGGCGGGAGGCGTCGCCCGCAGCATCGCCGATAGCGTCTTCTGCTGCCCGTCGTGGTCACCGGACGGGAGCTCCATCTACTACACCCGCGATGGCAACCGGGCCATGCGCGTGCCGAAGACCGGCGGCGCCTCCGAGGTCGTCCTGGACGCGACCGGTGAGCCGACCCTCGGCTGGTTCCGCGTGACGCCGAGCGGCCGGAGCGCCGTCTTCACCATCTACGGACAACCCTGGACCGTGCAGGGGGTGGACCTCGACAGCGGGGAGCGGACGACGCTTTCCGCGGGTGTCGACGCGGAGGCGACGGCCACGGGCCATCTCGTCTTCGCGACGCCCAACGGCGAGCTGCTGGTGGCGCCCTTCGCCGAGAACCCGATTCGCTTGACGGCACCGGGCGTGCCCCTGGTCAGCGGCGTCTACCTGACGGGCAATGGAATCCCGCGTTTCTCGCTGAACGCCCAGGGCACCCTCGCCTACTGGGAGGGCGAGGGGAACACCGGCGTCGAGCTGGTCTGGGTCGGCCGCGACGGTGCGGCAACCCCCGTGGATCCCGGGTGGACCTTCAATCCCGGGGCCGGCAACCGTGGCTGGGCCCTATCCCCCGACGGGAGCAGGGTCGCGATCCGGATCCAGACGGATGCGGGCGACGACATCTGGATCAAGGAGCTGGACCACGGACCGCTCACCCGGCTCACGTTCTGGGGAGGCGAGGACCGAGACCCCAATTGGCTGCCCGACTCCCGGACCGTCACGTTTCTCTCGAGCATGCCCATCGGCGCCGATACCCTGTCTGCCGGCGACTTCAATCTGTGGCGCCAGGTCGCCGACGGCTCCCGCCCGGCCGAGCTCGTGTTCGACCACGAGGTGTCCATCAGCGAAGCGGAGGTGGCACCCGACGGCGCCTCCGCGGTCCTGCGTTCCACGGGCGTGTCGGGCGTGAACGGCGGGCGAGACATCTTCCGGGTGGCGCTGACGGGGGAGGAGAAGGCAGAGGCCCTCCTCGCCACCCCGTTCGACGAGAGCGCGCCCAAGCTCTCCCCCGACGGTCACTGGCTCGCCTACCAGTCCAACGAATCGGGCCGGGACGAGGTGTACATCCGGCCGTATCCCGAGACCGAGCTGGCCCGGATCCAGGTCTCAACCGACGGAGGCCTGGCGCCTCGCTGGTCACGCGACGGTTCCGAGCTCTTCTTCCTCAGCGGGAACCGGGAGATGATGGCCGCCACCATCCGCGTCCAGGCCGACCGACTTTCCATCGGCGAGCGCACACACCTCTTCGACCTGGTGCCGGCCATCCTGGTGGGGGACCGCACGACGCAGTACGACGTCGCGAACGACGGTCGCTTCCTCATGCTGCGCACGGCGTCGGGTGACGAGGATGCCAGCCGGATGATCCTGATCCGGAACTTCCTGGAGGAAGTGAAGGCGAGGGTCGGCGGGGGCTGAGCGCGGATTCCCGGTGACCGCGTGGCAACCGATCGGCGCTGAAATCCATCTGAACAAGGGTCGACAGGGCCAGGGGAAGTGAACATGGACCACCTGCTCGAGGATATCCGCTACTCGCTGCGCTCCCTCGCCGCCGCCCCCGGGTTCCTGACGGTGGCGGCCGCGACCATCGCCGTGGGGATCGGAGCCACGACCGCAATCTTCAGCGTCGTGCACGCGGTTCTCCTGCGGCCGCTTCCCTATCCGGAGCCGGACCGGCTGGTGTTCGTCCGTGGAGCGCTGTCGGCCCGTGGTGTCACCGATTGGCCGATCTCTCCCCGGATCCTCCTGGACATGCGCGAACGCGCTGACCTGATCGAGCAGCTCGAGGGAGAGTTCACCTTCAGCGGCACGCTCATCGACGATCAGGACGAGGCGGTACGCATCACGGCCGCAGGGGTCACGCCGGGGCTCTTCTCACTCCTCGGCGTGCGGCCCGCCCTGGGCCGGGGCT
>CAZPZU010000078.1:0-25135 GCA_964591135.1 uncultured Gemmatimonadaceae bacterium | reverse complement strand
GACGGCCATGCTCGAGGAAACCGCGGGGATCAAGTAGGCCCGAGCATCGAAGCCCCCGCGAAACGCTTGCGTTTCGTGGGGTGGGGGCGGAAGGCCCCGGCCGGGCCCACGCCCGCCGGGGCTCTCCCGAACTGGCCGCCCTCGTCCGGCCCCGGGTCGGTCGGGGCGGCCAGCTCGGCACCGCGAACGTACGAATTGCCGATCACCTACGCGCGGGTGAAGACGCAGCACGCATATCGGATGGAGCTGGCGTAGCGAAGCGCGCCCGGCGAGCCTAGCTCCCGGCTGAATCCTCCACCGGCAGTCGTCCGGCGAGTGCCGCGGCGGCGCCGTCCACCGCGGCCTGCACCTCCGCGACGCGCACCGTGTCCAGACCGTACGTCGACACCCACATGCCGACGCGGCCGTTGGCTCCCTCCGCCTCCACTTCCAGGAAGAGCAGGCTTTCGTCCAAGTCCGGCAGACGCACGCCCAGCGTGCGTCCCGGCGCGACGGCCTCCAGCACGCCCGCCCTCGTCCGGCCGTCGAAGCGAACCGCGCAGGGCGCGCCCTCCGCGATACCCTCCAGCCCGGCGGGATCCACGCCGTGGACCTCCAGGACCGCTCCCCAGATGGCGGCGCGATCTCCGTCGACCCGGGGTCGAGCCCACGCCATCGCGCGCGGCTGGCCTAGATGGCGCTCCAGATAGACCTTGAGGTTCCTCAGGAAGTAGCCCCAGCCGGCGTCGAGCCCTTCGAGGAACGCGTCCCAATCGTCACCGGGCGCGAATCCGGAGTGGACCAGGCGTACGACGGTGCCGCCCCTTTCCGAGTGAAGGTGATAGTCGACGAACAGCACCGGTGCGCCCTCTGCAGGGGCGGGCGTCGCGTCCCGGAGACGGAGATGTCTGGCCTCTTCCGCCTCCACCACCTCCATGGGCCACCATTGGTCGTCTCCCCACGAGACCTCGACGATGCCCCCCAGTCTCCCCTCGCCTCGCGCCTCCAGCGGGAACCAGCGAGCGATCTCCCCCGGATCGAGCAGGGCACGCCACACGACCTCCATCGGCGCCTCGACGCGCACTTCAACCTCGACGCTCCCTCCCTCGTCCACCTTTCTGATCATGCCACTCCCTCCCCCTTCCCGGGTTCTCTCGTCGAAGCTCCGCCCTTGCTCGCGGGATATCCGCCCACGACGAAACGGAACGTGCGTCCCCGCTGGACAGCCTCGTCGTGGTAGCGCGCGACCATCTCCGTGAGCGTCTCCACGAGCTCACGTGCGAAGGCGCTCTGTCGCTCCGGGCTCGCGAAGCGCACCTCCGTCTCCAAGGTCAGCGTCGCCAGGCGCTTCCCCTCGGCGCGGGCGGCGGGCTCGAGCTCGCCCACCTCCTGGAGCGTCCGCGCAGCGACGGCCATGAGGTAGGCCGCGGAGAAGCGATCGACCACCGACCGGGGCTCCGGCGCGAGCGTGCCGAGCGCACCGGGAGCGATGACGAAGGCGCGGGCGGTCAGCCCGAAAACGCGCTCTGTCATGTTCCCCGCCTTCCGCTCCGTCTCCAGCTGCACGAGCCCTTCGTCCTCGAGGAGCCGCAGGTGGTAGTTGACCTTCTGTCGTGCGAGACCCAGCCGCCGAGCCAGCCCGCTCGCGGAGTCCGGCTGCGCCAGCAAAGCCAGGATCTGTCGCCGGAGCGGGTGCAGCGCGGCGGCGGCCTGCCGCTGGTCGCGGATCATCTCGATGGCGGGAAGTGCATTCATGGACCTGCATTCTGCTATTGACAGAATAATTTGTCAATGCTGCAAACCACCCCCATTCGTTGTGGGGCAGGATGGATTCGCCTCGACCCGGTAGAATGATCATCCCGGCGGCCACCGGTCGCCGCCGCCCCCTCCCCCACAACCCGGAGGCCGCATGTCGGTCGACCACGTCGATGGACGCCCACCCCGCTGGATGCTCGGCGTAGCGATGTTCGGACTGCTCGTGCCGAACGGGCTCTTCCTCTATTGGCTCTTCTTCGAGCAGCCCACCGTGTCCGCGGTGGTCGGCGACCACCTGGCGTTGGCGTTCATGATCGACGCGGCGCTGATCCTGGTCGTCTTCGCGGGGCACGTCGCGACGGCGCCGGGCTACACGGTGGGGTGGGGGTGGTTCGTGGTCCTCTCGGTGGTGGGCGGAATCGGCTTCTCGATCCCGGTCTACCTCTGGCTCAACGCACGCGCGGGTCGGCGTCCGGCCCCCCGTCCGTCAGACCCTCCAGGCCGCCCAGCCCCACCGCCTCCAGGAGCTTGAGCGCGTTGCGGGTCGTGGCGAGTCCCGGGCGCAGGAGGTAGTCGAACGTCAGGCGGGTGCGGCCCCCCTCGCTCCGCCCCACCTGCTCGCGGAAGTGGACGGCCACGGCGGTCGCCTCCAGGTCCGGCGCCTCCGCCAGCGCGAGGTCGTGCGTGCTCACCGCGCCCACGGCCCCGCGTGCCAGCAGGTGGCGCAGGACGGCCCGCGCGGCCACCCGCCGTTCGGCGGTGTTCGTGCCGTGCAGGATCTCGTCGAGAAGGAAGAGGACGGGCGCGTGTCCGTCCTCCCGGTCGGCCGCTTCCACGATGTCGCGGATCCGCAGGAGCTCCGCCATGAAGAGCGACACGCCCTCCGTGACCGAGTCGTCCACGCGCATGCTCGTGCACACCCGCACCCTGGGCACGTCCATCGCCGCGGCGCACACGGGCCCGCCGGCGTAGGCGAGCACGAGGTTGGTGCCGAGCGCCCGCAGGAGCGTGCTCTTGCCCGACATGTTGGAGCCGGTCACGAGCAGGAAGCTGCCGGGCGGGCCGACTTCCACGTCGTTGCGCACGCAGGTGGACGGGACGAGCAGCGGGTGGCCGAGCGACGTGGCCCGGAGCACGGCGGGCCCTTCGCCCACGAACCGGGGAAAGCACCAGTCCGGGTGGTCGTGCGCGACGGTGGCCAGGGCCGAGAGCGCCTCCCACGTGCCCAGCGTCTCGAGCCAGGCCCGCACGGCCGTCCCCGACCGGGCGCGCCAGCGGTCCAACGCCGCGGCGAGGTGGATGTCGGCGAGCAGGAAGGGCGCGAGCGAAGCGTACACGAAGTTGCGCCGGCTTTCCACCGTGTCCAGCAGGCGGGCGAGCCGCAGGAGCTCCCGCGACGCGGGATCCCCCGCCCGGTGCAGCTGGTGGCCGAGCTCCTGCAGGTAGGGCGCGGACCACGAGGCGGCCTCGAGGAGCACGACCTGTGGGACGTACGCCCGCAGTGGGAGACCTCCCTCCTCCACCGTGACCAGCTCCGCATGGATCCTCCTCCAGGAGCGTCGCAGCACCTCCACCTGCCCGAGCGCGGGCAGCGCCCAAAGCGCCGGCCAGGCCAGGAACCAGGAGGCCGCGCCCAGACCGATCGAGAGGAGAGGAAGCAGCCAGGCGGCCCAGCGCAGCCCGGGACCGATCCATGCGGGCTGCTCGGCCCACGCCAGAAACGAGGCCACCGTGCCGGTCGCGGCGGGCGCGTCGACGCGTCCGTGCGCGGTAACGACGCAGCGGAGCTCGTCCTGGGACGCGAGCTCGCGCACGGCCTCCTGACGCGCACCCGCCTCTCCGGGCTCCGCCGGCGCGAGGAGCCACCCACGCAGCGTCGCCCGACCTCGCTCCGACGTGACCGGACCGAGCAGACGCGCGAGCGACGCCTCCCCGAGAACGTCCAGGTCGCGGGCATAGGGGTGCACCGGTGCGACCGACTCCGCCCCGCGCTCGGAGGGCGGCAGCGCCTCGCCCAGCTCCCGCCACCGACGGTCGAGGCGGAGCATCCCCTCCTCGCAGAGCGCACGCAGCGCCTCCTCCCATCGCTCCGTCCCGCGGGTGCGGCGGTGGAGGTGCACCTCCAGGACGAACGCCGCGCCGAGCAGGATCGACAGGGCCAGCGCCGCGCGCTCGGCGGCCCCCTCCCAGACGTCGAAGAGCAAGAGGGCCGCGGCGAGCGCGAGGAAGGTCACGACGCGCACCGTGCCGATGCGGATCGCCGTGCGGCGCGCCTCGTCCCGCGCCGCCCTGTGCTCTCCTTCGCGCCGCAGGTATTCGGCGCGTGGGTCGGCGTCGCTCATCCCGATGTCACCGCGGTCGTCGTCAACACCTCTTCGAGGGCCTCCAGGAGGGCGTCCAGCTCCCCGACGGTGTGGTCTCCCATGTGGCCGATGCGGAACGTCCCTTCTTTCAGCTTTCCGTATCCTCCCCCGATCACCCATCCCCGCTCCCGCACGGCGTTCACCACCCCGGGCGCGCCGACCCCGTCCGGCATCGCGACCGCCGTGACCGTGGGGGAGCGCGCGCCTTCGGGCGCCATGACCCGCAGCGCCAGGCCTCGCTCCTCGCGCATGCGCTCCGTCCATGCCCAGGTCCGCTCCGCCATCGCCCGGTGCCGTGTCCAGCGCGCTTCGATCGTTTCGGCGAGGATGTCCGCGAGCTGCGCCCGGAGCGCGTACAGGAGGGAGATCGCGGGGGTGTTCGGCGTTTGGAGCTTCGCCAGGTTCTCCTCGAACGCCACCAGGTCGAAGTAGATGCCCTTGCGCTCCATCGTCGCGGAGCGGGCCATCATCCGTGCGGAGGCGACGGCGAGCGCCAGGCCCGGAGGCAGCGCCAGCGCCTTCTGCGACCCGGTCAGGACGAAGTCCAGTCCCCAGGCGTCGGCGTGCAGCTCGGCGCCGCCCACCCCGGTGACGGAATCCACCAGGAGGAGCGCATCCCCCGATGCGCGGACCACCTCCGCGATCTGCCGGATGGGCTCGAGGGCGCCGGTGGACGTCTCCGAGTGCACGACCGTCACGGCCTCGTAGCGTTCCCCGGCCAAGGCGCCGGCCACCGCCTCCGGGTCGTGCGACTCCCCCCATGGCACCTCGAGCCGGTCGACCGGCAGCCCGCAGGCCTCGGCGATCTCCGCGAAGCGCTCCGAGAAGGCGCCGTTGACCAGGGAGAGCACGGGGCCGCTCGCGCCGTTGCGCACGGCCGCCTCCATCAGCCCGGTGGCCGAGGACGACGAGACGAACACGGGCCGCACCGTGTCGAACACGACCTTCAGCCCCCGCTGCAGCTCGTCCATGAGCGCGACCATGTCGGGCCCCCTGTGGCCGATCATCGGCCCAAGCTGCGCCTCGAGGATCTTCGGCCGCACTTCCGTGGGGCCCGGGAGGAAGAAACGGCCGGACGCCGTGGTGGCAGACGCCGGCACCGGCTTCACTCGGGGTTCCTCCAGGCGTCCCTCCAGCGCGTGTAGCTCACGGTCATCACCCTGCCCTGCTCGAGCACTTCCAGGCCCGCCAGGTTGCGGTAGGCCTCGCGGAAGAAGACGTGCGTGACCTTCGCCTGGATCATCAGCTTCGCGCACATCACGCACGGGCTCGCGGTGATGAACGCCACCTTGCCGGGGACGTCGCCACGTGCCTTCACGAGCGCATTCATCTCCGAGTGGATGCACCCGCACCGGCCCTCTTCGTCCGAGTCGCACCGGTTGGGGAAGCCACGCGCGTTGCCGTTGTACCCGATCGCCAGCACGTGCTCGAGGTTGGCGTCCGTGATCACGGTGCCGACCTGGAGCCGCGCGCAGGTGCTGCGCTTGGCCAGCTCCTCGGCCATGCGCATGTAGACCTCGTACAGCGGCGGACGCGTGACGGGGTCGATGGCGGCGACGAAGTCCTCCGGGACTTCGACGACGTTGAGAGGGTGCCTGTTCTCGGGCACGCCGTCCTTGAAGATCAGGGGCATGGGGGGGTCTCGGTCAGCGGAGCTGTTCCTCGATCGTGCGGGTGCGCTCGGTGACGACGTCGCCGGTGTGCAGCGTCGAGGCGGGCTCGACGAGCGCGAGCCAACACTCCTGCTCGGCGACCGGGTTGTGACGCACGCCCGAGGGGACGACGAAGACGTCGCCCGGGCCGAGGGCCACCTCGCCGTCCTCGAGCTGGATGCGCAGCCGGCCCTGGAGAACCAGGAAGAGCTCGTCCTGACCCTCGTGTGCGTGCCAGACGAATTCTCCCCGCACGCGGGCGACCTTTACGAAGTAATCGCCGACGCGGGCCACGACGTGGGGGGACCAGAGCTCGTCGAGGCCGCGAACGGCCTCTTCGAGGTTGACGGGCTTCATCTCCATGGGACACACAGGACCCGAAGGGTCGGGAAAGGGTCCACGGCGACCTCCGTATGGGAGGCTTGGGACTGACATGATATCGAACCGACACCGACTCCGCTCCACCGCGGCGGCCTGCGCGCTCGGCCTGTGGGTCGCGGCGTGCTCCGACGTCGTCGCGCCGGTTGCGTTGGATGCGCCGGTCGACCTCGGGCTCGAGTGGGAGACCGCGAGCCCGAAAGCCACCGGGATGGACGAGGCCGTCCTCGCCCACGCCGACGCGCTCGCCCTGGGGATCCCTCGCCTCCGCAGCCTGCTGGTGGTGCGCCGCGGCCGCCTCGTGAAGGAGCGCTACTGGGGCGGCCGCACGGCGTCGGACCTCGCCGACGTGCGCTCGGTGACCAAGTCGGTGGTATCGACCCTCACCGGCCTCGCGCTGGAGCGCGGCGACATCTCCAGCCTCGACGAGACGCTCGGCGAGCTGCTCCCCGCCGACGTAGCCACGCTCGACGAATGGGAGCGCGCCGTCACCATCCGGGACCTGCTCACCATGAGCGGCGGGTGGGAATGGCACGAGCAGGGAGCCGTCGGCTACAACGAGTGGATCCTCTCCGGCGACCCAATCGGATACCTCCTGGCCAAGCCCGAGGTCAGCCCGCCGGGGGAAACGTTCGCCTACAACACCGCGGCCGTGCACCTCCTGGGCATCGTCCTGGAAGCCGCGACCGGCGAGTCGCTGCCGGCCTTCGCGGACGAGGTGCTCTTCGGGCCCCTCGGCATCGGGGCGCGGGCGTGGGAGCCCCTCGGCGGCCACGTGAACGGGGGCGCGGGGCTCGACCTTCGGCCACGGGACCTGGCGCGGCTGGGACAGCTCTTCCTCCAGGGCGGGTGGTCCGGAGACGACCGGGTGCTTCCCTCGGGCTGGGTCGAGGAGGCGACGCGGCGCCGATACGCGTGGACCAGCGACGCCGGGCCCACGAACGTCTCCTACGGCTACCTGTGGTGGACCGACGAGGACCACGACGCCTACCTCGCCTGGGGCTACGGCGGGCAGTTCATCTACGTGGCGCCCGCCCGGGACCTCGTGGTGGTGGCCACCACCGACTGGGGCGTGATCGACGGGCAGGGCATCCCCGCCGACCTGTCCAGCCAGGTCCTCCGTGTCGTCGTAGAAGGCGTGCTGCCTGCCGCCCCGCCCGAGTGAACCCCAACCCGGCCCGCTCGCGGGCCTCCGCTACGCCATCCCCTCCAGCACCCTCTGCGCTTTCTTGCGCCGGGTCGCGTCCAGGATCCGCTTGCGCAGCCGGATCCCGTCGGGCGTGACCTCGATGAGCTCGTCGTCCTGGATGAACTCCAGCGCCAGCTCCAGCGTGATCTGCCGGGGCGGCTCCAGCTTGATGTTCTCGTCCGACGCCGTCGTCCGCATGTTCGTGAGCTTCTTCTCCTTGCTCACGTTCACGTCCATGTCGTCGGTGCGCACGTTCTCGCCGACGATCATGCCGGTGTACACGGCGTCGCCCGGGCTGACGAACATCGTGGCGCGCTCCTGCAGGTTGAAGAGCGCGAAGCCCACCGCCACCCCCTCGCGGTCGGCCACGAGCACCCCGCGCGAACGGCCGCGCAGCGAGCCGGCCCACGGACCCCATGAATCGAAGGTGTGGTGCAGGATCCCCTCGCCGCGCGTGTCGGTCATGAACTCGCTGCGGTACCCGAACAGCCCGCGCGCCGGCACGCGGAAGTGCAAGCGCGTGTTGCCCGAGTCGCCCATGGGGCGCATCTGCGTCATCTCGGCCTTGCGGGGGCCCATCTTCTCGATGACGGTGCCCACGAGGTTCGAGGGCACCTCGATCACCGTCTCCTCGTACGGCTCGAGCAAACGCCCGTCACCGCCCCGCCGCGTGATGACCCGCGGGCGCGACACCTGGAACTCGTAGCCCTCGCGGCGCATCGTCTCCATGAGGATCGTCAGGTGCAGCTCCCCCCGCCCGCTCACCGTGAAGGTGTCGGGCTGGTCGGTGTCCTCGACGCGCAACGCCACGTTGCGCTCCAGCTCGTGGAACAGGCGCTCGCGCACCTGCCGGGTGGTCACGTACTTCCCCGAGCGCCCCGCGAACGGCGAGTTGTTGACGTTGAAGTCGACCGACAGCGTCGGCTCCTCGACGGCGATGCCGCGTAGGCGCTCCCGGTGGTTCGGGTCGGTGATGGTCTTACCGATCTCCACACCCTCGAGCCCTGCCATGGCCACGATGTCGCCCGCGAAGGCCTCGTCCACGTCGATGCGTTCCAGGCCCCGGAAGGTGAAGAGCTTGAGCACGCGCGCGGCCTCGGCCTCGCCGTCGTCCTCGACCATTCCCGGCCCGCCCCACGCCAGCAGCGTGACGCGGTCGCCCACCTGCACGCGCCCGCGCTCGATGCGTCCGATCGCGATGCGCCCGACGTACGAAGAGTAGTCCAGCGTGGAGATGAGCATCTGGAACGGGCCGTCCACGTCCGCCTTCGGCGCCGGGAAGTACCTCACGATCGTCTCGAACAGCGGCGTCAGGTCGCCCTCGCGCGCGTCCGCGTCCCGCGATGCCCATCCCTCGCGCCCCGAGGCGTACAGGAAGGGCGCGTCCAGCTGAGCGTCGTTCGCCTCGAGGTCCATGAACAGCTCGAGCACCTCGTCGTGCACCTCGCGCACGCGCCCGTCCGCCCGATCCACCTTGTTCACGACCACCAGTGGGAGGAGCCCGAGCTCCAGCGCCTTGCGTGTCACGAAGCGCGTCTGGGGCATCGGCCCCTCGGCGGCGTCCACGAGCAGAACGACGCCGTCCACCATCCGCAGGATCCGCTCGACCTCTCCGCCGAAGTCCGCGTGGCCGGGTGTGTCGACGATGTTGATCTTGACGTCGCCCCAGTCCACGGCCGTGTTCTTGGCGAGGATGGTGATGCCGCGCTCCCGCTCGAGCGGGTTGGAGTCCATCGCCCGCGTCGGAACGTTCTGGTTCTCGCGGAAGACGCCCGACTGGCGGAACATCTGATCCACGAGCGTGGTCTTGCCGTGGTCCACGTGGGCGATGATGGCGATGTTGCGGATGTCCATGGCGGCAACGCCCTCTGGGGCGCGGGCAGTCGTGTTCGGTACAGCCATGTAAGTTAACCGAACGGATGCCCGGGTTCAGCCCCTTCTGGAAGCATGACCTCACCACAGCGTCGGAACGCCGTACGCCTCGAATACCGCGTCCCGGGTCACGCAGACCAGCCCCTCGAGGCGCGACTGCGCGATGAGCATCCGGTCGAAAGGGTCTACGTGGTGGGGGGGGAGCCCCGCCGCCTCCGCCGCATGGGGCGCATGAACGGGCAACTCGCCGAAGCGGTTCGCCTCGATCTCCGCCACCAGGTCGGCGTCCCCCGCGTCGAGACGCCCCAGGGCGCGCTTGATCTCCAACTCCCAGATGGTGGCTGCGCTCACCAGCACGGCGTTGCCGGGATCGGCAACTGCCTCCCGGGCCGCCTTCGAGAGACGACCATCGTCGGCCAGCCACCAGAGGTAGGCGTGGCTGTCAAGAAGCAGCTTCACCCCCCACCCTCACCGAAAGCGTCGCCCACGCCTCTCGGAAGAGGCGCGTCGAAGTCGTCGCCGATCTGAATGCGCCCGCGCAGGCGCCCTGGCGTCCGCGCGCCGGCGGGCACGGGGACAAGCCGCGCCACCGGGGTTCCGGCACGCGCGATCACGACCTCCTCGCCCGCCTCCATCCGCTCCAACAGTCGGGAGAGATTCGTCTTCGCCTCGTGGACGTTCACGATCTTCATGCTCCAGGATAGCAGATATTAGCTAACTTAGCTATGTATCTGGGGAGGCCACGCGACCAGCCGAACCCATGGCGTCGTGAACGCTCGCGACGGCACTCGGGCGGGTCCATGTCGCTCCAGGCCCGCGCCCTGGTCACCGTCGTCTCGGCGGCTCATCTTCTCCCGGCCACATCCCAACCCCAGGAGCCCCGTCCGTGCGATCGATCCGCCTTCACCCGCTGGCCCTCCCTTCGATCCTCCTCCTCGCGACCGACTCTTCCCTCGTCGCCCAGACGGTCGATCCGCAGTACACGGAGCAGGCGCGCGCCCTCGCGGACATCCCGACCGTGCGCGAGGCGTTCCGGCGCATCGAGGCGCTCGACGCCTGGGGGATGGAGCGGCTCCTCGAGCTCACGCAGATCCCGTCCCCGCCCTTCGGGGAGGCGGCCCGGGGGGCGCGCTACGCGGAGCTTCTGCGCGAAGCCGGCGCCGACTCGGTGTGGACCGACGAAGAGGGCAACGTGGTGGCCCTGCGGAAGGGCCGCCGCGGACGCCGGACCGTCGCCCTCGACGGCCACCTGGACACGGTCTTCCCCGAAGGGACGGACGTCACCGTACGGCAGGTGGGAGACACGCTCTTCGCGCCGGGCATCGGGGACGACACCCGAGGGCTCGTGGTCGTGCTCACGACGCTGCGCGCCATAGAGGAGGCCGGCCTGGAGACCGACGACGACGTGCTCTTCGTCGGCACGGTGGGCGAGGAGGGCCTCGGGGACCTGCGCGGGATGAAGTACCTCTTCCGGGAGGGCGCGGACCCGATCGACGCCTGGATCGAGGTGGACGGCGGCGGGCTCGGGGGGATCACGAGCATGGGGCTCGGCTCGCACCGCTACCGGGTGACGTTCAAGGGCCCGGGCGGCCACTCGTGGGGGGCGTTCGGGCTGGCGAACCCCGCACACGCGCTGGGGCGCGGCATCCGCCACTTCGAAGACGCCGCGGACACGCTCACGTGGAAGGGCCCCCGCACCAGCTACAACGTCGGCGTGCTCGGCGGCGGCACCTCGGTGAACTCGATCCCCTTCGAGGCGTGGGCGGAGATCGACATGCGCTCGGAGAGCCCGCAGAGCCTCGAGACGATCGACGCGGCGCTGCACGCGGCGATGGAGCAAGCACTCGCGGACGAGAACGCGATCCGCAGGCGCGGCGAGGCACTCAACCTCGACATGGACATGATCGGCGACCGACCTTCCGGCGAGATGGACCCGTCGGCCCCGCTCGTGCAGCGCGCCATCGCGACGACGCGGCTGTTCGGCGCCGAAGCCGACCTGGGACGCTCGTCCACGAACTCCAACATCCCGATCTCGCTGGGCGTGCCCGCCGTGACCATCGGGCGCGGGGGCGTGGGCGGGGAGAACCACTCCCCGGGGGAGTGGTGGATCAACCGCGACGGCCACCTGGCCATCCAGCGGGCGCTACTCCTGCTGGTGTCCGAGGCCGGGTTGGCGCCGATCGTCCCCTGACGAGCGGGGACGCCCCCGCCATCCGGGTCACATTCTGGCTCGTTCGGCGCCCTCCCGGCCCGCTCGGGCCGAACCGCTTCGTCACCCTCTCCCCACCCCTCACCGTTCAAGTGTGGTGGAAGCCCGACGGGTCACAGGAGGGGGGAGGGGAGCATGTCCGAGCTGCTTCAGGACGTCCGCTTCGGCGTGCGGACGCTGCGCAAGGGGTGGGGGATCACGCTGGTCGCCATCGCGTCGCTGGCGGTGGCCATCGGAGGCAACACGGCGGTCTTCGGGCTCATCGACAACCTGCTGTTCCAGCCGCTGAGCGTCCGGGAGCCCGACCGCCTGGTGGTGATGCAGGAGCGCAGGAAGGAGGCGCCGGCCAACCTGTCCACGCTGGCCACGTCGCTGGCCAACTACGCGGACCTGGCAGAGCGGAGCCGGACCACCACGGGGTGGGCCGCGTACCGGCCCACGGTACTGGGGATGCGGGGCACCGATCGCTCCGAGCCCGTGACCGGTGCCCAGGTCACAACCGGGTTCTTCGACATCCTGGGCGTGCACCCGGCACGGGGGCGCGTCTTCCGGCCCGACGAGGGCGTGGAGGGTGCGCCCCGGGTTGCGATGGTGACGCCGGAGTTCTGGCGACGCGACCACGGCGACGACGTCGACCCCCTCGGACAGGTCCTCACCCTGGACGGCGAGCCCTACGAGGTGGTGGGGGTGGTCCCGGCGAACTTCACGTTCCTCTTCATCAACGCGGACGTGTGGGTGCCGCTGACCGAGAGCCCGACGGGCAGCCCGCGGGACCGCAGGGACCTGGTGGCGGTCGCCCGCCTCGCACCGTCGGCGACGATGGAGCAGGTCCGCGCGGAGATGACGGGGCTGGCCGGCCAGATCGAGGCGGAGTATCCGGCGGTGCAGAAGGACTGGACCCTGGACGTGTTCAACGCGCGGACCGACATCCCCGGGCCGCGGTCCAAGATCTTCTACGGGCTCCTCCAGGGCTCCGTGTTCTTCGTGCTGCTCATCGCGTGCGCGAACATCACCAACCTCCTCATGGCGCGCGGACAGGAGCGCAGGCGCGAGATCGCGCTGCGCTCGGCGCTGGGCGCGGGCCGGGGGCGCATCCTGCGCCAGCTCCTCACCGAGAGCGGAGTGCTCGTGGCCGTCGGCGCGCTGCTCGGGCTGGCCCTGGGGTGGTACGGGCTGCACGTGATGGCCAACCGCTTCGTGGACGTGCTCCCCCCGAACTACTCGCCCCGGCTGGACGGCAACGTCGTCCTGTTCACCATGGGCGTGTCGGTCCTGGCCGGGCTCCTGGTGGGCCTCGTGCCGGCGGCACAGACGTTCCGCGGCGGCCACGCCGAGGCACTCAAGGAGGGGAGCGGACGGTCCACCGGCGGGCGCAGCCGCAAGCTGGTGACGCGCGGCCTCGTTGTGGTGGAGATCGCGCTGTCCCTCCTGGCCCTGGGCGGGGGCGCCATGATGGTGCGCAGCTTCCTCGCGATGCAGCACGCGGATCCCGGCTTCGACGGGACCTCGATCCTCACGGCCCGGTTGCGCGTGCCCGACTCGCGTTACCCCACCGACGAGCAGCGCCTACAGCTCCTCGACCAGGTGCTGGACAGGTCCCGCGGCGTCGAGGGCGCCCGTGCCGTCGCCGTGGTGAACGTCCTCCCCCGGAACGTCCAGGCGCCCACGGACTCGTTCCACGTCGAAGGGAGGGACCTCGACCCCTCGGTCAGCGCGCCCCGCGCCTTCGCGTTGCAGGCGTCCCCGGAGTACGCGGACGTGTTCGGCATCGACGTCCTCCAGGGCCGCTTCTTCGAGGACGGGGACCGGCCGGACCAGCCACCCGTGGTGGTGGTCAACCGGTCGTTCGCGGACAAGTGGTTCGCCGGCGAGAGCCCGGTGGGCCGGGTCCTCCAGGTCCGTGGCGCGTCCCGGGAGATCGTGGGCGTGGTGGCCGACGTGCAGCAGGTCCTCTTCACGACCCCGGGTCAGGTCGAGTCCGAGGCGATCTACTTCCCCGCCGCCCAGACGCCGGGCGGCGGCTATACGCTCGTCGTGGGCGCGGCCGGGGACCCCGGCGCCCTCAAGGAGCCGCTGCGTCGGGGCCTGCAGGAGATCGACCCGGACCTGACGCTCTCCCAGGTCCTGACCATGGACGAGTTCACGGACCAGTTCTTCGTGGGCGTGAGCGTGTTCAACACGATCCTGGGCAGCTTCGGGATCCTCGCGATCCTGCTGGCGTCGCTCGGGACCTACGGCGTGCTGGCCTACCAGGTGAGCCAGCGGCGACACGAGATCGGGATACGCATGGCCGTCGGTGCCCAGGCGGGTGAGGTGGTGAGGATGGTGACGAGGCAGGGCGTGGGGATGTCCGTCCTGGGCCTGGGCATCGGCGGGCTCGTGATGATCCCGCTCACGCGGCTGGTCCGCTCGCTTCTGGCGGGCTTCGTCACGGTGAGCGCAGACACGGGCTTCGTGGTGGCGGGGATCCTCTTCTCGGTCACGCTGGCGGCCAGCCTCCTGCCCGCCTTCCGAGCGTCGGCCACGGATCCCGTGCGGGCTCTGCGCGACGAGTAGGAAGCGCCGGCCGCTCCACGGTCTGGCCCCGGGGAGCGGCCGGCGTCTATACATTTGGCCGGCCGGACGACGGAGCGCCCGGCGTCCTCATGCGGAGATGGAAGGATGCGCGACAGCCGCACCGGACCGGCGGCTTCCGGGCTCGCCCTGAGCGACCGCGGCTTCTGGGGCATCTTCGTCACGGCGTGGGTGGCCTACCTCGGGTTGTACGTCACGGCCGCCCTGAACGAAGAGGGCGTGGCCGTGGTGCAGTCCCTCGGGATGGCGCTCTCGAACACGCTTCCCCCGGCCGCCTTCGCCGTGCTCGTGGCGATTCGCCGTCGGGATCTGCTGCGCCCCGAGCGCAGCCTGGCCCGGACGTTCTTCGTGCACGTGGGCGTGGGACTCCTGTATGCGGGTGCGTCCGCCGCGGTGATCACCCTTCTGCTGGCCTTCGCCGGGTGGGAGGAGCACATGGCGAGGCCGGTCGGCGCCGCCACGCTCTTCCTGCTCCGCGGCGTGAGCGCGCTCTTCCTGTATACGATCCTCGCCGGATTCCTGATGTGGGCCGAGTCGATCCGGCGGGTCCACGAGAGCCGGACGCTGGCTGCCCGCGAGGCCATGCTCCGCGCGCAGGCGGAGGCCAAGTCGCTGCGAGCCCAGTTCAATCCCCACTTCGTGTTCAACACGCTCCACTCGCTCATGTTGCTGGTGCGCGCGGACCCCGCGACGGCGGAGCGGGCCATCGAGGACGTGGCCGAGCTCATCCGGTACGCCTCCGTCCTGCAACGGCGCGACGTAGACCTGGTCCCCCTGGCGAAGGAGCTGGAGGTGGCGCGCCGCTACGTGGCCCTCGAGAAGCTCCGCCTGGAAGAACGGCTCCGGGTCGTGTGGGAGGTGGAGGTCGAGCCGGCACAGGTCATGGTGCCCGCGTTCGCGCTGCAGACGCTCCTGGACAACGCCGTGCGCCACGGGCTCGAGACCCGCGCGGAGGGAGGAACCATCACGGTGGGCGTCACCGTGCGGGAGGAGATGCTGACGCTGACGGTGGCCGACGACGGCGAGGGTGCCCGCCCCGATGCGGTGGCCAGGGCCTCGGGGCACGGGCTCCAGCTCCTCGCCCGCCGCCTGGACGCTCTGTACGGGGACCCCGCCTCCGTGGCGTGGACCACGGCGCCCGGCCAGGGCTTCACCGCGACGGTGCGCTTCCCCGTCCGCGCTCCGCAGCAGTCGCACGCGGCCATTCCGGGGAACGTTCCGTGATGGGCGCCGGCGACCTCGGCACGATCCGCGCGCTCATCTGCGAGGACGAGCCGCTGGCGGTGCGGGCCATTCGCGAGTACCTGCGCGACGTCGGGTGGATCGAGGTGGTGGGCGAAGCCCGGAACGGAGGAGACGCGCTCCGCCTCATCCACAAGCTGGAGCCGGACCTGGTGTTCATGGACGTGCGCATGCCCGGGATGAGCGGCGTGGACGTCCTCCAGGCCGTGGAGAACCGTCCCGCGGTGGTCTTCACCACGGCGTTCGACGAGTATGCGATCCCGGCCTTCGACCTGGGCGCGGTGGACTACCTGGTGAAGCCATTCGGCAAGGACAGGCTCCTGGAGACGCTGGGACGCGTGCGCGTTCGCCTGGTCGGAGAGCGACGCGCCGCCGCCTCCGGTGCGGGTCGTGAAGCCGGTCCCGGTGAACGGCCGTTTGCTCGGCGCCTGTTCGCGCATCACAAGGGTGCGACCGTCCCCGTGGCCGTCGCCGACGTCGTACGCGTCGATGCCGTGGCGGGTGGCGTCGACCTCGTGACGTCGGAGGGGGCCTTCGGCCTGGACGGCTCTCTGAGCGAGTTGGAGGCGCGCCTCGACCCCGCGGACTTCGTGCGTGTGCACCGGGCCCACCTGGTCAACCTCTCCCACGTGGTGAGCATCCGCCGCTACGACGAGCGGCGGTTGTCGCTGCGTCTGGACGACGGCTCGACCCTCGTGGCCAGCCGGCGCGGCTCCCAGACCCTCCGTGAGATGGGGGTGTGAAGGTGCTCGTCGGAAGCGGTCGAACGGCCTGGAATGCGGCAACTGGCGCGGGATTTGCACCGGATTCGGGTTCGCGACAGGCGTGGACCCCTTTCACTGGAGAGCGCACATGAATCGAAGACAGTCGACCGATCCAGCCAGGCTGCTGGTCATCGGGCTCGCGTTGATCGCGGCCGGGTGCTCCGACAGCGGGCTCGGGCCCAACCAGGGTCGCGTGCGGTTCGTCCTCTCCTCGGGCAGCGGCGCCGCCGGCGTCGCGGGCGCGGAGTCCGCGACGGTCACCCCCACGCCAGGTACCACGGGCGCCACCGCTTCGCCGAGCCTCAGCGGGGACGGGGAGGGCGAGCACCACGACTACCGGGCCTTCCAGACCGCCAACGTGACGTTCTCGAGCATCCTGGCCCGTGACCAGGACGGCGTGCTCGTCAACGTGACCATGGATCTGCCGGTTCAGGTGGACATCGTGGCGATGGACACCGGTGGCAACCAGGTGACGTTGCCCGACGGTGACCTCCCGGCGGGCACCTACGACCAGCTCGTGGTGGTGATGACCCAGCTCGACGGGGTGTTGAAGGACGGCACTCAGCTCAGCATCACGCCCCCGGGCGGAGGCTGGACGGCGATCGTTCCGATGTGCTCCTTCACCGTGGCGGAGGGCGCCACCGAGCCCGTGCCCCTCCAGTTCATGGTCCGGCAGGCGTTCACCTGGCGGAACCTGCGCTACCACTTCCAGCCGCAGCTCCGGTGCTCCACCAGCGACGGCAGCACGGGGGGATGAGGTAGGGGGGGCAAGCAGGCGGATAGGGAGGTACGACGGAGCCCGGCACGCGTCTCGTGCGTGCCGGGCTCCGCTGCTTTCCGCCCTCCTGGCCTCAGCTCGCGACCAGGTACTTCCCCGGCTCCGCCGCGAAACGGGAGCGACAGCCGGCGCAACAGAAGTAGTACGTCTTCCCGTCGTGCTCGTGCGTGTGCGGCGCGCCTTCGACCCGCACCGACATGTGGCACACCGGATCGATCGCAGTCTCCGGCTCGGGCGCAGCCTCCGCGGCGGAAGCCTCCGCCACCTCCCACGAAGCGTCCCCCAGCGTACGACGCGTCTGGACGATCTCCGCGAGGATCGACACGGCGATCTCGTCGCCGCGACGGGCCTGGATATCCAGCCCCGCGGGAAAGCGGACCCGCTTCCGGGTCGCCTCGCCCACGCGGTCGCGGGCCAGCGTCTCCATGACGGCCTCGCCCCTCGTGCGGCTCGCGACCAGGCCCACGTACGGTACCGCCGTGCCCAGGAGAGCCTCCAGGGCGGGCTCGTCGTACTCCCCGTGCGTGGCGACGACCGCGAATGTGAGGGGCGTCACGCGGGACGGGATCTCCGCCAGGTCGCGCAGCACCTCGTCCGCATGGGCCATGGCATCGCCTCCCGTGGGGTCCACGGCGACGACGTTGTAGCTCATGGCCTTGCCCAGGTGGGCGAGGGCCCGGGCCACCGGGAGGCTCCCCACGACCAGGAGGCGGGGCGTGGGGTGGTGGGGCTCGATGAAGATGTCCAGGGTACCTCCACTGAAGCATGTCATGGGTACCTCCTCGATCCCCTCCGGAACGGGCCGCGCGCCCGGGTCCGGGGAGAGGCGGATCAGGCGGGGGGCCCCGTCCACCAGGGCCCGCGCGGCCTCCCGGACCACCGTGGGCTGGGCACAGCTCCCTCCGATCCATCCGTACATGGTGCCGTCGAGCGTGACGATGGCCCGGTCCCCCGGCTTCCCCGACGTCGGGCGCTCAGCGCGCACCACGAGCGCGGTGGCGAAGGGGACGCCCGCGGCCCGGAGCTCGTGGGCCTTCTGGAAGAACTCGTCGAACATGCGCGTCACTCCCCGGAAGGGGCCGGCCGCCGAGGCGCCCGGCCCCATGCCACCGGATTCATCCCGCTCTCAATCGTCGCTCACCCCCGCGTCCCGCAGGGCCTTCCACACCCGCTCCGGCGTGGCCGGGATGTCGATGTGCCTCACCCCCAGGTGCCAGAGGGCGTCCACCACGGCGTTGGCGATAGCCGGCGGCGCGCCCACGGTGGGCGACTCGCCCACGCCCTTGGCGCCCAGCGGGTGGTGGGGCGACGGCGTGATCGTGTGGCCCGTCTCCCATTTAGGTGATTCCACCGCGGTGGGAACGAGGTAGTCGGCGAACGTCCCGGTCAGGTTCTGCCCGTTTTCGTCGTACACGATCTCCTCGAACAGCGCGGGCGCGAGGCCCTGGGTGAGGCCCCCGTGCACCTGCCCTTCCACCACCAGCGGGTTGATGATGTTCCCGCAGTCGTCCACCGCCACGAAGCGGCGCACCTTCACGTTGCCCGTACCCTTGTCCACGTCCACGACGGCGATGTAGCTGCCGAACGGGAAGGTCATGTTCGGCGGGTCGTAGTAGTCCGTGGCCTCCAGGCCGGCCTCCATCCCCTGCGGGTGGTTGGTGTAGGCGGCGAAGGCGATGTCCTGGATGGTCTTGTGCTGGTCGGGCGAGCCCTTCACCTGCCAGCGGTCCATGTTCCACTCCAGGTCGTCCTCGCCGACCTCCAGGAGGTACGCGGCGATCTTCCTCGCCTTGGCCTTGATCTTCCGGGCGGCCATCGCGCCGGCCGCACCGGCGGTGGGGGTCGAGCGGCTGGCGTATGTCCCCAGCCCGTAGGGCGCCGTGTCGGTGTCTCCCTCCTCGACCTCCACGTCCGAGGCCGGGATCCCCAGCTCCTCGGCGATGATCTGGGCGTAGGTGGTCTCGTGACCCTGCCCCTGGGACTTGGTTCCGAAGCGGGCGATGGCCTTCCCCGTCGGGTGGATCCGGATCTCTGCGGAGTCGAACATCTTGATCCCCAGGATGTCGAAGTCGCGC
The DNA here is from genome assembly GCA_964591135.1 of uncultured Gemmatimonadaceae bacterium. Classification (GTDB taxonomy): domain Bacteria; phylum Gemmatimonadota; class Gemmatimonadetes; order Longimicrobiales; family Gaopeijiaceae; genus SZUA-318. The sequence continues at coordinate 6,305 of CAZPZU010000078.1, read as the reverse complement.
GAGTTTCCGGCGCCGACGACCTCGGTGAAGCTCGAGATGCCGATGCCCATGAGCTCGCCCCGGGCGCGCTTCTCCGCCTGCTCCTTCCGCAGCCCCCGATAGTCGATCATCTGCATCGCCTTCTGCAGGGCGGCGGGGTAGTTCCCGGAGTCGTACTCCCAGTCCGTGGGCGACTTGTACGGGAACTGGTCGGGCTGGATGAAGTTCTTCATGCGGAAGTCCGCCGGATCCTCTCCCAGCTCGTGCGCCATGATGTCGGTCATGCGCTCGACCATGTGCACGGCCTCGGTAACCCGGAACGAGCACCGGTACGCGACGCCCCCCGGCGGCTTGGTGGTGTACACCCCGTCCACCTCGACGTGGGCCGCCTTCATGTCGTAGGAGCCCGTGCAGATGCTGTAGAGCCCCGCCGGGAACTTCGACGGGTTCGCCGCGGCGTCCGCGGCGCCGTGGTCGGCGAGCGTCTTCACACGCAGCCCCGTGATCTTCCCCTTCGCGTCGGCGGCCATCTCGGCCTCGATCCAGTAGTCACGGGCGAAGGAGTCGGCCTGGAGGTTCTCGCTCCGGTCCTCGATCCACTTCACCGGCTTGCCGGTGACCAGGCTGGCCACGGCGCACACGACGTAGCCCGGATACACCGGCACCTTGCCACCGAACCCGCCGCCGATGTCCGGCGAGATGACCTGGATCTTGTGCTCCGGCAGCCCGCTCACCAGCGCGAAGACCGTGCGGATGGCGTGAGGGGCCTGCGTGGTCATGTAGAGCTGCATCTTCCCCATGGTGGGGTCGTAGTTCGCCACCATCCCGCACGTCTCGATGGACGCCACGTGGATGCGGGGAATGTGCATCTTCTCCTTCACCACGGTCGCGGCTTCGGAGAACACCTTGTCGGTGGCCTCCTTGTCTCCGGCCTCCCAATGCCAGATGTGGTTGGTCTTGTTCTCCTTGTCGTCGCGGACGATGACCTCGTCCTTCATTGCCTCGAAGGGATCCACCACGGCCGGGAGCGGCTCGTAGTCCACGACGACCTTCTCCACCGCGTCGGCCGCGATGTAGCGCTCCGTTGCGACGACGGCGCACACCTCCTGCGCGAAGTACACGACTTTGTCGATGGGGAGCACCATCTGGGTGTCCGACATCAGCGTCGGCATCCAGTGGAGGTTGCCGGCGGCCTGCAGGTCCTTCCCCGTGATGACCGCCAACACGCCCGGCGTGGCCAGCGCCTCGCTGGGGTCGATGTTCAGGATCTTGGCGTGGGCGTATGGGCTCCGGACGATGTCCATGTAGAGCATCCCCGGGAGCTTGACGTCGTCCACGTAGCGGCCCTGACCGCGGATGAAGCGGGGGTCCTCCTTCCGCTTCATCCGGTGACCCATGCCGCACACCTTCTCGGGCGTCCTGACGCGCACCTCCTCGGTCGTCTCCACCTGGGCGGAGGCACCCTCGGGAACGGCGTGCAGGTGCTGGACGCGATCTTCCACCTGGCTCATACCGCCGCCTCCTCTCTGGATTCGCGCATCTTCGCGGCCGCGTACTGGACGGCCTCGACGATCTTGTTGTAGCCGGTGCATCGGCAGAGGTTGCCGGAGATGCCCCAGCGGATCTCCTCCTCGGTGGGATCCGGGTTGTGAGCGAGCAGCTCCTTGGCCGCCATCAGCATCCCGGGCGTGCAGTAGCCGCACTGCAGGCCATGCATCTCCCAGAAGCCCTCCTGCAGGGGATGGAGCTCGGCGCCCTTCGCCAGGCTCTCCACGGTCTCCACCTTGGCTCCGTCCGCCTGCACCGCGAAGACGGTGCAGCTCTTCACGGCGGTGCCGTTCAGGTGCACCGTGCACGCGCCGCAGCTCGTCGTGTCGCATCCGATGTGCGTGCCGGTGAGCGACAGGTCCTCGCGCAGGAAGTGGACGAGCAGCGTACGCGCGTCCACCTCTTTGGTGACCTGCTCGCCATTGACCGTCACGGTGATGGCGTGCTTGCTCATGCAGCACCTCCCCCGGCCAGCTGGACCGCCCTGCGGATGGCGCGCTTCACCAGGACCCGCGTGATGTCGCGCTTGTACTCCTCGGATCCCCGGAGATCTCCGGACGGATCGCACTCGGCGGCGGCCGCCTGGCCGGCGGCCTCCACCACGTCGGCGGTGGGTTCCTTGCCCACCAGCGCCTCTTCGGCGCCGTGAGCGCGCATGGGTACCGCGCTGACGTTGGTGAGGCCGATCCGGGCTGCCGCGCACGTGCTCCCCTTCATCGTGAGCTGAACCGCGGCCGCGGAGATGGCGTAGTCCCCCACCTTGCGCTCGAACTTCTCGTACGCGCCGCCGGACCCCGGACCGGGCGCGGGAATGCGGACCTCCACCAGGATCTCGTTGGGCTTCATGGCGTTCTCGAAGAGCCCCACGAAGAAGTCGTCCACCGCGATCTCACGGCGACCGCCGGGGCCCTGCGCCACCATGGTGGCGCCGTACGCCAGCATGACCGCCGGATGGTCGTTGGCGGGGTCGGCGTGGGCGAGGTTGCCCCCGACGGTGGCGCGGTTGCGGACGAGGGGGTCGGCGATGACCCGGGCCGCGTCGGCGAGGAGGGGATAGCGCTCGGCGACCACGGGGGCCCGCTCGACCTCGGCCTCGCGCGTCAGCGCTCCGATCACCAGGAACCCTCCCTCTTCCCGGATGTGGCCCAATCCGTCGATGCGATTGATGTCCACGAGGTGCTGAGGCAGGGCCAGCCGGAACCGCATGGCCGGCACGAGGCTGTGGCCTCCTGCGAGCACCTTGGCGTCTTCGCCGAGGCGTTCGAGGAGCGCCACGGCCTCGTCCACACTGGACGGCGCGTGGTACTCGAATTCTCCGGGAATCAAGGGACTTCCTCCTTCGCGGGGCAGACAAGCCGGGCGGGTCTCTGGGACATCGGAGCGCGGTGGTGCGCTCTCTCGGGGATACGCATATCAGGTGAGCAGGGCGTAGAGGATGTAGAGGGCCAGGACGACCGCGACGGCGACAGCGGTGTTGCGCACCCACGGCGGGAACAGGTCCCTGGCCACTTCCCTGGCGACGTTGGCGGCGAACTCGGTCTGCGACGGGGGCCTCGCCTTCACGGGGGGCGGGGCGTCCGCACCGGCGTCCGCGGCGGCGCCCCGCGCCTGCACGGAGGCGTTGAGACCGTCCAGACTCTGCTTGATGATGGCTTTGGCCGAGCTCTCGACGAGGCGCTGGCCCACGCTGGCGAGTCGTCCGCCCACCTGGGCGTCGCCGTCGTAGGTCACCCTGGTCTGGGTGCCCGCGGCCTCCAGGGCGAGGTTGCCCGTGGCCTTCACGAACCCGGGGGCGCCCCGGCCGTCCACCTGCATCGTATAGGAGTCCGGGGGCTGGATGTCCTCGAGCTTGACCTTGCCCATGAACTGCCCCTGGACCGGGCCCACCTTGATCTTGAGGGCACCCTCGTACTCGTTCTCGCCCACGAGCTCCAGCTTCTCGCACCCCGGTAGCACGCTCGCGAGCACTTCGGGGTCGAGAAGCGTTTCCCACACCAGCTGCTGCTGGCCGTCGAAGAGGTACTCCCCACTCACTTTCATGCGTTCGACTCCTTGGGGAAGCTCACGCCCCGGGGTTCACCATCACGTCCGGAATCGGACCCTGGTTTTATATCAAGCCTGAAGGAATGTCCAGCGCGGGCCCGCCGGCCCGACCGCCTCAGCCGGGTCAGCGCCGCCGAGAATTCGCCCAGGGACCGCAGGTCCTCGATGGGCAGGAAGTCATCCACCCACGGCAGGGCCGCGCCCATCCCGGCGACCCTCGGCGCGTAGTCCGCGTGGCCCGCGTGCGGGTTCAGCCAGACGAGGCGGTGGCAACGGTGCTGCAGGTAGCGCATCTCCCTCGCCAGCTCCTCCACGCTGCCGCGGTCACAGCCGTCGCTGACCACGACCACGACGGCCCCGCGACGTAGCATGCGGCGACTCCACCTGCGATTGAACTCTCCGAGGGAGGCGCCGATGCGGGTGCCGCCGGCCCAGTCCACGACCTCCGCCGCGGCCTGGTCCAGCGCCCTGTCGACGTTGCGCAGGCGGAGCTGGGACGTGATGCGCGACAGCCGGGTCCCGAACACGAACGTCTCCACCCGTGGCATCGTCCGGACCAGGGCGTGGAAGAACTGGAGCACGAGGCGGGAGTAGCGCTCCATGGAGCCGCTGATGTCCGCCAGCAGGATCAGCGGACGAGGCTTCTCGGCGCGGCGGAGCCTGGGGAGCCTGGCCGGCATCGCGCCGAGGCGACCGGCCTGGCGGAGGACCCGTCGGAAGTCGATCGTCCGGCCGGACGGGTCGGACCGGCGCCGGCGGGTGACCCGGACGGCGGCCGCCCAGCGGAGACGCCCCAGGAGCCGGCGCACGGCGTCCAGCTCCTCGGGCGTCATCTCGGCGAAGCGCTTGCGCTGGAGACGCTCTTCGTCCGTGTACGTGCCGCTCCGGTCCCCGACATCGCGCTCCTCCATGTCGGCTCTGGCCTTGAACGCAGCGAAGGTCGCGATCGTGAACCGTTCCCGTGCCGGACGGTCGCGGGGAGCCGGCGGGCGGCGGCGCCCCGTACGGGTGGCGCCATCGGGCGGTCGCCAGAAGCGATTGAACGCCGTCTCGAAGAGCGCCAGGTCCTCCCGGCGGGTGACCAGCAGCGCGCGGGCGGTGCGGAAGACGTCCTCCCGGCGCTCCAGGCGCACCCAGCCCAGCGCCCGGGCGACGTCGGCGATCTGCGCCGGGGTGACGGGGATGCCCAACTGCCTCAGTGAGGCCCCGAAGTCCACCAGGTTCTCCAGAAAGCGCGCGCCGCTCACCGGCTCCGACGGGAGGTCGAGCGGGGGGCCGTCGGCCCCGGGCCAGCCGTTCACGCCGACTCCACCTCCGCCTCCGCCAGGACCGCCGCGGCGCGCTGCCCGCGGATGAGGTCCACGTCGTCCTGGTACTTGAGCAGCAGGCCAAGGGTCCGGTCGACCACCTCTCCGTCCAGTCGCCGCGTGGACAGGTGCGTCAGCGCGCGGGCCCAGTCGAGGGATTCGGCGACACCGGGGAGCTTGTACAGCTCCTCCCGGCGGAGGCGCTGGACGAACGCCACCACCTGACGGGCCAGACCGTCCTCCGCCTCCGGGACCTTCCTGCGGACGATCTCGAGCTCCTGCTCCGGCGACGGATACTCGATCCAGTGGTAGATGCAGCGGCGCTTGAGGGCGTCGTGGATCTCCCGGGTGCGGTTGGACGTGATGATGGTCACCGGGGGATGCGCGGCCCGGAAGGTGCCCAGCTCCGGGATCGTGATCTGGAAGTCGGCAAGGAGCTCCAGGAGGAACGACTCGAACTCCTCGTCGGCGCGGTCGAGCTCATCGATGAGCAGCACCGGGGCGCGGTCCCGACTGCGGTCGATGGCCTGCAGGAGCGGCCGACGCAGCAGGAACTCCTCGGAGAAGATGTCCTGGACGCCCGCCCCACCCGGACCGCCCCGGGCCTGGATCTCGATGAGCTGCCGGGGATAGTTCCACTCGTACACGGCGTGGGTGACGTCCAGGCCTTCGTAGCACTGCAGGCGAATGAGCGCAGTGTCGAGGATGCGGGAGAGCACCAACGCCACCTCCGTCTTTCCCACGCCGGGCTCGCCCTCGAGGAAGAGCGCCTTCTCCATACGCAGGGCCAGGAAGAGGCTGGTGGCCAGGCCCGGATCGGCGAAGTAGTCCCGCTCGGCCAGGGAGGTGCGGGTCTCGTCGATGGAGTCGAACACGATCGCTATCCCTCTTCCATGCGGGAGGCTGCCAGGGCTTCGGGGGTGTCGACGTCCTCGAGCACGCCGTGACTGGAGACGTTCACCTCGCAGACGTCCTCGTCGTGCACCGCCAGGAGGTGTCGCGCCCCCACGTCCCCTTCCAGGATCTGGAGCTCGTGGAAGTAGCGCGCGCTCCACAGCACGGGGTTGCCCCGCTTCCGCTCCACCACGGGGGCGCAGATGCCGCGCCCCTCGTCGGGCGCGAAGGCCTCCACCAGTGCCCGCAGGTCAGGGACCGAGATCCAGGGCATGTCGCCGAGCACGATCATGGCGCCGTCGACGGCACCCGCGACGGCCCGGATGCCTGTTCCGACCGACGTGCTGATCCCGGCCGCGTATTCGGCGTTGACCACGAAGTGGACCGGAAGCCCGTCGAGGGCGCTGCGGACGTCGGTGGCGGCGTGCCCCAGCACCACGACCACCGGATCGAGGGACGCCCGCAGCACGGTCTCCGTTACGCGGCGCAGCATCGGGACGCCGTCGACGGGCGCCAGCAGCTTGTTGATGTCGC
>CAZPZU010000077.1:0-25454 GCA_964591135.1 uncultured Gemmatimonadaceae bacterium | reverse complement strand
GCCCGCGCGCGAGGACCGCGACCGCCACGACCGCGAGGGCCGCCGGCGCCCAGATTCTCCCCGACGTGAGGACGCGTCCCACCCCCCACCCCAGGAGCGGCAGGATGAAAGCGAGCATCCAGACGGCGTGGCGCGTCGCGCCCATCGGGTAGACGCCCACCGCGGCGGCGGCCTCGCCGACCACGAGCGCCGATCCGGCGACCACGAGGGGGAGCCACCGCCGGAGGGCGGCGGCCGCCGCGAGGGCGACCAGCGTCAGGATGGTGAGCGGTCCCCCCAGCCCGCGTCCGAGCACCGTGGTCTGCAGCCCCACGAAGGCGAGCCACGCCTCACGCGGAGAATGGACGAGGTAGTAGCTCAGATAGCCGTGCAGGACGCCCTGCGCCGCGGTCGATGCGGCCAGCCGGCGCAGGTGGAGGAAGTACAGCCCCACCACGAGCGCGAGGGGGACGAGGTGGGCCAGCAGGAACTCGCGCCGGGCCCCGCGGGGGATCTCCCCGGAGAGGATGAGCCAGAGCGCGACCGCGCCGAGCGCGCCCATCGCGAGGAGCGAGCTGTAGTGTACGAGCAGCGCCAGGCAGAGCACCGCGATGTACCGCAAGAGCGCGCCGCGCTCGTGCGTCCGGCCGTACCGCAGGAGGAGCGCGAGCGCCCCCGCGACGAAGACGAGCTGGAGCGCGTAGGGGCGCATGAGCTGCGATTGGGTCACCGCGGTGGGCGAGGCCACGAGCAGCGCAGCAGCGGCGAGGCCCGCGAGCACGCTCCGGAGGGGTGGATCCCGCACGATCTCCCGCCCGCACTCCCACAGGAGGAAGACGGCGACCGAGCCGGCGACGAGGGAGAGCGCCCGGAACCAGAGGAAGTCGTTCGTGACCAGGCCGACGGCCCGAAGGATCAGGTAGTAGAGCGGAGGATGCGCGTTCTGTGCGACCTCGGCCCAGAAGGCGGGTAGCGTGGGTTGCGTGAGGATGGAGAAGTAGATGCCCTCGTCGGGGTTGAGCCACCAACGCATGGTGCCGGGGGCACGCACCGCGAGCGCGACGACCACGAGGAGGAGGGCGACCGCGCGGCCGTAGCGCTCCAGCGGCGTGGCGGGCGTGGGTTCGGTCACGCGCGCACGGAGTCGGCGGGGGCGCGAGGAACCGTCGACCGAGCCGGGGCGTCCTCGTCGCGGACCATGGACTTGAGGATGCTGTCCACGTCGTCGAGGCGGCGCGCCTCCACCAGAATCTGGTAGCCGAAGAGCGAGGGCCAGATGCGGGCCATGATGGAGGCGGCACGGTCCAGGAGACGGAGGACGGCGCTCCGCCCGATCATGTCCACGAGGGGGGGACCGAAGCCGCGCACGGCCAGGACCTCGTAGCCCTCGCCCTCGAGCGTCCGACAGAAGGAGCGGACGGTGAAGAGCCGGGTGTGCGTGAGGTCGAGGATGCCCTTCTTGCCGTAGTTGAAGAAGCCCAGTGCGAGCATCAGGCGCACAAGCAGGTAGCCCACGTTCCCGGTGCTCGCCACGAGCGTTCCCCCACGCTTCAGGACCCGCCGGATCTCGCGCAGGCTCCGCTCGGGGCGGTGCAGGTGCTCGATCACGTCCAGCGCGAGGACCACGTCGGCCGGCCCCTCGAGCGCCTTCGCGGCGTCCCGCGCGAAGTCCGCGTCGAGATCCAGCTCCAGGTACGGGAAGGGCAGAGGCGTCTCCGGCTTCCGCCGGTCCACCGCCACCACGTCGAGGCCGCGCTCGTGCAACACGCCTGCGACACGGCCGTGGCCGGCGCCGAGCTCGAGCACCCTCGTGCCGGCCTTCCACCCCCGCGCCAGCACGTGCTGGTGGACGGAGGTGGGTGCGGTCTTGAAGACGTATCCCCCGTCGTCGAAGACGTCGTACTTTGGATGGTGGACGAGATAGACGCGGTTGGCACGCGCGCGCACCACCGTGGACACGCAGCTCAGCGCGTAGCCGATGCCGTTCACGTGACAAATCTCGTCCCCGTAGTACGTGGGGATCGGCACCTCGACGATCCGCTTCCGCCGGGCCAGGAGCTGGACGATGATCTCCGTGTCGAAGTGGAAGTCGTTCGTGTTGTAGCGGAAGGGGATCTCCTCGAGCGCCGAAACCCGGTAGGCGCGGTATCCCGAGTGGAACTCCGTGAGGTCGGCCCCCAGCAGCCGGTTCTCGATCTTCGTGAGGACCCGGTTGCCGACGTACTTGTACAGCGGCATCCCCCCGCCACGGGCCGCCCCGCGGGTCATCATGCGCGAGCCGAACACCGCCGCGGTGTCCGGATCCCCGAAGGGGCTCAGGATCCTGGGGAGGACCTCCGGGGCGTACTGACCGTCCCCGTGCAGCAGCACCACGACGTCAAAGCCTCGGCGGATCGCGTAGCCGAAGCCGAGCTTCTGGTTCCCGCCGTACCCCTGGTTGAAGGGGGTGGTGAACACCTCGAGCCCCGGAATCTCGGCCGTCAGGTGCCGGGCCACCTCCGTGGTGCGGTCCGCGCTCCGGTCGTCGAAGACGTAGATGGCCGCCAGGTGAGGCGCGAGGCGGGACGGTATCCGGCGCAGCGTGGCGCGGATGTGTGCCTCGGCGTTGTAGGCCACGACGAAGACCGCGACGCGCATCGAGCACGCGACCTCCAGGCAGCCCGCCCACTCCTCCTCGGAAACCCGGATCAGGTCGGTCAAAGGGCTCGGGGGTGCTCCGGGGGATGGGGCTTCGTTCCGACGTCGGCGTCCCCCCCGCGCCGACCGGTATTGAAAGTGTATCCCAACGGCGGGTGGAGCCGAAAGAGCGCGGTGCACACGGTGCGCGTGGGCGGCGGACGGATGGCCGCTGCCGCGCGCGGCATCGTCTCGGAGACCGTGGACCCGGCCGAGGTCTTCTCCTGGCGCGGGCTGCTGCGGTCCGTGGTGGGCTGACGCGCCGGGGCCCCACACTCCGCCGCACCCCCCCTCAGGACGACAGCAGCTTCTCCACCGCCTCGAGGAACGCCTCGCGATCGATAGGCTTCGGGAAGAAGCCCTCCGGCGGCGGCACGAGCTTCCGGTTGCTGATGAACTTCTCGTACGCGTGCGTGTCTCCGCCGTACCCGGTGACCGCGGTGACGATGAGCACGGGGATGGGCGCGAGGTCCGGGTCGGTCTTGACCTCGCGATAGAAACGCGTGCCCGACGCCTTGGGCATGGAGATGTCCAGCGTGACGAGATCCGGATGCTCGCTGCGCACCTTATCCAGCGCCTCCGTCCCGTCCACGGCGGTCAGCGTCTCGTAGCCGCTGTCGCGCAGCAGCATCTCCAGGTAGCTGACCACATCGGGTTCGTCGTCCACGACGAGAACCCTCTTGGGCCGGGGCTCGGCGTGCGTTGACGATGCCATGGGTTCCTCCTTCGCGATCGCGATCTATGGGTGTCCGGGGGGCTCGCCCTGCTCCGCCCCGGCCGTTCGCTTCAGTGCCTCCAGGGCCCGCCGCAGTGCGTGCGGCTCGGCACCGGTCAGCCGCCGCCTCACCTCCTCCTGGAGGCCGACGCGGTCCTCGTCCTCGGGCGTCTCCTCGACGCCGAGCGCCCGCTGCACGCAGCGGACGTAGTCCAGGGGCTTCACCGGCTTCTCCAGATAGACACCGGGACCGGAGATGACCCTGCTGTCCACGATATCCTCCAGGTCGCCCTTCCCCAACTCGTCGCGCGCGTGCGCGGTGACGATGAGCACGGGGATCCGCGACAGCTCCCGATCCTTGCGCAGCTCGTAGAGGAGCTTGTGGCCGCTCTTCCGGGGCATGACGAGGTCGAGGGAGACGAAGTCCGGAGGATCGGCGCGGATCATCGCGAGCGCCTCGGCTCCGTCGCACGCCGTGCAGACGTTGAAGCCTGCGTCCCTCAGGATCTCCGAGAGGTACTCACGGACGTCGGGCTCGTCGTCCACCACCAGCACGGTCCTATCCTGCGCGCGCACCATGTCCATCACCTCCCGGTCTCCTGCGTGGATTCGGAGGCGACGCGCTCCTGGGTCTCCCCGTCGGCGCCCGCCTCCGGGAGGGCGCCGCGGGGAAGCTCGATGCGGAAGACCGACCCCTCGCCCTCCTTCGAGGTAAAGGTGATCCTGCCGCCGTGCTGGTGGACGATCCGCTTGGTGGTGAGCAGGCCGAGGCCCGTGCCACGGTCCGACCCCTTCGTGGTGAAGAACTTCGAGAACACCTTGCGGCTGATGTCGTAGTCCATGCCGCGGCCGTTGTCCGACACCTCGTAGACCAGCGTGCCGTCCTCTTCGTGGGTGGTCAGCACGACCACGAACTTGCGGTCGGCCTCGGCCACCATGCATGCGTCGATGGCGTTCGACACCAGGTTCGCCAGGCAGGTGTGGATGCCGTCCTCGTCCAGAGGAGCGGGCGCCATCCGGGGCTCCAGCTCCGCCTTCAGCTCGATCCCCGCCTGCGCGGCGCGCTCGGTGTAGAGCTCCACGACGTGCCGCGCGGGGGCGTTGGGATCGGTAAGCGCGGTGACCGTCGCGCGTCCCTTGGCGAAGTCCAGGAACTCCTTCACGAAGACGGAGATGCGCTTGACGTTGTCTTCGAGCATGGTCCAACCACGGGCGATGCGGTCGTCGTCCGCGGTGCGGATGCCCGTGTTGACCGCGTACATCCCCCCCTCCAGGCCCATGAGGATGTTCTTGATCCCGTGCGCCACGCCGGCCACCGTCTCCCCGACGGCCGCCAGGCGCTCCCCTTCGCGCTTCTCCCTCTCCAGGCGCTTCACCGGCGTGATGTCGGTGCACATCTCGATGAGGAAGGGGATGTCGCCGTTGGGCCGGGTCATCGGCACCATGTGCACCAGGTAGTCGATGTGCCGCCCGTCCTGCACGCCCTCCTCCTCGCGGCTCCGGATCTTGCCGTCGACGAACGACTCCAATGCCGCGCAGCGCAGGCACGGTTCCGTGCGCTTCTTGTAGACCTCGTAGCACGGCCGCCCCTCCCACGGGCCGAAGGCCTCCGTGAAGCGGCGGTTCGCTTCCTGCACCCGGAAGTCCCGGCTGATCACGCTGATCGCCATCGGCACCTCGTCGAAGAGGTTCGATCGGATCCAGCTCTCGATCTCGCCCGCGCGCGTTCCCAGGTGGTTCATCGGTCTCTCCCTCCTGCGCCCACGGTAACCGCGCGGCCGCCATCCGGTCCCGTCGAGGCCGAGCGCTCCCTCGACGGCACGAGGCGCTCGAGCACGGCCCGGCGATCGGCGTCGTGACAGGCGCGGCACTGGTCCAGCCCCTCCGGCCGCACCTTCGTCGAGTCCTGGACCTCCCGCTTGTGGCACGTGACGCACAGCCCGTGCATCGCGTCCACGTAGCTCGCGGCGGCCTTCCAGCGCTCGGCGGGTGCGTCGATGAAGCGGCTCGCCACGACCTGGTCGCGATGGCACTCCATGCACGCCGTGGAGGACGCTCGCGTCTTGGCGGCGGCGCCGGGAGCGTGGCACTCGACGCAACCGGCGTTACCGCGGAGCGCCTTCTCGTGCCCCGTGTGGTCGAAGAGGTCGGTGGTGTCGTAGACGTCGCGGTGGCAGGCGGCGCAGCTCGTGTTGCGCTCCAGCGGCAGGCTCATGTGGTGACACGCCGCGCAGGACGTGTCGGCGCCGAGCCGCTCCTTGTGCGCGTCGTGGTCGAAGAGCACCACGTCGCCGTCGCGATCCGCGTCGATCATCATCAGATGCGTCTCCTCCCCCGGCGCCGACCCCGAGCCATCGTCGGTCGAGGCGACCGCGGAAGGGATCAATGCCAGCACGCGCTCCACACCTTCGCCGCGGTCCTCAGCCACGCCGTCCACGCTCCTGGCCGCTGCCGCCGGCGTGCGGATCGGCCGGGCGCCCAGTACCGGGAGGAAGAGGAACGCGACCACGACACCCCCCAACGCCGCGCCCGAATAGCGACGCGGCGCGGCAACGACGGACGGCATGAGGCCGTGCAGCGTCGCGGGATCGTAGCTCGGACGCGGCGAGGGGGGGCGCACACCGGCGCCCACGTCGTCGTACACGCGCAGGCGCTCCACGAAGAAGATGAAGACGAGGGCGAACGCCGAGACGACGCCCACGCTGACCGCGAACTCCTCCCAGCTCGGGAAGTAGCCGAAGCCCTCGGGCCGGGCGAACGACAGGATCGAGACGTCCAGGCGGTAGAGCACCATCCCGGACACGGTGAGCGCCGCGCACAGCCCCATGCCGCCGAACGTCGTGCGCACCCGGCGGAAGAGGAGCAACGTGGCCGGAATCACGGCGCTCAGGCCGATCTCGAAGAGGAACAGTCCGGCCTGGCGCGATCCGTCCAGCGCCAGCGCGAGCTCGCCGCGCATGGCGAGGTCGCCCACGCGCAGCGCCACGTAGCTCCACAGCACCACGGAGGCCGCCCGTCCGAGCCCGGCGAGCTCGCGCTGGTGCACCTCGTGGCCAAGGAACCACGACGCCAACAGCGACTCCAGCACGACCATCATCAGGCCCAGCCCCACGGCGGAGGTGAAGAAGAGGACATAGATGATCGGCGAGTACCAGAGCGGATGCAGCCGATAGGGCGTGATCAGGAAGAGCGAGCCCAGCGACGACTGGTGGAGCGTGGACAGCACGATGCCTGTGATCACCAGCGGGATCGTCGCCTTCTTCAGCCCCGAAAGGAGCGCGCGGAAGACGCGCCCCGAGAACAGCGGATGCTCGAGCACGGCCGGCGCGAACTCGAGGACCAGGACCGTGAGGTAGAGCATCACGCACATGGCGACCTCGAACAGCACCGAGTGGTGCTGCCAGTGCACCAGCGGGTGCCAGATCCGCCACGGCAGACCGAGGTCGTAGAGGAGCCCGACGGCCACCGCGGCGTAGCCGAGCATGGCGGTCAGGACGGCCGGGCGTACGAAGGGCCGGTAGCGCTCGAGGCCGAAGATGTAGACGGTCGCGGCCAGCACGAAGCCGCCCGCGGCCAGCGCCACGCCGGACATGACGTCGAAGCCGATCCACAGGCCCCACGGGGCCGCGTCGGAGAGGTTGGTCACGGCTCCCAGGCCGTGGGCGAAGCGCACGACCGTGACCGCAGCCAGGATCCCGACCAGCATCCACAGGACGGTCTTCAGCGCGGTGAGCCGGTCAGTCATGCCCGTCGCCTCCTGCGGCCTCGTCGGCCGCCCGTGCGGCGAGCTGCATGCGGCGCCGGATCACCCAGTGGATCCCGCCCATGAGCGTCGCCATCCCAACGACGACCGGGGGGACCTTCTCGAGGGAGGCCCAGCTCAGCACCGGCAGCGGCCTGTCCCCCAGGTCCCCGCCCCACCCGAGGAATCCCAGGGACACGTCCGAGAGATAGAGCACCGATGTGCCCCCCACCTCCTTCTCCCCCCACACGTGGTCCACGTAACGGCCCGGCTCCCCGCGGATGCGTCGGTGGGCTTCCCGGAGGAGGTCGTCTCGGTGCCCGAAGATGAGCGCATCGTGCGGGCACGCCTCCACACAAGCCGGCTCGCGGCCCTCCTGCAGCCGAGGGTAGCACAGGTTGCACTTGCGCACGTACGGCGCGGCCTCCTCCCACTCGTAGCGGGGCACCCCGTACGGGCAGGCCACGAGGCAGTACCGGCACCCCATGCACAGCTCGGAGTCGTAGATCACGGGGCCTTCGGGGGTCTTCTGCATCGCCCCGACGAGGCAGGCACTCACGCACGCCGGCTCCAGGCAGTGGCGGCACTGCTGCTTGACGAAGTGTTCTCCCGGCCGACGCAGAACCGTCGTGAAGCGCGTCGAGGAGAGGCCGTCCACGCCCTCCTGCCCGTGACGCAGACGGTCGGCGCCGAGGTCGTTTTCCTCCTTGCAGGCCAGGACGCACGCCTCGCACCCGGTGCATCGGGTGATGTCCACGAGGATGGCGGGCGAGGCGATCATATCGGCTCGTTCTCCTTCCCCAGCGTCGCGGCGACCCGGCTGCCCGCGTCCGGCGGAAAGTGCCAGGCCAGCTCGGACACGAGCTGGGTGAGGGGCAGCAGGATCATGTGGCTCAGCTTGGTCAGTGGGACGAGGACGAGGACGAGGTCGGCGGTCAGGATGTGGAGGAGCATCGTGGGATCCGCGGGGAACGGGTTCCACGCCGGGTGCATGACCAGGAACCCCGAGGCGAACGCCACGCCGACGATCAGCGGGAGCGCGTAGTCCTGGAACCGACCGAGCGGGCGCGTGGCCCGCGACGCGCCCCGCAGCACCACCACCGCCAGCGCGGTGGCGATCACCGCCAGCGTGAGGGCCGTCGCGACGACGTTCGGAAGCGCCGGCCAGGAGAGGCCGGTCCCACGCTCCCACAAGGCGATGTGGCCCGCCAGGAACAGCGGCACCAGGATCACGCCGACGTGGAAGAGGAGCGTCGTCAGGCTGTAGGGCCAGCGGTCGCGCAGGCGGCCGAGGGGCACGAGCCACCGCGCGGTGGCCCTCGCCACCTGGCCCGCCGGGATCGTGCGGTCCCCCGCCCGCCGGTACGCGCGCCCAGCCTCCCAGAGCGTCAGTGCGAGCTGGCGCGCGAGGCCGAGGAGCATGAAGGCCAGCGCGGCCTGGAAGAGCGGCCCGCGCGCGACGTGGAGCCATCCGCCCATGGTCAGCCTCCCTTCCCGTTCCCGGCGGCCGGGAAGTCGATGGCGCGCAGCAGCAGGTCGTGCACCCCGACCACCTCCACGTCGCCCAGATCGTTGTCCTGACAGAGCTCGCGGAGCTGCTTCTTGCAGTTGGCGCAGGGGGAGACCACGATCTGCGCCCCGGTGGCGCGGATCTGCTCGGCCTTCCGCATGCCCATCGGTCCCGTGCGGAACGCGCGGATCTCGTCGATGGACACGGTGCCGCCCCCGCCCCCGCAGCAGTAGTTGTGCGTGCGGTTCGGCGTCATCTCCACGTAGTCGGCGCAGATGGCCTTCAGGATCTCGCGCGGCTGCTCGGTGATGCGGCCGACGCGCGCGATGTTGCACGGGTCGTGGTAGGTGACCCGCTCAGGGATGCGCTCGGCCTTCAGCGGGATCCTGCCTGCCTCCAGCATGTCCCAGGCGTACTCGAGGCAGTTCACGACCGGTGGGGCGTCCGGACCCGCGAACGTCGGGACGTACCACGCGGAGCGCGTGGCGTGACCGCACTCACCGATCAGGATCTTCCGGCCGCGCAGGCGCCGTACCTCGCCCACCACACGGCGCACGATCCGCTCCATCATGCGGTCCGAGTAGAACAGCCCGTAGTTGATGCCGTCGTAGTTCCCGGTGCCGATGGTCCACGACCCGTCGGTCACGTGCATGACCGCCGCGTTCCCCATCAGCGTGTCGGCCTCCATGATGTAGTCGGAGACGGCGGGGAAGAACACGTACTCGGCACCCTCCACGTCGAACGGGTATTCGATGTCGACGTCGTAGATGTCGTGCAGCTCCTCCGTGAGGAACTCGCAAGTGTCCTTGAGCGCGGGGAGCGGAATCGCGGACGTGTTGCCGGACTTCCCGTCGAGCTGCTCGCGCACCGACACCAGGAGCGCCCGTGGGATGATCCCCACTTCCGCCAGGACCCACCGTGCCAGGTGCGTCATCAGGCCGTGGTCGATTCCCATGGGACAGGAAGCCTTGCACCGCCTGCACGCTGTGCAGCGGTAGTACGCCTCGGCCATCTCGTCGAGGTAGGCATCGGTCAGCTCGAAGCCGCCGAACATCCTCGCCTTGAGCACGCCGGAGGGCGTGAAGTACCGGCGATAGACGCGCAGCAGCAGCTCGGAGCGGTGGCATGGGATGTCCTCGGGAGCCCCCGTCGCCGCGTAGAGCTGGCAGTCGGTCGCGCACCGCCCGCACTTGGCGCTCATGCGTGCATAGCTGTCGAGCGCGACCGCGTAGCTCCCGTGCTGCAGGATCGCCGCGAACGCCTCCAGGAATCTGCGCGGTCGATCCCCCGTCTCGAGCGCCGCCGCCTCGACGTGGTAGCTGTATCTCTTCGGTGTGGCCACCGCTTTTCACTCCATTCGAAGGTCGCCGCCGGGGACGACGATCCCCGGGCCGTCCGGGAGCTCCGTTCCCGGCACGAGGCGGCCTCTCAGGTACATGTCCAGGAGATCCTCCACGGAGCCCGACACCCACGAGATCACCTCGAACCCGCTCGTCCTGAGGACGTCCTCGTAGAAGTCCTGCATCCCGCCGCAGATCACAGTGTCGACCTCCTGGTTCCGCAGGAGGCGGACGCGGTCGAAGGGGTCACGGCTCCGGAGTGGGAAGTCGACCTGCTCGACGATGCGCCGCCGCTCGATGGTGAAGACCGCCATCGTGGCGCAGTACTCGAAGCACGGTGCGACCGTCTCGCCCATTCGTGGAACCGCCACCTTCACGCGCTCACCTCCCTTTGCCTGTTCAGAGGGGCAAGTCGCGGACCGTGGTGATCGTGCGGTGGGTGAACGGACACAAGGCGTTCGAGCGCAGAGACTTACGCGCCTGGGCGCGACTCGCGCCGGGGGTTGGAACGGCGGGGTTGGTTCCGGTCCTGAAACGAACCGGGTGTTTCAGGCGTTACGGTTCCGAAACATCCCTGCGCGGTGGGGTCCGGCCGTCGCCGTCGGGGATCCCGTGCTTCTTCATCTTCCGCCACAGCGTGGTACGGCTGATGCGAAGCTCACGGGCCACGGCGTCGCGCCGACCCCCGTGCTTATGGAGCGCGAGGCGGATGGCATCGGCCTCGCTCCGCTCCAGCGGAGAGCCCACCGGAGGCGGGGCCGACGCGGGCGTGGGCTTCCATCCCGCCCGCAGGTCGTCCGGGAGGTGGCGGACCTCGATGAGCCCGTTGTGGCAGAGAACGAAGCCGTACTCGATGATGTTCTCGAGCTCGCGCACGTTCCCCGGAAAGTCGTGGCGCATGAGCACCTCCATGACCTCCGGGGTCACGCCCTTGATCCTCTTGTCCTTCTTGGCGTTGAAGCGCCGGATGAAGTGGTCCACCAGGTACGGGATGTCCTCCCGGCGCGTCGCCAGCGGTGGGATCACCAGGCGCACGACCGCAAGGCGGAAGTAGAGGTCGTCGCGGAACCGCCCTTGGCTCACGAGCGCGGACAGGTCGCGGTTCGTCGCGGCGACGATGCGCACGTCGGCCTTGCGGCTCTCCACCGCGCCGAGGGGGTGGTACTCCCGCTCCTGCAGGAGCCGGAGCAGCTTCACCTGCGTCTCCAGGGGGAGGTCCCCGATCTCATCGAAGAAGATCGTGCCACCCTCCGCGGCCGTAATCCGCCCCGGCTTGTCCCGGCGCGCGTCGGTGAACGCGCCTCGCTTGTAGCCGAACAGCTCGGACTCGAAGAGGTTCGGCGGAAGGGTGCCGCAGTTCACGACCTCGTAGGGACGCTTGCTGCGCTGGCTGAGGTTGTGGATGGCGCGGGCCAGCAGCTCCTTGCCGGAGCCGCTCGGGCCCTCGATGAGCACCGTGCTCCCGCTGGAGGCGATGTCCGGAAGGATCGCGAAGATCTTCTGGAAGGCTTCGCTCTTGCCGATGATGTCCTCGAACGTGTAACGGCTGAGGACCTCGCGGCGGAGCTGCTCGAGGACGGAGAGATCGCGGAAGGTCTCCACGGCACCGAGGAGCGTGCCGTCGTCGGCGCGTAGCGCCGCCGAGCTGACCGAGATGGGGATCGAGCGGCCGCGATGCGTCAGGATGCGGGCCGGGCGGTCGATGACCTCCTGCCCGCTGTCGAGCGTCTCCCGGATGGGGCACGCGTGCTCGCACAGGTCGGAGTGGAAGACCTCGGAGCAACGGCGGCCGATGGCCCGCTCCGCGGCGGTACCCGTGATCCGCTCGGCGGCGCGATTGAAGGACGAGATCCGCCAGTCGCGGTCCACCGTGAACACCCCGTCCGCAACGCAGCGCAGCACCGTTTCGAAGAAGCGGGCTTCGTCTACCGCCTTGGGTTCTTCCATGTGATTTCCTCTGTTCTAAAGCTAAAGGCATCCCGGGAGCGACAGGAGGCTTGAGGGCGATGTGGCACCGAGGTTATTTTGTGCATATACACACAACCGAGGAGCGTGTTTGCCCCGTCCGAGAAAGCCACGAGCCTGCCGCCGGTTCCGCGGCGATCCGGTCTTCAAGCCGCGCAGCATCCCCATGACCGACCTCCAGACCGCGGAGATGGGCCTGAGCGAGCTCGAGGCGCTGCGCCTCTGCGACCTCGAGGGACTGGATCAGGAGGAAGCGGGCCGGCGGATGGGCGTCTCACGCGGCACGGTGCAACGCCTCCTCAAGCGAGCCCGGGCCACGGTGGTCGGCTGCCTGGTCGACGGCCGGGCCCTGGTCATCAGAAAGGGTGATGAAGATGCGCATATGCGTTCCCACGGAGACGGATGAGGGCACCGGTGCGGCCGTCTCCCGGCACTTCGGCAGAGCCCCGTTCTTCAGCGTGGTCGACTCGGTCACCGGCGAGGTGGAGGCGGTGGCCAACGGTCATCTCGATCACGGGCACGGGGAGTGCGACCCGGTCGGCCAGCTGTCAACGCTCGAGCCCGACGCGGTGGTGGTGGCCGGCATCGGAGGAACGGCCCTCGGCCGCCTCGCAGCCGCGGGCATTCCCACGTTCGTGACGTCGGCGTCCACGCTCGGCCACGTCCTGTCCCAGGTCCGCGCGGGTGGGCTGAAGGAGATCGACCCGAAGGAGGCCTGCCGCGGGGGCGTCGGCCCCGGCCACGGCCACGTCCACGAAGCCTGACGACGTTCCCGCACGAAGGAGGATCCCATGCGGATCGGCATCATCATCTGTGACCGCTACCACACCTGCGGCGGCGGCAAGTGCTTCCGCTCCGTCCGGGAGCGGGCCGGCGCCTTCGCCCGCTACCCGGCGGACGAGCCGCTGGAGGTGGTCGGCTATTCCACCTGCGACGGATGCCCGGGGGGTAACGTGGAGTACGTGCCCGAGGAGATGATCAAGAACGGCGCCGAGGCCATCCACCTCGCGACCGGGATGGTCGTGGGCTATCCGCCGTGCCCGTCCCTCGAGTACTTCCAGTCGTTCATCCAGGAACGCTACGGCGTGCCGGTCGTGCTCGGCACGCACCCGATCCCCGAGAAGTACCTGCGGGTGCACCGGGGGCTGGCGTCGCTGCCCGTGCTGACGGGCAACGAGACGCTCATGGCGACGCCGGAGGTGCGGCGCGCGTACGACTGAGGCGGAAGAGTGAGGCGGGGGCGGCCACGGGGGCCGCGCCGCCTCAGAGCTCCCTTCCCGTCTCCGCCGGAGGCTCCTCGCCCGGGTTGATGTAGAGGTCCTCCATCAACCCGTGCTGCTTCTCGTACAACCGGCGGTAGAGACCACCGAGGGCGAGCAGCTCGCCGTGCGTGCCGCGCTCCACGATCTCGCCCTCGTCGAGCACCAGGATCTGGTCGGCGCTGCGGATCGTGGACAGGCGATGCGCGATGACGAACGTCGTGCGCCCCCTGCGCAGGGCGCGCAGGCCGTCCTGGATGAGCGCCTCCGCTTCGCTGTCCAGGCTGGACGTCGCCTCGTCGAGGATCAGCACGCGGGGATTGGCCACGATAGCGCGGGCGATGCCGACGCGCTGGCGCTGCCCACCGGACAGCTTCACGCCGCGTTCGCCCACGACCGTGTCGTACTTGTCGTCGAAGCGCTCGATGAACTCGTCGCAGTGCGCGATGTGCGCGGCCTGGCGGATGTCGCCGTCCGTGGCCTCGGGATTCGCGAAGGCGATGTTCTCCCTCACGGTCCCGTCGAAGAGGAAGTTGTCCTGCATGACCACACCCAGAAAATGCCGGTAGTCACGCAGGCGCAGCTCGGTCAGGTCGCTCCCGTCCACCCTCACGGTCCCCTTCAGCGGCCTGTAGAACGCCATGACCAGGCCGATCAGGGTGCTCTTCCCCGAGCCGGACGGGCCCACCAGCGCGGTGGTCGTGCCCGCGGCCGCGTGGAAGGAGATGCCCTTCAGCACGGGCGTGTCGGGCTTGTACTCGAACCAGACGTCGTCGAAGACCACCTCACCCGCGATGTCGGGGATCGCGTCCCGCTCGTCGTCCTCCTCGTCCTCCGTGCGCACGGACCGGAGCTCGTGGATACGGTCCAGCCCGGCAAACGCTTCCGTGATCTGCGTGCCGATGGAGGAGATCTGCACCAGCGGCGCAACCATCACGCCCACGAACATCACGTAGCTGAACAGCTCCCCCGTGGTCATGGATCCGCCGAGGATCGAGCTGCCGCCGATCCAGAGGATCATGACGCCGACGCCGCCCACGATCAACGTCGAGATCGCGCCGACCAGCGAGGTCCCCGTGATCGTCGAGGCGATGTTCCGGAACAGCCGATCCACACCCTCGCCGAAGACCCCTTCCTCACGCTCCTCGGCCACGTAGGTCTTCACCAGCCGGATGCCGCCCAGAGACTCGTTCAGCCGGCCGGTGACCTCCGCGTTGATCTCGCCGCGCTTGCGGAAGATCGGGCGCAGCTTCTTGAAGGCGATCGCCAACGCCCCCGCGAATATCAGGAGCAGCCCGACGGTCCCCAGGGTCAGCTTGAAGTTCATCGACAGCAGGATCCCGAGTGCGATCACTGCCGTGAGCAGGCCGCCGATGAGCTGCACCAGCCCCGTGCCCACGAGGTTCCGGATGCCCTCCGGGTCCGTCATGATGCGCGAGATCAGGACCCCGGTCTTCGTCGAGTCGAAGTAGCCGACCGGGAGGCGCAGGACGTGGGCCTGCACGTCCTTGCGCATGCGCGCGATCGCGCCCTGCGCCGCGATGCTCACCACCTGGGAGAGGCTGAACGACGTCACCGCCTGGATGAGCGCGGCGCCCCCCGCGGCGAGCACCAGCCACTTGAGCAGCTCCGGCCGATTCTGGCCGATGACGTCGTCGATGAGGAACCGCGGCAGGGCGGGAATCACGAGTCCGGCCAGGCGGTTCACGACCATGAGGACCATGCCGATGGCCAGGGTGCGGCGGTGCTCCCGCACCAGGTAGGCGGCCTCGGCGCGGACGTTCTTGAAGTCGACCTTGCGCCGCTTCTTTTGGTTCTCGGGCATTCGCCAAGCTAGAAGCGATGGCCCCGGGGCGGAATGGGGGCGGGCTCACGCGGCGGGCCGCCACGCCCGCCTCACGGCGTGCCGAGCCACTCCCGCACGACCTTCACCTGCGGCACGCCTCCGGAGTGCACCACCTTGCCGTCCACCACCACGCCGGGCGTACTCATCACCCCCCACCCCATGATGTCGGCCACGTCCGTGACCTTCTCGACGTGGACCTCGACGCCCAGGGCCGCAGCCTCACGTTGCACGAGCTCCGCGGTGAGCTGACAGCTCCGGCAACCCGAGCCCAGCACCTTGATGTCTTTCATCGTCCTTCTCCCACCTACAGACGTATGGCGTTGAAGAGGTATCCGACGGTCACGAAGGCGAGCGCCAGGTAGCCGGCGAAGAAGCCGAGCATGCGCACCTTCAGGACCTTGCGCAGGATGATCATCTCGGGGAGCGACAGCGCGACCACGCTCATCATCAGCGCGAGCACCGTTCCCACCGGCACCCCCTTGCCGAGCAGCGCTTCCGCGACGGGGATGATGCCGGACGCGTTCGCGTACAGGGGCACTCCGGCGAGGACGGCCAGCGGCACGGCGAGCGGGTTGGACGCTCCCGCCCACCGCGCCAGGAAGTCCTGGGGCACGAACCCGTGCAGGCCCGCTCCGAGGCCCACACCGATCAGCACATAGAGCCAGATCCGGCCGATGATGTCGCGCACCTCGCCCCACGCGAAGTTGGCCCGCTCGCGCGGCGTCGGGCGCCCTTGGGCCAGTGCGTCGGCCGGGCCCACGCGGATCTTCCAGACGTACTCCTCGACCCATCGCTCCAGTCGGAGCCCGTCGATGAGCGCACCACCCGCCACGCCCACGACCAGGCCCGTCGCGACGTAGAGGATGGTCAGCTTCCATCCCAGGAGGCTCAGGAGGAGCACGACCGCCACCTCGTTGATCATAGGAGAGGCGATGAGGAAGGCCATCGTGGCGCCCACGGGGATTCCAGCCTCCACGAAGCCGATGAACAACGGCACGGACGAGCAGGAGCAAAACGGCGTCACCGCGCCCAGCACCACCGCCATGCCGTAGGCCGCCCAGCGGGACTTCCCCTCCAGGTAGGTGCGCACCCGCTCCGGAGAGAGCATCGAGCGGAAGAGGCCCATCACGAAGATCACGGTGGCGAGCAGCGCGAAGATCTTCGTGGTGTCCTCGACGAAGAAGTGGAGCGCGTCCGCCGCGTGCGTCCCGGGCGAAAGGCCGATGAGGCCGTAGACGACCCGGTCGGCCAGGAGTGTGAAGACGCGGAGCATGCGCGTCAGCCGAGCGGCACGGGGGCGTCGGCGCCGGACAGGGCTCTGCGCACCCGCCAGGCGCGCAGCCTCTCGTCGTCGGCCCGGTACCGGCTCGCATCCGCCGCGAAGGGGGCGAACCCGTCGAGGATCCGCGTCACATCCCTGTCGGCCTCCTCGGGGATGCGGTAGAGGACGCGCACGCCGTCGCGACGATCCTGCACCAGGCCCGCCGCGGCGAGGTAACGCAGGTGTCTGGACGTCTTCGACTGGGTCGCATCCAGGGCCGCCTCGACGTCGCAGACGCACAGCTCGCCGTGGCGCACAAGGAGCGCGAGGATATGGAGCCGGGCCGGCTCCGACAGCGCCTTGTAGAGTCCCGCGATCCGTTCCATCGATTCCTCCCGATGCTGGAATCTACCCGTATAGCCGGGTAGACGGGTGTAGGGAAAACCCCGCGACGGGACACCGTGCGTCCCGGTGGCCGACGAAGCTGGTGCAACGCTTCCGACCCGACCGGCATCTCATTCTTGCAGCCTACCTAGGATTCTTTGTACTCCAGGCCCGGGAGAGGCCGATGGGCAAGCTGTTCAGCCTCACGTATCCGACCGCCGCGGTGCTGCTGGCCATCCGCCACGGCCACCGCTACGGCTTCGACGTCATGGACGCGACGGGCCTCCCGGACGGGACGGTCTATCCGATCCTGCGGCGCCTGGAGCGGCGGGGGGTGCTCACCGGCGCGTGGGAGGACGAAGCGAAGGCGAGGGCGGAGCAGCGTCCGCCCCGCCGGTACTACCGGATCACGCGCGTAGGAGAGGAGGCGCTCACCGAGGTGGTGGGCCGCTTCCCCGCCCTCGTGCGCGTGTTCGCGGCGGAGCCCGGCACAGCCTGATGGACACGCCCGGCTCGTGGCTCATCGGAGCCGCGTCCCGCCTGGTACCGCGCGCCCGCCGCGACTCGTGGCGGCGCGAATGGGAGGCCGAGACCGCGTACGCGTGGACGAGCCTCCGGCGGAGCGGGCGGACGTCCCGTTTCGCGACTCTGCGCCTGTGGGCGCGGATCCTGACCTGTACGATCGACGCCCTCTGGGAGCGGAAGGAGACGATGAAGATGACGGGCTTCCTGAACGACGTGCGCTACGCCCTGCGCGGACTGCTGCGCTATCCGGCGTTCACGACGGTCGCGGTGATCACTCTCGCCCTGGGGATCGGGGCCACGACGGCGGTGTTCACGCTGGTGGACGGCGTGCTCATCCGGCCGCTGCCCTTCCCCCGTCCGGACCGCCTGCTGGCGATCGAGCACCAGGGTCGTGACGGCCAGGACCAACTACCGATCTCCAGCGGCCTCTACGTGACCTACCGCGAGCAGGCGGCCTCCCTCGAGGCGATCGCCATGTATCAGGCCACCGTGGTGAACCTGGTCGGTGAAGGCGAGCCGGAGCGCATCCCCGCCGAGGCCGTGACGCCCAGCTTCTTCCAGGTCCTGGGCGTGCAGCCGGTGCTCGGGCGCACGTTCACCGAGGAGGAGGGCGCCCCGGATGGCGAGCAGGTGGTCGTGCTGAGCGACGGGCTGTGGCGGAGGAACTTCGGCGCGGATCCGTCGGTGGTGGGCCGCACGCTGGACATGAACGGCGTGAGCCGGAAGGTCGTGGGCGTCATGCCCCCCGACTTCGGCCACCCGAACCGCGACGCCCAGGTATGGCTGCCCCTGGTCGTGGACCAGGCCCAGGTGTCGTACGGCGGGTTCGGCGCCGGGGGCATCGCGCGGCTCTCGTCCGGGAGCAGCCTGGAGGGCGCGGCCACGGAGCTGCAGGGTCTGGTCGACCGGCTGTCCGAGTTCGCACCCGCCGACGAGGCCGCGTTCCTCAAGCAGGTCAACCTCAAGGCCGTCGTCCACCCCCTCAAGGAGGCCGTGGTGGGCGACGTCGGCCGCACGCTGTGGATCCTGCTGGGCACGGTCGGCTTCGTGCTCCTGATCGCGTGCGCGAACGTCGCGAACCTCCTGCTCGTGCGTGCGGAGGGGCGCCAGCGGGAGCTGGCGCTGCGGGTCGCGGTGGGCGCCGGGCGCGCGCACGTGCTGCGCGCGTTCATGGGCGAGAGCCTCCTGCTCGCCGCTGCGGGAGGCGCGCTCGGCGTCGCCGTGGCGGCGCTCGCCGTGCGCGTGTCGCTGGGCCTCGTCCCCACGGACATCCCGCGAATCGCCGAGGTCGGCGTCGATCTGCGGGTGCTCGGCTTCAGCGCGCTGGTTTCCCTCGGGTGCGCGGTGTTCTTCGGCTTCTTCCCCCTCGTGCGTTACGGCACGGGAAACCTCGCCAACCAGCTCCGGGAGGGTGGCAGCCGGGGCGGCACGACCGGCCGTGAGCGGCACCGGCTGCGCAACACGCTGGTGGTCGTGCAGGTCGCGATAGCGCTGGTGCTGCTGGTCGGCTCCGGCCTGATGTTCCGCTCCTTCGTCGCGCTGCGGGCGGTCGATCCTGGCTTCCGGCCGGTGGGGGTGCTGACCGCGCGCCTGTCCGTGCCCACCGCGGAGATCCCCGGCGCGGCCGAGACGGCCGACTTCTTCCTCCTGCTCCGGGAGCGCCTGGCCGCCCAGCAGGGCGTGGAGGCGGCGGGGCTGGTGGGCCGTGTGCCGCTGTCCGGCGGCGTCTCCTTCATGACCATCGAAGTGGAGGACCAGCCCCGCGCCGAGGGAGAGCTCCCGGTCTTCGCGTTCCAGGCGAGCGCTGGGCCGGGCTATTTCGAGACGATGGGCATCCCGCTCCTGGAGGGGCGCACGTTCCGGCGTGAGGACGGCGCCGCCGGCACGCACGCGGTCGTGGTCGGCAAGGCGTTCGCGCAACACTGGTGGCCCGACCAGAGCGCCGTCGGCCGGCGCCTGCGCTCGTTTTTCCCGGACGAGGACTGGTGGGAGATCGTCGGCGTCGTCGGCGACGTGCACCTCCAGAGCCTCGAGGACCAGCCCGGCGAGATGGTCTACTTCCCGCCGACGTTCGGCGCCGCGGCGAACCCCTTCGTGAACCGCACGCTCGACGTGGTCGTGCGCACCTCCGGCGATCCACTCCAGTTCGTGGCGGTGCTGCGTCGCGAGGTGCGCGACCTCAATCCGCGCATCCCACTGGCCAACCCCCGGACGATGCAGGACGTGTTCGAGGGCGCGACGGCCCGCACGTCGTTCACGATGGCGCTGCTGGGCTCGGCCTCGGGAATCGCGCTGATCCTGGGACTGGTCGGGATCTACGGTGTGATCTCGTACCTGGTGTCGCAGCGCACGCGGGAGATCGGCGTCAGGATGGCGCTGGGGGCGTCGGCCCCCTCGGTCCGTGCGATGGTCGTGCGGCAGGGCCTCACGCTCGCCGGAGCAGGCGTCGCGGTCGGTCTGGTGGCCGCGGGGCTGCTGAGCTCCCTGATGTCGACGCTGCTGTACGGCATCAGCGCGACCGATCCGGTCACCTACGGAGCGGTGGCGCTGGCGTTGGTCGCCGTGGCCACGCTCGCGAGCTGGTTGCCGGCGCGCCGGGCCGCCGGGGTGGATCCTTCGCGGGCCCTGCGGGCAGAGTGACCGGAAGGGGCGGGCGCCGACCGGCGCCCGCCCCGCACCTCAGTGCTTCGTGTCCACCTCGATGGCACCGGCGGTCATGTCGGTCCCGTACCGTGTGGTCGCGTCGCGGGAGTTCAGGAAACGGAGCTCGTCCACCTCGCTCCCCCGGATGCTGCGCAGGATCTCCACGCTGCCCTGCTGGCGGGTCCCGTCGATGATGATCGCGATCCGGGCGGGGCCCTGCGCCGTGGTGCCCCCACGCACCTGCAGCCACTGCGGCCGGTGCCGCTGGATGATGGAGTACACGTCGAGGCCAACGTCGTTTTCGAAGTCGGCGGCGACCAGACGGGTGCTCGAGCTCCTGCGGGTCCCCCCGCTCCCCGAACCGCTCGCGCAGGCGGCCACGGCCACGATCATTCCCAGCGCCACCAAGACGCGACGTCTGGAGCGTATCGAACGCATGAGAGTCCTCCCGACTGTTGGGATCAGCGGCCCGGTCCCGGGGCGCCGCTTCGTGCAGGATAGCGTCGTGGCGCCGACACGCCAGCGGCGGCCCCTTCCCTGGACTGCGTACGACACTCCGGACCGGAGGTTACGTCGCGGTTGACGCCGTTCCCGGCCCGGTTATGATGTAACCATCTTAATTGGTTACGTTGGTTATCTTGAGGCGCAGGCGAGGAGGTGGCGATGGGCACGAGGAGCGAGAGGCACGGGACCGCGGCGTCCCCCGATCGGGAGACGCTGATCCGCGCTCTGCGCGAAGGCTACGGGGGCCCCGCCTGGCACGGTCCCTCCGTGCTGAGCGCCCTGCGCGGCGTGCCGGCAGCAGCGGCGGCGGAGCGAGTCGCGCCTGGGCGAAACACGATTTGGGACCTGGCGCTCCACCTGGCCTACACGCGCCACAGGGTCATCCTCCGCCTCGCTCGCCTGGCCGGCCTGGATGCCCCGGCGTTCCCGCGCAGGCTGAGGGCATCCTGGTTCCCGGAGCTCCCGGCCGATCCGGGTGAGGCGGCGTGGAGGGACGACAAGGCGCTGCTCGCCGGCTACCAGCAGCGGCTCCTCGACGTGCTGGACGGCCTCCCGTCCGCGACGCTGCGCACGCGCCGTCGCGGGGCGAGCCGGTCCATCGGGGACGAGCTCCTGGGTCTAGCCCTCCACGACGCCTACCACGCGGGGCAGATCCGCCTCCTGGTGAGGCTGCGAGAGGACCACTGAACCCGCGGTGGGCTAGTCGCCGCCCGCCAGGTTCCTCGTGCGCTCGATCGCCTGCAGCGCCAGGAACTGCTCGCCGAACTTGTCGACCTGTTCGAGCAGCGTCTCGAAGGCGTCGGCGTGCCCCTCCTCGTCGCCCACGAGGTGTTCGAAGATCATCTTCGAGGCGGCGTCGGCGTTCGCGCTGCACTCGTTGGCGTACTTGTTGTAGTCCCGCACCGCGGCCTTCTCCATCTCCATCGCCTTCTCGAGCATGCCGCGGGCGTCGTGGATGTCGGCCACCTCGTGCGACGCCTTCATCTCGACCTTGCCGCCGAGAAAGAGGATCCGCTCGGCAAACTCCTCGACGTGCATCATCTCGGAGACGGCGGTCTTCTTGAACAGCCCAGCCAGGAGGTCGTAGCCCTGATCGTCGCAGTGGAAGTGGAAGTACATGTATTGGTGCACCGCCCACATCTCGTCGGCGAGGCCCTGATTCAGCAGCTTGATGCTCTTGTTTTTCTGCATCGGATGTCCGGGGTGGAGTGGGGGGCAGGTACACGAAAGGTACCCCGGGATCGGAGTAGGTTCACCCCCCTCCGAACGACTCCGGCATGCGCACTGCCACCACCCGCCCCTCGGCCGTCACCACTCCGTCGACCTCGACCGTGACGCGCGTCACGACCTTGCGGCTGCCTCGCTCCTCGCCAGCGTCCTCGACCACCCCCCGCACGATCAGCTCCGGGCCCAGGGGCGTGGGCTTCAGGTAGCGCACCTCGAGCGACGCCGTCACGTAGCGCGGCCCTTCATCTCCCTCGGGAGGCGCCTCCTCACCCAGCCGCCACCCGGCCGTGCGCGCCCCCACCGCCGCGGCGGTGCCCGTCCCGTGACAGTCCACCAGCGACGCGATCAGGCCCCCGTATACGTAGCCTGGAATGGCCGTGTGCCAGGGCTTCGGGGTGAAGTGGGCGACGGTCTCGTCCCCCTCCCAGAAGCTTCGCAGCTGGTGGCCCCGCTCGTTGAGCCGTCCGCAGCCGTAGCAGTGGGCGACGTCGTCGGGATAGAGGTCCTGGAAGGCGGATCGCTCGCCGGTCATGGGTGCTCCTGGCCGCGTCTGATGGTTGGAATTGCCGGTGCAATCTACCGCATCGTCTCCCGTCCGGGGGCCACTCCCTTCTTGGCGGTGACAGAATTCGATATTTTTATCACGATTACCCTCCCCGGGGTATGGGCGGGGTCCGCCGGGGCACCCGAGACTCACATGGCCTCCCATCCGGAAGGCTCCACCTCGAAGCGCCCTACCCGTTCGAAGAACGGTCATGTGCGGGAGCTGTTCTGGCACACGCTCGGCCGGCTCTTGCTGCTGTATTTCGTCCCACTCCTCCTCCTGGCCGCGTTCTTCCACCTGCAGTACCGCCACGTGCAGCGCGACAGCCTGCGCGCCCACCTCGAGGCGCTGGCCGAGCACCAGGCGAATACCTTCGACCTCTACCTGCGTGAGCGCCTGGTCAACCTCGACAACGTCAACAGCGACCCGCGCTTCTGGACGGGGAACCCGGCCGACCACCTCGAGCCCTTCCTCGAGGAGCTGCGCCGCACCAGCGACGCCTTCGTGGACCTCGGCATCGTGGCCGAGGACGGAACGCTCTTCGCCTACGCCGGGCCCGTGCACTTCGCCGGGCCGATCGACTACGGCAACGAGGAGTGGTTCCGCGAGCTGTGCGCGTCGCCCAAAGGGTCGGTGATCACCCAGATCTATCTTGGGTTCCGCGGACGGCCCCACTTCACGATCGCCGTGCGCCGCGTCGGAGCCGAGCGCGTGCGCATTCTACGCGCCGCGCTGTCTCCGGAGCGTCTCTCCGAGTATCTGACGACGCTCGAGGGCGCCAGCGAGGTGCACGCCGCCGTCGTGAACCGGGCCGGCGTGATCCAGCTCTCGACGTCGCAGGTGGGCGAGACGCTCGAGCCCTCGGATTTCGTCCCACCTACGAGTCCCCCGCGGGGCTTCGTGCCGCACAGGGCGGGCTCGAGCCTTCCCGACTACGCCTACGCGTGGCTCAACGAGACGCCCTGGGCGCTGCTGGTGATCGACGCCCGCGCCGCCTCCACCGTCTCGAACGCTCCGCGCACGCTCCTCCTCGTCACGTTCGCGGCATTCCTCTTCATGGGGATGGTGATCCTGATCCGCGCACGGCAGGTCGTGGGGGAGCACCTCGCCACGGAGCAGCACGAGGCGGAGCTGTCCGGGCAGCTCGTGCACGCCGCGAAGCTGGCGTCCGTCGGGGAGTTGGCCGCCGGTATCGCGCACGAGATCAACAACCCGCTGGCGATCATCGCGGAGGAGGTGGGCGTGCTCCGCGACGCCATGGACCCCACGCTGGAGGCGGACGAGGAGCCCCTGGACGTCGAGGAGCATCTGGGGGCCATCCACGACGCGGTGTTCCGGTGCCGGGACATCACCCGGAAGCTCCTGACCTTCGTTCGCCAGAAGGAGGTGAGGGTCGAGCCCCACGACCTGCACGAGATCCTGGACGAGGTCCTGGACGTCCTGCTCGGTAACGAGCTCGTGATCTCGAACGTCGAGGTCGAGCGCCGCTACGACCAGCGGATCCCCCCGATCCTGACGGACCGGAACCAGCTCGTGCAGGTCTTCGTGAACCTCGTGAAGAACGCCATGGACGCGATGCCCGGCGGCGGCGACCTGAGCATCACCACGCAGCTGCGCGGCATGAAGGCGACGGTCGCGGTGAGGGACACCGGCTGCGGCATGACTCGCGAAGAGCTCGGCAAGGTCTTCATGCCGTTCTTCACCACGAAGGAGCCCGGCAAGGGGACCGGGCTGGGCCTGAGCGTCAGCTACAGCATCATCCAGGGTTTCGGGGGCGTGTTCTACGTCACGAGCGCGCCCGGCAGAGGTAGCACCTTCACCGTGGAGCTCCCCCTGGCCGGCGCCGACTAGCGCGCAGCGGGAGCGGGAGGATCGTCGATGGCGATGGGCGTCGCGGACATCATGGTTCCGCTGGACGAGTACGCCGTGGTGGACGAGGACGCGACGGTCCTGGACGCGCTGCACGCGCTCCAGGCGTCGCAGGAGAAGCTCCCACCCGGCAGGCAGCCACACCGGGCGATCCTCGTGCGCGACCGCAACGGCAGGATCGTCGGCAAGTTCCACCACTTCGCCTTCTTGCGGGCTCTCGTGCCCGAAAGGAAGGCGCGCGCCACCCAGGACCTGTTCGACCGGGCCGGGGTCGGCGACGACCTGAGGGACTCCTCCATGCACATGCTGGACTTCCTCACGGGCGACCTGCTCGACCTGTGCGAGCGCGCCCGCAGCGTCGCGGTCAAGGACGTCTGCACCTACGCGACCGTGGGCATCGACGAGCGAGCGACGCTGCCCGACGCGATCCCGGTCTTCCTCCGCCACCAGACCCTCTCCCTCCTGGTCACACGCATGGGACGCACCGTGGGCATCCTCCGACTCAGCGACCTCTTCGACGAACTCTCGCGCCAGATCATGCAGGGCGAGTGCCCCGGCGGAACGGATTGGTGACGATGTCCAAAGTCCTGTTCGTAGACGACGAGGAGCGCTTCCGGACTTCGCTGGCGCGGCGTCTGCGGGCACGCGGATACGACGTGGTGGACGTCTCCAACGGAGAGGAGGCCGTGCGCCGGCTCCGCCAGGACGGCGACATCGACATCGCCGTCCTCGACTTGCGCATGCCCGGGATGGACGGGATCCAGACGCTCCGGGAGCTGCGGGCCTTCAACCCGGCGATCCAGGCCGTCATGCTCACCGGCCACGGCAGCCTCGACTCGGCGAAGGAGGCCGGCCGGCTCGAGGCCTTCAAGTACCTCCAGAAGCCGTGCGAGGTGGAGGAGCTGGCCGCGGTCCTCGACGAGGCAAAGGAGGAAGTCGGCTACGCGAAGGCGCGCCACGAGATCGTGCACCAGCCCGAGGAGCAGAGGACGACGCTCCGCTGGTTCATGGGCAGCCACAACTCGCGGCCGCTGTTCATCTTCCTGGGCATCGTGCTCTTCTGCTCGCTGGTGATCCCCGCCCCGCCCACCCGGCTCGTGGAGCTGGTGGGCACGGCCAAGGCCACGCCGGAGGAGGCGGCCCGCGCCACCGACCCGATCATGGGTTACGCCGCCTACCGGGACATGCGGCCCGGGCAGACGATCTCCGAGTACTACGGCGCGAAGAACAAGGTCGAGCACCAGGTCACGCGCCCCGACGGGACGCGCGCGACCGAGCCGCTGAGCGACGAGGCCGTGGCGCGCCGCGCCATGGTCGTGCTCGCCACGCTCGCCACGGCGGCGCTCTTCTGGGCGACGGGCGCGGTCCCCGTGGCGGTGACGACGCTGTTCGTCGCCGCGTCGCTTTACTTCTTCGGGATCTTCAGGCCCGACGGGGTCGCGCAGGCGTTCGCCAAGGACGCCGT
>CAZPZU010000076.1:4689-25683 GCA_964591135.1 uncultured Gemmatimonadaceae bacterium | reverse complement strand
CCGTGTCGGAGCGCGGCGAAGGTGTTCCCCTCTGCTGCCCGATCTTCTGCTAGTGGATCCCCTGCCCGATGCGTCCCCAGCGGATCTCCCGTAGCCAGGGGAAGGGCCGGTACGACTCCTTGTTGTAGGAGAAGTAGATGAAGACCGCCCTCCCCTCCAGGCGCCACCGCTCGAGGAGCCCCCAGTAGCGCGAGTCCAGGCTGGTCTCGCGGTTGTCTCCCAGCATGAAGTAGCGGCTTTCGGGGATGACGATCGGCCCCCAGTTGTCGCGCGTGGGCGCGTAGGAGCGCCGGTCCACCCCCGGGAGGAGGTAGTCCCGCTGCCATTCCATCCACGGGTGCATCTCGTCGGCGACGTCCGTGTGCTTCAGGTACGGCTCCTCTTGTGCCACGCCGTCGATGTAGAGCACCCGGTTGCGCATCTGGAGCGTGTCACCGGGCATGCCGATCAGGCGCTTCACGAGCTTGAGCGACTCCTCGTGGGGCGGATCGAAGACGATGACGTCGAAGCGCCGCGGCTCCGAGTACCCCGGCAGCCGGACCGTGGTCAGCGGAATCCGGGTGCCCATGGCCGCCCGGTTGACCATCAGCATGTCGCCGACCAGGAGCGTGTCCTCCATCGAGCCCGACGTGATGACGAACGTCTGGACGAGGAACGTCCTGAGCAGGATGAACAGCACGAACGCGACGAGGATCGACTTGCCCCACTCCACCGCGGTGTTGGGCTTGCGGTCCGCAGCGGCCTTCGAGCGCGAGCCCGGGCCTCCGGCCTTCTCCTCCTCGTCCTTCCCGTTGGCTCGCTTGCTCATCGATCGACCGTCGTCTCGTTTCCAGGGAGGGGGGCGGTCGGGCCGTTCAACGGCGGAACCACCCCCGTGGGTCCCACCAGGCCCGCTGTGGCGCATCGCTTTCCGGCTCGGGCGCCACCGTGGCCGGGATCCAGTCCTTGCCCAGCACTACGGATACATCGAGGTACAGGTTCGGATCCGGCTCGCTCCGGACGTTACGGATTCCGAGGGCGTCCGCAACGTCTCGGGCCGACCCGAGGGCCCCCACGCGGTCGAGCACGACCGAGGAATCCCGGCCGAAAGCGCTGGCATTCCCGAAGAAGACCACGTCGAACCCCAGGTCCCTCAGCTGCTCGGTCGCCTGGCGCGCGGCGCCGAACTGCCCACCGCCGTTGAGCACTTCGACCCGAACGCGATCGGACGGGTTCGGGCGGCGAGCGGTGTCGGACGCGGCGCTGGACGAGCGCCCCCGCCACTGGGAAATCGCGGATCCACCCAGCGCAGCGACCGCCAGCACCACCGCGAGGGCGGCGACGCCCCGCGCGCGCGGTCCCATCACGTCCGCTCCGAAAGCGCGTTCCAGAACCCGACGGTCTCGGAACGCATCGCGCTGCGCCGATCCACGAGGTGGGCGATGCGGGCACCGAGCACCTCCCGCACCACCGCCTCCAACGCACCTGGCATCCGGTCGCGAAGCCCGGCCCGCCAATCGTTGAGCAGGTCCCGGCCGGGTTCGAGGAAGTCCGCCGCGTAGAGCGCCCGGCCCAGCGTTCCCAGCGCCGGGTGACCCAGCGTGTGGTAGGCCACCGTCAGCAGTAGCTCGCCGTCCGCGACGCCCTCCACCCGGAGCCTCTCGGCGGCCGCGGGCCCGTGCAGGATGCGGCCGGGCAGAGCCGCCAGGGTCGGGGGAACGCGCGCGCGGAGCTCCTCCACGGGCGCGTCGCGGAGCGCGTCGTGGAGGTAGCCCACCGCCAGCCACCGACCGCGGGCGTCCTCGTCCAGGCCGAGCGCGGCCGCCCATGTGCCCAACAGGTCCGCCACGCGCTCCATGTGGCGGCGCCGGTCTTCCGACGCGACCGCCCACACCGGGAGCTCGCCGTGCGACGCTCGTTCCACGATGGGGTGCAGCGTCATAGCTCCATGTTGTCGATGAGCCGGGTCGTCCCGCAGAAGGCCGCGAGGGCGAGCACGCTGCCGTCCTGCGCCGACTCGAGGGGAGCGAGCGTGTCGGGGGCCACGAGCTCCGCGTACTGGAGCTCGAGCTGTCGGTGCTCCGCGACGACCTTGAATACCTCCTGAAGCAGGACGTCGGCGCGCCGCTCACCCCCGTCGTAGAGCCGCCGGGCCGCGTAGAGGGCACCGTGGAGACCGCGTGCGTCCCGGCGTTCGTCATCATTCAGGTAGGTATTGCGGGAGCTCATGGCGAGCCCGTCCCGCTCGCGGACGATCGGGCCCGTCTCGACGCGCACGCGCAGCTCCAGATCCCGCACCATCCGACGGATCAGCACCGCCTGCTGAAAATCCTTGCGCCCGAAGACGGCCACCTCGGGACGGAAGAGGCCGAAGAGCCGCGCGACGACCGTGAGCACGCCACGGAAGTGGCCCGGGCGGAACGCGCCGCACAGTCGGTTGCCAAGTGCTCCCGGGGACACGGTGATGCGCGGCTCGCCGTCCGGGTACATCTCCTCGGTCGACGGAGCGAACACCAGCTCGGCGCCGCGCGCCTCCAGGAGCCCCAGGTCGCGCTCCTCGTCTCGTGGATAGCTCGACAGGTCCTCCGCCGGGCCGAACTGGAGTGGGTTCACGAAGATCGACACGGCCACGCGGCCTCCCATCTCACCGGCGAGATCGACCAGCGAGAGGTGACCTTCGTGCAGGAAGCCCATCGTCGGCACGAGGGCCAGCGTCTCCCCCAGGGGGCGGAGTCGCTCCAGCTCCTCGGTGAGCGCGGCTCGGGTGCGAACGACGATCAAGGCGGCTCAATCCCCTTCGAACGAGTGCTCGGCGTCGGGATACGTCCCTTCGCGGACCTCTCGCGCATAGGTCCTCACACCCTCGAGGGCCACGTCGTGGAGTGACGCGAAGCGCTTGAGGAACTTCGGCGTGAACCCCGGATTGAGGCCGAGCGCGTCGTAGAGGACGAGCACCTGTCCGTCACAGCCGGCCCCCGCCCCGATTCCGATCGTGGGCACGGTCAGGGACTCGGAGATCTCCCGGGCCAGGCCGGCCGGCAACAGCTCCAGCACCATGGAGAAGACCCCCGCCTCCTGGAGCGCGTGGGCTTCGGAGCGGATACGCGCGGCTTCGGCGTCGCCGCGGCCCTGGACCCGGTAGCCGCCGAGCGCGTGGACGGACTGGGGCGTGAGACCGATGTGACCCATGACCGGGATGCCCGCCGCCACCAGCTCGTGGATCGCCGCGCAGGTGCGCTCGTGGCCGCCCTCGAGCTTGACGGCCTCGACCCCGGCCTCCTTGAGGGCCCGTCCCGCGTTGCGGAGCGCATCCTCGGTCGAGGTCTGGTAGCTCATGAAGGGCATGTCCAACACGACGAGCGTGCCCGGCGCGCCGCGCTTCACGGCGCGTGCGTGATGGATCATCTCGTCGAGCGTCACGGGAATCGTCGACTCGTAGCCCAGGACGACCTGTCCGAGGGAGTCGCCGACCAGGATCAGGTCGACGCCTGCCTCCTCGAGGAGGCGGGCGAAGAGGACGTCGTACGCCGTCATCGCGACGATGCGGCGTCCCTCGCGCTTCATCTCCAGGAATCGGCGGATCGAGGCCCGACCGGTCCTGGAGCGTGCTTCGGTGGACATGGAATCCGCCTTAGCTGAACATGCGTAAGTGCTTGTGGTAATGGAACTACATCTATTCACCACGGAGGACGTCGAGGTCGCAGGGAGCTTCAATACCGAAACGGCTCAGCGTTCTCCGCGTTCTCTGTGGTGAAGACAAACGCTGCGTCCTCCGTGGTGCCGGAAGTGCGAGGATACGTAGCCCTCTCCTCCCGCCCGGAACTGTCAAACATGGGCATTACCCCACCCGTGCGGGAGGGGCGCGCTCGCCGCTACCTTCGGGACCATGGCGCTCCGCTGGGATCCCCTGCTCGTGCGCGCCCTCGCGGGCGAGCTCCACGACCGCCTGGCCGGAATGCGCTTGCGGGCCATCCGGCTGGACGGCGCGACCCGCGACCTGGTGCTCCTCTTCCGTGAGGCGACGCTGGCGTGGTCGCTCCATCCCACCCGGGGCGCTCCGCTCCTGTGGGCGGCCACCGAGCCGGCCGCCTCCGATCTCGCGCTGCCTTCGAGGGTGCGGCTCGTGCGCGCCCCGCCGGACGAGCGCATCCTGGTGTTGGAGCTCCTGCCCGCGCGCGGCCGCGGCTCCCGCGACCTGGTGGTGGAGCTGCTGGGAAACCAGTGGAACGCGCTGGTCACTGAAGGCCCGGATGCCCGCATCCGCCACGTGCTGGTGCGCCGGGAGGGCCGCCGCCCCGTTCGGGTGGGGGACGCGTACGAGCCACCGCCACCCTCGGACCGCGAGGGCGTCGACGAGCCGATCACGGCGACGCGGTGGCGGGAGATCCTCGATCCCGCGCCCCCCGCCGACCGGCGGCGGACGCTGGTCCGGCACGTCGCCTGGACCTCCACGGTCAACGGCGACGCGCTGGTCGACGCGGGCGACGACCCGGCCGCGGCGCTCGAGCGCGGCTACGCCGCCTGGCGGGCGATGGCCCACGAAGGGCTGCCGACCCGCCCCTGCCTGCTCGACGTGGGAGGGACACCGCAACCCTACCCGTGGCCGCTCCAGGGGTACGTCCACCGGGAGACGGACACGCTGCTGGACGCCTTCCGCCGGTGGGCGGAGGGGCGACCGGCGGCCGCGGGCGCGCCCGGCGCCGAAGCGCTCCTCCCACCCGAGATGGTCTCCGCCCTCGAGCGCGCCGCCGACACGGCGCTCCGGCGGGTCACGAGCCTGCAGGCCCAGCTGGACGGCCTCGAGGACCCGGCGGCCCTCAGGGCCCGTGGTGATCTGCTGCTCGCCCGGTTCCGGGACGTGCCCTCCGGAGTCGGAGCGGTGGAGCTCGAGGACTTCGCGGGTGGGTCCGTCCGCATCGAGCTCGACCCCTCGCTTCCGACCCAGGAGAACGCGGCGGCGTACTACGATCGGGCCGCACGATCCGAGCGGGCGAGGCGGCGCCTCCCGGACCTCCTCCGCGAGGCCCGCCGGGCGGCGGTGGCGCTGGAAGACCTGCTCGGGCGGGCGCGGACGGGCGGGGCGACGACGGAGGAGGTGGCCTCCGCCCTGCCCGCGGCGGCTGAGCCTCCGGGAAAGCTCGGCCAGCCGCCTTCCCCCCTCCCCTACCGCACGTACCGCAGCTCCGGCGGGCTGGAGATCCGCGTGGGACGCGGGGCCCGCGCCAACGACGACCTGACCTTCCACCACGCGGCGCCCGACGACGTCTGGCTCCACGCCCGCCACGCGTCCGGGGCGCACGTCGTGCTGCGTTGGGGCCGGCCGGGGAACCCTCCGGCGCGCGACCTCGAGGAGGCGGCCGTGCTGGCGGCCCTGAGCTCGCGCGCGCGGACGTCGGGGACCGTGCCGGTGGACTGGACGCTGCGGAAGTACGTGCGCAAGCCGAGGGGCGCGGCTCCCGGTGCCGTGGTCCCTCAGCGGGTGAAGACGTTGTTCGTGGAGCCGGATCCGGCCCTGGGCGAGCGGCTCGTCTCCGAATAGGTGGGTCGGGCGGGCGGGCGCGTCAGCGGCGGTCCATGCCGGCCCGCAGGGCCGCCACGAACGCGGCACCGGCCTCGATCCCCTCGTTCTCGAGGGTCTGGACGAGCGCGCTTCCCACGACCACGCCGTCGGCGACCGCCGCGACCGTGTGCGCCTGCTCCGGCGTGGAGATCCCGAAGCCCACCGCGACCGGCAGGGAGACCGCCTCCCGGATGCGGCCGACCTCGTCGCCCAGGCTCTCGCGCAGCGACGCCCGGGCACCGGTGACCCCGGTTCGGGAGATGTAGTAGAGGAAGCCGGATCCTCCCGCGGCGACCTCGGGCACGCGTCGGGCCGGCGTGGTCGGAGCCACCAGGCGGATCAGGTCGAGGGCGGACGCCCGGATGCGGTCCTCAAGGTCGGGGTCGGCCCCCGTCGGGAGATCCGTCACCAGCAGACCCTGTGCGCCGGCCTCCACCGCGTCGCCGAGAAAGCGATCGACGCCGTAGCGCAGCACGGGGTTGAGGTAGGTGAAGAGCACCACGGGCGTCGCGCGCGTCGCCCGGAAGGCGGCGAGATCCTCGAGCACCTTCGGGAGCGTGGTGCCGCGCGACAACGAAGCGAACGACGAGCGCTGGATGGTGGGCCCGTCCGCGAGGGGATCCGAGAAGGGAACGCCCAGCTCCAGCACGTCCGCACCGGCGTCCGCGATGGCCCGCAGGAGCGCCACGGTCCCGTTCGGCGCCGGGTGACCCGCCGTGACATACGGCACGAGGGCTGCCCTCCCTTCTGCGCGACGGCGGGAGAACGTTTCGGCGAGGCTCGTGGCAGTCATCTAGGTAAGGTAGTCGCTCACCCTGATCCCGTACTTCTGGGGATCCGTCGTCTTGATGATCGAGCGGGCCGGACCGCCGGTCGCCGGATCGTCCTGGGCGAGATCGAGCGTGATGGCCTCCGTGAGGGGCACGCCCAGCGGGTCCGAGATGACCTTCACCCTCGGGCGGTGGAGCAGCTCGGGGTCCTTGTTGACGTCCGACACCACGGCCAGCTCGTGCGTGTCCAGGATCACGAGCGTGCCGATGGGATACACGCCCGTCGCAGTGATCAGCGCCTTGACGAGCAGCGGATCGAAGCCGCGCCTCGGGTTGTCGCGCATCTCGCGCAGCACGGTGTCGGGCGGCCACGGGTGGTACTGATAGCTGCGCACGGACGTGCCCGCATCGAAGGCGTCGGCCACGGACACGATCCGTGAGAAGAGCGTCGGCTCGCGCTCGTGCTTGTTCTCGGGGTATCCCGTCAGATCGAGCTTCATATGGTGCTCGTACGCGATCAGCATCTGACGGTACGGGACGTCCGCGAACCCGTGCAGCTTGAAGAGCACCAGCAGCCCCTCGGTCGGGTGCTGCTTGAGCTGGGCCCACTCCTCCTCGGTCAAGCCGCCCGGCTTGTTGATGACGTCGACGTCGACCCGCTGCTTGCCGATGTCGTGGAAGAGGGCGCCGAGCCCGAGCTCGTACAGGTGGAGCTTCTCCAGCCCGAGGCGCTGGCCGATGATGACGCTGAAGATGCACACGTTCACGCAGTGGGTGAACGTGTACTCGTCGAAGTCCC
Source organism: uncultured Gemmatimonadaceae bacterium (assembly GCA_964591135.1). Lineage (GTDB taxonomy): Bacteria > Gemmatimonadota > Gemmatimonadetes > Longimicrobiales > Gaopeijiaceae > SZUA-318. The sequence continues at coordinate 18,575 of CAZPZU010000076.1, read as the reverse complement.
GCAGCGTCGTCATCGTGACCATCGAGGTCTCGTTGGACAGCACCTGGTCCACGATTCCCTGCACGGCGCGCTTGACCTTGCGCACGTTCACGGCCTTTCCGAGGCGCACGTCACCGAGGGCGTCCTTGGCGATCTGGACGGATTGGGCGTAGGTGCGCTTGGCCGCGGTGAGCGCCTCCTCGTCCGTCTCCGGCTCCGCGACCTCCTTCTCGGGGCGGAGATCCAGGCTCTGCACGGGCGTGGAGGCGAGGCGTTCCATGAACGTCAAGAACGGATCCTCGCCGCCCGGCTTGCTCAGGAGGATCGAGAGGAAGGGCGCCCACTCCGACCGTGTGACCCCCGGCCTTACCTCCACCGCACCGATGCCGTGATCCTGGAACGCACGGGCGAACGACCCGAACGTGGCGAAGTTCGAGAGATCCAGCCGCAGGCGGGTCTCGTTGAGGAAGAAGAAGTCCCCGACCACCCGCACCTCGGCTCCCCCCTCGAGGTACACGATGCGCTCGACCAGCCCGTGGAGCTCGTCGAGCGCCTGCTGCACGGCGGCGTTCTCCAGCGGGTAGAGCTTCAGGGCGGAGAGCGCTCCATAGAACGCGGTGAGCACCTTGCGCCCCTCTTCCTGCAGGTTCAGCCGATCGCCGTCGGTCATCTTCACTCGCTCCGGAGGGCGCGGTTGACGGCGGTGCGCACGACGGGATCCTCCTCGTCCAGGGCCTTGTTGAGGGCGGTTCGGGCGGCGCCGCTACCCACCTTCCCGAGACCGAGCGCCGCGGCGGCGCGGATCTCCGAAGGCTCGCGCTTCCCGAGGAAGCCCTTGCCGTTCAGCAGCTTGTCCAGGGCGCGCACGGCCCCGTCACCCGCCACCATGCCGTACGACTCGAAGAACGCGACCTTCTCGGAGATGTCCGCGGCGCGGATCTCCCGGCTGTCCAGGATCTCGGCGAGGCGGTCGCCGGCCGGGCCGTACCGGAGCGTCCCCAGCGCCCTGGCGGCCGCGATGCGCACGTCGCGCTCCGGGTCGTCGAGGGTGTGCTGCAGCGCTCCCGCGGCCGTGGAGGCCTTCAGGCTCACGGCGGCCTCGACGGCGGCCAGGCGCACGGAGGGATCCGCGTGGGCGAGAAGCCCGGCCAGCGACGGCCCCGCTTCGGCGATCTGGATGTCGCCCGCCAGGCGCGCCGCACCCGACGCGATGACGGGGTCGGGTTCGTCGAGAAGCCGGACGACGGCGCCCCGGTTGCGCTCGGCGATGCCGTGGACCGCCGAGCGCAACACGGCCCGCAGCTCCTTGTGCTCGACGGTCTCGGCGGCGCGCAGCAGAGGCGACAAGGCCCCGGCACGCATGAAGCGGAGGAAGACCGCCAGCTGCTGGGGCGTCGAGCGGATGGACCCGTCGTAGAGCGCCTGGATGAGCTCGGAGATGGCCTCCGGTGCGCTCACCCGGTCCAGCAGCTCACGGGACTGGGCCAGGCGCTCCTCGTCGAAGACGCCGGGCATCGACTCCAGCTTGCGGAGCTCCTCGAGCACCCGTGTGGCGGCCTTCAGCGCGCCGCGGCTGAGGAAGTTCGGCAGCAGCGTGCCCAGGACACCCAGGATCTCCGACTGGCGGTCGGGCCGGTCCTCCTCCTCGAGCCGGTCGAAGAGCGCCGAGAGCACATCGCCGCGGGTGTCCCGGTGCAACTCCTTGTGGAGCTCCGTGCGCAGCGTCTCCATCTCGCGCGGGTCCAGCGAATAGAGCGTCGGGTTGAAGTCCTCGCGGGAGACCGTCGAGGTCGGCGCCTGATCCGCCGTCTGCGTGGAGGAGGGAGCGGGCGCCTCCTCCTCCTCCTCCTCCGCGAGCTCTCCACCCAGCACTCCCTGCAGCTGCTGGGTCGTGGCGCCCTCGCCGGGCGAGGGAAGCTCCACGCCCTCGGCGAGGAAGTCGACGTACTGGTATTGGAAGTGCTGGAGGTCCTCTTCCCAGAGGACGGTCAGGAGGTCGTCGCCCTCCGGCAACAGCTTGCGCGCCCGCTGGAGCACGCCGAGGAAACGCACGAGCTCGTCACCCTCGATCCCGGGGAGGAACGTGATCTCGCGCACCCCGTCCTTGAAGAACAGGAACGCGAGCGAATCACTCCGGCTGTCGACCTTGTAGACCTCCTGGCCGACCAGGAAGATCCGGTCCTCGTCGACGGCGAGCGTCAGACGATCGAGCTCCGTCCACATCCCCTCGAATGCCTGCCTGAGGCTCTCGACGAACCGCTGCCGCACGGGGTTGTTCTCGTCGTAGAGCTGGTAGGCCCGGAAGGCCTTCCCGAGGACCACGAAGAGCTCGCGGACCTGCGCCACCGGCACGTCCGAAAGGTCGCTCCATCCCGCGGTCTCTTCCGCGGCTCCGCCGGCGGTCGATTCGAGTTCGGTCATCCTCTGCGCTCAGAGCAGCGAGCCTCGGCCCTCGATGCGGGCCACGTGTACCACGTCCTTGTCCCCGCGCCCCGAGAGGCACACGAGAACCGGACCCGACTCGGCATATCCTGTCGCCTCGCGGAGGACCCACGCAACCGCATGCGCCGACTCGAGGGCGGGAATGATGCCTTCCAATCGTGCCATCCGGTGGAACGCATCGAGCGCCTCCGCGTCGGTCACCGACGTGTACGTGGCCCGGCCCGAGTCCTTGAGGTAGGCGTGCTCCGGTCCCACACCCGGATAGTCCAGCCCCGCGGACACGGAATGTGCGGGCGACACCTGCCCGTCCGCATCCTGGAGAAGATAGCTCAGAGAGCCGTGCAGGACACCCGGGCTACCGGCCGCGAGCGAAGCCGAATGGAGCCCGGTCTCCAGGCCCTCTCCCGCCGCCTCGACCCCCACCAGCCGCACGTCGTCGTCGGGGACGAACGCGTGGAAGATACCCATCGCGTTGGACCCCCCGCCCACGCAGGCGACCACCGCCGCCGGAAGCCGCCCGGTCACGTCGAGCATCTGCGCGCGCGCCTCCCGGCCGATGACCGACTGGAAGTCGCGCACCATGCGCGGAAACGGGTCGGGACCCACCACCGAGCCGATGACATAATGCGTGGACTCGACGTTGGTGACCCAGTCCCGGATCGCCTCGTTGGTGGCATCCTTGAGGGTGCGCGTGCCGGAGCCCACGGGGCGCACCTCAGCGCCCAGCAGCTCCATGCGGTACACGTTCAGGGCCTGACGATCGACGTCTTCTTCCCCCATGTAGACCACACACTCCAGGTCGAAGAGCGCGCACGCGGTCGCCGTGGCCACACCGTGCTGTCCCGCCCCGGTCTCCGCGATGATGCGGCGCTTGCCCATGCGGCGGGCCAGAAGCACCTGCCCGAGCGTGTTGTTGATCTTGTGGGCGCCGGTGTGGTTCAGGTCCTCCCGCTTCAGGTAGACGGCCGGGTGTCCGGCGGCCTCCCCGAGGCGGCGTGCGTGCTGGAGCGGCGTCGGCCTCCCCACGAAGTCGCGCAGCAGCCCCTCGAGCTCCGCCACGAAAGACGGATCGGCCATGACTTCGCCGAAGGCGCGCTCGACCTCGTCGAGAGCTCCGACGAGCGTCTCGGGGACGTAGCGCCCCCCGTAGGGCCCGAAGCGGCCGGTCTGGGCAGCGGTGGCGGTCACGGCTCGGCTCTCCCGGGGTCGGGTGCGGAAGGCCGGCGAAGGGGATCGTGCCTTCGCCGTGCCTCCTCGATGAAACGGCGGATCAGGTCCGGGTCCTTCTCCCCCGGACTTCGTTCCACGCCGGAACTTACGTCTACCACGTCGGGGGCGAAGCGTGCCACGGCGTCCGCGACGTTGCCCGGTGTGAGCCCGCCGGCGAGCACGATCTCCAGGCGGGCCGGAATGCGCGCCCGCACCTCCCGGATAGCCTCGAGATCGATCCTGACCCCACTCCCGCCGATCACGCCGTCGCGGTGACCTTCGAGAAGGATGCCGTCGACGAGCTCTGCGTAGATCTCCAACGCCTGCATCACGTCCCCCGCCCCACGCACGCGAACGCATTTCCAGAGCTTCCACGGCCCAAGCCCGGCCAGCTGCTCGACCATCCCCGGAGGCTCGTGGCCGTGAAGCTGCAGGACGCCCGCCCCCAGCGCCTCGCCCAGCGCGGCCGCGCGCTCCGCAGACTCGTCCACGAGGACCGCCACGGGGACGGCGGAGAGGTCCTGGACGATCGATCCCGCACGATCGGGAGGGACGCTCCGCCCGAAGCCGCGAGACACCACGACGCCTACGAGGTCGGCGCCGGCGGCATCCGCCGCGAGCGCGTCCTCGCGGCGCGTCAGCCCGCAGATCTTCACCCGTACCCGCTCAGCCACCGCGACGCTTCCCCCGGGGCGCAACGCTCAGCGACGCGGCCGCGTGTGCAGGATCCGGCGCCCGCAGGAGCGTCTCGCCCACGAGGACGGCGTCCACCCCCGCGCGCCCCAGGTCCGCGACGTCGCCCGGTGTGCGGATGCCGCTCTCCGAGACCACGACGACGTCGGGCGGGACGAGGGCGACCAGCTCCATGGTCCTCCGCAGGTCGGTCGTGAAGTCGGCGAGGTCCCTGTTGTTGATGCCCACGACCGAGGCGCCGGCGGCCAGGGCCCGCTCGACCTCGGCGGCGTCGTGGGCCTCCACGAGGGCGGACATCCCGAGGCCCGCGGCCGCAGCCAGGAGCCGGCGCAGAGCGGCGTCGTCGAGGATGCGCACGATGAGAAGAACCGCGTCCGCGCCGGCGGCGCGCGCCTCCACCACGTGGAGCGGGTCGAGGGTGAAGTCCTTCCGGAGGACGGGAAGCCCGGCGGCCCGCTTCACGGCGACCAGGTCGTCCAGCGATCCGCCGAAGTACGTTCGGTCCGTCAGCACGCTCAGGGCGGACGCACCGGCGCGCTCATAGCCCACCGTGAGCGCCACCGGGTCCAGGTCGGGACGGATCGCGCCGGCCCCCGGAGACCGGCGCTTGCATTCGGCGATCAGCGAGACGGACGGCCCGGTGCGGAGCACCGCCCGGAAGTCGCGCGGGGGGGGTGCGTCCCCGGCGCTCCTCTCGAGCTCACCGGCACGCGCGCGCAGCGCCTCGAGCTCCTGGAGCTTCGCGGCGACGATGGATGACAGGATGCCCGGGACGGCGCGGGCTCCTTGCGTTTCGGGCAACGTTCGGGTATCCTTCTTTCGGTCGTTCTTCGGGTCACTGCCAGCGGAGGGCCGTCCGATGCCCCTCACGAAGCGCCAGAAGGAGATTCTGGACTACATCGACGGGTTCATCGAGGAACGGGGCTACGCGCCGAGCTTCGAGGAGATCGCCGAGTCGTTCGGGTATTCCTCGTTGGCGACCGTGCACGAGCACCTGAGCAATCTGGAGCGCAAGGGCTACATAAGAAAGTCCTACAACGAGAGTCGCTCCATCGAGCTCGTCCGCCCCGGCACAGGCGTACAGGCCCTCGAGCTTCCCCTCCTCGGAGCCGTGGCGGCCGGACTCCCGATCGAGGCCATCCCCGACGACGAGAGCGTGGCCGTTCCTCCCGACATGGTCCGCCGCCAGAAGGACAACTACGTCCTGCGCGTCGAGGGGAACTCGATGATCGAGGAGCAGATCCGCGACGGGGACTACATCGTGGTCCAGGCGCAGGAGACGGCCGAGGACGGGGAGATGGTGGTCGCCCTGGTCGGCGGCGATTCCGCCACGGTGAAGAAGCTCTATCGGGAGGCGGGGGGACGCGTGCGGCTGCAGCCGGCGAACCCGACGATGGAGCCCATCCTCGTGGACGCGCGCGACGTGCGCATCCAGGGCGTCGTGGTCGGCGTCATCCGGAAGTACTGAGCGCCCCGCTCCGCTATCGGTTGCTCGCCACCTTCAGCCGTTCGAGGGCGTCGCGGGCGGCTCCGGAGCGGATCGACTCGACGGCGATGTCCGCGGCGGTGGGTAGCGTGTCAGCCCTGCCCGCCACGTAGATCGCCCCGGCCGCGTTGAGGATCGTGGCGTTGCGCGGCGCGCCGAGCTCTCCGTTCAGCGCCCTGAGGATGATGTCGGCGTTCTGCTGCGGGTCCCCCCCGCGGAGCCCCTCCAGATAGGAGTGGTCCGCCCCCAGCTCCCCCGGCGTGATCTCGTACTCGCGGATCCCCGCATCGGAGAGCTCGGCCACGCGGGTGTGACCGGCCGGGCTGATCTCGTCCATCCCCGGCGCCCCGTGCACGACCAGCGCCCGCAGGTGCCCAAGCTCGGCGAGCGCCCGCACCACCAGGCCGAGGAAGCGCGGGTCGGCTACACCCACGACCTGCCGGCGCGCACCGGCCGGGTTCGCGAGCGGACCCAGGATGTTCATGACCGTGGTGATGCCCAGTCCACGACGCACCGGCCCCACATGCCGCATGGCCGGGTGCAGCAGGGGTGCGAACATGAAGACGATGCCAACTTCCTCCAGGATCTCGCCCATGCGCTCCGGCGTGAGGTCGATGCGGACGCCCAGCGCCTCCAGCACGTCCGCGCTCCCGCTGCGGGACGTGAAGGAGCGGTTGCCGTGCTTCGCCAGGCGCACGCCGGCACCCGCCGCCACGAGCGCGGCCGCGGTGGAGATGTTGAACGTCGTGATCCGTCCCCCGCCCGTGCCGGCGGTGTCCACCAGGGTCGCCGGGTCGGAGGCCGGCACGCGCACCATCGCCTTGCGCAGCGCCCGGACGGCGCCGGCCACCTCCGGGGGGCTCACGCCCTTGGCGCGCAGGCCCACCAGGAAGCCGGCCATCTGGATCTCCGTGGCGGTGCCGGTCATGAAGAGATCGAAGGCCCCTTCCGACTCCTCGGCCGTGAGGTCTTCCCCCTCCGCCACCTTCTCGATCAGGCGGGTCAGATCGACCGGTTCGCCCTTGGTCGCACGGCGGGTCAAGAGGTCCTCCTTGCAGTGGGTGGCCGGAGCCCGAAATCCTAATTCCCATGCGGTTTTCCGGTCAATGTGCGGGGCCGCCGCATCTGTTGACATCCACCCCCCTCGGCCTACCTTTCCGCCGTGGAGACACCCGACTCGATCCGCCTGCGGCTCACCGTCCACTACGACGGCTCCCACTTCCACGGCTGGCAGTTCCAGCCGGATCAGAGGACGGTCCAGGGCGAGCTCGAATCGGCCCTCTCCCGGCTCGCCGATGGGCGGCGCGCGGTGGTGGGCTCGGGGCGGACCGACACAGGCGTGCACGCCACCGGCCAGGTCGCTTCCGTGGACATGCCCCCACGGTGGGTCCCCACCGAGCTCCACCGTGCGCTCAACGCGGTCCTCCCCCACGACGTCTGGGTCCAGGACGTCCGCCCGGTGCGCCGCGATTTCCATCCCCGCTACGACGCGCTGGCCCGCACGTACGTGTACCGCGTGGGAACGGTCGCGGAATCGCGCTCACCCTTCCACCGTCCGTGGTGCTGGGCGCTCGCGGAGCCGCTGGACCTCGGCGCGCTGTCTTCCCCGGCCGGCCTCCTGGTCGGGGAGCACTCCTTCCGCTCGTTCGCCAAGGCCGGGCAGCCCGAGCGCGGCGACCGCTGCCGCGTCTCGTCCGCTGCGTGGGAGGGGTGGGAGCTGGGGGTGCGCTTCACGATCACGGCGGACCGCTATCTGCACCACATGGTCCGATACCTGGTGGGCACCATGGTGGACATCGCTCGGGCCGGCCGACCGCCCGGAGACCTGGCCCGCCTCCTCGACTCCGAGCCCGGTCTCGAGACCTCGCCACCCGCCCCGCCTGAAGGGCTCTTCCTCGCCAGAGTGGAGTATCCAGACCACGTGCACGACGTGGAATCGACGACGCCTGAAGCACGGAGCGCGACAACCGCATGAAGATCTTCCTCGATACCGCGGACCTCTCGGAGATCCGCCGCGCCGCGGACGCCAACCTCATCGACGGAATCACCACGAATCCGTCCCTGATCGCCCAGGTGGCCGGCGACAAGGATCCCAAGGAGATCTACAGGGAGATCTGTGAGGTCGTGGACGGGCCGGTGAGTGCCGAGGTCGTGGCCAAGGACAAGGACACGATGGTCACGGAGGGCCGGAAGCTGGCGGCGCTCCACGACAACATCGTCGTCAAGGTGCCCTTGACGGAGGACGGACTGAAGGCCTGCCGGGCACTGGGCCAGGAAGGCATCCGGACCAACGTGACGCTGTGCTTCTCCGTGTCGCAGGCGCTCTTGGCGGCCAAGGCGGGCGCGACGTTCGTCTCGCCCTTCGTGGGGCGCATCGACGACGTCTCCGGAGAGGGGATGCAGCTCATCCACCAGATCCGGCAGGTGTACGACAACTACGGCCTCGACACCGAGATCCTGGCCGCTTCCCTGCGCCACCCGATGCACGTCGTCGAGTCGATGCTGATCGGCGCCGACTGCGCGACGATGCCCCCAAAGGTGCTCTGGCAGCTCGCCAAGCACCCCCTGACCGACAAGGGGCTCGACGCGTTCATCGCGGATTGGAACAAGCTGGGCGCCGAGATCTAGTATCGGGAGTCGGGACACTTCGAGAGGGACGAGGTACGATGAGAACGTGGCGTCGAGGGACGGCGACACTGATGGTCGCGGCGTGGCTGGGCGCGTGCGCTCCTGACGGAGGCGCCGTGGCAGGCACGGCGCAGGCGGCGGAGGCGGAATCCGGCTCCGTCAGCAGCCTCGCAGCGCAGGAGCTCCAGGCTCCGACGGCCGCTCCGAAGCAGGCCCAGGTGGCTTCCTCCTCGGTCGACGCGTCGCGGCGAACCGCGATCGTCCAGGCCGCGAACCGCGTGGCCCCCGCCGTGGTGAACGTGAGCGTGATCTCGCGCGAGACCGTCCAGCCCCGGGGCATGTGGGAGAGCCTCTTCCTCCAGCCCGGGAGGCAGCGCCGCGCCGCGGGCTTCGGATCGGGCGTGATCGTGCGCCCCGATGGCATCATCCTGACCAACGACCACGTGGTCCGGAACGCCGACAAGATCAAGGTCACGCTCCCCGACGGACGGGACTTCGACGCCCAGCTCGTGGGCAGCGACCAGGTCGCCGACATCGCCGTGCTGCGCATCGACGGCCAGAACCTCCCCGTCGCGCCCCTGGGGACCAGCGAGGGGCTCATGATCGGCGAGTGGGCGGTGGCGATCGGCAACCCGTTCGCCAACTACTTCTCGGACGCGGAGCCGACGGTGACGGCCGGCGTGGTCTCGGCCGTGGACCGCAACATCGTGCCGTCGTCGGACGAGGAGGGCTTTTACCTCGGGATGATCCAGACAGACGCCTCGATCAACCCGGGCAACTCCGGCGGTCCCCTGGTGAACGCGCTCGGTCAGGTGATCGGTATCAACGCGTCGATCTTCACCCGCAGCGGCGGCAGCGAGGGGATGGGATTCGCGATCCCCATCGACCGCGCGCTGCGCATCGCCGACGACCTGGTGGACCACGGCGAGGTCCGACGCGCCTGGGTCGGCCTGGACGTCGAGCCGGTCGAGGCCGACGAGTGGGGGCGCACGCGGGGCGTGCGCGTCGCCAGGGTCGCCCCGGGATCACCGGCCGACCAGGCCGCCATCGAGGTCGGCGACCGGCTGCTGCGCGCCAACGGACGGGCGCTCGCCGCGCCCCTCGACTTCGAGGCCGTGCTCCTCGACATGCGTGCCGGCGACACGCTCTCGCTCGACATCGACGGGCAGTCGCGTCCGGTGCGCATGACGGCCGCCGGCCTCCCCTCGGTGAGGGCCGAGCGCGTGACGGTGCTGCAGGACATGCAGCTCATCACCGTGACGCCACAGATCCGGGCCGAGCGCGGGATCGTGAACGAGGAGGGTGCGCTCATCGCGTCGATCTCCGACGGGCTGTCGGCGCAGCTCGGGCTGCAGGCCGGAGACGTGCTGATCCAGGTCAACCGCACGCGCGTCACGAGCGCGGAGGACGCGAAGCGGATCTTCGAGGGGCTGCGGGGCCAGGGGGCCGTCCGCATCTACGTCGAGCGCAACGGAGGCTACATCGCCCGTGATCTCTACTGGCGCCGCTGAGGCGCCCCCCGACGAAAGGGTCGCCGTGACCGAGAGCCACAACCGCTATCTGCACCCCCTCTCCGACCGGTACGCCTCGGGGGAGATGCAGGAGATCTTCTCGCCGGCACGCCGCTTCGGCACGTGGCGGCGACTCTGGCTCGCGCTGGCCGAGTCCGAGCGCGAGCTGGGGCTGCAGATCCCGGAGGCGGCGCTCGACCAGATGCGCGCCGCCCTAGACACCCTCGACCTGGAACGGGCGGCCGAGTACGAGCGACGGTTCCGGCACGACGTGATGGCGCACGTGCACCTCTTCGGCGACGACGCGCCGGCAGCCCGCCCGATCATCCACCTGGGCGCGACCAGCGCGTTCATCGGCGACAACACCGACCTCGTGCTCCACCGCGAGGCTCTCGGGTTGGTGCGCGATCGCGTGGTCCGGTGCGTCGCCGCGCTTGCCGACTTCGCCCGCCGCCACGCGGACCTGCCGACGCTGGGCTACACGCACTTCCAGCCCGCGCAGCCCACCACGGTGGGCAAGCGGGCGACGCTGTGGATCCAGGACTTCCTTCTGGACCTGGAGGAGATCGAGTTCCGGCTCGACAGGCTGCGCTTCCGCGGCGTGAAGGGAACCACCGGCACCCAGGCGTCCTTCCTCGAGCTGTTCGGCGGGGACCACGCGAAGGTCGACGCCCTCGACGAAGCGGTCGCGCGGCGCATGGGCTTCGAGTCCTCGTACGCGGTGACCGGCCAGACGTACACGCGCAAGGTCGACTTCCAGATCCAGTCCACACTGGCGGGGGTCGCGGTTTCGGCCTCGAAGCTCGGTCACGACCTGCGCCTGCTGGCGCACCTGCGCGAGGTGGAGGAGCCCTTCGAGCCCGAGCAGATCGGCTCGTCCGCGATGCCGTACAAGCGTAACCCCATGCGGGCCGAGCGCATCTGCGCGCTCGCCCGCCACGTCATCACGCTGGCGCAGGACCCGGCCTTCACCGCCGCCACGCAGTGGCTGGAGCGCACGCTGGACGACTCCGCCAACCGGCGGCTCTCCATCCCGGACGCCTACCTGTCGCTCGACGGCACGCTGGTCCTGGTGCAGAACGTGGCCGCGGGGCAGCGCGTGAACCCGGAGGTGGTGCTCCGCAACCTGGCCGAGCACCTTCCGTTCATGGCCACCGAGACGATCCTCATGGACGCCACCGCCCGAGGAGGAGACCGTCAGGACCTGCACGAGCGCATCCGGCGCCACTCGATGGAGGCGGCCCGCCGCATGAAGGAGGAGGGCGCGGAGGCCGACCTCCTGGAGCGCATCGCGACGGACGACGCCTTCGGGATGAGCGCCGAGGAACTGGACACGCTGGTCGATCCACGCCGATTCGTGGGGCGGGCACCGGAGCAGGTCGCGCGCATCCTCGACGAGTGGGTCGCGCCGGTGCTTGCACACTACGAGGCCCGGGCGAGCCGGGTCGGGGAGGCTGAAGTCCGTGTCTGACACGCCCCTGCTCCACACCGACCTCGAGGACCTCGCGCTCCTGCACCGCGGGAAGGTGCGGGACGTATACGAGGTGGACGACGACACCCTGCTGATGGTGGCCTCCGACCGGGTGAGCGCCTTCGACGTGATCATGGACCGTCCGGTCCCGCGCAAGGGCGAGGTGCTCACGCTCATCACGGCGTGGTGGCTGACGCAGCTGGAGGGCCGCGTGGACCACCACCTCCTGGCCGTCGATCCCGACGAGATCGTCGCGCACCACCCCCGGCTCGGGCCCAGCCGGGCGTCGTGGGAACGACGTGCCATGCTGGTGCGCCGCACGCGCCCGGCGCTCGTCGAGTGCGTGGTGCGGGGCTACATCTCGGGCTCGGCGTGGAAGGAGTACGGCCAGCGAGGCACCCTCGCCGGAGAGCCGCTTCCCGCGGGTCTCCGGGAGTCGGACCGACTGGAGCCGCCGATCTTCTCGCCCGCCACGAAAGCGCAGGAGGGCCACGACGAGAACATCACCTTCGCGCAGGCCGGGGAGATCCTCGGTGTCGAGGTGGCGAGGCGCCTGCGCGGGCTGTCGCTCGAGATCTACGCATTCGGCCGCGACGTCGCCGCCGAGCGCGACATCATCCTGGCCGACACGAAGTTCGAGTTCGGCCACGACGCGGGTGGACGGCTCCTGCTCATCGACGAGGTCATGACGCCGGATTCTTCGCGCTTCTGGCCGAAGGAGCACTACGCGCCGGGTCGCGGCCAGCCGTCGCTGGACAAGCAGCCCGTCCGTGACTGGCTCGACGCCCTCGAAGGATGGAACAAGGCACCGCCCCCACCCGAGCTTCCGGACGAGGTGGTCGAGGCGGCCTCCGAGCGCTACCAGGACGTCTTCCGCCGCCTGACCGGCAGCACGCTCGATGCCTGGGACCTCCCGCGCTTCGGGAACGGAAGATGAGGTTTGCCCGCGAGGGCGTGCCCTTCATCGCCGGCGCCGCCCTGCTGGCTGCGGCCGCCTGGCTGGGCGCCTCCACCGGCCTGGGGGGCGCGTGGACGGGGGCCCTCGCAGGCGTGCTCACGGTCCTGGCGCTCTTCACCATCTGGTTCTTCCGCGACCCGCGCCGTCCGATCCCCGGTGCGCCCGGCCTGGTCGTGGCCCCCGGCGAGGGTCGGGTGATCCTGGTCGGGGAAGCCGACGAGCCCACGTATCTCGGAGGGCGCTGCCGGAAGATCTCGATCTTCCTGAGCATCTTCGACGTGCACGTGCAGCGCGCCCCCATGAGCGGTACGGTGGAGCATCGGTCCTACAAGCCGGGAGCGTACGCGGTAGCCTGGCTCGACAAGGCATCGGAGGACAATGAGCAGGCCTCCATCGGCCTGGCGACGCCGCAGGGAAGGGTCCTCGTCCGGCAGATCGCGGGTCTGGTGGCGCGCCGCATCGTCACCGATCCGGCGGAGGGGGATCGGGTCGAGCGCGGCCAGCGCATCGGCCTGATCCGCTTCGGCTCCCGCGTGGACCTCTTCCTCCCCCTGGAGTGGGAGGTCGCGTGCGCGGTGGGCGATCGCGCCCGCGTGGGCGTCACCGTCCTGGCCCGCCAGCCCGTGGAGGCGCCCGCATGAAGACGCCTCGACCGCCCCGCAAGGAGACGCTCCAGAGGGGCGTCATCATTCTCCCCTCCGCGTTCACCCTCGGGAACCTCTTCTTCGGCATCCACGCGATCGTGGCCGCCACCCGCGGGGACCTTGCCTGGGCAGGATGGTCGATCATCTTCGCGGGCATCCTGGACATGCTGGACGGGCGGATCGCTCGCTTCACGCGGACCGGATCGCGCTTCGGCGCCGAGCTGGACTCGCTTGTCGACGCGATCTCCTTCGGGGTCGCGCCCGGCTACATCATGTACCAGATCTACTTCTCGGACACGCAGTGGAGCTGGACGCTCTCCTACGTATACATCACCGCGGTCGTCGTGCGGCTGGCCCGCTTCAACATCGAGCAGGGCGGCGAGGCGAAGCGCTACTTCCACGGCCTGCCGTCCCCTGCGGCTGGTATGCTGCTCGCTTCCTTCTACCCGTTCAGCCGGACGCCCTTCTTCCAGCAATACCTGGTCAGCATGCCCTGGCCGCAGATCACGGGCGTGTCCGTGGTGCTTCTCGGCGTCCTCCTGGTGAGCCACATCCCCTACGCCAAGGTGCCGCGCATCGGACTGCGCACCCCGCGAGGGCTTGCGCTCACCGCCTTCGTGATCGCCTGCATCTTCGCGGCCGTTATCATCCCGCAGTACTTCTTCTTCACCTACCTCCTGCTCTACATCGTGTGGGGGCTGGTGAAATCAGCCCTCCTCGGCCTCCAGGAGCGCCTCCCCGGAGGCGACCCGCTCCTGGACGAGGAGGAGGACGACCACGGTTCCGAGGTGCGCGTGCTGGACTACGGCGCCCTCGGCCCCCTCTCCCCCACCCCCGTGGGGGAGCCCGACGACGACAACGAGGA
>CAZPZU010000076.1:0-4589 GCA_964591135.1 uncultured Gemmatimonadaceae bacterium | reverse complement strand
GACGACAACGAGGAGGAACGGGCTTGAGCCGCTTCCGGCTGGAGATCCGCGTGAAGCCGCGCCCCGGGCTGCTGAACCCGGAGGGCAAGGCCATTCACCACGCCCTCAACTCGCTCGGGTGGAGCGAGGTGTCCGACGTGCGCGTCGGGAAGGCCATCTACGTCGACCTCGAGGCCCCGTACGCCGACGGCGCCGTCGAGGCGGCCGAGGCGATGTGCCGGAAGATCCTGGCGAACCCGGTCACCGAGGACTTCGAGGTCGCCGTGGTTGCCGAGGCCGAGGAGGCACGCACATGAAGGTCGCCGTGGTCACCTTTCCAGGCTCCAACTGCGACTACGACCTCTACAAGGCCATCCAGCAAGTGGGCGGCGAGCCCACCTTCGTCTGGCACAGGGAGCGCGGCCTCGACGGCTTCGACGCCGTGATGCTCCCCGGCGGCTTCTCCTACGGTGATTACCTGCGCGCCGGCGCGATCGCGCGCATGAGTCCCGTCATGGAGGACGTCGTGGCCTTCGCCGAGGGGGGAGGGCCCGTGCTCGGTGTCTGCAACGGCTTCCAGATCCTGTGCGAGGCCGGCCTCCTGCCGGGCGCGCTGGTGAAGAACGCCTCGCTCCGCTTCGAGAGCCGTGACGTGCTGCTGCGGGTGGAGAACACGGGCAACCTGTTCACCGCCGACTACGAGGTCGGGGACGTCCTGCGCGTCCCCATCGCGCACGGCGAGGGCAACTACCAGGCCGACGAGGGGACGCTGGAGCGCCTGGAGGGCGAGGGCCGGGTGATCTTCCGCTACGTGGACGCCGCCGGCGCCGCGACGGATGCGGCCAATCCCAACGGGTCGCTCCGCAACATCGCGGGGATCGTGAACGAGCGCGGCAACGTGCTGGGGATGATGCCTCACCCCGAGCGCGCCATGGAGCCGTTGCTCGGCTCCTCGGATGGCGTGGGGGTGTTCACGTCGCTGTCCCGGAGCCTGGTGCCGGCGACCTCCTGAGGACCCCATCGAAGAACCTGCCGACCGGAAAGGGCTGATCCATCGTGAGCACGGCTGAGGGTGTGACCCGCGTTCCACCGCGCGCGGGCGATCCTGATATCACCCCGGAGGTCGTGGCGGGCCACGGCCTCTCGGAAGAGGAGTTCGAGCGCATCGTCCGCATCCTCGGACGGGAGCCCACGTTCACCGAGCTGGGCGTGTTCAGCGCCATGTGGTCGGAGCACTGCGGCTACAAGAACTCGAAGCGGATGCTCCGCCTCCTCCCGACGCAGGCGCCGTGGGTGATCCAGGGGCCGGGCGAGAACGCGGGCGTCATCGACATCGGCGACGGCTTCGCCCTGGCCTTCAAGATCGAGTCGCACAACCACCCCTCCGCGGTCGAGCCCTACCAGGGCGCCGCGACGGGCGTGGGCGGCATCCTGCGCGACATCTTCACGATGGGAGCCCGGCCCATCGCGGTACTGGACTCGCTGCACTTCGGCGACCTCGCCTCGGGACGGGTGCGCTACCTCTTCTCCGGCGTCGTGGCGGGCATCGGCGACTACGGCAACTGCACGGGGATCCCCAACATCGGTGGCGAGACGTTCTTCGACCGTGGCTACGAGGGCAACCCGGTCGTCAACGCGATGTGCCTCGGGCTCCTGAAGCAGGACCAGCTCATCCGGGCGTCCGCCTCCGGTACCGGAAGCGCGCTCATGGCTGTCGGAGCGCGCACCGGCCGGGACGGCATCCACGGAGCGACGTTCGCGTCCGAGGAGCTGAGCGCCGACTCCGACGAGGCCAGCCGCCCCCAGGTCCAGGTGGGTGACCCCTTCACGGAGAAGCTGCTGCTGGAGGCGAGCCTCGAGCTCATCGCCAGCGGCGCGATCACCGGCATCCAGGACATGGGCGCGGCGGGGATCACCTCCTCCGCGTCGGAGATGGCGGGCCGCGGCGGGAGCGGCGTCGAGATCGACACGGCGCGCGTCCCGGTGCGGGAGCCCGGCATGACCCCGTACGAGATCCTCCTGTCGGAGTCGCAGGAGCGCATGCTCGTGGTGGCCGAGCCGGGGAAGGAGGCCGAGGTGCACCGCATCCTCGAGAAGTGGGAGCTCGAGGCCGCGGTCATCGGCCACGTCACCGACGACGGCCGCTTCCGCGTGCTGGAGGATGGCCGCGTCGTGGCCGACATCCCGGCGCTGCCCCTCACCGAGGGGTGCCCCACCTACGAGCGGGAGGGCGTCGAGAGCCCGGACGTGCAGACGCTGCGCTCCATGGACCTGAGCGAGCACGCGAAGCCGTCCGGGGACCTGAGCGCGCTCTTCCTGCGCATGGTCGGCTCCCCGAACGTCGCCTCGAAGCGGTGGGTCTACGGCCAGTACGACACCACCGTGCGCACGTCCACCGCGGTGCGCCCCGGTGGCGACGCCGGCGTCGTCCGCATCCGCGGGACGCGGCGCGCCGTGGCCGCGACCACGGACTGCAACGGACGCCACGTCTACCTCGACCCGGGGGTGGGCGCCCGCGCTGCGATGGCCGAGGCGGCGCGCAACCTCGTGTGCGTGGGGGCGCTGCCCACGGCGATCACGAACAACCTCAACTTCGGCAACCCGCTCAAGCCGCACATCTACCACCAGTTCCGCGAGGCGGTGCTGGGGATGGCGGAGGCGTGTCGGATCTTCGAGACGCCGGTGACGGGGGGCAACGTCTCCTTCTACAACGAGACGGACGGGCGGGCGATCTATCCGACGCCGGTCATCGGGATGGTGGGCGTCGTGGAGGACGTGGACGACATCACGCCGCAGGCCTTCCGGACAGCGGGCGATTCCGTGATCCTCCTGGGCCGGAACACCGACGAGCTAGGTGGGTCGGAATACCTGTACGTGACCGCGGACCTCGTGGCGGGCGCGCCTCCGGCGGTCGACCTCCTGGCAGAGCGGAGCCTGCAGCAGGCGGTGCTCGCCATGATCCGCGCGCGGAAGATCCGCTCCGCCCACGACTGCGCCGAGGGAGGGCTCGCCTGCGCCCTCGCCGAGTCCGCCGTCGGCTTCGGAGAGGACCCGTGGGGCGTGGACGTCACCCTGGACGACGACCTCCCCCCGGTGGCCGTGCTCTTCGGAGAGGCCAACGGACGGGTGGTGGTCTCGTCCGCGCCGGAAGACGCCGCGGAGGTACTGCGGATCGCGGAGCGGCACGGGATCCCGGCCCGGCGCATCGGTACCGTCGGCGAGATCGGCGGACCGTTCCGCATGCACGTGAAGAACGCACAGGTGGAGGTCGACGCCATGCGCATAGCCGACGCCTTCTACGGAGCGATCCCCGCGATCATGGACGCTCCGGCCATATCGGGAGTGTAGCATGCACCGTTCGCTGCCCGTCCTCGCGCACCCGCCGACGCGCGCCGAAGCGCGGCCGGCCACCCACGAGCTCGACGATCGGCCGCACGAGGAGTGCGGCGTCGTCGCGGTGAGCGGCGTGGACGGCGCCGCCGAGCTCGCCTTCCTGGCGCTCTACGCCCTGCAGCACAGGGGCCAGGAAGCCGCCGGGATCGTCGCCGTGGGCGAAGACGGCGTCACCCGCAAGCACAAGGGTGCGGGGCTCGTGTCCGAGGTTTTCGACGCCGGGATCCTGTCCCGGCTCGAGGGGAAGACGGCCGTGGGGCACGTGCGCTACTCGACGGCCGGCGGCAGCAACATCGAGAACGTCCAGCCCATCACCGCGCGGTTCGCGCGCGGGGACATGGCCCTCGCACACAACGGTAACCTCACCAACCAGCGCGACCTGCGGAACCGCCTGGTCGAGGAGGGGGCGATCTTCCGCACCACGTCGGACTCGGAGATCCTCGTCCACCTCATCGCCAAGTCGCGCCACGACACCGTGGACGCGCAGGTGGACGACGCGCTCACACACCTCGAGGGCGCATTCTCCCTCGTGCTGTCCATCGACGAGACCGTGTACGCGGTCCGGGATCCGAGGGGCTTCCGGCCCCTGGTGCTCGGGAAGCTGAACGGAGGCACGATCGTCACCAGCGAGACGTGCGCGCTCGACATCCTCGGCGCCGAGTACGTGCGGGACATCGCGCCGGGTGAGGTGCTGAAGGTCCGCGGGAGCAAGCTGCGGAACCTACGCCCCCTCCCCGCGGCGGACCGCGCCGCGCCCTGCATCTTCGAGCTCGTGTACTTCGCGCGCCCCGACTCGCGCATCTCGGGACGGAGCGTCGACCGCGCCCGCAGGGCCTTCGGCCGGCGCCTCGCGTGCGAGCACCCGGTGGAGGCCGACGCGGTCATCGCCGTGCCGGACAGCGCCAACTCGGCGGCGCTCGGCTTCGCCGAGGAGAGCGGCATCCCCTTCGAGCTCGGGCTCCTGCGCAACCATTACGTGGGGCGCACGTTCATCCTGCCCGCACAGAAGGCCCGCGACTTCGGTGCGCGCATGAAGTACAACCCCGTCCGCGAGGTCCTCGCCGGAAAGCGGATCGTCGTCGTGGACGACTCGCTCGTGCGCGGCACCACCAGCCGCAGCCTGGTGCGCATGCTGCGCGCGGCCGGAGCGTCCGAGGTGCACTTCCGCATCGCCAGCCCGCCGGTCCGCTTCCCCTGCTTCTACGGCATCGACATGC
>CAZPZU010000075.1:21687-25761 GCA_964591135.1 uncultured Gemmatimonadaceae bacterium | reverse complement strand
GCGCATCCATGGCGGCGAGGTCGTTGGCGGAGATCTCGAGCATGTACGCGTCCATGACGGACAGCACCGCGGCCTCTTCGGCCGGTTGATTCCCCGCCGGCTGGGCCGGTGCGGCCGGCGGCCCGCAAGCGGTCGATGCCAGCGCCATGGTCAGCCAGAGCTTCCGGACCATATCAACCCCCGTTCCAGGGAGACTGTGAGCAACGCCGGGCTTCCGGCGCTGCATTTCGATCAAGGACCGGCGACGCGATCAGGGGAGTGGGATGCCGCCCACCCGTCGCCGGGCTTCAGCGACCGCTTTCGAGGATCTGCTCGAGCGCTCGGTCCCGCCCCGCCTGGAGGTCGCTTTCCTCGAAGACCGGCACGTCGACGTCCGGCGGAATGCCCGGGCCGTCGAACGTGTTCCCCTCGGAGTCGCGGAACACCTCGTTCGGGAGGCCGAAGCGCCACCCGTTGGGCATCCGGCGGCCCAGGACGTCGGAGAAGACCCCCTGCGTGTTCTCGCCCATGCGCACGACGTGGGGCTCGCGTCCCATGAGTGCCTGCGTGAAGGTCTCGCCGGCGCTGATGGTGAGTGGGCCGGTGAGCTCGATCACCTCTCCGCGGAAGCTGGGCCGCTCACTGGGCCGAACGACGCTCGGCTGCCCTGGCGTCCACCGGGTGCGGTCGTCGGGGTCGGCACGGGCTTCCTTGGTGTAGGCAACGTAGTCCTTGCCGGTGAGCCGCGACGCGATCGCGAGGCCCAGAGGATCGGCGCCGCCGAGATTGATCCGGACGTCGATCACCAACCGCTTCCGGCCGGCCAGGTCCGTCATCACGGTATCGAGCGCGGCGTCGAGCGCGCTGAGATCGGCCTCGAAGGGCCCATCCGCGTATCCGGAGAACGACAGCAGGCGGAGATAGCCGGTCGAGTCGTTCAGGACTCCGTACTGGACCTGGTCGTTGCAGAACTTCCGAATCGAGCCGACGAGGTAGCGGTCGGTGACGCCGGTGAGGCGCGGAATCTCCTCGTTGAGGAATGCGTCGCGACCGCGCGCGAGGAATCGCTCGGCCACGGGGCGGAGCCCCTGGAACCGCTGGTCCAATTCGGGCGCGGACAGCGACGTATGCGCGTCGTGGAAGGGCTCGATGAGAGAGCGGAGGATCGCGAAGAGCTGCGCCGGAGTCGTGGAATCCGTCACCTGTGCCCGGGCCCGCTCGACCGCGGTCTGCCAGTCGATGCCCTTCTCGTCGAAGAGGATGTACTGCTCGCTCCAGGTCCTGGTGAAGACCTCGAAGTTGGACTGGGGCGTGTCGGGTGCGGGATGGTCGCAGGCGGCGGGCCGAGCCGGGATCCGCTCGATCACGATGTCGGATGCGGTGCCGGGTCGGTACACGCGCCGGGTGCCGTCGTCGCCCGGGCGGAGCTCGATGGCGCCGGCTCCGGCGAGCTCGTACCGCACCGAGTCCGGACCCGACCCGGGCACCCGCTTCCCCACGAACGACGGGAGACAGGTGGTGGCGGTCACCTCGTACGCCTGGAGTGTGTCGCCGGCGACCTCCATGACGAGGCCGTATCCGCGGGAACGCCAGATCCCGTCGACCTGGGCCTGGGCGGGTGGTGAAGATGGTCGCGCGCAGCCGGCGACGACGAGGACCACGCCGGCGACCAGCAGTCGGTAGGGGACGGTCGGGCTCACGGAGCCTCCTGGAAGGGTGCTAACGGTACACGTCCCGGCGATGCCCGATCTTGACGACCGTGACGATCCGGTCCTCGTCGTCGACTTCGTACGGAACCCGAAAGGTGCCCTGCCGCACCCGATACCGGGCACCACCGGTCAGCTTCTCGCTGCCCCGAGGCCGGGGGTCGTCCGAAAGCACCTGGATCCGGTCCACGATCCGAGCCCGGTCCTTCTTCGAGAGAGCTCGGAGCTCCTTCACGGCCGAGGGCTTGATCCGGGTCTCATAGCTCACCGCTCTGCCTCATCTCCTTCAGGACCTCGGCAAAGGAGAGGCTGGGCTCCCTGGCACGCTCTTCGAAGGCCTCGAGGTCCTCGGAATCCTCGGCGAGAATTCCCAGTACGGCCTCGTTTACCAGATCCGAGACGCTCTTCTCGGTCTCTGCGGCCTTGAGCCGCAGGGCACGGTGCACCGCCGGGGTGAAATACACCGTGGTGCGCTTTGACTTGGTGCTCATGCCGCATGATAACGCTGTGACGTTATAGCGTCAAGACGTCCCCATGCAACCGGCTCTCAGCCTCGGTGGCCTGACGGCCAGGCTTGTTAAAACTTAGCGCCGAATGTTAAATAGCTGTCGGCGCTATTCAACGTTCCTTCACAGGTCCGCACGGGGGTCTCATGCCCCTTCACGCATGAAACGGGGACCTACCGGTAGCTGGGAGCAGGTGAGCGCGGGGGGCGAGGAGGTCCGGGCATTCCTGCCCCAGCCACTCCCGCCGGACCCACCCGTAGCGCTCGGCGACGCCCTCGAGCGGCCCCTGGAACGAGCGGTCCTCGCCCTGGGCCGGCTCGACGGGGTATCGACGCTGCTGCCGGACCGGGGGCTCTTTCTCTACGCCTACGTGCGCAAGGAGGCGGTGCTCTCCTCCCAGATCGAGGGAACCCAGTCCTCCCTCTCCGACCTCCTCCTCTTCGAGCTGGACGAGATGCCCGGCGTTCCCCTGGACGACGTCGCGGAGGTGTCGAGCTACGTGGCGGCTCTGGACCATGGCATCGCCCGCATGGCCGGGGGGTTCCCGCTCTCCAATCGCCTGATCCGCGAGATGCACGGCATCCTCCTGGCCCGGGGCCGCGGAAGAGACCGGGCCCCGGGGGAGTTTCGCCGGACACAGAACTGGATCGGGGGGAGCCGGCCGGGGAACGCCGCCTTCGTGCCGCCGCCCGTCCATGCGCTGGCCGACGCCATGGGGCACCTCGAACGCTTTCTCCATGACGACGCACCCGGGATCCCCGACCTGATCCGGGCGGGGCTGGTGCATGTGCAATTCGAGACCATCCATCCCTTCCTCGACGGCAACGGGAGGATCGGGCGGCTGCTCATCACCCTCATGCTCATGCACTCCGGGATGCTCCGCGAGCCGCTCCTCTACCTGAGCCTCTACCTCAAGCAGCACCGGGCCCGATACTACGAGCTCCTCGACGTCGTGCGTCGCGAGGGGGACTGGGAGGCGTGGCTCGGCTTCTTCCTGGAAGGGGTCCGCGAGTCGGCCGAGGGTGCGGTGAGCACGGCGCAGCGTTTGGACGGCCTCTTCGCCGAGGACCGGGAACGTATCGCCGCCATCGGCCGCCGGGCGGGCTCGGCGCTCCGCGTGCATACCGCGCTCGAGCACCGACCCATCACCTCCGCACAGCAGGTCACCGAACGGACGGGACTCTCCTTTCCCACGGTCACGGCAGCCCTGGATGCGCTCATCGACCTGGGGATCGCGAGAGAGATCACGGGAAAGCAGCGCAACCGGATCTTCTCGTACGATCGCTACCTGGCCACCCTCAACGAAGGCACGGAACCG
Source organism: uncultured Gemmatimonadaceae bacterium (assembly GCA_964591135.1). Classification (GTDB taxonomy): domain Bacteria; phylum Gemmatimonadota; class Gemmatimonadetes; order Longimicrobiales; family Gaopeijiaceae; genus SZUA-318. The sequence goes on along the minus strand of CAZPZU010000075.1, from coordinate 22,252 downwards.
TCATGACTGCGGTAGGCTTGACACCGCCGTGGACGGAGCCCGACATTCCAATGTGGGCAATGACCAAATTGGGCTAGAGACAGTGATATGACCTTCCTGAACGTCGACAGACGCGGCCGCAGCACTCTTCCAGAGGACGTGCGCCGGGATCTGGGAATCGATGGAGAGGAGGGCGCTCTCGTCATCCTGGAGAAGACCGAGCGAGGCACCTACGAGCTCGTTCCCGCCGCCCTCGTCCCGCGGGATCAGTTGTGGGTCCACCATCCGGAGATGAGGGATCGGATCGAGGAGGCCGAGAGCGACTTTCGGTCCGGACAGTCCACGCGAACGGAGACACCCGAGGAGGCTCAGGAGTACCTGGACTCGCTGAAGCGGTGACCCGGGCGTGGCCCGTCAGAAGTTCCTCGCGGCCGAGTTCTCGAAGCGATTCGAGAAGAGCTATGCCGGCTTGACGGCGGCCCAGCAGAGCGGGGTCGACAAGGCCGTGATCGCGCGGCTGAAGCGGAAGCCCACCCCGGGGATGCGAATCAAGCCGATCCAGCCGGACAAGTTCTACGACGAAGCC
>CAZPZU010000075.1:16876-21587 GCA_964591135.1 uncultured Gemmatimonadaceae bacterium | reverse complement strand
CGGCCGTGGAAGCTGTGGAGCGGCGGGCCGGGGTCGGGGATCTTCAAGTCGACGGACGGCGGCGACACCTGGACGGAGCTGACCCACAACCCGGGCTTCCCCACGGGCGTGCTGGGGAAGATCACCGTGGCGGTGGGGGCGGACTCGCGCACGGTGTACGCCAACGTGGAGGCGGGCGAGGGCGGCATCTACCGCTCCGACGACGGCGGCGCGACGTGGCGGCACGTGAACGGCGACCGGAAGCTCTGGCAGCGCTCCTTCTACTTCATGCGCCTCACCGCGGACCCCCGCGACCCGGACACGGTCTGGGTCATGAGCTTCCTCCTGGAGAAGTCGACGGACGGGGGCAGGACCTTCCGGGAGGTGGACGCGCCCCACGCCGACCACCACGACCTGTGGATCGACCCCACGGACCCGGAGCGGATGATCAACGCCAACGACGGCGGCGCGAACGTCTCCACCAACGGCGGCCGCACCTGGACGTCGCAGGCGTACCCGACGGCGCAGATCTACCGCGTGGCCACCACGGCCGACTTCCCCTACCACGTGTGCGGCGCGCAGCAGGACAACACCACGGTGTGCGTGCCCAGCGACGGCGGCCGCGACCTCTCGCCGGGCATCGGCCGGCCGGGCGACTTCTTCTACGCCGTGGGGGGAGGCGAGAGCGCCTACATCGCCCCCGACCCCCGGGACCCGGACGTCTTCTACGCCGGCGCCACCAACACCCTCGAGCGCTTCGACCGGCGCACGGGCCAGGCCCGGGACGTGCAGCCCCGCCCGTACACGGTGATGGGCGAGCCCGCCGAGGCGATGGCCGAACGTTGGAACTGGGTCTACCCCATCGTCTTCTCCGCCGCCGAGCCCGACGCCCTCTACGCCGGCTCGCAGCACCTCTGGCGCACACGGGGCGAGGGACGCTCCTGGGAGCGGATCAGCCCGGACCTGACGCGGGCGGATCCCGCGACGCTGGGGGACTCGGGCGGGCCCATCATCCTCGACCAGGACGGGCCGGAGATCTACGGCACCCTCTACACCATCGCGCCCTCGCCCCTGGAGGCCGGCACCGTCTGGACCGGCTCCGACGACGGCCTGGTGCACCTCACCCGGGACGGCGGCGGGAGCTGGACGGACGTCACCCCGCCGGACATGCCCCCGAACACCCGCATCGGCCTGGTGGACGCCTCGCCCCACGACCCCGCCCGGGCGTACGTGGCGGGGCGCCGCTTCGAGATGGACGACCGCGCGCCGTACGTCTGGCGCACCCACGATGCCGGCGCGACGTGGACGAAGATCGTGGACGGCTTCGCCCCCGGCGCCTTCGTGCACGCCGTGCGCGAGGACCCGGTGCGGCCGGGGCTCCTGTGGGCGGGGACGGAGCACGGCCCGTACGTCTCCTTCGACGACGGTGACCACTGGCAGCCGCTGTCCCTCGACCTCCCCGACGTGGCCGTCACCAGCCTCGCCGTCACCGAGCGCGACGTGGTCCTCGCCACCCACGGCCGCTCCTTCCAGGTGCTGGACGACGTGGCCCCCCTGCGCCAGTGGACGGAGGCCGCCACCGCCGAGCCGCTGCACGTCTTCACGCCCGCGGACGCGGTGCGCCGCGTCTACCCCGCGGACCTGGACTTCCACCTGGCCGCGCCGGCCCGCTCGGTGAAGGTCGAGATCCTCGACAGCGCCGGCGCCCCCGTGCGCACGGTGCGGGAGGGCGGCGCCATGGACGCGGGGCTCCACCGCCTGCGCTGGGACCTGCGCTACCCCGGCGCCACGGTCTTCGACAACCTCATCCTCGAGGGCGGCAACCCCGCCATCGGTCCCCTCGCGCCTCCCGGCCGCTACCAGGTCCAAGTCACCGCGGACGGCGGCACGGCCTCGGCCACCTTCGCGCTGCGGCGCGACCCACGCGTCACCGACTGGACCGACGCGGACCTGCAGGAGCAGTTCCGCCTGGCCGCCCGCATCCGCGACGCCACCAGCCACGCCAACGAGGCGGTGATCAGGATCCGCGAGGTGCGGGCGCGGCTCGAGCCGCGGCTGGAGGGCCTACCCGAAGGACCCGCGCGCACCGCGCTGGAGGACGTGCTGCGCAGCCTGGGGGAGGTGGAGGGCGAGCTCTACCAGGTGAAGAACCAGAGCCCCAAGGACAAGATCGCCTACCCCATCAAGCTCAACGACCGCCTCACCGGGCTGCGCAGGATCCTGGAGAGCGGCGACGAGCGCCCGACGAAGGCGCAGTACGACGTCTTCGAGGAGCTGTCGGCGGAGCTGGGCGGGCAGCTGGCGAGGTTGCAGGAGATCATGACCGTGGAGCTGCCCAGGGTGGAGCGGATGATCGCGTAGAGCCCTTGCCTCCACCCGTAGTATGGTATACCATACTACCATATGATCAAGGTCACGTTCACCCTCGACGACGAGACCGTCGCGTACCTGGAGCGCGCCGCCTCCCGGCTCTCCATGCCCAAGAGCCAGGTGGTCCGGGAAGCCATCCGCCTCTACGGAGACCAGATGGGTCGCACCACGGAGGAGGAGCGGGACCGGATGCTGGCGGCCTTCGACGAAGTCACCCCCCCCATCCCCGATCGACCGCGCGGCGAGGTGGAAGCCGAGCTCGAGGAGATCCGCCGGGCGCGCCGAGCCGGCGGACGCCGGGGCGGGGGGACGTGATCGTCCTCGACACCTCGGTCCTCGTGGAGGCGCTGGGAGCGGGAGGCTCCCTGCGCCACGCGCTACGCGCCGCCATCGCCGAACGCCAGCGCATGGTCCTGCCGACCCTGGTGCTCTACGAGTGGCTCCGGGGGCCGCGCCTGCCGGAGGAGCTGGCGGCGCAGGAGGCGCTCTTCCCGTCCGCCGACGCGGCGCCCTTCGGCCCGGAGGAGGCACGGGTGGCGGCAGAGCTCTACCGGGCGCTCCCCCGCCCGCGGGGCCGTGACGTGGACCTGGCCATCGCGGCCTGCGCCCTCACCTGGGACGCCGCGCTCTGGACGCTGAACCCGGACCACTTCGTGGACGTGCCGGGCTTGGAGGTTCGCGGGAGCTGAGGTCGCCCGTCTCCGGTCACGGCGCTCCCCTACCCCTCCTTCTCGTTCGTGACGAGCCGCTGCGCCAGCCAGGCCGCCGGATCGCTCTGCGCCGCGGCCTGCCGGACGTCGCGCATGCGGGCCTGCACCAGGTAGTCGTCCATCCCGCCGCCCAGGAGCGCGGCGGCCGATCCGACCGCGTAGTAGATGCCCACCCAGTCGTCGTCCCCGAGCTCCGTGAGCGTCGGCCCGTAGGTCGCGAGGATCTCGCCGGTCTTCCGCCTCAGGGTGTCCAGGTGCTCCCGGTACGCCTTGCGAGCCTCCGTGTCCACCGAGTCGACGGCGGTCACGCGGAACGCCCTGCTCGACATGTCCGCGAAGGTCCGCGCGGTGCTCATGCGGGCACTCTTGCGGAAGATGACGCCGTAGCCCGGCACGTACTGGGCCTCCGCCGAGCCGCCGAAATACGTGCCCATGCCGCTCACGTAGAGAGCACCCTCCGTCTCGTCCGGGCGGAGCGAGGTATCGATGATCCCGCCCATGATCTCGAGCTGCGTGCGCATCCGCTCGGACACGCCCGTCTGCCCTTCGGAGATCCGGATCGCGGCCCGGTTCGCTTCGACGTTGGAGCCGTGCAGGGCGTCCCCCTTCACGGTCATCGTCACGGTCTCCGCGTCCCCGCCGCCGAAGTCGGCGATGAAGGTGATCGACTCTCCCGCTCCCCCCCGACGGAGGGTGCTCCCGTAGCCCGCGATCACATCCCTGAGGGCCTCGGAGAGGCGTTGGCGGTACTCTGCGGCCCATCGCGCGCTGGGCCCGGAGGGGGCCTCCTCGCCAACGGCTCGCCCGGCCCGTACCCACGCGGTCGCCTGGGCGTTGAACGCGACCATGGAGCTGACCGGCCAGCTCACGGTGAAGAGATAGCCGTAACCCTCCATGTAGAACCCGCTCACGTCACCCCTGCGGAAGAAGGACGATCCGCCCGGGACCACGACCGCACGATCCCTCTCCAGGATGACGGCCGCACGCTCTCGCGCCGCGCTGTCCCCCGCGAGCTCCTTCGGCAGCTCGGGCGGCTCCACCTGCGACAGCGCGGTGCTCACGATGTTCTGCATGATGCGCACGTCCTGGGGGACGTTCTGGGCCCGGGGCGACTCCCCGCGGACGGGGACCGACGCCACCTCGACGTATTGGGCGCCGGCCGGGCTCGTCGCGCCGCAGAGTATCGCCGCGCCGATCCCGACGAGGCGCGCCGTCCCGTGAATGCTTCTCGAGTTCGCGGACATGTTCGTCACTCCTGATCAGCGCTGCGGCGCGGCCGTCACGGCCGCCACCATCGCGCCTAGTTGTTGTAGTTCGGTGCGTGTGATGACCTGTAGGTCGTTCATCGAGGAGAGCATCACGCCCAGGTCAGCGCGACGACGGCGGTCGGCTTCGTCGAAGGCCGAGTTGATCGCTGTCGCCACCTGATTCCCCATCGAGGCGTTCTGGTCCCGGAGGGCCTGATCCACCGCATCGAGCACCGCCCGGCGGTCCTGCTCACGCGCGTCGCGCACGATCGCCTCCAGGAACTCCGCCGTCCGGGCGAGGCCCTGATCGAGATCTCCCCTCGTCACGAGCGCGGACCCGTCCATCGCCGACCCCGACGAGGCGCCGAAGCCGACGCGCAGCCTTCCGTCCGCTCCGACCTGGAA
>CAZPZU010000075.1:0-16776 GCA_964591135.1 uncultured Gemmatimonadaceae bacterium | reverse complement strand
ACCCCGACGAGGCGCCGAAGCCGACGCGCAGCCTTCCGTCCGCTCCGACCTGGAATCGGAGGAACATGGCGGACGAGGCCACGAGGAGGACCACGGCGGCGGCCGCCGCCAGGGAGGGCAGGAAGGCCCGGAATCGTCCGCGGCCGGATGTGGCCGGACCCCTGCCGACGGCGCCGGCGGGGGCGGCCGGCTCGCCCACGAAGACCATCCTCGGAGCGTTCTCCACGTTGGGCCACGCGCCCAGAAGGTCGCGCGTCGAGGCGAGCTCCTCGAGCTCCTCCCGGCACGCCGCGCACGTGGCGAGGTGGGCGCGGATCTCCGCCAGCTCGGACGGGTCGCCGTCCTCGTAGAGGAGGGAGATCAGCCGCTCCTCCCTGTTTCCACACTCACCGCTCATGGCGCTCCTCCTGGTCGGTCCTCCGGCGACATCCCCTCGCGCTCCAGCTGAAGGCGCATCGCGCGCAGCCCCCTGTGGAGCCGTGCCTTCGCCGTGTTCTCCGGCACACCCAGCGCCTCCGCGATCTCGGGGAAGGTGAGGCACTGGTATTCCTTGAGAAGGATGACCGTGCGCTGATCCTCCGAGAGCCCGGCGAGCAGCCGGCGGACGAGCCTCTCCCGCTCGGCGGCCTCTGCCGCCGCATCCGTGCGGGCATCCTCGTCCGGCAGCTCGTCCTTCACGGCGATCCTCTGTCCCGACACGGTCGTGTAGTAGTCGTGCAGCGAGATCACCGTGCGCCGCTTCCTCCGCCTCAGGTGATCCTTGCAGAGGTTCACCGCGATGCTGTAGAGCCACGAGCTGAAGGCCGCCCGGTGCGCATATCCCCCGATGGACTTCACGACGCGGACGAACGTGTCCTGCACCAGGTCCTGGGCAACCGCCGCGTCGCCCACGTACTTGTAGGCGAAGTTGAACAGCGGCTTCTCCCACCGCCGAACCAGGAGGTTGAAGGCCGATGCGTCGCCTCGTTGGCACGCCTCGATCAGCTGCGCCTCCCGGGCGCTGCCGCCTTCGATCCTCGAGGCTTCGGCTTTCGTGAAGGGCACTCCCATCCGCTCCTCGGTCGCATCATCGGGCGCGTCTCTTCCCGCTTCCACCATTGAGAACGACGGTGAGCCGCGAATCGTTGCGTGCTTGCGCCAATCCGGCCCCGGTCGGGTCGACAACCCCCGACGCCAACGAGGCGGTGATCGAGCTCCGCGAGGTTCGGGCGCGGCTGGAGCCCCGGGTCAAATTCCGGAGATATGCGTGATCTCCCAGTCCTCGACGATCTTCCCGTTGGAGATCCGGCTGATGACGATGCCCTCGGTGGTCCAGATCTCGCCTGTGGGCTGGACGCCACGGTAGGGCCCGGTATGGTGCCCGCTGCTGGTGAACCGCGTCACCACCAGATCGCCTTCCGCCACCTGCTGATGTACGACGGCGTGGCGATCGTCCGAAGCCGTGAGAATGGCGGCGGCGAATGCCCGCACCTCCTCGAGGCCACGGAGCTCCTGGCCTTCGGAGCCGTGCCATACGTAGTTGGGAGCAAAGATCTCCGGAATCGCGTCCAGATTGCGTCCGTTGATGACCTCGTCGAACCAACGGCGGGCGAGCGCCTTCGGGTCGTCCGACCGGATTGGGAGGCTCGCTTCGGACCCGCCTCCGGCCCTGGCATCGGGGCGGCCGGAAGGTGGTGCGAACGCGAACAGCGCCGCGAGAGCCGGAATGCTCGATGTCCACAGCAGGTGCGTCACAGGGTCCTCCTTGGCCGGGATCGGGAGTCCGGGAACGTGTGGAACGTGTCCCCGTGGGAGCCGCGCGGCGATCTCGGCGTTCGTCGCGCCTTGAACCACCAGGCCCAGGACCTCGCGCTCCCTCGGTGTGAGCTCCGCCAGATCGGCCGACTCGGCCCCACCGATGCCCACGAACGAGCGGATCGCTTCGACGGCACCGGCCCTCGCATCCTCGCGGTCACCCGTCCTGTTGCCCCGGGGCCTCTTGGCCTACTCGGCCCGGAGGGATGTGCTGGGGTCGGCTCGGGACGCCCGGCGGGCCGGCAGGAAGCTGGCCAGGAGGCCCACCCCAAGGAGGATTCCCGCCCCCCCGAGGAAGGAGAGGGGATCGAGGGGATCCACCTCGTAAAGGAGGCGGGCGAGCACCCGACTCGCCCCGAGAGCCATCAGGCTTCCCACGACCATCCCGGATAGGATGATCTTCAGTCCTCCGGCCATGACCATCCTCTCGACGCCGGACCCCGTCGCCCCCATGGCCAGCCGAACCCCGAACTCCCAGGTCCGCTGGCTCACGTTGTGGGCCATGACCCCGTAGAGTCCCACGGAGGCCAGGACTAGGGCCAGGAGGCCGAAGACGCCCACCATCACGGCGGGGGTCCGGGCCGAGCCCTGCGAGTACTCGAGGTACCGGGGGATCGTCATGATCCGGGGAGGAGGAAGGCCGGGAACTTCGCTTCGAACCTGCGAGGAGATCGGCCGGATCATGGCCCTCGGATCTCCTCCGGTCCTGACCACCAGCTCCGCGTTGGCGACGTATTCGGCCTGGGTCATGGGAAGGACCAAGTAGGGTTCCGGGGGCTCGGTGAGGGAGCCGTACTTTCCGTCGGCGATGATACCGACGACGGTGTAGACCCTTCCCAGGTCCGCCCGGACCCTGCCCTCGACGGGATCCCGGCCGGGCCAGTATCGCCGGGCCATGGTCTCGTTCACCATGGCTACCGGCAGAGCGTCTTCGGTGTCCCCCTCGTCTATGGCCCGCCCCCTCACCACGGGAATCCCCATGGTGCCGAAGTAGTCCGGGGACACCATGTTCCGCTTCACCAGCATCCGCTCGTCCGGCGCCGGCTCGTACCCCTCCACGCTGACGTCGTGATGTCCGTGGTTGACGCCCAGGGGCACGAACGCCGCCAGGGCTGCCGACTCCACCCCGGGAAGGACCGAGATCCGGTCCAGGAGCCTCCGCTGCAGGGCCCTGCCTTCGTCCTCCTCGTATTGGCCGTACCCCGTGTTCAGTGGGACTACCAGCCCCCGCCGGAGGTCGAAGCCGGGATCGATGGCCAGGGTGTTGTTCAAGCTTCGAATCAGGAGCCCCGCCCCGGTGAGGAGGACGAGGGAAAGGGCCACTTGCCCACCGACCAGGAACTGCTGGATCCGCCCGGCTCCCCTGGCTCGGCTCAGGGCGGGGCCCTGTTCCTTGAGGGCTTCGGTCTGGCGGGGCTTGAGGATCTGAAGGGCGGGGGCCAGCCCGGAGAGGACGCCGGTGGCCAGGGCCAGGAGGAGGGTGACAGCCAGGACCCGGTGGTCGAGGGTGGCGGGGATGGGGATGGGCACCTCGGCCTGGGCCTGGAGCCGGCCGATACCCTGGAGGGTGAGAATCCCCACCCCGATTCCGGCTCCCCCTCCGAAAAGAGCCAGGAGCGTGCTCTCGGTGAGGAGTTGCTTGACGATGCGCCACCGTGAAGCTCCCAGGGAATACCGGAGAGCGATCTCCCGCCGCCGTTCAGTGGCCTTGGCAAGCTCCAGGTTGGCCACGTTGAAGCAGGCGATGAGAAGGACGAAACCCACCACGCCCAGCAGCATGGCCAGGAGCCGCTTGGCCTGTCCGGTGGCGTCCGGGCCCCCCAGGCGCCCTTCATCCAGCCCCTCCAGGACGATCTCCCGTCCCCGGTGCGTGGGCAGGTCGGCGGCCATGTTGGAGGCCAGGACCTCCATACCGGCCCGGGCTTCGGCCATGCTCACCCCCGGACGCCGACGTCCCACCAGTTGGAGCCACGGATCGAAGCGGCTCTCCATGTTGGGGGAGTACGGAAGGGCCCGGCGCGTCATGGAAAGGGGTGTCCAGAGAGCGGGCTCGACGACGGACAGGAGCCCGGTGAATCCACGGGGAGCCACCCCTATGACGGTGAAGGGGTAGTCGTTGATGCGGATCGTCCTTCCCAGGATCCCCGGATCCGAGCCGAAGGCATCCCGCCAGGTGTCATGCCCCAGCACCACAACGGGATGGGTGTCCTGAGGATCCTCCTCGTCCGGCTGGAAGGTCCGGCCCAGTGCGGCCTCGACGCCCAGGACCTGGAAGTAATCTCCGCTCACCACCTGGCCCCAGACGATTTCCGGCGCGGCGTCCCCGGCCAGGGCCATGGGGGCCGTGGTGTAGGCCGCCAGCCCCGAGAAGACCTGGTTCTGCTTCTTGTAGTCCAGATAGTCCAGGTAGGACGTGTTCCCGTAGCGCCCTTCTCCCAGCCGGGCGGTGAAGATGGCGGTCGCCTCATCCGGCTCTTCCACGTTGAGTGGACGTAGGAGGAGGCCGTTCACCAGGCTGAAGATGGCCACGTTGGCCCCGATCCCCAGAGCCAGAGAGACGACGGCTACGAGGGTTGATCCAGGACGACGCAGGAGCTGCCGGAGCCCGTGGCGGAGGTCTCGCTCCAGGTGACCCAACTCGCCCAGGACATCGAACCGGGGCCCTCGCGGGGGGATCCGTCCTGGATCTCGGGTGGGGTCCAGCCGGCCCCAGCACCGCCCCCGGAGCCGGTCCAGCAGCCCCCTGCCGGAGACGCTCAGAGCTTGCCGCCAGTACCACCCTCCGGCCGCCTCGGGGCCCCGGCACTCCGCCAACCTGCGGTGTTCGTAGGCCAGATCCTCCAGGATGGAATCCCGAGTCGTACCCGAGGGGAGGGAGAGGCGAAGGAGGGCGATGGCCCCGCCGGGGGGCCGAGCGAGTCGGCGGCTCGTCATGACGAAGGCCCTTCGAGGACCTCGTCCAGCCCTTTCCAGAGCGCCAGGAGCATGTCCCGGGACGCCGTCAGGGCGGCGATCCCCTCCTCCGTGACGGAGAACCGCCGCTTGGGCTGAACGCCACCGTCCTCGGAGCTGGCCTCGATCCGCCACTCCAGGAACCCCTTCCTCTCCAGGCGGTTCAGAGTGGAGTAGAGCGCCCCCCGAGAGACGGGGCGGCCCGCGTCCTCCTCCAACGTCCGAGCGATTTCCGGAGCGTGGGCGTTGTCCTTCAATTGAAGAGCCGCCAGCAGAACCACCTGCTCGAACTCACCGATGAACCCCATGCGGCCCATGCTGCCTCCGTCCGTATGACATGTCGCCATTGTGTCACTTTTGTAGACTGAGATTACATTACTGACAACACGGCCGGTTGGCAAGGCCTGACCTGACGAGGGATCTGCCGCGGGTGGAGTGGATGATCGCGGGCCCACATCACGGTTGATGGCCTCGCGGCGCCCGGGACATATTCGAGAAGCCCCCGAACATCTCCGAAACGGTGTGACCTCGAGCCCGGGAGGCCCCGTGCGGCCCACGACTGCGATGCTCACGGTACTGGTGCTGGCCGCCGCGGCGTGCGCGCACGGCGGCCCGCCCCCGGTGCCCGTGGCCGCCCCGGTGCAGGACCCACCTCCCGTCCGCGTGGACACGGTGATCGTGGAAGTGGAAGTGGCACCTCCGGAGATGGCCCAGATGGAGCGGCGGATCGCCGTTCTCCAGCTCCAGCTCCTCGAGAGGGACGCGCAGAGCCGCCGCATGGCCGAACAGCTCAACGAGACGCGCCTCGAGGTCGTGCGCAACATGGCCAAGCTCCAGAGCCAGGCGACCCGCGCGGAGGCGGCCTCGGGCGTGGCGGAGGCGGAGATCGCGCTGCAGGCGCTGGGCGGCGTGGAGGGGGGAACCGATTCCCGCGAGTATGCCGAGGCCCGCGATCTCCTGACGCAGAGCACGGAACAGTTCGAGCTGGGGAACTTCGGCGGGGCTCTGTACCTGGCCACCTACGCCCGGGCCGCCGCGGCGAACGCGCAGTCGAGGATCGCCGGCGCCGACGGGCGCGAGCTCCTCAGTGGCGAATCCCTCTTCGCGCTTCCGGTCCGGCTTGCCACGACGAGTCGCAGCAACGTCCGGAGTGGTCCCGGGCTGGACTTCGCCGTCCAGTTCACGCTGGAGGCGGGCACGCCTCTTTCCGGCCTCTCGTACTCCGGCGAGTGGGTGCGAGTCGTCGACGCGGAAGGTCGGGGAGGATGGATCTTCTCCACCCTGGTCGACAGCCGACGGTAGCGGCTACGCGGTCTTCGGCCCCTTGGCGCCCTTCTCTTTCGAGCCCTTCCGGCGCTTGCTCTTACCCCGTCCCGCCTTGGCGGTGGTCAACACGCGCGAGCCGGCGACAACATAGCGGTTCCTTCCCTGCTCCTTGGCCTGGTACAAGGCGTCGTCCGCGGCCTGAATGAGGCTGTCCGGGCTGTCCCCGTGCTCGGGGAAGGACGCGATGCCGATGCTCATGGTCACGGGACCGCCGTTGAACTCCTCCACCGCGAGGTGGGAAAGGATGCGGGTGGAGGCCTCCTCGCCGCCCTCGGCGTCACACCTGGGCAGGAGGATCATGAACTCCTCGCCGCCGTAGCGTGCCACGGTGTCGATGCCCCTGGTGGCATCCCTGATCGCCGCGGCCACGGCCTTGAGCACCGCGTCTCCCTCCAGGTGGCCCCACCTGTCGTTGTATTGCTTGAAGTGATCGACGTCCAGCATCAGGAGCCCCAGGGGATGGTCCATCCGGTCGGCCCTGTCGATCTCCTCTTCCAGCACCTCCATGGCCTTCCGCCGATTCATGAGCTCGGTCAGGCCATCGGTCACCGAAAGCCGCTCGAGCTCCACGTTCCTCTGGCGGAGCTCCTCGCTCGCCTGGTGGAGGGCTTCGCGGCCCCGCCGCAGGCGGCCCACCATGTTGTTGAAGACCTCCGTGAGATAGCCCACCTCGCCCCCACCGGTGACGGGGAGGTCCACGGAGAGGTCCCCTGCCGCGACCTCCGCCGCTCCGGCCGTGAGGCGGGCCAGGGGCCGGGCGATGACCTGGCCCAGGAACCAGGCGATGAAGCTGACGATGGCCACGAGCGCCGAGGTCAGGAGCAAGGCGAGGTTCCGGAGTCGCCGAATGGGCTCGTAGGCCTCTCCGAGGGAGACTTCCGCCACCACCGCCCAGGACAGGTCGGAAAGAGGATTCAGCGTCCCCAGGACCTCTTGGCCATCCGCGCCGCGGTACTCCACGGTGGCGGAGCCCGCCGACATCAGCACCTCCAGGGCCGGAGCGTCGATCCGGGCCGTCAGTGCCTCGGGGATACCCCGTGACGTCGCGATGACCGTCCCGCCCGCCGTGACGACCTGCACCTGACCGTCTCCCGGGGCGTATCCGAACATGAGCGCAGGGATCGCGCCGAGGTCCAGCTCGGCAACGAGGGCACCGAGGTAATGGTCGCCGGCGGGGTCCCGCGTGATGGGCTGGGCGATGTGCACCCCGACGGACTGGCGGCCCGGCATCCAGAAGGGATCTCCCACCTGGGCCTCGCCCCCCCGTAGCCCGCTCGCCCAGCTTCCGGGTAGGGCCAGGCGCTCGCGGCTGCCGCCGCTCGCGGCCACGAGCTCGCCTCGGTCGTCCAGCAACACGAGCCGCGTGTAGTCCGGAAAGCGGTTTCGGATGGCCGTGAGGTAGTCCGTGACACGGGACACGGACTCGGCGCCTCCCGGGTCTCCGGACTCGATCCGCTGAAGGTTCTCGGACACCTCGAAGGAGCTGACGAACACCCCGATGTCCTGGCGCTTCCCCCGGAAGAAGATGTCCAGCTCGCGGGCCGCCTGAGAGCCCACGCTGCGAAGCTCCCCGTCGATCTTCTCGGAGAGCGCGCGCTCGTTCTGAACATAGAAGACGGCCAACGTGGCCAGCGTCGGAACGAGTGTGGCCACCAGCGCGAGGGCCACGATCCTGTTCCGGATGCTATCCAGCCGGAAGGCCTTCAAGGCCCTGCCCGTGCGGCGCTCCCAGGTATGTGCTTCGCCCATGGCGGATCCAGCTGGCTGGCGATATCGACCCTTCGTGCCCTCGTCCAATATGCCAGCGGGCCGTGCGACGATGCCACGACTCCGGTCGGACGGAGCGGCAGGAGAGCTTCACCGGACGCAACCGAATCCCGTGCGGCGTCGTCTAAGGTAGATGAGCGCGGCGCGCCCCTGCCCGGCGTGCGTACCGTAGGGACCGGGACGGAGACGGGGGAGGGAAGCATGAGGGCGCGGACGGGGTGGGGCTGGACGAGTGCGTTCCTTTGTGGTCTGATCTTCACGGCGGCGGGCGCGCTCGGTGCGCAGGAGGCTCCCAGGGACGGCGCTGCGCAGCCAGTGAGCGACCGTAACGAGAGGCGCCCGACCCGGCCGGCCCCCCTGGTGGCGCGGGCCGTGCCCGCGACTGGCGCGGTACCGGTCCTCGACGGGCGCCTGGACGAGGCGGCGTGGCGGGACGCACCGGTCGTCGCGGACTTCACGCAGGTCCTGCCCGTGGACGGCGGCGGGCCGAGCGAGCGCACCGAGGTGCGCGTGACGTACGACGCCGACGCGCTCTATATCGTGGCGCGGATGTTCGACAGCGACCCGACTGCCATCGCGCGGCGACTCGGCCGGCGGGACTCGGAGACCTCGAGTGACGTCTTCCGCGTTTCCATCGACTCCTACCACGACCACCGCACGGCCTTCGAGCTCGCGGTGAATGCCGCCGGTGTGAGGTCCGACGCGTTGGCCGCGAACGACAACTCCGACGGGGACTCCTCATGGGACCCCGTCTGGGAAGCGGCGGCGCGCGTGGACTCCCTCGGTTGGGTCGCCGAGATGAAGATCCCCTTCTCGCAGCTCCGCTTTTCCCGGGAGACCGAGCAGACGTGGGGGATCAACTTCACGCGTGAGATCTTCCGCAAGAGCGAGACGGTGCGGTGGGCGTGGGCGCGCAACACCGAGCAGGGCTACGCGTCCCTCTTCGGGCACCTCGAGGGACTGCGGGACATCCCGCAACCGAAGCGGCTGGAAGCCCTCCCCTACACGGTGGTTTCCGCCGACTTCGACGAATCGGCAGACCGCTCGAGCCCATTCAACGACGGCAGCGTCGGCTCCAAGGGATTCGGACTGGACCTCAAGTACGGCGTCACGAGCAACCTGACGCTGGACGCCACCGTCAACCCCGACTTCGGGCAGGTCGAGGTGGATCCTGCCGTCGTCAACCTGACCGACTTCGAGACGTACTTCGAGGAGCGGCGCCCCTTCTTCGTGGAGGGCGCCAACCTCTTCGAGTTCAGCGGCGGCGGTGGCGCGTTCGCGCCCACCCTGTTCTACTCACGGCGCATTGGACGGACGCCTTCCCGGCCAGCGAGCGAGCCCGGCGGCTATGCGGACAACCCGTCCGCGACCAGCATCCTCGGCGCGACCAAGCTTTCGGGGAAGGTGGGTGCCTGGTCTCTCGGCTTCATCGACGCGGTCACCAGCCGCGAGCGGGCCCGCATCCAGGCCGCTGACGGGACCCTCGGCACCCGCCCCGCCGAGCCGCTGGCCAACTACGGCGTGGCGAGCCTGCGTCGCGACTTCCGCGACGGCAACACCGGGGTCGGTGTCTTGGCGACGACGGTGAACCGGAACCTCGACGACCCCGTCTTCGAGGGGCTGCGCCGCGAAGCCTACGCCGGAGGGGTGAACTTCTTCCATCGCTGGGGCACCAAACGTTGGATCGTAAGCGGGAACTTCGCCGGCTCGCGCGTGGCCGGCGACACGGAGGCGATGACCGCGGCACAGCAATCGTCCGCCCGCTACTACCAGCGCCCAGACCAGGACTACGTGGCGCTCGACCCCGCTGCTACGTCCCTGTCCGGGTGGAGCACGGCTCTGAGCTTCGGCAAGGACGCCGGCAACTTCAGGATGGGGACCGACCTCTTTGCGACCTCGCCCGGCTTCGAGATCAACGACGCCGGCTTCGGGACCGATTCGGACGACATCTTCCACGGCGTATGGCTCAGCCGCCGGTGGCTCGACCCCGGCAAGGTCTTCCGGCGCTTCAACCTGAACGCCACCTGGGCGCAGAGCTGGAACTTCGGCGGGACCAACGTCGGCCGTTCAGCCTACTTCGGGCTCGGAGGCCAGCTCCTCAACTACTGGAGCTTCAACGTCGGGTCGAATCTCAACCTCCGGACCCTGACCGACTACGCCACCCGCGGAGGCCCGCTGATGACCCGCCCGCGCCAGTGGTCGGTGAACTGGAACGTCAGCTCGGACACCCGCAAGAGGGTCGGCGGCAGCGCCCACGGGTCCTGGAGCGGCAACGAAGAGGGCGGCTGGGGCGTGCACGCCGGGCCGTCGCTCACCCTGAGGCCGAGCGGCGCCCTGAGCTTCACGGCGGGCTTCTGCTACGACGAAAGCCAGTCCGTCGGGTTCTACGTCACCCAGCGTGCCGACCCGACGGCCACGGCCACGTACGGAGGGCGCTACCTCTTCAGCGGGCTCCGGCAGAGGAGCCTGAACGGCACCCTGCGTGCGGACATGGCGCTCTCCCCGAGCCTGAGCATCCAGTGGTACGCCCAGCCCTACGTCGCCACGGGCGACTACGAGGGTTTCAAGGAGCTGACCCGGCCCCGGAGCTTCGAGTTCCTGCGGTACGGGGTCGACGGCTCCTCGACGCTGGCCTTCGACCCGGACGACAACAGCTATACCGCCGACCCCGACGGCGCCGACCCCGCTCCGGCCATCCTATTCGAGAACCCGGACTTCAGCTTCCGCTCGCTGCGGAGCAACCTCGTCCTGCGCTGGGAATATCGGCCTGGGTCCACGGTCTTCCTGGTGTGGAACCACGGGCGCTCGGGGGATTCCGCGGATCCCACGTCGGGGGTCCTCGATGAGGCGGGACGTCTCTTCGGGGACACCATGCGCAACACGTTCATGGTGAAGGTGAACTACTGGTTGAGCCGGTGAGAGGAGGCCCCGACCCCCACCGGGGGTTGGGGACCGACGGCCGACTTGCGGCTCACGAAAGACCACCGGTTGCGCCCTCTTCGCGGCTTCGGGCATGTTGGGAGAGCCGGGGCCGGCGGGGCCCCGGTGACCGACTCCATCCACCCACGCGAGACTACGCCTTGGACGTCCTCGAAGCCATTCGAACGCGTCGCTCCGTGAAGCAGTTCACCGACCGGCCGGTGGGCCGCGAGGAGATCGAGCATCTGCTGGAGCTGGCGGTGCAGGCGCCGAACCACCGCATGACCCAGCCGTGGCGCTTCTACATTCTCGGTCCGGAGGCCAGACGCGCCTACGGCGAGGTGCTGGGGTCTCGCAAGGCGAAGCGGGTCGAGGACCCGGAGGCGGCGCAGGCCGTGGTGGAGAAGGTCGCCGCCGCCGAGGCCGCGATACCCGCCACCGTCGCAGTGGCCATGACGCTGGACGAGAATCCGGAGATCCGCGAGGAGGACTACGCGGCCACCATGATGGCGGTGCAGAACCTCTGCCTGGCTGCCCACGCCACCGGCCTCGGCACCCACATCAAGTCCGGAGCCGTCATGGACGATCCACGGGCGCGGGCGGCCGTGGGCGTGGCCGAAGGCGAGCGCATCGTGGCCACGGTCCACCTGGGTCGCCCCGCCGAGCTGCCCGAGCCGAAGCCGCGGCAGTCGGCGGGCGCGGTCACCGTCTGGGTTCCCTGAGGTCGTGGGCTTCCAGGCCCTTGGCCGGAGCCCCGGGCTGATCACCCCCCGTCACCACGGCGTCGGCGCGCCGAGGGCGTTCCCCAGCATGTAGTCCATGGGAAGGCATTGGGTCGTGTAGCCCATGCTGCCGCACTCGCGACGTTCTTCCTCGGGCTGGGCGTCGAAGATCGTGTTGAGGGCCGACTGCGCGTTGAAGTGGGCCCGGTAGATCTCACCGTCGCGTAGCGTGCTCCCGGGCGCGTGACCGTACATGAGGCCAGCGGTGGTGTGGAGCAGGGTGAAGGTGTGGCCGAGCTCGTGGGCCAGGAGATTCGGGTAGGGCAGCCATACCTGGCCGATGAAGACGTATCCCTGCCAGCACCCGTATCCCCCGATGAGGCCCCCCTGAACCTGGGTAACCACCGCGACCCGAATGACCTGCCCCGGGGTGAGGTCTGTGCACACCCCGTCGATGCCGACGTTCACCTCGTCTCCGGTGCCGGTGGCGTCCTCGTAGGAGACATCGCCCACCTCGAGGCCCATGGCCGCCCGCTTCCAGAGGGCCTCGGTATCCCGGAGCACATCCCGGATCACCGCTTTCTCCTCCTCGAAGTCCCCCCAGTAGACCTTGAAGAGGAAGTCCACCTGCACGGGGGGCTCGAGCGTGACGTGCACCGTGTCGGGAGCGGAAGTCCACGAGACAGCCTTCTGGAACGGCCGCTCGTCCGTGGGAAAGACCACAATCCGGGGTCCTGCGGCATCCATGGGTGTGAACCGCAGGACCGTGTCGGGCGTGATGCGCTCCTCGAGGATCTCCAGGCCTTCGGGGCTCTCCTGGGTGAGCAGCACTCCGCGGATGGGGCCTGCGGCGCCGTGCACCACCACCACGTCGGCCAGCTCGGCGGGGATGGCGGTGGCGCTCACGAGGGCCTCGGGGCCTCCGTCCACCCAGGCACGCACGGTCTGTGCCCCCCCGCCTCCCAGACGCCACCGCGTCCAGACCTCGCCGGACCCGTCGGTGACGGAAGCGTCATCCAGGACCTCCCCGCCTCCGGCCACCACCTGGAAGTGGACCCAGACGCCGGGAACCGCCGTCCCCGATCCATCCACGAGGCGCACCGTCACCGAGCGTGGCAGGACGTTCCCTTCGACCGCTCGCTGGCTCTGTCCTTTTGCCACGACGAGGACATAGGATGCCTCGGCCCCGGGGCCAACTCCACCCTCCGAGCAGGCCACCGCAACCAGGACAATGGCCGACACCAGCGTGAATCCCCGCACCCTGCCTCCAGGTATGCCCGCCTTGCATCCGCCCTGAAAATGAGAACGCGTCGGGGCACGCACGTCTACCGTCATATCCCGCCGTACGGCCCCTTTTCCCTACCCCTCGCCCCTCCCTGAACCCCGGGGATCCGCAGCCATGGCCTCCTTCCGCGCCCGGGTTTCGCCGGCTTCCGGCGTAACGCGGCGGTGGGGACGAGATCGTCGCCCTCGACACTGCTCGGCCGCCTCGGTACCGTCCAATCAAGGTGGGCTCGGGCCCGCCCGGCACCGTCACTTCGAAAGGACAGGCTGGTGGGCGTCTTCGAAATGATCGTCCTCATCGTGCTCATCTCCACCGTCGGGAAGGTCCTCTCCCGGCGGGGACCGAAGCTCCCACCGCAGGGCGACCCTCGGCGCCTGGCACCCGGCGAGGTGGAGGACATCCGCCAGACGCTGGACGAGTTGAGCAACCGGGTGGTGCGCCTGGAAGAAGAGCGGGACTTCTACAAGGAGCTCCTGGACGCCCCGGAGCCACGCAGAGGACTCTCCGACCCCGACGGGCCCGGTGCCGGTCGACCTTCCAGCGTCGACACCTCTCCCCGGAAGCCTGGAGAGTCGTAGCGGGAAGGGATGCCCTGTCCCATCCTGGCCCGACCCCGATCCGGAGACCGCCGTGTCCTTCCGCCGAATCCGACCCGTTTCCCTACCCCTCACCCCTCCCTGAACCCCAGCGGATCCGCCGCCATCGCTTCCTCCCACGCCCTCATGGCGGTTTCCAGCCTCTCCACCACCTCCGGGTGGCGAGAGGAGATGTCGTAGGCTTCGCCGGAATCGACGCTCAGGTCGTACAGAAGCGGGGTGGGGCCCGTCGTATGGTTCGTGAACCGCCCCAGCTTCTTGTTGTTGGGCATGGGCCAGACGTAGTGGCTCGTGCTCCGGAAGTACTTCCACCGCCCCGACCGCACGCCCTCCAGCTCCCCCTGGTGGTAAAGGAAGAGGTACTCGTGGGGCGACGCCTCGGTCTCCCCCCTCAGGAGCGCGGTGATGTCCCGTCCGTCGATGACCCGGTCTTCGGGCGGCGCCAGCCCCGCGGCGGCGAGACACGTGGGAAAGACGTCCAGGTTGATGGCGGCCGCATCGCATACCGTCCCCGCGGGGATCCGCCCCGGCGCCCGGGCGATGAACGGCACCCGGTGTCCTCCCTCGAACGCCTGTCCCTTCCGGCCCCGGAACGCCCCGGCGCTCCCCTGATACCACGGCCCGTTGTCGCTGGTGAGCATCACCAGCGTGTTCTCCGCCCGGCCCGTGGCGGCCAGCGCCTCCAGGATCCGACCCACGCTCCCGTCGAGCTCCTGGACCACGTCCCCGTAGAGCCCGGCGTCGGAGCTTCCCCGGAACGCATCGGAGACCGCCAGGGGACGGTGGGGGAACGTGTGGGCCAGATAGAGGAAGAACGGCGCCTCCCCGCCCCCCTCGATGAAGGTGATGGCCTCGTCGGTGTAGCGCCGGGTCAGGACGGATTGATCCGGGATGTCTGCCTCCAGCTTCTCCTCCCCCCGGAACAGCGGGAGGGGGCGCATGTCGTTGCTGTACGGCACCCCGAAGAAGCTGTCGAAACCGTGGCGGACGGGGTTGAAGCGCGCGTCCCGGCCGAAGTCCCCCAGGTGCCACTTCCCCACCATCCCCGTGCGGTACCCTGCGAGCTTCAACGCCTCGGGTAGCGTGAGCTCCGCCTCGTTCAGCCCTTCGGAGGCCACCCGGCTGGCCAGGTCCAGCAGTCCCACGCGCCCTGCCAGATACCCCAGGCGCACCATCGCCCGCTTGCCCAGCGGCTCGCCCAGGGCGGGGAGCGGCGTGTCCAGCATCATGCGCGCAGGATATCGGCCGGTGAGCAGGCCGGCCCGGGAGGGCGTGCACACGGCGTCGCAGGCGTGGAAGTCCGTGAAGCGCATCCCTTCGGACGCCAGCGCGTCGATGCTCGGGGTCCGGATGGCCCGGGATCCGTAGCAGGACAGGTCGCCGAAGCCCAGATCGTCGGCGTTGACGAGGACGATGTTCGGCCGCCGCCCCGTAAAGTCCGGGAGCGGGCTCAATCCTCCGAACGCCACCGCCGGATACTCCGGCCCCCGGGGCCCGCGCAGGAGGGAGTATGCCAGCCCCCCGCCCGCCAGCACGGCTCCGCCCGCGGCCACGCGCTTGACGAACTTCCGGCGAGAGAGGCGGCGGTCGGCGTCCATGGGTGGGAAGATACGGGGCTGGATCAGCCGTGCCCATCGAGGGGCGACTACCGACCTCCGCGTTCCTTCAGCTCCTCGAAGACGTTGAACACCACGACGCGGTTCCGTCGTCCCGTGGTGTCCCCGGTTCCCGCTTCCACGATGGCGAGGAGCTTGTCCCCGGCGGGGTCGACGTCGTAGGTGGCGCCGGCGTCGGCCTGTCCCATCTCGAAGGGACCGACGGGGAAGAGCTCGGTGCGCTCACGAACGGACACCCGTTCGCCGACGTCCAGGGCGGCGACCACGAGCTCGCCGTCGGCCCGGATATAGAAGAGCTCATCGCCACCCTGGCTCCACCGGGGCGACTTCGCCCCGTTGATGGAGATGGCGGCTCTCCGGTCCCCGGCGGGGTACGCACGCACGTACACGTCCGGACGCCCCGACTCGTTGGACATGTACGCCAGCCAGCGACCGTCCGGGGAGATGGCGGCACCCGCTTCGCCGAAGCGAGAGGCTACGACAGGGGTCGTGTTCCCCGAGGCCGGGTCGGCGCGCACGATGTCGGCGTTGCCTCCGGACGCCAGGGTGACGGCAAGCGTGCCATCCAACCATCCGCTCGTGCTTCACGTCCTGGGCGAGATAGACCGACGCCATGCCGCCCTCGCCGAGCTTGCGCTCGATCTTGTAGCGGCCCGCCAGGGCGGACTCGAGACGTTCCGTGTGGCCGTCGGTCATCGTTTCTCCGTCACGTCTGGACCCGGTTGCGCACGAGGATGAGCTTGGCTGCCCACCTTGTTACCCGGGACGACCATCAGGAGCCTGCCGTCGGGTGCTGCGTCGCAGGTGGCCCTGGCCGCGTCGGTCTGGACGGACAGAGGCGGGCAAGATCGAGCGGCCACGGCCGCCCGGCAAGCGACCTGCATCGCCAAATCCCCGGGAGGCGGGCCTTTCAGACGAAGAAATCCGGTGCCAGCTCCGCAGAGGGGTCCACGGCGTAGCGGGACAGGTCGGTGACGCCCTCCTCCGCGAGGATCTCGTCGTCGATGCAGAAGTGGCCGGTGAAGGACCGGCTGTCCCGCTTCAAGATGGCCAGGGCCGCGTCGGCCATGATCGAGGGATGGCGGCTCCGCCGCATCATCTCGTCGCCGCCAAGCAGGTTCCGGATGGCGGCCGTGGCGATGGTCGTGCGGGGCCAGAGGGCGTTGACGGCGATCCCCAGCGACCGCAGTTCCTCGGCCATCCCCAGGACGCAGAGGCTCATCCCGTACTTGGCCATGGTGTAGGCCACGTGGGGGGCGAACCACCGGGCCTTCATGTTCAGTGGCGGCGAGATGTTCAGGATGTGGGGGTTGTCCGACCTCGCCAGGTGGGGGATGCACAGCTTGGAGCACAGGAACGTCCCCCGCGTGTTCACCCCGTGCATCAGGTCGTAGCGCCGCATCTCGGTGTCCACGGTCCCGGTGAGGCTGATCGCGCTGGCGTTGTTCACCAGGATGTCGATGCCGCCGAACACCTCTACGGCCTGTGCGACGCCCTCGGCCACCTGATCCTCGTGGCGCACGTCCACCCGGCAGGCCAACGCCCGGCCACCGGCCGCCTCCATCTCCTCCACCGCCGTGTGGATGGTGCCCGGCAGCGTGGGGTGGGGCGTCATCGTCTTGGCCGCGACCACCACGTTGGCGCCTCGCCGCGCGGCCGCGAGGCCGATGGCCTTGCCGATGCCACGGCTGGCGCCGGTGATGAACAGGGTCCGTCCGCCGAGGTCTCTCATCGGGTCCCCCGGCAGGCCCTCCCGCCCGAGCACGCGTCCGGCACGAAGATCTCCGCCTCGATGCGCC
>CAZPZU010000074.1:22102-25896 GCA_964591135.1 uncultured Gemmatimonadaceae bacterium | reverse complement strand
CCCCTCACCCCTCGTATACGGTCTTCCCTCCCACGACCGTGCGCGCGACACGAATGTTCAGGATCTCGGACGGATCCACGTCGTGCGGATCCCGTTCCAGCACGACGAAGTCCGCGAGCTTCCCGGCCGTGATCGAGCCCTTCGCGTCTTCCTCGAACGAGGCGTAGGCGCCATTGCGGGTGCAGATCCTCAGCGCCTGGTCGAGGGTGATGCGCTGGCTCGGGCCCCACGTGCGCCCCGCGTAGTCCGTGCGCGTGACCATGCTCGTGAGCGCCATGAGGGGCTCGAACGGGCCCGGCGGATGGTCCGAGCCGGGGGCCACGGGGATGCCGTAGTCGAGGAAGCTCTTGTGCGCGAACATCCACTCGAGCTTCGCTGCGCCGTATTCCGACCACTTCTCACCGTGGAAGTACACGTACGTGTAGAACGGAACGGGGATCACGCCCGCGTCCTTGATGCGCTGCAGCAGCGAGGGGTTCACCAGCGTGCAGTGCTCGATGCGATGCCGGCAGTCGGGTCGTGGCCACATCTTCTGCACGCGCTCGTACGCGTTGAGGACCCGGTCGATCGCCACGTCGCCGTTCGCGTGGATGGCGACCTGCCACCCCGCCCGGTGCGCATCCTCCACCACCTCGTGGACCTGCTCCTGGGTCATCGTCAGGATACCGTAGTCGTTCGGACGGCCCTCATACGGCGTGCTCATCGCCATCGTGCGCTCCGACGCCGAGCCGTCCACCGCGTACTTCACCGAGGCCACTTTGAGCATGGCGTCACCCATCCCGGTGCGGATGCCCGCTTGACGAAGCGCCGGATACGACGGGCCGCGCGCCATCGCGTACGTGCGGAAGGTGAGGTCCCCCCGCTCGTAGGCGTCCTGGTACGCCGTGAAATCGTCCGGCCAGGTGCCCGTCTGGTGCACGGAGGTGAGGCCGGCGGCGTTCATCTTCCGGCAGATGAGCGCGACGCCCTGCGCCCGCTCCTCGCGCGTGGAGTCCTCGGGGATGTCGAAGACGCCGCGCGCCCGCTCCGCCACCTTCCCCGTCAACTCGCCGTTCTCCCGGTAGAACTGCCCGCCGAAGGGGTCGGGCGTGGCCGCCGTCACCCCGGCCAGGCGGAAGGCCATCGAGTTGTACACGCCCGTGTGCCCACCCCGATGGCCCACGACGATCGGGTGCTCGGTGCTGACGGCGTCCAGGTCCTTCCGGTTGAGCGGGCGTCCCTCCGAGAGCTTGGTGTCGTCGTACATGAACCCGACGACCCATTCGCCCGGGGGCGTCTTTCCGGCCTTGGCCCGCAGCGCCGCCTGGATCTTCGCGACGCTGCCGAGGTTCGTGTTGACGTTCTTGAGCTCGTCGACGCCGACCCCCGAGGGGTGGGAGTGCGCGTCGATGAAGCCCGGCAGCACGCACATCCCGCCCGCGTCGATCACCTCGGTGCGGTCGGCCGCGGCAAGGTGGCGCACGTCGGCGTCGATCCCCACCGCGACGAAGCGCCCATCCTTCACCGCGAAGGCGGTGGCCACGGGCACGGCGTCGTCCTGCGTGAGGACCCGTCCGTTGACGACGATCAGGTCCGGGGCCGTGCTCGGGGGCCCCTCCGACCCGCCTGGCGCGCATCCCGCGCCGAGGCCCGCCGCCGCCGCGGCACCGAGTCCGAGGAACTCCTTCCGGCTGACGTGCCGCATGCTCACCTCCGGGCAGGGGGATGGGCCGGGCCCGCTGGTGGAGGAGCCGGCCGCGGCCGGGACATCATGGGGCGGCGCGGCGTGTTTCGAAACCGGATAGCGGGGTGGAGCCCCGGAACCCTCCCGGGGGTAGGATGGTCGAGTGGCGGCGGCCGCTCCGGGCCTCAGGCGGGGGGACCGCCCTGCAACCGCTGGAACGGTTCGTCGAGGTGCAGCCATGCCCGTCTACGACTACGAGTGCCGGAAGTGCGGACACGAGTTCCAGGTCGTCGAGCCCATCTCGAAGCACGAGAAGGCCCGGCCCAGGTGCCCCGAGTGCAAGAGCAGGGACGTGGAGCGCGTGCTGACCGGGGTCTTCGTCAAGACCGGGAAGAAGAGCTGACGCCCGGCTTCAGAAGACCCGCCCCACGG
This sequence comes from uncultured Gemmatimonadaceae bacterium, assembly GCA_964591135.1. Lineage (GTDB taxonomy): Bacteria > Gemmatimonadota > Gemmatimonadetes > Longimicrobiales > Gaopeijiaceae > SZUA-318. Next base: position 23,801 of record CAZPZU010000074.1, on the reverse strand, counting down.
CTCTTCGGGCGTCCTCCAGCTCCGCGACCGCCTCGGGCTCCGGCGCGGTGGCGAGGCTGACCACGGCCATGCACAGGAAGGCGGCGGCGAAGCCGGGGATCATCTCGTAGAGGTCCCAGAAGCGCTCCTTGAACCACACCACCCAGACGATCGTCGTGACGAAGCCGCCGACCATGCCGGCGACGGCACCGGCACGGGTCGTGCGTTTCCAGAAGAGCGAGCACAGCACGACCGGCGTGAACGCCGCCGCGATCCCCGACCAGGCGAAGAGCACGAACCAGAAGATCATGCGGGTCTCGGAGAGGGCCAGCGCGATGGCGACCAGCCCGATGACCACCGTGACGGCCTTGCCCAGGAGCGACAGCCGGCGCTGATCGGCGCCCGGCTCGAAGACGTTCTGCACGAGGTCGCGCACGACCACCGACGAGGCGAGGATGAGCAGCGAGTCGACGGTGGACATGATGGCCGCGAGCACCACTACCAGGAAGATCCCGGTGAAGAACGCCGGGAAGAGCGCGTGGCTGAGTTCGGGCAGCACGGTTTCCGGATCGGCGAGGCCGGGGAAGAGGACGCGGCCCGCCATCCCGGACAGCACCGCGCCCACGTCGAAGCCGATGACGCACAGCACGGCCCACAGGCCACCCTCCTCGATCTCGCGGTGGTCGCGCGCCGCCATGAAGCGAGTGAGGAGCTGCGGCGAGCCCAGGAAGGCGAAGCCGATGGCGACGAAGCCGAACGCGCTGGCCAGGCCTCCCATCGACAGGCCGAACGACCCCATGGGCCTGAGCAGGGCCGGATCGGCCGCGCGCAGCGCGTCCATGGTGCCGGCCCACCCGCCCGCCGCCGGGATGGCCACCAGGGGGAGCGTCACCAGGCAGCCCAGCATGAGCACGCCCTGGAGGAAGTCGGTGTAGGCTACCGCCTTGAACCCGCCGACCGACGTGTAGAACAGCACGATCGCCAGTCCGATCCAGGCGCCTGCCGTATACCCGGTGTGCAGGAAGGTGTCGAACGCCTTCCCCGACGCGGTGAGCTGCGCGGCCACGTACGCCACGACCATGCTCAGGATGATCACGGCCGACAGGATCCTGAACAGATGCCGCGTGTCCCGGAAGCGCGCGGTGAGGTAGTCGGGCACCGTGATGGCGTCGTAGCGGTCCGTGAGCTCCTTGAACGGACGGGCCACGAAGACCCAGGCGGTGGCGACGCCGAGGACTTCGCCCATGATGACCCAGAAGGCGTGCACCCCGACGGCGTACCCCATCCCGGTGAGCCCGAGGAGGAGCCAGGCGCTCTCCCCCGTGGCGTTCGAGCTGAAGGCGATGACCCACGCAGGCAGCCGCTTGCCGGCGAGGAAGTAGCCCTTCACGTCGGACGAGTCGCGGCTCCCCCACACACCGATGACCAGCAGGACGACGAGGTAGCCGACGAGGACACCGACGAGGGTGGCGGAGGTCACGCGCCGCCTCCGGCGCTCGTGCGGACCGCCCGCCGGTCGCGGCGACGCGCACGGTAGAAGGCCAGCTCCAGGGTTAGGCCCAGGCCTACGGCGACGACGAGGAGAAGCCAGGCGGCGAGGGGCATGGGGACTCCGTGCAGGCGGGGGTCGGATGGAACGCCGGGGAAGATGGAGCGGGTGCCGGCGAATCGCGAGCGCAAGTCCTGCCGCGAGCGGAAGTCCTTGTCGGGCGGAAGTCCT
>CAZPZU010000074.1:0-22002 GCA_964591135.1 uncultured Gemmatimonadaceae bacterium | reverse complement strand
GCGGAAGTCCTTGTCGGGCGGAAGTCCTGCTTGCCGGCCGACCTGCCCGGTCGTAGCCTCTCCTCCCACCCCTGTCCCGCCCGACATCCCGGAGTCCGACCATGCCCTCGTCCCGCCGTGCCTTCCTCGCCACCTCCGCCGCGGCGGCTGCCGGCGGCCTGGTCCTTCGACCCTCCCTCGCCCGGGCCCGGCAGGCCCAGGAGGCCCCGCCGGTTTTCACGCCCATCCGGCGCGGCGTGGGCTTCTTCACCATGCGGGGCGGCACCATCGGGTACCTCGTGAACCCCGACGCGGTGCTCGTGGTGGACAGCCAGTTTCCGGAGGAAGCCAAGGCCTGCATCGCAGGCTTGAACGAGCGGTCGGGGAACCGTCCGGTGGACTGCCTGGTCAACACGCATCATCACGGGGACCACACCGGCGGCAACATCTCCTTCCGGGGCATCGCCCGCTCCGTGGTGGCCCAGACCAAAGCCGCCGAGCACATGCACGACCCGCCGGGCGGCGAGCCACCGACGGACCAGCTCTACCCCGACGTCACCTTCGACGAGTCCTGGTCGACGGACGTGGGCGACGAGCACGTGGCGGCCCGCCACTACGGCCGGGCCCACACCAGTGGCGACATCGTGGTGACCTTCGAGCAGGCCAACGTGGCCCACATGGGCGACCTGGTGTTCCATCGCCGGCATCCGGTCGTCGACCGGGCCGCGGGCGCGACGCTGCGCGGATGGATGCAGGTGCTCGACCTCACCCTGGCCGATCATCCGAAGGACACCATCTACGTCTTCGGCCACGCCGCACCGGGGCTACCCGTGGTCGGGACCCACACGGATCTGGTCCGTTTCCATGATTACCTGGAGGCAGCCCTGACGTTCGTGGGAGCGCAGGTACGGGCAGGTCGGGGCCGCGACGGCATCCTCGCCATGCGGGAGCCCCTCTCCGGCTTCGAGGATTTCGGACCCTTCGGCCAACCGGGCGCGCGGGAGATCCGGACCTGCGCCTACGAGGAGATCACCTCGGGGGCGTAGCGGGACAGCCGCCCGGCCCACGGGCGCGGGAGGGTGGCGCCGCCTTCCTTCGAGGTCTCGTCGTTCGTCGGGAGGCGCTGAGACGAAAGCGGCGCGTCAGGATACGGCCCCGCACGCCTTCCCCAGCTTCTCCAACCCCTCCGCGATCTCGTCCTCGGTCACGAGCAGCGAGGGGCCGATGCGCACGCAGTGGCCCCACATCCCTCCCTGGCCGAGGAGGAGCCCCTCGTCGCGGCAGGCCTCCAGAAGCGCGTTCGTGCGCGCCGCGTCCGGCTTCTTGCCGGTCGGGTCCTCGACGATCTCCAGCGCCTGCATGAGCCCCATCCCCCGCACGTCGCCGATCCACGGGTGGTCGGCCTGGAGGGCGAGGAGGCCTTCGCGGAGCTGGGCGCCGCGCTCCTCCGCCCTCGCGTAGACGCGCTCCTCCTTCATCACCTCGAGGGTGGCGCACATCGAGGCCATGCAGATGGGGTTGCCTCCGAAGGTGGAGATCGTCTTCCCCCTCCAGGACGCGGCGATCTCGTCGGTGGTGATGGTCGCGCCGACGGGGAAGCCACCCGCGATCCCCTTCGCCATGACCATGATGTCCGGCAGCACCCCATAGTGCTCGATGCCGAACCAGTGCCTCCCGGTGCGCCCGAAGCCCGCCTGCACCTCGTCGACGATCAGCAGACCGCCGTAGGAGCGGATGATCTCCGCAGCCCTCTGGAAGTAGCCGGGAGGAGGCACGACGTAGCCGCCGACACCCTGGATCGTCTCGGCGATGAACGCCGCCGGTTGCCCGTTCGTGGAGGTGACGATCACCTCCTCGAGGTCGTGTGCGAACTTCTCCGCGCACGTCTCGTCGCACGGCTGCTTGAAGGGACAGCGGTACGCATACGGCGACATCGCGTGGTGCACGCCCGCCACCCGCGTCGCCAGCGGGCGCCAGGAGGCGTGAGCCGTGACGTTGGTCGCCATGAACGAGCGACCGTGGTACGCCATGCGCAGCGCCACGATCTCGCTCCGCCCGGTGTGCAGGCACGCCATCATGAGCGCGGTCTCGATCGCCTCGGTCCCCGAGTTCGTGAAGAACGTGCGCTGCAGGTTGCCGGGCGCGAGCTCGGCCAGCCGGCGCGCCGCCTCCACCTGCACGTCCGTGGCGTACAGCGTCGATACGTGTCCCAGCCGGTTCATCTGCTCCGTCACCCGCTCGATGATGCGCGGGTGGGCGTGGCCTATGGACGTGGTGAGGATGCCGCTGAAGAGGTCGAGGTACTCCTTGCCGTCGGCGTCGCGCACGCGGACGCCCTTTCCTTCCACGAGCGCGAGCGGCTCGGAGTACATGTGCAGCATCGCGGGAAGGAGGTACTCCCTCTGCCCGGCGACGATGTCGGCGTTGGTCGGGGACGCGGAAAGGGTGCTCATGTCGGGATCACCACCTCGAGATGACGACGCGCGCGTCGGTGTAGAAGCCGATGGCGTCCCGGCCCTGGGCCTTGAGATCGCCGTAGAACGATCCCTTCGATCCTCCGAAGGGGAACATCGCCATCGGCGCCGCCACGCCGATGTTGATCCCGATCATGCTGATGCCGGCGCGGTGGCGGAACTCCCGGGCGGCTCGGCCGCTGGTCGTGAAGATCGAGCAGGCGTTACCGTAGCGGCTCACCTGCATCCATCCGATGGCCTCGTCGAGGGTGCGGGCCCGGTTCAGGCACGCCACCGGCCCGAAGATCTCCTCCGTGCCGATGGAGCTCTCCAAGGAGACGTCCTCGAAGACGGTCGGGCCCACCCAGTTGCCCCCGGGCAGGTCGGGCACGGTGGCTCCGCGGCCGTCCAGGAGCAACGTCGCCCCGTCCGCCTCGCCCTGCGTGATGTAGCGGTTGACCCGGTCGCGATGGGCCGCCGAGATGACGGGCCCCATGTCGGTGTCGGGCTCGAGTCCGTCGCCGATGCGCAGCGCGGCCGCACCGTCGAGCATCCGCTCACGGAGCGGACCCCAGGCGTCTCCGACACCCACGAAGATGCTGCCGGCCAGGCAACGCTGGCCCGACGAGCCGAACACCGAGTTGAGGCACGCCTCCGCCGTGACGTCTATGTCGGCGTCGGGGAGGACGATCATGTGGTTCTTGGCACCGCCCAGGCACTGGGCACGCTTCCCGGTGGACGTGGCCCGCCTGTACACGATCTCCGCCACGCGGCTCGACCCCACGAACGACACACCCACGATGTCCGGGTGGTCGCACACGGCCTCCACGGTCTCCCGCCCCCCGTGCACGACGTTGAGCACACCGGGCGGCAGGCCCGCGCGTTCGGCGAGATCGACGATCCTCTGATGCGTGAGCGGGTCCTGCTCGCTGGGCTTGAGCACGACGGTGTTCCCCGTGGCAACCGCGTACGGCCAGAACCACAGCGGGATCATGACCGGGAAGTTGTATGGCGTGATGATCCCGAAGACCCCCAGCGGCTGGCGCACGGTCTCGCAGTCGATGCCCGGCGCGATGTCCTCGAGCGTGTCACCCATCATCAGCGTCGGAATCCCGCAGGCGTGCTCGACGTTCTCGATGCCGCGCTGGATCTCCCCGCGCGTCTCGGCGACGATCTTGCCGTGCTCCCGGGTGAGCTGGCGGGCCAGCTCCTCCTTGTTCTCCTCCAGGAGCGCCTTCAGGCGGAAGAGCACGCGCGCCCGCTCCACGGCCGGCGTGGCCCGCCACATGGGGAAGGCTCCCTTCGCGGCCTTGGCGGCCGAATCGACGTCGGCGCGGGGTGACAACGGGACGCGGCCCAGCTCGTCGCCGGAGGCCGGATTGAGGACGGCGAGCGCCTCGGTGGCGCACGAAGGCGTCCACTTCCCGCCGACATAATTCTGGACCAGATCGCTCACCTGGGCCTCCTCAGGGCTGCGTTCACACGCTCCATGATCCCGGCGAGGCGGTCGTGCGGCAGCGCCGGGACCGTGTATCCGTTGATGCCGGTCAGCGTCCGGGCGGCCAGCATCGCGTTGAGGATGGCTTCCTCCGTCGCGTGCACCGTCGCGCCGACGAGTGGATTGATGCGGTCGTTGGGCAGCATCTCCAGCCCCACGACCTCCCCCCGCTCCGCCGCGGCCCTACGGTTGGCCGTGGAGAAGCCGATGAAGATGTCGCCGGAGCCGTTGTATCCCATCCCGCCGATGCGCGCCAGCCCGAGGGCGGTGCGCTTCACCAGCCGCTTCATCTGCGTCGGGAGCAGCGGCGCGTCCGTCGCCAGCACGATGATGATCGAGCCGGCGCCCTCGGGTGTCGGCTCCGCCTCGCCGGCCGACCCGCCCCCGACGCCGGGGCAGAACGGCACGCCGCGGAAGCGGTCCTCGGCGGGCACGGACGGGTCGGCGTAGCAGGGCGCCGGCTCGGGCATCATCTCGCCCACCGGTACGCCGGCCACACGCAGGTCGGAGCGCGCGCCCTGGTTGCACTGCACCAGAACGCCGACGGTGTATCCGCCCTCGGCCTCCGGCAACACGCGTGACGCGCTGCCGATGCCGCCCTTGAAGCGGTGGCAGATCATCCCCGTGCCGCCGCCCACCGCGCCCTGCTCCACCGCGCGGCCGTGGGCCCCATCGAGCGCTGCGAAGACGTGCTCCGCCTTCACGTGGAAGCCGTTGATGTCGTTGAGGGACCCGTCGTACGTCTCGGCCACGACGGGCAGGGCCCACAGGAACGACGGATCGCGCCGGCGCATCCACTCGATGACCGCGTCGCGCACGACGCCCACGCTGTGCGTGTTCGTGATGAGGATCGGGCTCTCGAGGATCCCCGACTCCTCGATCCACGTGGTGCCGGTCATCTCGCCGTTGCCGTTGAGCGTGAACCAGGCGGCGAAGGCGGAGTCGCCTGCGGCCCGTCCGCGCGGAAGGATGGCGGTCACGCCGGTCCGGACCGGGCCCTCTCCGACCACGAGACGGCCCTCCCCGCGGATGATGGTGGAATGTCCCACCTCCACGCCCGCGACGTCCGTGATTGCATTGAAGCGGCCCGGCGTTCCGGTAAGGGGCACGCCCAGCGCCCTGGCGTCAGGGGTGCCCTGCGCCACCAGTTGAGGGAGAGTCATGAGCGGCACGAAGAAGGCCGCGAGGACCAGTCCTGCCGAAGCTCGGAAGTGGGTCATGCCCCAACCTCCGGATCGCCGGCCCCGACGGCAAGGAGCGGGGGGGAAAGGCGCGGAGCTAGTGTCCCATCCGGTCCAGCGCCCGTTGAAGCCGGTCCACGAAGTCCTGGCCACGGTACTGGAGCGCGTTCTCCGAACGGAGCTTCCGGCGCCAGAAGTCCACGGCCTCGCGCACGTGGATCGGGCCGGGCGCCTCGTCCGTCAATGCCGAGGCGGCCGCCCGATAGAAGACCTCGTCTGCACCTGGAGGCGCCCAGGCGGCCTTCTCCCAGTCGAGGATGATCAGGTCTCCGGTGGAAAGCTCGCGTACGGTCCAGGGCGCGAGCTCTCCGTGCATCGGGTACCAGTGGTTGGGCAGGGGCGAGGGGCGGGGGAGGGACGAGAGCCCCATGTGGATCTCGCCGACGATACGGCCGAGCGGCGGTGACGCGGCCATGCGGTGGATCTTCGGCGGGAGCGGCCGGGTGAGGAGGAAGCGCCACCCGTTGGCCTCGCCGCTCGAGAGTACCTGCGGCACGGTGAAGCCGTGCGGCCGGGAGCGGATGAGTAGCCGCAGAGAGGTCTCCTCGCGCTCCAGCCCGGGCGAGCCGGCGGGGGCGATCTTGGCGAGCGCGCCGGGCTCCCCGTTCCGGATGAGGAGGAGTCGGAGCGTCGCCTCCTCTCCCCCACGGGACGCGACCGCCACCGCGTCGAAGTCGCCGACCTCCCATCGCCACTGCCGGGTCAACGCCGTCCAGACCGCGTCGTCCATCGGCGGCGTCCACGGCGCCGGCCGACCGGACAGCGCACGCGGGCCGAGCAGCGCGGTGGCCCGCCAGGCCATCCTCTGGGCGCGCGCCGCCTCCGGCCGGCACGCCGGGTACATGGCGATACCCGCGAGCGCCGCCTTCCTGGACGACGTAGGGACGTGGATCTGGTCGGCTCCCGGCGCGAAACGCTTGAAGCCCCCCTCGAGAACACGTCCGTTCCCGAGTGATTCGTCTTGGGTCACGGGTCTGCCGGCCGGTGATGCTGGATCAGATCGCTCGGTCGTGGACGCTGCAAGAAACGGTCCGCCTGGTCCCTGCGGCAGGATGGCCGACGCTCCCTACAGGCCGCCCATCTTCCGCACGCGCTCGAACTCCTCGCGGCGCACGGACTGCACGGAGAGCCGCCCGAAGCGCACCAACTCCATCTCCGCGAGGGCCTTCTCGGCCTTCACGTCGTCGAGACCGACCGGGTGCGGAAGCTTCGCGACGAACTCGATGTCCACCAGCGACCAGCGGGGGTCGTCCGGGTCGGACTTCTCGTCGTAGTACTTGCTCTTCCGGTCGAACTGCGTCGGGTCCGGATAGGCCTCACGGCCGACGCGCGCCACGCCGACGATCGCCGGGGGGTTCTGGTTGCTGTGGTAGTAGAGGACCTGGTCGCCCACTTTCATGACCCGCATGTTGTTGCGCGCCCTGTAGTTGCGGACGCCGTCCCACATGGTGGAGCCGTCCCGCTCCAGGTCGTCGATGGAATAGACGTCGGGCTCGGACTTCATCAGCCAGTACTGACTGGCCATGCGATTGCCTCCCGTCGGATTGGTGGGTCGTCTCGTCGGGACCCCGTACCCGCCGCGCCCGGCGGGTTTCCCCGCTCAGGCCCTGGCGGGCCCGATGTCGACTTCGATGCTGCGCCACTTCTCCTGACGGAAGCGGGCGACGCTCAGCACGCAGCGGGTGAGGTGGCCCAACACGATCGCGAGCCAGATGTCGCCGGGATTGAGACCCCGCACCGCCTGGATCACCGCGCACATCCCCAGCGGGATCACGATCTGCGAGACGATGGAGATGTAGAGAGGGCTCTTGGTGTCGCCGGTGCCCTGGAGCCCGCCCGTGTATGCGAGCGCCACCGTGATGAAGAGCCCCGAGATGCTCAGGTAGCGGAGGAGCTGGACGCCCAGGCGCAGGAGCTCGGGCTCGTGCATGTCGAAGATCCCCAGCAGGGCGCGCGGCATGAGGACGAAGAGGGCACCGATGAAGACGGCCACCGTCAGCCCGATGCCGGAAGCCACGCGTACCGCGTGGACGGAACGTTCCGGCTTGTTCGCGCCCAGGTTCTGGCCGGCGATCGCCGCCGTCGCCCCCATGATTCCCACGGACGTCCAGGTGATGAACGAGAAGAGCTGCGTGTAGCTCACCGCGTAGATCGCCTGCGCCTCGGCGCTCTGGGGGAGCGAGCCGACGAAGCGAAGGAGGAAGACCCCACCGAGGTTCATGGCCACGCCCTGAATCCCCGTCGGCAGCCCGAAGCGGAACAGCTCGCGGATGATGTGCGGGTCCGGGCGCCACGAGGTGAGGCCCCGGAACGCCACGACCGCCCGCCCCGACAGCAGGAGCCCCAGGACGATCACGCTGACCACGCCCCCGGCGATGACGGTGCCCATCGCCGCTCCGGTGGTGCCGAACGCGGGAATGGGGCCGAGCCCGCGGATGAAGATCACGTTGAGGACGATGTTCAGGACGGTGAGCACCACGCCCAGCCGAAGGGGCGTCTGCGCGTCGCCGGCCGACCGGAAGGCTCCGCCGGTCATGAAGAACATCATCATGCCGAAGCTGAAAACGAACATCGTGCGCAGGTACGGCAGCGCCTCGGCCTGCACCGCGGGGGCGGCGTTCACCAGCACCAGCAGCTTCGGCGCGAGGAAGTATCCCAACGGAGCCATGAGACCGACGGACAGCACCGCCGCCGTCAGGAAGGCCTGGTAGACCGTCCGGTTCACCTTCTCGACGTCGTTCTGGCCGGTGAAGCGGGCCACCAGCACACCCATCCCGGTGAAGACCGACGAGATGAACACGATGACCACGAGGAAGATCTGCCACGACACCCCGATGGCGGCGTTGCCGGTGTAGCCGACGTAGTGGCCGACCATGACGTGGTCGATGACGCCCTGGAGGCCGCCGATCACGTTCTGGAGCATCGTGGGCCACGCCAACCGCCAGACGGCCCCCGGGAGGGGGCCCTCGATGATGCGCCGATCGAAGGAGCGGCGCCTCGTGGGAGGGTTGCTGGCCAAGATGCGGGGGGTCGGAGGGTCGAGAGAATCGGAAGATGTCGGGTGGAGCCGCTTCGCGCCATCTCGGGTGGACGTCACCCCTGGCCGGCCCTAAGCTCACCGCATGTGTACGAACCGTGGAGCCGTCCTCTTCCTCCTGGCCTTCCTGGCGGCGCCCGTCGCGGCCCAGAGGCCCACCCTCTCACCCAACGTCCGCCAGTACGTCGCGGTGGATACCGCCGTGGTCGCGCTCACCCACGTGCGGGTCATCGACGGCACCGGGGCGCCTGCGCGGCCGGACCAGGCCCTCGTCATCCGTGACGGCGACATCGTGGCGATGGGCCCCACGTCCTCCATACAGATTCCCGCCGGGGCGCGGGTCATGGACCTCACGGGCAGGTCTGTGATTCCCGGTCTCGTCATGATGCACGAGCACCTGTACTACCCGACGGGACCGGGGGTGTACGGCAACCTGACGGAGAGCTTCACGCGGCTCTACCTGGCGGGCGGCGTGACGTCGATGCGCACCGCCGGGAACGTGAACGGGTACGGCGAGCTGGCCATCGCCCGGGCCATCGCGAGGGGTGAGAAGCCGGGGCCGTGGATCGACGCCACGGCGCCCTATCTCCAGGGCCCCGGTCTGCCCCTCGGCCAGATGTACGCGCTCAAGGACGCGAACGACGCACGCCGCATGGTCGACTTCTGGGCCGACGCCGGCGCGACGTCGTTCAAGGCCTACATGCACATCACGCGAGCGGAGCTGGGGACGGCGGCCGCGGAGGCCCACGGCCGCGGCCTGAAGATCACCGGGCACCTCTGCTCGGTGACGTACCGGGAGGCCGCGGAGCTGGGCATCGACGACCTGGAGCACGGCTTCCTCGTCGCCACGGACTTCGTGAAGGACAAGCGTCCCGACGCCTGCCCGGGCCAGAACGTCGGGATGGCGGCGCTGGACGAGGTCGATCCCGACGGTCCCGAGTTCGGAGCGCTCGTGGACTTCCTGGTCAAACAGCACGTCGCGGTGACGTCCACGCTCACGGTGTTCGAGACGTTCACCCCTGGCCGGCCCGAGCCGCCGGGCCTCGACGTGCTCGACCCCATCCTGAAGGAGCAGTTCGAGCGGACTTTCGCCCAGGTGCAGCAGAACGTCCAGTCGCCGTATGCCTCGCTCCTCCCGAAGGACATGGCGATGGAGCTGCGCTTCGCGCGTGCGGGCGGGCTCCTCCTCGCGGGCACGGACCCCACGGGCTACGGCGGCGTCATTCCCGGTTACTCCGACCAGCGGCAGGTGGAGCTCCTGGTGGAGGCGGGCTTTACGCCGCTGGAGGCCATCCGCATCTGCACGCTCAACGGCGCCACCTACCTGGGGCGGGCCGACCGCGTGGGCTCCCTCGCGGTGGGGAAGCAGGCGGACCTCGTCGTGATCGCCGGGAACCCCGCCGCGAACATCTCCGACATCCGCAACGTGGAGCTGGTGTTCAAGCAGGGCGTGGGCTACGACCCCGCGAAGCTGATCGCGAGCGTGAAGGGAAGGGTGGGACTGTTCTAGCTCCCCGCGACCAACTCCTGGAAGTCCGCGCGCCCACGTAGCGAATCATAGAACGGATCCAGACGCAGCTCCCAGACCGTGGTCAGCCCCGGAAGCTCCAGCAGCTTGCGCAGGTCCGACACCGCTCCGTCCAGGTCACCCGCCACCACGCGGATCTGGGCGCGCTGCCTGAGCATGGCCATGCCGTCGCCGGCGTCCTCCTCCGGACCGTAGAGCGCCACCGCGCTGTCGGCTTCCGCCAGAGCGCGGGCGTGTTCACCCCGGAACGCCAGAGCCCACCCCCGGATCGCGTGGAGGCTCGCGTTCGCGCCGAACAGATCCTCGCCCTCCGGCGCGGGTGCCCCACCCTGAGCCAGTGCTGGCATGGCCTCGACGAGCGCGGGCTCCAGCTCGTCCGCCGCCAACCGCGCGCGAGCGGTGTCGCCCAGGGCCCAGGCCATGCGGGCACGCCAGAGCTGCACGGGGCCGTCAGGGTGCAGATAGTACTGGGAGAAGCTCGTCGGGGGCAGGTGGACCTCACGGGCCATGTCCAGGGCGGCCGGGTTGCGCTGAACGTAGACCAGATCTGCACCGACCACGGCCGGATAATCGTCCTCCGCCACACGCATCAACGACGGAAGGATGGCGCGCGCCTGCGTCGTGTCGCCCCGGCCCCACAGCGCGATGTCGGCCTCGGTGCGAACCGGCTGGGAGAACTCCGGCGCCACCCGAATGGCGCGTTGGTACATGTCCCAGGCCTCGTCGAAGCGCCGCAGGGTCTGGTACGCCCATCCGAGCTCGGAGAGCGCCCGTGCGTCTTCAGGCGCGAGCTCCACGGTCCGCTCGAAGAGGGCCGTCGCCTCGCTCCAACGGCCGAGGCGGCGCAGGACGTTGGCCCGGTAGAAGACCAGGTCCGAGTTGTTGGACTGCACGGCGTCGATCCGCTCGAGGGCGGCCAGGGCTCCCTCGAAGTCGCCCCGCGCGTAGTACAGGTAGTAGCCCTCGGCGAGGTTGGCGTCCACGCTGCCTGGGGCCAGCTCCTGCGTGCGGTCGCGGGCCTGGCGAGCCGACAGCGTGTCCCGGCCGGCGCCCATGCGGATCTGCCAGCTCAGCGCCCGGGTGAGCTCCGCCCACGCGCGCGCGAACGACGGATCGCGCCGCACCGCTTCCTGGAAGACCCCGATGGCGGCAGTCTGGGCCTCCTGGTCGTCGGTCTCGTCCATGAGACTCCGACCCCGGTGGTACAGGTCCAGCGCCTCCAGGTCGCGGGTGGGCACTTCTGCCAGCGTCTTCTCGTCCTCGGGGGTGAGCGTCGCCTTCAGGGCCTCGGCCACCGCCCGGGCAATCTCCGACTGGATGGCGAATACGTTGTCGGCCGTAAGCTCCCGGTCGTACGTCTCGGCCCACAGGTGCTCGTCGGTGACGCCGTCGATGAGCTGGACGTTGATGTGGACCCGCTGCGGCGTACGCTGCACCCCACCTTCCAGCACCGCTCGCACTCCCAGCTCGCTTGCGATGGTGGGGATGTCCTTCTCCGTTTCCCGATACCGCTCGGTGGACGTGCGTGACGTGACCCGGAGCGCACCGAGACGCCCGAGCTGGGTGAGGATGTCGTCTTGAATCCCGTCGGCGAAATGCGCCTCGTCGAGCGTCGTGCCCAGGTCGCGGAAGGGGAGGACGGCCACGGAGGGCGGGCCGCCCGGACTCGCGCTGCCTCTACCGGGGTGGAGGAAGCGGCCCCCGATCCAACCTACGACGAGGAGCGTGCCGGCGAGCGCGAGGGTGCGCGCGGAGAGCCAGCGGTGCGGTGACGCCGGTCCGGCGCGTTCCGCCCCGCTGTCCGTCGCCGTGCGCCGTACCCCGCGCGGCGTCATGTCGAACGCCCACGCGAGCACCAGCGCGATCGGGAACCCGAGGAAGACCAGCACCACCACGCCGGTGACCATCTTCTCCGGCAGGCTCAACGCGGGCACCACGATGTCCGCCACCTGCAGGACCGCCCAGGCGACCGCCGCGTACACCACGGCCGCACGGGCGACCTTGCGGCGCTTCAACTCCTCCAGGAAGGACGGGCGGTCGCTCACGGGGAATGGCGCTCGAGCGGCCTCACCACACCAGGTGGAACCGATCCTGACGCCGGAACACCCAGTGCCGGTCGCCGCTCGGGTCCAGGTACGCCTCCTCCTCCTGGCGGCACGACGCCGTCTTCCCGCCCCACTCCGGGATGGGCACCGTCGCCTGCAGCTCGATGCTGAACCAGGTGGAGGGGCGGATCTTCGCGTCGCCGCGGCCGGGCACGCCTTCCTGGCGGTCCCATAGCCCGATGAGCGGGCCTGCGCCGTGGCCGTGGTCGCCGATGGGGTGCGAGTAGAGCGACCCCGTGATGCCCTCGTCCTTCATGCGAGACAGCACGGCCGCGAGCGCCTCGTTGCCGGTCTGGCCAGGCTTCATCTCCTCCAGTGTGAGGTCCTGCATGCGGTTGCTCGCCGCCATGCATGCCTTCAGCCCGGCGGGCACGTCGGTCTCGCCCTCCTTCAGCACGTAGCCCAGGTGCTGCGTGTCGGTCTTGAGCCGCTCGCCGATCACGCCGAAGTCGGTCCACAGCAGGTCGCCGCGCTGGATGACCGCGTCGGGCCCCTCGTGCTCGCCGTCGGCCCGCTGCACGGCGACGGACGGCTGGAACCACGTGTCGAAGCCCAGGTCGTTCACCTTCTGGCGGAGCCACCAGACGACGTCCGCCGTGGTCGTGACGCCGGGCGTGATGACGGAGTTCGAGAACGCCTCGGAGATGATCGCGTGGACGGTCTCCTCGATCTCTCGGTAGCGTGGCATCATCTCCGGAACGCGCACCGCGATGTAGTCGACGGCCAACCGTGGCTCGCGCTTCACGCGCTTCAGGTACTCCGGTCCGAGCGCCTTCTCCAGCGCCTCGCGCTCACCGGCGCCGAGGCCGTCGGCGAACGCCCAGGTGTCGTCGATGTTCAGGACGATGTTGCCGGGGTCGCGGTCGGCGACGATCTCGCGAAGCAGCCGCCACTGCTCGTCGCCCCACAGCTCCGCCTCCTCACCGGTAGGCGTCGGATGTGGCGAGCGGTAGATCTGGAAGAGCCCGCCCTGGTCGGAGCCCCCGAGCGCGAGGCGCTCCACCGAGCCGTCGGACTGGCGCGTGAACACGTAGATCGAGCGCCGCCGCGCGGCGAAGGTCGTGGGTGAGATCATCGACCAGAACACCGGGTCCTCGCCGTACTCGCGCATCGACAGGATCCACATGTCCGCGCCGTACTCGGACATGAGCCCCGGAAGCACCTTCGTCAACCGCTGCTCGACCCACCCCTGCATCTCCTTCGCCTGCTGGCGCATGGGTGGCAGGGGGTGGTAGCGGGGAGGAGCGTCGCGTGGAACGCGCGGGGCGCTCTGGGCGTTAGCGTCGGTGTGCGGTGAGAACGCGAGGACGGCGGCGGCCACAGCCCCGACTGAGCGCGCCGCTGTGCGCAACGACATCGTCATGACTCAGCTCCCGAGAATGATCCACGCGGTCACACCCGCCCAGAGGGCGGCGGTGACGGCGAGGAGGACGTATTCGACGACGGGGGCCCTCTGCTTCCCCTTCTGCCCGTGGAACCAGGCGATCACCGTCGAAGCGAGCACAGCGGCTCCGACGAAGGGGAGGGTCAGCCGATAGGCGAGATTGCCCAGGACACCCCGGTCGACGAGCTGGTCCATGCCTTGGAGGAGCAACCAGCCGGCGGCGATCGTGATCAGCACGATCTGGGGCACCCGGCGCTTGACCAGCTCCTGCAGATCCGAAGTCTCCCCCGCGACCACACCCACCGGGGCCAGCCCTCGATCGTCCAGCACCCGCACCACGTCCGCCGCGCTGGGCCGGTGCATCGGCTCCTTCGCCAGGCATCGTTTCAGGAGGTCGGCGGTGGCGGCGTCGACGTCCGGCCTGAGCGTGCGCAGGTCCCGCGGCTCCTGCCGCAGGTGGGCGGTGATCCAATCCGTGTTCGAGCGAGCCACGTACGGCCCCTCGCCGGTCAGCAGCTCGTAGCCGAGCACCCCCAGGAGGTACACGTCCGCCATCTCGGTGAGCTCGGCGTCGTGGAGCTGCTCGGGGCTCAGGTAGCGCAGCTCGCCCATGAGCTGGCCGGTCCGCGTGAGGCGCGTGGTCTCCTCTCCGCTGGAGGCGAGGATCGCCGCGATGCCGAAGTCGGTGAGGAGAGCGTGCCGGTGCTCCTCGTCCCACAGGATGTTCGCCGGCCGCACGTCACGGTGGAGAAACCCGTTGGCGTGGGCGACGCCCAATGCCGACGCGACCTCACGGATCACCTGCTTGGCCTCGGCCACGGAGAGTCGGCCCTCGGCCTTCAGGCGCTCTTCCATGGTGCGGCCCTTCACGTACTGCATGATCAGATAGGGTCTCTGGTCGTGCAGTCGTCCGAAGCGCTGGACCGCCACCACGTTCGGATGCTCGGCCAGCGAGGCGGCTGCCCGTGCCTCGCGCTCGAAGCGGCGCCGCACCGTCTCATCCCGGGCCTGTTCCGCGTTCAGCACCTTGATCGCGACCAGAACGCCGAGCACCCGGTCCCGGGCGAGGTACACGGACGCCATCTTCCCGCGCCCGAGCGTGCGCAGGATCTCAAAGTCCTCGTGCAGGGCCGCGCGCACGCCGTCGAGGGCGTGCCGTTCGGACCGTCCGGCAGGATCCTCCGACGGCCCCGGGGCGGGGGGCGAGTTCTCCATGATTGGGGACTATTTAAGTCTTCCAGAGCCCCCCGTACAGGGACTCCCGTTCTCTTCGGCAACAAATCCCTTGTTTTCGAGATCGGATCGTCCTACTGTATTAGTGGACCGATACACTAATACACTGGGAGCCCGTCGATGAGGCCTGGAGCCACTGCCGCTCTCGCCGCCGCGGTCGCGCTCGCCGCCTGCGGCGAGGCGCGCACTCCCCGGGAAGGGAGCGCGGTCCCGGTGTTGGCGCTCGGCGGCCCGGTCCTGGAGATCGGTGTCCTCGAAGGGGACGAGCACTACACCTTCCAAGACGTGACGGGTCTCCTCCCCCTCGCCTCGGGAGGTGTGGTGGTCGCCGACGGTGGAGCGTCCGAGCTGTCTCTGTACGCGCCGGACGGCTCGTTCGTGCGCCGGTGGGGCCGGCTTGGTCAGGGCCCGGGCGAGTTCCGGATGCTGTCCCGCGTGTACCCGTGGCCCGGGGACTCCGTAGCCGCCCTGGAGGGCACGACCGGTCGCCTGTCCGTGTTCGACTCCGCCGGTGCATTCGCACGCCAGACCTCCGCGAACGTGCTCTCGGGCGACAGCCTGTTCGGCATGGACGTCTGGCTGTACGGACGTTTCTGGGTGGACGGAGCCCTCCGGCGCGACGAGCGTAGCCGCGTCCGGCGCGCGCTCGCCGGCCTCGCTCCGCCGGCGTCGCCGCCCGGCTACCGGGTGGTTCGGGTGGCCAGCGACGGCCGTCTGTGGATCCGCGAGCCGGGCGCACGCCCTGACGGTACCCGAGCCTGGACCGTCCTGGGCGCCTCCGGAAGGCCCGAAGCCGTGGTGGACGTTCCGGTGCGCCTGGATCCGCAGTACCTGGGCGCTCGGCGCGTCCTCGGCCGGTGGCTGGGCGAAAGCCACGTGAACTTCGTGCGGCGCTACCGGATCGAGGACACGGGACGGACCGAACCGCTGCCCGCGTGGCTCTCGGCTCCGCCCGTATCCGCGCCGACCCGCGGCCCTGCCGAGAGCGACTTCCTGGACGCGATCCGGGAAGCTCTGAAGCGCATGGCAGTGGCCCAGGAGATCCATTACGCGGACCACGGCACGTACACCTCCGAGATCGACTCCCTCGACTGGGAGCGCAGCGAAGACCTCGTGGTGGACGTGGTGACGGCCGGCGCGAGGGGCTGGACCGCGGTCTTCACCCACCCGGCGCTGGATCGCATCTGTGGGCTCGGCTACGGCTTCACGGTGCCCCCGGGGTGGCCCAACGGCGGGATCGTGTGCGGTCCTCCCGCCACCCCACCTGCAGGCTGAGCCGGCCGTGTTCGACGACATCGACCCGAGGAGCCCGACACCGCTCTACGAACAGATCGCCGCGCGGGTGCGCATGTCGGTCGCGGCGGGAGATTTGGGCCCCGGAGACGCCCTCCCCTCCGTGCGTGCGTTGGCGCGTGACCTCCGGGTCAACCCGGCGACGGTCGTGCAGGCATATCGGGACCTCGCCGCCGACGGCTTCGTCGAGCTACGGCACGGCCAGGGGACGTTCGTCCAGGAGGTGCCGACGTTCGTCCGGGAAGAGGAGCGCGCGGCACAGGCGACCAAGCTGGTGCGCACCCTGCTTCAGGACGCTGCTCGTCTGGGGATCTCCGTGGAGGAGCTCGCGCGGGCACTGAACGTGGAAACCGGAGTCGAAATCCGTGAATAGCGCCATCGAGATGACGGACGTCGCGTGGCGCGCCGGCGGGTCCTTCGAGGTGAAGGACCTCAGCCTGCGCGTGCCGACCGGCTCGATCTACGGCTTCCTCGGGCCCAACGGGTCGGGGAAGACCACGACGATCCGGATGTCCATGGGCATGTTGAAGCCCGATCGTGGCACGATCCGGGTCCTGGGAAGGGACGTGCCGCGCGACATGCCGAAGGTCCTCGCGCGCGTCGGTTACGTGCCGGAGCGGCCCCACGTCTACCCCGCGCTCACCGTTCGCGAGCAGGTCCGCTTTCACGCTTCGTTCTTCAGGCTGTGGGACGCGGGGTGGGCCGACGAGCTCTCGGAGCGTCTGGGCCTGGACCCGGAGCGGAGGATCTCGCGCATGTCCAAGGGAGAGACCGGAAAGCTCCTCATGTTGCTCGCCCTCTCCCAGCGACCCGACCTGCTCGTGCTGGACGAGCCGACGGACGGCCTCGACCCCGTGGTGCGCCGTGACGTCCTCACGGCGCTGCTCGACTACGTCTCGGAGACCAACGCGACCGTCTTCATCTCGAGCCACCTGGTCCACGAGCTCGAACGCATCTGCGACTGGGTGGGCGTGATGGACGACGGACGTCTCGTGGTCGAGCTGCCGATGCAGGCCTTCAAGAACGGGATCAAGCGCATCAAGGTCGCCGACGCGCCCGCCGTTCCGGAGGAGCCGCCGTTCACGATCCTCTCCCGCGAGCGGCTCAACGGCGCAGGCTCCGAGACGTGGATCGTGCGTGGATGGCAGGACCCGATGCGCCACTACTTCGACGGGGCGGGCATCGGCCTGCGCGACGTCGTGGACCTGGACCTGGAGGAAGGCTTCGTCGAGCTCCTCCGTTCATCGCGGCCCACGCCCCCCTACCGGAGCTGAGCGATGTATCAGCCAATGCTCTTTCTCCACTGGAAGCAGATCCGCTTCGCTCTGCTGCCTTTCATCTTCGCGGCCTACGGTCTTCCGTTGCTGGCGGTCCAGGGGCTCGGATCCTCGCCGGGGATGGAAGGCCCCGCGCTGGAGGCGTACCGGGTGGTCTCGACCTACCAGGTATGGCTCCCCTTCTTCCCACTCCTCGCCGCGGCCATCGGCGTGACGCTCGCGCTGTCCGCGTGGAACTGGGACCATCAGCTCGGCCACGTCTACGCCCTCAGCCTTCCCATCTCCCGCTGGCGCTACGCCGCGGTCAAGATGGGCGCGGGCGCGGTCCTCGCCCTTCTCCCGGCCTCCGCCTTCTGGATCGGCGCCCACGTCGCCGTGGCCTCGATCTCCCTTCCGGTGGGGCTGCACGCCTATCCGGACCAGCTCGCGATCCGCTTCTTCGCCGCGATCCTGGTCTCCTACGCGCTGCTCTCCGCGATGGCTGCCGGGACCGTGAAGACCACCTTGTGGGTGCTCGCCGGAGGCGTCGTGTTCGTCATTTTCGGGAGTTTCCTCTCCCAGTTCGTCTTTCCCTATTTCGGCATCCTCCGGCACACCGACGTCGTGCAGTGGGTCTTCCACGCGCTCGTGTCCGCGCCGGGGCCGTTCCAGGTGTTCACCGGCAACTGGACGCTGATCGATGTGTGAGCGAGCGAGGCGTCGGACGGTCGCGGGGATCGCGGTGGCGCTCGCCTTCCTCCCCGCTCCGATCCGCGCGCAGGAAACGGAGGCGGAGCTGGTGCGCCACCTGCACGACGTCGCGCCCCTGGCCGCCGAAGCGGACCGGGACGCACAGGAAGCCCGGGCGGCACGCGAGAGAGCTTCCCGGCCGGGGCGGGTTACGGCCGTGGATACCCTCGCGGTGGGCCCGCTGAGGATCCTCGCGCCCACCGACGAGCGACGAGCCGCGGAGGGCTTCTTCCGGGAAGTGTGGGAAGGGTACGCCCCGTTCGTCGCGTCGAGCCCGTCGACCGGCCGTACGACCTACGTCTTCCAGTGGTCCAACGAGCCGGCGGAGATCTCCGTGGAAGGGACGGTGCGGCGCGTCGAGCTCGGGGCGTGGCGGCCGGCTTCCGCGGTGCGGTCGGGCGTTGAGAACGTGATCGCGACGACCCTGGGGATCGACCTTCCACCGCCCGTCGCACGCTGGGCGGGCTCTTCCGTCCGGGCGCCGGGCGCCGATGCCGCCCGCGCGGCCTTCTTCGAGCTGGCGACGACGCCGTCGAAGGCCACCCACGCCTGCCTGGAGGCCGACGCCGTCGCCTGCTGGGTGGCGATGGGCCTGGACCTCGACGACAGGCCCCTCGACGACTGGTACACACCGGAGGAGCGCCGCGCGCTCGTCTCCGCCTGGGCGCCCGGGAGCCGGGAGGGTCAGCCGCTCTGGATCTCGTGCGTCGAGTCGGGCTCGATCCCCGACTGCGACGAATACCTGTCCCGGTTCCGGCTGTACGGCCCGATGCAGGATCGCAACGCACGGAGCGCCCTGCTCTGGCTGGCCCTGCGCGCCGGCGGTGCCGGGGCGTGGGACCGGCTGCGGGCGGACCCCGAGGCGAATCCGGGCGATGCCCTGCGGCGCGCCTCCGGTCTGGGCACCGAGGAGCTCGCCTCGATGTGGCGGACGTGGGTGCTCCAGGGAGCCCCGCGCACCCGCGCGGCGCTCGACCCGCACCTCCTCTTCTCCCTGATGTGGATCGCCGTGCTGGCGGCGCTGGCCATGAGGAGCACGAGATGGCGCCTGCGTTGAAGGGTTGGATCGGACTGACGGTGGGGGGATGCGCCTTGATCTCGGCCTGGGCGCTCCCGCCGTCCGTGTTCACGCGGCGTGAGGCCCACGCCAGGCTGCCCGAGGAGACTCGGGCGGCGGCGCTCCGCGCGGACGTCGTCCGCACCCGGGCCCTCATCCAGAGGATCCGCTGGATGGACTCCCTCCCCGCGCTGGCCCTGGCCACCGCCGAGGACGGCATCGCCGTCGGTGGCCCGCCCGCCCTGGCGGATCCCGCGATGCTGACGGCGATCCGCGCCCTGCTGAGCGCAGAGCTGTCGGACCGGGAGGAAGCCGGCCGGGGCGTGACGGTGGGGTATTTCGTGCAATCGCCCGCCTTCGCCAGCGAGGGCGCCTACCCTCCGGACGCGCGCACCCGCCAGGAGACGTACGTCGGAACCCTCGACGGCGCGCCGTACTGCATCCAGCTCCTCGTCCAGCCGGCTCCGGTGAAGCCCGCCCAGCTCCACACGTGGAGGGGATCGGACGGGGAACGGCACAGCAACCTCGCCCGGGCTTGTCGGCTCGTCGCCCTCCACGGCCTGCCGGGGCCGGCCGTGGAGGCGTGGCTCCGGGCCGGCGCGTTGAGCTTCGCCGAGAGCACGACGCCGCCCCCCCCCTTCCGGGGAAAGGACGAGGAGCGGCCCGGGAACCAGGCGTTCGGTCGGCGCGACGCCTTCTGGTCCGACACCGACCTTGGCCTGCAGCGGTGCATGGCCGGAGAAAGGGACGCGTGTGCCGACCAGGTCCTCTCCCCCCGCCGGGACGCGCTCCTCGACGACCTGTCCGACGCGCGCGTGGCCCGCACACTCCCCTCGGCCCTCGGTGCGGTCTACGACCTGGCGCCGCCCCCCGCGTTCACGCAGACGGCCACCTATCTCCTCGGCGACCTCGAGCGCGAGTACGGTGCGGAACGCTTCGGCCGCTTCTGGAGGTCGCGGGACGACGTCGCCGAAGCGTTCGCGACGGCCTTCGGCAGGCCGATCGGGGATTGGACGGCGGCATGGGTCGCGACCCATCTGGGCACCGTGATCCCCGGTCCGGCCCTGCCGCGTCAGGCCTCGTTCGGGACGGTGCTCGCGCTGCTCCTGGGCGCGTTGGCCGCCGGAGCGTGGCAGCGGCGGCGCGTGGGCGTGCGCTGAAGGTCAGGCGAAGAGCACGCGCAGTGCGCCCACGCCCAGCCCGCCCGCCACCAGCCAGAGCGCCGGCACCTTCTTCCACAGCGCGAGGACGAGGGCGGTGCCCGCGACGAGGCCCGCCACCGGGTCGCGCACGCCCGCCACCGCGAGCGAGACACCCACGCCCACCACCGCGCCCGCGACCACGGCCACAACCCCCTCCAGAGCGTGGCGGACGGCGTCGACCTCGCGCAGGCGCGCCAGGCGCGGTGCCACCAGGAGCACGCCGACGAACGCCGGAAGGTAGATCCCGGCCGTGCCGAGCAGCGCGCCGGGCACGCCCGCCGCGCCGTAGCCCACGAAGGCGGACAGCGTCGAGATCGGTCCGGGCACGGCCTGCGTGATGGCGACGCCGTCCAGGAACTGGGCGGAGGTCACCCATCCGTATCGCGCCACCGCGTACGGCTGCAGCAACGCCACCAGGACGTATCCTCCCCCGAAGAGGACGGAGCCGATCCACAGGTGCGTGAAGAAGACCGAGCCGAGCGTTCCGAGAGCCGCGACCACCCCCGTCGCGGCCGGGACGGCGGGGAGGAAGAGGCTTGCGGTCCTGCGCTCACCGCCCTCCGGCCCGCCTCGCCCGGAGCCGCCCGACGGCCCGCTGCGCTCCCCCCTCCGCAACCACCAGGTGGCGGCACCGCCCACGAACATCGCCCCGATGACGGCCTGGCCCGACGCGAGGCTCACCACGGCGCCCACCGCCGCCAGGAGGCCCTGCGCGACCGTTCTGACCCCAGCACGCCCGATCTTCCATCCGGCGGAAAGCACGATCGCGACGATGACGGGTTGCAGGGCCCAGAAGATGGGCGCGACCTGCGGGAGCGTGCCGAAGCGGAAGTAGAACGCGGACAGCACGGTCACCATCACGAAGGTGGGGACCAGGAACGTGAGCCCCGTTGCGAGCGCGCCGGCCCACCCCCGCTGCGTGTAGCCCACGTGGATGGCCACTTCGCTCGAGTTGGGGCCGGGAAGGAGGTTCGTGAGCGCGACGATCTCGAGGAAGCGCTCCCGCGAGATCCAGCGGCGGCGCTCCACCACCTCGTCGAGCATGAGCGCCAGGTGTGCGTTGGGCCCGCCGAAGCCCAGCAGCGAGATCTTGAGGTAGGTCCGTACGAGCACCCACAAGGAAGGGACCGGGGGCGTGCCCCCGGTCCCTTCCTTCGACCTCGATGCGCCCGTCACGCTGTTCCGGTCAGCGCGGCCCGGCGGTCTTCACCTCGTTCGGCACCTGGCCGGCGAACTTCTGGAAGTTCTCCTTGAACATCGTGGCGAGCTTCGCGGCCTGGGTATCGTACGCGTCCGGGTCCGTCCAGGTGGAGCGCGGGTTCAGCACGTTGGACGGCACACCCGACACCACCCTGGGCACGTGGAGCCCGAACACCGGATCGGTCTCGGTCTCGGCGTGGTCGAGTTGGCCGGCGAGCGCCGCCTTGATCATCGAGCGGGTGTGGCCGAGGGACATGCGACTGCCGGTGCCGTAGGGCCCCCCGGTCCATCCCGTGTTCACCAGCCACACGCGCACGTGCCCCGCCCGCAGCCGCTCCCCGAGCATCTCCGCGTACACGCCGGGATGCCGCGGGAGGAAGGGAGCGCCGAAGCACGCGCTGAACGTGGCCTTCGGCTCCGTGACTCCCCGCTCCGTTCCGGCGAGCTTCGCCGTGTAGCCGGACAGGAAGTGGTACATCGCCTGCTCAGGCGTGAGGCGGGAGATCGGAGGCAACACGCCGAAGGCGTCCGCCGTGAGGAACACGACGTTCTTGGGCAGGCCACCCTGCCCGCTGAGCACCGCGTTCGGGATGTAGTGGATCGGATACGAGGCGCGCGTGTTCTCGGTGATCGAGCCGTCCCCGAAGTCGATCTCCCTCGTCCCCTCGTCCAGGACGCAGTTCTCCAGGATCGTCCCGAACATCTGGGTCGCGCGGAAGATCTCCGGCTCACCGGCCGGGGAGAGGTGGATGGTCTTGGCGTAGCAGCCACCCTCGAAGTTGAACA
>CAZPZU010000073.1:0-26200 GCA_964591135.1 uncultured Gemmatimonadaceae bacterium | reverse complement strand
AGCCGTCCGCGGACGGGGCGCATGCCCACCGTCTCGAAGTACCCGGGCCAGATCACGCGGAAGTTCACCGACGGCGTCGCCGAGGCCTCCGGGATGTCCACGCCTTCCGGCCACGTCGGGAAGCTCCAGTTGCCGAGCGTTCCCGGGAGGAGGTGGATGGCGCCGGCTGACTCGACGCCCGGGAGGGCCCTCACGCGCTCCAGGACCGAGCTGTAGTAGGCCTGGAACGCCGCGCCGTCGGGATAGCGGCCACCGGGCGGCGTGGGATGCAGGACCACGACTCCGTGCGTGTCGAGCCCCGTGTCCACCGCGGAGAGGCGCTGGAGCGATCGGAGCATGAGGCCCGATCCTACCGTCACCACCACCGCCAACGCGACCTCGATCCCCACGAGGGTGAGCGTCAGCCTGGACCCGCGGCGCGCGGACGGGGTGCGCGTGCCTCCCCGCAGCGACGCCGTGGCGTCGACGCGGCTGGCGCGCAGCGCCGGCACCAGACCGGCGAGGAGCGCCGCCAGGACCGTGGCACCGACGGCGTACGACAGCACCGCCCCATCCACCGCGACCTCCCGGATGCGGGGGAAGTCCGCGGGCGCGGCGGCGACGATCAGGCGCACGAGGCCGAAGGACAGGAGAACCCCCAGGACCCCTCCGAGGCCGGCCAGGAATGCGCTCTCCCCCAGGAGCAGCCGGACCACGCGGCGGCGTCCGGCACCCAGCGCCGTCCGGACCGCGAGGTCCGCGCTGCGCGCCTCGCCCCGTGCCAGGAGGAGGTTGGCCACGTTGACGCACGCGATGAGCAGCACCAGCGACACCGCGCACAGCGTCACCCACAGCACGGGCGCGAGGTCTCCCGCCACGTAGGCCGCGAGCGGCTGAACGGTGGCCGCGGAGACGTCCTCCTCGTCGAAGCTGCCGGGAAGCCGCTCGCGTGCCGTCCGCGCGAAGGCCTCGACCTGCTCCTGCGCCTGGGCCACGGTTGCGCCCGGCGCCAGGCGCGCCACGCGGTAGTTCACGTACCACGAGTCGTCGGCCGCCATCCCCACCGCCGGGTCGTAGCCCATGGGGATCCACGCCTCGGGGTCGCCCACCACGGGGCGGAAGTCCTGCGGCATCACGCCGATGACGGTGTGCGTCTCCGCGTCGGCGCCGGACAATTGGATCGTCCGACCGAGCACGTCGGGGTCGGCCCCGAAGACGCGCACCCACAGGGCGTGCGAGAGGATGACCACGTCGTTGCGTCCGGGGAGCCCTTCGTCGGACGTGAAGTCGCGGCCCAGGGCGGGTGTCGCGCCCAGCACCCGAAAGTGGTTCGGCCACACCCGGTTGGCATCCAGCTCGAGCGGCTCGCCCTCACCGACGAGTGTGAGGCTCCACCCCGAGATGCCGGTCTCGGACGCGAGCGCCGGCATGGACTCCAGGCTCTGGCGCACCATCCCGTTGTTGAAGTTGGCCTCGGGCCAGACGGCCACCAGCCTGCCCGGCTCCCGGTACGGGAGGTCCTTGATGAGCACGGTGCTCACCACGGAGAACGTCGCGGTCGACGCACCGATCCCGAGCGCGAGCGTCAGGACCGACATCGCCGTGAAGAGCGGCGACCGGCCCAGCGTACGCGCGGCCCAGCGCAGATCCTGCAGCCTCGTGCCCATCCCATCCTCCCCTTGTGCATGCGTCGGGGCCGGCCAGAGGTGTTCCAGCGCGGCGTGGCCGAGGACATCGACGACGCCCCGGGTCCAGACCCACGTCCTCGCGCCCGCCGAGCGGGCCGTGGAGAGACGTCGGGCGAACAACTCCTCCATGTCGGCTCCGAAGCGGTCGCGGAAGCGCCCGGGAAGCAGAGCCAGGAGGGCTCGGTAGACGTGGCGTGCGCGTCGCGTCACGAGGTCATCCCTCGGAGAGGAGCTCGTGATCGATCGCCTCCGCCACCAGCTCCCGCAGGCGCTCCGCTTCCGCCCGTGCCACGGCGCGCCCCGTCCGGGTCAGCCGCACGTAGGTTCGGCGCGGATCGGCACCCTCGGGGGCGGCGCACTCTTCCAGCAGCTCCCGCGACAGCAGGTCGCGGATGCGCCGGAAGAGGTTCGCCGGGTAGATCTTCGTCCGCCCCACCTCCCGCTCCTCGATCTCCTCCACGATCCGGGTCCCGTAGCTCGGACCCTCGAGAAGCGCCAGCAGAATCCTGAACTCCAGCGGATGGAGGGGTAGGTGTCGGCGGATGGCCGGGTCGGTCTTCATCGCGGGTGGCCTCGGACCTCTCGAAAGGAACCTGTCCATCGAACACTATCCGTATGACAGGTTCACAGCCGGAAGGGTTTCACGACCGGTGATGAGAGACCCGCGGCGAGCGCCGTCGCCGCTCGGGCGGGCGTCTAGCGCGCGACGACGGCCCCGGGCGTGGTGTCGATGAGGGCCCGGAGCGCAACCTCCGCGATGGCGGCGTCCTGCGCCCCGACACCGGTCAGGTCGCACACGATGGTCTCGCGGTCGTCCTCCCGCCCCGGCCGCGCGCCGATGAGGATGTCACCGAGCTCGGCGTGCACGTCCTCGGCCCGCATGAGGCCGGCCTCCAGCGCGTGGTGCAGCTCGCCGAGCCGCGCACACTGCTCCGTCCGGTCGGTCACCACCTTGTCCGCCCGTGCCAGCACCCCGGGATCCAGCTCGCGCTTCTCCGGACCGTCCGAGCCGAGCGCGATCACCGTGACGCCGGGGCGCACCAGGGGCGCGGCGATCAGGGGCCGACGCGAGGGGGTGGCGGTCACCAGCAGATCCGCCTCCGCGACCGCCTCCTCGATCGAGTCGGCGGGGAGCACGTCGGTCTCCAGCACCTCGCGCATCTCCACCGCGTAAGCCGCTCGCGAGGCCACCCTGGGCGACCACACCCGTACCGAGGCGATGGGGCGGACCCGCGACATGGAACGCAGTTGGAGGCGCGCCTGGACGCCCGAGCCGAGCACGGCGACCGCCAGCGGCCGATCGGGCGCGAGCAGGCGGGTGGCGAGGGCGCCCGCTGCGGCGGTGCGCACGTCGGTCAGGTACCCGTTGTCGGCGAGCAGGGCCAGGGGGAACCCCGTGCGCGCGTCGAACACGAGCACCAGTCCGGCACCGGTGGGCAGCCCGAGGGCGGCGTTCCCGTAGAACCCGGTCGCGACCTTGAAGGCGAAGATCGGCGCGCCGTCGAGGTACGCGCCCTTCAGGTGGATCTCGCCGCCCGCGCCGGGGAGGTCCACGCCCAGGGGTGGCGGGACCAACGCCTCGCCCCGCGCCAACGCGGAGAAGGCGCGCTCCGCGCTGGCCAGCGCCGCGGCGTCGTCCACGACCCGGCGGATGTCCTCCTCGGAGAAGACGCGCAGGGGCGGCCGCGCGGGCGTCCGCGGGCTCACGCCGACTCCCTCCGCCGGGGGTCCTTCTCCTCGAGCCAGCGGGCCGGCGGGAGCGCGCGTCTCCGCTCCTTCGGACGTTGCCGGAACCACTGCGCGACCAGGAGGATCTCGGCGGCGTCCTCGGGTGCGAGACCCCGAGGGCCCTGATCCACCTCCCCGTAGACGTCCTCGATCGCATGCGCGACCCGTTCGCGGGCGCGGCGGCCCTTCGGGTGGGGCAGGTCCCGGCGGATGCGACCGCCACGGATGAGGTAGACCCGATCGTTGCCGTGGTAGCCCGGGACGCGGTAGACGAACGTGAGATCCTCGACCCGGCCCCGGAAGGCGACGAGCTCGTCGCGGAAGGCGCGCAGCCGCTCGAGCCGGTCGCGCAGCAGTCCGGCGTACTCGAACTCCATCCGCGCGGCGGCCTCCTGCATCCGTCCATCGATCTCCCGGAGGGGAGCCTCCGCGTGTCCCTCGAGAAAGCGGCGGGCCACGTCCACGACGTGGGCGTACTCCACCGCGGTGGGCCGGCCGCAGCAGGGAGCCAGGCAGGTCCGCAGGTCGGCGCGCAGGCATCGTGGCGGCCGGCCGCCACGGAAGATCTCGAGTTGGTCACCGAAGAAGATGGGCGTCGGGGCCGGACAGTCCCTCAGCCCGAGGACGTGGGAGAGCTCGCGCACCGTGTGGGCGAGAGCCCGCACCCGTGGGAACGGCCCGTAGTAGGTGGCGCCGTCCTCCACCACGCGCGTCACCGGCACCACGCGCGGCGCGGGCTCGCGGGTCACCTTCACGAACGCGTAGATGCGCTTGCGGCGGTGGCGGACGTTGAAGCGGGGCTGGCGGCTCTGGATCAGCTTCATCTCCTGGACCAGCGCCGCGAACTCGTTGGGGATGTAGTCCCACTCCACACGAGCCGCCTCGCGGATCAGCTCCCACGCCTTCTCGCCCTTCGGGGCCCGGAAGTACGACAGCAGCCTGGAGCGGACGTGCACGGACTTGCCGACGTACAGAAGCTCCTCTCCGGGGCCGTACATCCGATAGACGCCGGGCCGATTCTCGGCGCGGGCGCGGACGTACTCTCGGAGGGCGGGCTGCGCGTGCACGTGGCTCGGAGCGGGAGGATGCGAGGCCTTCGCTTTTCCTTCGGTGAGGCCAGCGTCAAGATAGGGGGCATCCCGGGGAGGCCGCCAGCATGCGTACGAGTCGTCCGTTCCCGTCCCGTTCCGTCATTGCCCCCCGTCGCCCGGCCATCCAACTTCCGACATGACCGGTCCGACACACGGAAAGCTCGTCCGCGACCCGCTGTGGAACACGATCCGTCTGGACAGCACCGCCGTCAGGATCGTCGACACCGCCGAGTTCCAGCGCCTGCGCTACATCCGCCAGCTGGGCCTCGCCCACCTGGTCTATCCCGGCGCGACGCACACCCGCTTCGACCACGCGCTCGGGGTCTACCATCTGACGGTGACCGCGCTGCGACAGCTCCGGGAGCGAGGCGGCGTCCCTCCGGAAGCGTGGGAGGGGGAGGAGCTGGTGCCCTACGCCGCCCTCCTCCACGACATCGGCCACTACCCCTTCTCCCACGCCCTCGAGGAGCTCGAGGGCGAGGTACCGGAGGGTCACGAGGAGGTGAGCAGACGCTTCTTCCAATCGCCGTCGTTACGGGACGCGCTGGCCCCGCTCGGCCTCGGAGCGGCCGACCGCATCCACGAGCTGATCCGTGGCCGGAGTGCGATCCCCCTCCGCGGCCTGGTGAGCGGAAGCCTGGATCTGGACAAGATGGAGTACCTGCGCCGGGACGCCCGCTTCTGCGGCGTACCGTACGGCGAGGTGGACGTGGATCGGTTGCTCCAGGGCCTCGTGATGCTGCCCGATCCGGAGACCGGCGCGTTCGAGCTGGGGGTCCACGAGAAGGCGGTGGCCGCGCTCGAATCGCTGTTGTTCGCCAAGTACCAGATGTTCCGGAACGTGTACTGGCATCACGGCGTGCGCGCGGCCACGGCGCTCTACAAGCGCATCGTCGAGGACGCCCTCGGTGCGGGGCTGATCGATCCCGAGGAGCTGGTCGGGCCGACCGACGAGGAGCTCCTGTACGAGATCGGGCGCCGGGCACACGAGGACGACTCCGACGTTGCCGAGCGGCTGGCCACCCGGTGGCTGCCCGCCCTTCGACACCGCCGTCTGCCCAAGCGAGCGTTCGAGGTCACGGCGGCCGACCTGCGCGGCCGCCAGGTCGAGGACTGGGCCGTGGGCGACTCTCCCTGGAAGCGGGTCGTGGAGGACGAGCTCGCCGCCGGGGTGGGACTCGAGCCGGGTGAGGTCATGATCGACTTCCCGGCCAAGCGCGCCATGTTCCAACTCGACGTGCTGGTCGAGTTGCGTGACGGATCGGTGGTCCGCCTCGGCACCGAGGGCCTCGCCGGGCTGGTCGACTTGCCCAGGGTGGCGCGCGAACTCTACACCACCGCTCGCGTGCTCAGGGTGTTCAGCCTGGAGCGCAGGGAGCTCGATCGCGACCACGTGCTCGAGCGGATCACCCGGCCGGTCGCCGTTCCCTGACACCTTCAGTCGCTGGGGGCGACCTCCGCGATGACGACCGTGATGTTGTCGAACCCGCCGCGCTCCTTCGCCAGCCCCACCAGCGCGGCAGCGGCGCCCTCGGGGTCGCCCGTGTGCAGCGTGAGCTCGCGCGCGAGGTCGTTCTCGTCGAGCATCCCCATCAGCCCGTCGGTGCAGAGCACGTAGAGGTCTCCGTTCTCCACCTGGCCCAGGAGGACCTGGGGCTCCGGGTCGTCCTCGAGCCCGACGCACTGCGTGAGGATGTGGCCGAACGGATGGTGCCGGGCCTGGTCGGGCGTCAGCTCCTCGGCCTCCACGCGTCGTTGGACCCAGGTGTCGTCGCGCGTGAGCTGAAGTAGCGCGCCGGCGCGGAACCGGTAGGCGCGGGAGTCTCCGACGTGGCCGATAGCGTAGCGGCCGGAGTCGACGTCGACGGCCAGCGCCGTGAGGGTGGTGCCCATCCCGTCGAGGGTGGGCTCCCGCGCTCCCTCCGTGCGCACGGCGTGATGGGCTCCGAGGACCGATTGTGCCATGGCGGAGCGCAGCGCCTCGGTCCTATCCTCCGGGGAAGCATCGGCGGTGAGCGGGAGCAGCGCCCTCAGGCGGCGGGTGGCCGTGTCGGCAGCGATCCGGCTGGCCACGTCTCCACCGGGATGTCCACCCATTCCGTCCGCGACCACGGCGACGCCCAGATCGGGCTGGAGGGAGAGGCTGTCCTCGTTCCTCTTCCGAACCCGCCCGATGTCGCTCAGGCCAGCGAAGGTGAGGTGGTGACCCAATGGAGGATGGTCGGTCGAGGGGGCGGAGGCTCGGGTTGGCGAGGCGCCAAGGTAGAGCTTCCTGTGGACGGGCGGCAACCGGGCCTCCGGGGCTCGGGAGAAGAAGGAACTCGCCTCCTATGAGGGGTTACCAGAAATCGGCGCCGAAAGGATCGTCGTGCGCGGGTTTTCCCGCGCTCGGACCCTCCGGCCTCGAGGCGCCCGCAGGGATGGAACTCGGTCCGCCGAGTGAAGTAGAACGGGTTCTGTCGATGTTGACAACCATGAAGTCGACGCCCATCATCCAGGGCTATGGATCCGGCGGCGACCAGGATTCCTGTTTCGAGGCGAGAGAACCTGCCGATCCCACCGGGGTCGCGCGCAAAGGAGCATAGATCTAGATGGCTACTGCCCCTGCGAACAAGGCCCCGGCGGCCAAGCGCCGGAAGCGTAAGGGGAAGAACCTTCTCTCCGGATTCGACGCGAGCGTGGAGGAGCAGAGCGCGCTCGACCAGTACCTCCGCGACGTGAGTCGTCACGAGCTCATCACCCCGGACCGGGAGAAGGAGCTCGGCGCACTCGCCCAGAAGGGCGACGAAGAGGCGATCCAGGAGCTGGCCCGCGCCAACCTGCGCTTCGTGATCAGCGTGGCGAAGAAGTACCAGAACCGCGGCGTCTCCCTCACGGACCTGATCCAGGAGGGGAATGTCGGGCTGGTGACCGCCGCGCGGAAGTTCGATCCCGAACAGGGCGTCAAGTTCATCTCCTATGCGGTCTGGTGGATCCGCCAGGCCATTCTGGCGTCGCTGGCCAACCATGGCCGGGCGGTGCGGGTGCCGCTCAACCGTGCCAGCGACCTCGCGCGCATCTTCCGCGAGAAGGAGCGGCTCAAGCAGGAGAAGGGACGCGAGCCGACCACCGAGGAGCTGGCGGAGGCCACCGATCTCACGCCTGAGCTCGTCGAGTCGCTGCAGACCCTGAACGCCGCCGAGATCCGTCTCGACGCGCCGATCGGCGACTCGGAGGACTCCCAGCTGGTGGAGCGCTTCATCACCGAGGAGGCCGCCGAGCCCGAGGTCGAGGTCGAGAGCCGGCTGCTCACCGAGGCCATCACGGAGGCGCTGTCGACGCTGGAGGCGCGCGACGCCAAGGTGCTGCGGCTGTACTTCGGCCTCGAGGGCGAGCGCGAGCACACCCTCGAGGAGATCGGCAACATGCTCGGGGTGACCCGTGAGCGGATTCGACAGCTCCGTGATCGGGCCCTGCGCAGGTTGCGCGAGGGCGAGCGGGGCAGCGCGCTGGAGTCCTTCGCGGCGTGAGCTCCGACCCGACCGAACCCGGTCGGACACGTCAGCGGGGCGCGGGCCCCCCGCGGGATCCACTCAGGGTCCGGCGGGGGGCCTCCTGCGTCGGTGGAGTGTCTTGATGGGCATCGAGCGCGGTACGGCTTCCGGACACGGCACCGTGTACGCGAGCGGCGGGGGCGTATACCGCGTGCGTCTCGACGACGGCTCCGAGGTGGAGGCCGCAATGCGGGGACGCCTGAAGCTGCAGAAACGTACCGGCGAGAAGGTGGTGATCGGCGACCGCGTGAGGATGGCGCGTGTGGCAGGGGACTGGGTGATCGACGCCGTCGACGAGCGCCGCACGCAGATGGTGCGCAGAAGTCCGGGCGGCCGGAAGGGGAAGGTCGTCGCGGCCAACCTGGACCGGATCATCGTGGTGGTCGCGGCGCGCGACCCGAGCGCGACGTTCGAGCTGATCGACCGGCTCCTGGCGGTCGTGGAGGCCAGCGGGTTGCATCCGGTTCTGGTCGTCAACAAGGTCGATCTGCCCGGAGGGCGGGAACGATTCGACGAGATCGATCGGACCTACGGCCCCATCGGCTACCGCGTCCTGGCCGTGAGCGCGGTGGGGGGTGAGGGCATGGAGGCCTTCGCCCGGGAGGCGTGCGCGGGGACCGCGGCGCTGGTCGGCCCCTCCGGCGTGGGCAAGTCGAGCCTGCTCAACCGCCTCGACCCCGCCCTCGAGCTGCGCACGGGGGAGCTGTCCACGCGGGGCGGCCGGGGACGCCACACCACGGTGGAGTCACGCCTGATACCACTCGCGTGCGGCGGCGTGTTGGCGGACACGCCGGGCTTCGGCGACGTGGGGCTGTGGCGCGTCGACCCGGACGACGTGGAGGCGTGCTTCCCGGAGCTCGCCGAGCGAGCCGAGGGCTGTCGTTTCCGGCGGTGCACGCACACGTCGGAGCCGGACTGCGCCGTTCGCGCGGCCGTGGAGCGGGGCGAGGTGGCCGGGAGTCGATACCGCTCCTACGTCGGGCTGAGAGAGGAAGCGAAGCATCGGTAGCGTCCCGCCCTCGAGGCCGGACGGGAGACGTCCGGTCAGTGGGCCCCGGCGCGGAGCGGGGTGACACGCGGGTCCCCCGTGGTCGGATCGGGTGTCACGGCGATCGGCCAGCGGTATACGCGCTCCAGGGTCTCCGAGCGCATCACGTCCCCGGGTGGACCCTCCGCCGCCACAGACCCTCTGGCGAGCAGCAGCATCCGGTCGGCGAACCGCGCAGCCATGTCCAGCCCGTGGGTCACCACCAGGACCGTCATGCCGCCGTCGGCGGAGCGGCGCAGGAGCTCGAGGATCGCCATCTCGTGACGGATGTCCAGGCTGGCCGTCGGCTCGTCGAGCACCAGCGCCCGCGGCTCCTGCGCCAGCGCCCGGGCGATCCGCACCCGCTGGAGCTCCCCTCCCGACAGTGTGGTCACGTCCCTGGACGCCAGGTCCTCGACGTCGCACTGCTCCAGCGCCCGCGTCACCGCACGGCGATCCGCATCCCGCTCCCCACCCAACGCCCCGAGATGGGGATAGCGGCCCATCCCCACGAGCTCGCGCACGGTGAGGGGGAAAGCGATCGACTCCGCCTGGGAAACGACGCCCACGGCGCGGGCGAGGTCCCTGCGCGACCAGGCGCGCGCTTCGCGTCCGTCCACGAGCGCGTGCCCGGCCACGGGACGCAGCACGCCCAGGATCGCCTTCATGAGCGTGGACTTGCCGGACCCGTTGGGTCCGAGCACGGCGTAGAGGGAACCGTCGGGCACGTCCATCGTCACACCGTCCAACGCCGGACGCCCGCTTCCCGGATAGCGCACCACGAGGTCCGTCGCCGAGAACCTCATGCCGTGAGGCTCCGGCGCAGGAGGAAGAGGAAGAGGGGCACGCCCACGAAGGCGGTGATGACCCCCACGGGCACCTGGGTGGGCGCCAGGACGAGCTGCGCCACGACGTCGGACAGGACCAGGAAGGTCGCTCCGCCCAGGAAGGAGAGGGGGAGCAGGGCGCGGTGGTCGGACCCCACCAGGAGGCGGATCGCGTGCGGAACGACGAGCCCGACGAAACCGATGACGCCGGCCGTGGCCACCCCGGCTGCGGTCAGAAGCGCCGCGAGGGCAAGCGCCAGGCGCTTCACCCGCTCCACGTCGGCGCCGAGGTAGTGTGCGGTCTCCTCCCCGATGGCCATGAGGTTGAGGGGACGGGCCAGGGTGAGCAGGAGCGCGGCGGCGGGCAGCGTGTAGGCGGCCGTGAGGGCGACGCTCCGCCAGCTCGCGCCCGCCAGGCTCCCCATGATCCAGTGGACCGCGCTCTGCACGGTGCGCGCCTCGGAGATGGACAGGATGAGGGCGATGCAGGCCGTGAAGAACGCGGCGACCACCACGCCGGCGAGGAGGAGGACGCGCACGTCCATGCTGCGGCCGGAGGCGGTCGCCACACGGAAGACGAGGAGGATCGCCAGCAGCGCCCCGGCGAAGGCGGCTAGCGGGAGCGGCCAAGAGGCCGCTCCCGCCCCGAGCGACAGGACCAGCACGGCGCCCACCGAGGCTCCCCCCGAGATGCCGAGGATGTAGGGCTCCGCGAGCGGGTTGCGCAGGAGAGCCTGGAAGGTGGCACCGGCGAGGGCGAGTCCGCCGCCCACGAGCGCCCCCAGGAACACGCGGGGG
This sequence comes from uncultured Gemmatimonadaceae bacterium, assembly GCA_964591135.1. Taxonomy (GTDB): domain Bacteria; phylum Gemmatimonadota; class Gemmatimonadetes; order Longimicrobiales; family Gaopeijiaceae; genus SZUA-318. The sequence goes on along the minus strand of CAZPZU010000073.1, from coordinate 15,529 downwards.
AACCGGATCTCCATCACGATCCGGCGGTGCCAGTCGGCACCGCCGCCCGCCAGCGCGGTGAGGACGTCCCCCGTGGTCAGGTGGACCGGCCCGAAGCGCACCCCGAGCAGCACCGAAGCCGCCAGGAGCACGAGCAGCCCCAGGCCGAGGCCGGTGCGGCTCACGGCCCGCGGCCCCTGAGCGCGCGCGCCACCTCACGGGCCGCCTCCGCCACCGCGGGGCCGGGGAGCTCGAGGGCGTCGCCCACCTCGACGATGCGCGCTCCGTCGACCAGGCGTCTGTCGAACGTGCTCCCCTTCTGGAGGAGGACGACGTCGATGTCCCTCGCCACCAGCTCCTCCGGACTCACGGCCGCATAGAGGGACCCCAGATCCGCGAAGACGTTGACCCCACCGGCCAACCGGATGATCTCGTCGACATAGGTGCCCGGGCCCGCCACCCACGGCGGATCGCCGCCGAGCACGTACGTGGCCCGCACCGGCGGCGCGCCCTCCGCGCTCCGCCGCACCTCGTCGAGCTCGCGCCGCAGGCGGGCCACCAGGGAGTCGGCGGCGGCGTCCCGCCCGGTGACGCGCCCGAGAAGCCGGATCGTGGAGAAGACGTCTTCGATGTCGTCCGGCCGGATCGACAGGTGCGGGATGCCCAGCTCGTCCAGCCTCGCCGGAGTGCGGGTGTCCTGGGGGCCGCCGAAGCGGATCACCAGATCCGGTCGCAGCGCGACGATCGTCTCGATGCTCGGCTCCAGACCGCCCCCGACCGATGGGAGGGGGGCCGCCCACGAGGCGGTGTCGAAGTCCGTGCGCGCGACCAGCACGTCACGCGCCCCGATCGCGTCCAGCGTGAGCGTGGCGGACGGCACGAGGGACACTACCCGTCGCACGGGGACGGCGAGTCTCACCTCGCGGCCGTCGGCATCCACCAACGTGCGGCCGGTGGCGGAGTCCCCGGGCGTGTCGGCGGCGCCCCCGCTTCCTCCGGTCCCGCACGCGGCGACGGTGAGGAGGAGCCCGAGGGTCGCCCACGGCCGGAGGCCCGGCATCAGCCGGTGGAATCGCCGCAGGGATCCTGGAAGGAGCGCACCCACGTACCGTTCCGCCTGGCGAGCGCGGCGAACCAACGGTTGCGAGCCCCGAAGACATCGAGGAGGATCTCGCTGGATCCGTCCCCGTTCAGGTCCAGATGGTCGAAGTAGCGGGGTGCGCCCTTCCCGTCGCGGTCGGCGCGACGATACCCGACGTAGTCGGTCTGGTAGCCTCCCGCGGCCCGCGTCCCCGTGAGGAAGATCGAGTAGGCGTTGGGCCCGGGCTCCGAGGCGGCGAGCTCCTCGTTGTACAGGAACGTCGAGGCGACCGAGGGGGCGTCGGACTCCGGAAGCTGGAACGCCTGGACGTCCGCGCGTGCCTCGAGGAGGGACGGCGGCCACGGCGCCCCCACCTGCGGAAGGGCGGTGGAGGCCATCGCCAGCGATGCCGTGCGCTGGGCGTAGTCGGTCTCGATCACGCGGAGGGGCGTGTAGGGCCGGTGGGTCGCGGCGGTGTCGGCCAGCGCCAGGATCCGGCGGACCTGCGAGGCGCCGGGCAGCATCTCGACGACGCCCCTGACGGTGGTCCTCGGCGCGCAGAACCGGTCCGCGTCCACGCCCGTGCCGGTCACCGTGAGGCGGCCCACGCGCGCGCCCGCGGCGAAGAGGACGAGCTCCGTGCCCGGAGCGAAGCGCACGCGATTCAGCTCGGCGAGGAACCCGGGGGTCTCGGTCTCGGTCGGGAAGGCCCGCAGCCCGTCGCCGCTCACCTCCCCCACGGCGGTCAGGCTCGCCGTATCCCTCTCGTGCACCCCCGCCAGGAGGATCGGGCCGGTCGGCACCTCGGGTGGCGGAGGCACGTCCGACGGCCCTTCCGCGCCTGCGGATGGGGGTGCCTCGGCACGTTCGGGCGGCGCCTGCATATGGACCTCGGTCCCACCCCAGGTCACGTTGTCGCAGCCCGGGAGGGCGGTTAAGATCCCCGCGAGCAGAAGCCAGCGCCGTCGCATCGAGCCCTTCGTACGTAGGTCATCCGGTCCCGGTCCCGATCGGGCCGAGGCTGGAAAGCTAGCGACCGCTTGCGGGGTAGCAACACCGGCCTCCAGCATGCAGGCCCTGCTTCAGGATGTCGCATGGCAACGCGGCGGCACGCCACGGCAGGCGGCCGCCGCGGCGTCGTCAGGGGAGTCGGCTTGAAGGACACGCTCGCATTCCGACAGGTCCTCGGGGCTTTTCCGACGGGGGTGACGATCGTCGCCACCCGCGACGCGGACGACGCCCCCTGTGGAATGACCGTGAACGCGTTCACCTCCGTCTCCCTCCAACCGCCCCTCGTGCTGGTCTGCATCCAGCAAAGCGCATCCTCCCACGACCGGCTCCTCGAGTCCGGTTCGTTCGCGGTCAGCATCCTCGCCCGGAACCAGGCCGCGCTCGCGGCGCGCTTCGCCACCGACCCCGCGGACGTGCGCTTCCTCGAGATCGACTGGCACGAGGGCCCGACGGGTGATCCGGTCGTGGACGGAGCGGCGGCCTGGATGGCGTGCAGCCTGGAGTCGGTGCACTCCGGCGGGGACCACTCGATCCTGGTCGGTCGCGTGGAGCAGCTCAGGCTCGGCGATGCCGACGCGCTGGTGTTCTACCGCGGCACCTACGGCCACGTGAGCGTCCTGTGAGCGGCCGCTCGCATCCGCTCACGTGGCTACCGGCCTTCCTCGTGGGCCTGTGCGCCGCGACCGCAGCCGAGGTGGCGGTGGGCCTCCTGCTCTATGCGGGACCGGGCCTCATGCGCTCCGTGACCACCATCCTCGGCGTGGAGGCGGCTGCGCTCGGGATCGGTCTGTGGACCGCGCCCGGGCCCCGCCCCGACCTGGTGGACGCCCTTCGGCGACGCTGGCTGCTCAGCCTCTTCGCCTTCCTCGCGGCGACGATCTTCAGCGCGTCGTGGAGCATCGTGCAGACGGTCGGAGGCTCCGGGCTCGGCCAGGGACTGGGCCTCGCCTTCGTGGCTGGGCTGCCGCTGTACGCCTGCGGCGGGGTGCTCGGAGGGATGGCCGCCACGACCGCGGGTGAGGCGGAGGGACGCGCGGGCGGCGTCGGAGCGGCCGCCTTTCTCGGGGCGGCGCTGGGCTTCGCGGTGACGGGGCTCATCCTCCCGAAGGTCCCGACTCCGGCCTCGCTCCTGGTCATCTGCCTGGTACTCCTCTCCGCGGGCGGGCTGGTCTTCGGTTCCGTCCTGGACACCCGGCTCAGGGTCCTGGTCAGGGCCCGGCGCCCCACTACGCTTGGCGACGTGCGGGTGGAGGACCGCCACCTCACCTCCAGCGGCCGGGCCGCGCGGCTGCTCGTGGAAGGGGCGGCCGTGCGCCGCTGGGCGACGCTGGACGGGCGGAACGGAACGCCCTGGGACATCGCGGCGTTCCGGGCCTTCGGGCCGCCGCCCGAGGAGCCCTACGAGCTTCTGGTCGTGGGTGGGGGGGCGTCGTCGCTCCCACGGGCGGCCGTGCGCGAGCACCCCTCGGTGCGGGTGACGGTGTCCGAGCGCTCGGCACCCGTGCTCGAGCTGGGCCGGGAGCACATGGAGACGGGCCTGGTGGGGGAGAAGGACGGGAGGTTGCGCCTCGGCGTGGGGAACCTCGACGACCTCGCGGAGCATCCCGGGGCGCCGTGCGCCCTGATCGTGGTGGACACCACTGCCTTCGGCGCCGTCGGTGGCTTGTCCGGCCTGTCCGGAAGAGCGCGGGACGCCCTGTGCGGCCGACTGAGCGAAGACGGGACCATGGTCCTGGGACCGGTCGTGCCGGAGCCCGGTGCCTGGGAGTTCCCCGCGGGCTGGCGGATCGCGACCTACCGGCGCTCGCTGCCGGAAAGCCTGAACGAGCTCGGCGTCGACCTGGGTCACGAAGAGGTGGTCCTGGCGGCCCGGCCCTCGGATCGATCGCCGTGGCCGGAGTCCGTGGAAGGCTTCGTCCTCGATGACCTGGTCGGGACGTGATCGTCGCCCACCTCTCCGACCTGCACCTGGGCTTCCGCGCGTACGGGCGCGTGGAGCGGGGGGTCGATGTTCGCGAGCGGGACGTGGCGATCGCGTGGGAGCGGGCGGTGCAGGAGCTTGTGCGGCTGAGTCCGGAGGTGGTCGTGCTCGCCGGAGACGTATTCGACCGGCCCGATCCGCCGGCGGGCGCACTGGTGGCGCTGGCCCGGGGACTGGAGCTGATGCGTTCGTCGCTCCCGAAGACGCCGGTGTTGATGGTCGCCGGGCCGCGGGACACGCCCCGACGCCCAGGCGACCCGGGCGCGCTGGCCGTGATCGATACGTTTCCCAACGTCGAGGCCGCCGCCGGCCTCCCGCGCTCGATCCTCCTCGAGCGCCTTCATCTCCATGCTGCCCTGGTGCCCTACCGAGCGACGGTACGGGAGCCCGCGCTCCACCCCGAGCCGGATCCGCGCGCGCGGTGGAACCTCCTGGTCCTCCATGCGCGCGAGGGCTCGGGGGACCAGACCGGCGTGTTCGTGGACCCGGCCGATTGGAGCTACGTGGCGCTGGGCGGCGACCACCGCCGTCGCCGGATCGCTCCGAACGTGCAGTACTCCGGATCGCTCGAGCGCGTGGACCTCGATCCGTGGGACGAGGCCGCCGACGAGAAGGGCTTTTTCACGGTGGACCTCGAGCGGGGCTCGAGCACGTTCCACCCGATCCCGGGCCGTGCCGTCGCGGCCCTGGCCCCGATCCGTGTGTTGCCCGACGATCCGGACCGTCTGCGCCGGCGGGTGCACGAGGTCACGCGGGAGGTCCCCGGCGGGATCGCGGGCAAGATTGTACGTCTCAGGCTCGAGGGGGTGGATCCGGCGGACCTGCTCTGCCTGCAGGGCGCCCAGCTCCACGACCTCCGCCAGCAGGCCCTCCATCTGGCGGTGGAGGCTGGCCACGAGCCCCAGGTGCCCCCGGAGGCGTGGCTGCCGTCCGACCCTCCATCCCTCCTGCGTGATGCGCTGGAAGCCGAGCTGGATCGGGACGGCGCCGGTGACGCCACGGCCCGGGACCTGGTGCGCGCGCTGGTGCCCGACCCGCCCGACTCCCCGGCGCCGGCCGAGCCCATCGGTGCGCTCGACGCCGTCGACGGCGAGGTCGAAGGCGTCGGCAGGGTCAGCATGTCGATACCGCCCGGATTGACGGCCGTGATCGGCGGGGCCGGCAGGTCCCGGCGGGCCGTGGCCGGGCTCCTGCTGCGGGCCGGCGCCGGGGAGGAGGGGCCGCTGGCCCGGCTGTGGGCGGGCCGGGGTGCCGAGACGCTGGAAGGAGCGATCCACCAGGCCGTCGAGGCCGTGGCCGAGGTGCGTGGGCTGGCCGTGGTCACCGCGGCGCTGGCCGGGGCACGGGACATGGGCGTGCCGGAGCCGCTGCAGAGCACGGAGGAGCGGAGGGCGCCGCGGCCGGGTGCGGTGCGCGTCGATCCCGAGCTCGTCTCCGCGGAGCTGCGGTCGGCCGAGCGTGAGCTGCGCGCGATCCGGGCGGACGCGGTGGAAGCCGACGGGGACCTCGAAGTGGCCACCATGGACTGGCACCGCGAGCGACAGGACGCGGAGACCACGCTCCACGCCTACCGGGACCGCGCACGCGAGCTGAAGGGCCGCATCCGGCAGATGGAATCGGCCGGGCCGACCGCACCGTGCCCTACGTGCGGGCGGACGCTGGAGAGCCACTACGACGAGGTCCTGGCCGAGCTGCACGAGGAGTGGGAATCGATCGTCCAGGACGGCAGCTGGTGGAAGCGGCGGTGGGAACAGCTCGAGCTGAAGCCTCCCCACCTGCAGGACCTGGAGGGCCGGTCGCTTCGTCTGCACGCTGCGCTCGAGGCGACGTCGGAGCGGGTCGAGCTTCTGCGTGCGCGCCTCTCGGAGCTGGAGGGTGCGGGGGGCTCGGCTCCGGCCGCGGAGGGACCCCTCGGCGAAATCGTCACCGCGCTGCTGCGCGTGCGCGAAGCACGGTTGTCCCGGGCGAGGGAGGTGCTGCTGTCCCGGGCATCCCGGTACCTCGGACGCATCTCGGGAGGGAGGATCCTGGCGGTGACGTGGGGAGACGGCGGGGCCCAGCTTCAGGGAGACGCTGGCGCCCTGAGCCCCCTGTCGGAGGAAGACCTCGCGGCGGGGCGCCTCGCGGTTCGCCTGGCGGCCGTGTCGCTGGTCGCGGGCGGGGGGCAGGTCCTCGCCACGCTGATCCTCGAGGAGCCGTTCGACCGCCTCGAGTCGGAAGGCGCGCTGCGCGCCCTCGTCCTCCTCCGCGACCTCTTGAGGGAGGTGCCGCGTGTGGTCCTGGTCACCCGCGGGGACGCGGTCGACGCCCGGCCGGAGCTGTTCGACGCGGTCCTCGAGGTCCGCGACGACGCGGGCAGCGGGGCGGCTGCGCTGCGCCAGGCGGCCGCGGGCTCAGGCCACGTGTTCCTCCGGGCGCCGGTCGAGCGGGGGAGATCGAGGGTGTCTCGAACCTGACCCGGCCCGAACTGCAACCTTTGCCTCCCGGATTACGTCACAATAAGGTAGAGGCGATGGGACCGGAGGGGGCGGCCGAAGGCGGTCGCCCCCCTCCGGTTCCCAGGCTCGGATCTTCGTGGCCGTCTTAGGCAGCGTATGACTACCTGGATTCCAGCCCTGTTCGTGGGGATAGGTGTGGGGGTGGCGCTCCGCATGTGGTACCGGAGCTGGCGCAAGCGCCGTATCGCGGCGCGACGCGTGGTGGAGATGCCCAACTCGCACTACTCGTCGCAGGGCGTCCGCAATCAGGAAGATCGCGATCGGTGGGGGCGCATCAACGTGCGCAGGCTCCACCCTCTCAATCGCGACGAGGTCCAGCGCCTCCTGGACGTGGTCGACCAGGAGGGGATTTCCGCGCTGTCGTCCAAGGACCGGCTCTTCCTGGACAACATGACGATTCCGCGGATGGGTTGAGCGGCCGGGACTGTCGGCCTCTCCCGCTGCCCCTCTCCCCCGTCTCAGCGCTCCTCGTGAGCCGGCCACAGCCACGCGGCGCCGCGCACACCGCTGGAGTCTCCGTGGCGGTTCGCTACGACCCGCGTGGTCACCACGTCGGTGAACACCCAGGGAGGCAGCGCGTGCTGCGCGTCTTCGGCGAGGCCCGGCAGGTTCGACATCCCGCCGCCGAGCACCACCACGTCGGGATCGAGGACGTTGATCACGGAAGCGAGCCCCCTCGCGAGCCGGTCCACGTAACGCTGGTAGGCCTCGAGGGCGCCCTCGTCGCCTCGCCCGATCGCGTCGACGATCCGGTGCGTGTCCCAGCGGCGTCCCGTGGCGGCGAGGTGGTCGCGCTCCATCCCGGGCCCGGAGAGGAACGTCTCGATGCACCCCCGCCGCCCACAATAGCATTCCAGCCCGGGACGCTCGTCGTCGGTGGGCCAGGGCAGCGGGTTGTGACCCCACTCCCCCGCGATGAGCTGGGCTCCCGCGAGTGGCCGACCGTGGACGACGATGCCGCCGCCCACCCCGGTCCCCAGAATGACCCCGAAGACGACGGACGCCCCGCGTCCCGCCCCGTCGCTCGCCTCGGACAGCGCGAAGCAGTTGGCGTCGTTCATGATGCGCACGGGGCAGCCGAGCCTGTCGGCCAGGTCCCGGTCCAGGGGATGGCCGATGAGCCAGGTGGAGTTGGCGTTCTTCACCATCCCGGTGGCGGGCGAGATCGTCCCGGGGATTCCGATCCCCACCGGCCCGGCGCCGCCCGCGTGGCGCTCGACGCGGACCACGAGATCGGCGAGCGCACGTAGCGTCGGCTCGTACCCTCTCGGGGTGGCGATCCTGAGGCGGGCCAGCTCCGTACCGTCGGCCGCGAGCGCCACGGCTTCGATCTTCGTGCCGCCGAGGTCGATGCCGATCCGAATGCCGGCGGGCCCGGTCCGCGCCTGGATGGGAGGGACTCCGCGTCTACGCCCGGGGGTGGGGGGCGGATCGGTCGGCGCGTTCCGCCTGCTGGTAGGCCACGTAGAGCTCGTCGGGCCGGTTGGCGTAGAGCTCCACGAAGCCGCACGAGCCGCACACGCTCGCGTGGATCAGCGTGCTGGCCGAATGGGCCAGCCGTCCGCGATCGGGATGGCGGTCGACCCCGACGACCACGCGCGGCCCCTGCGCGTCCGCAACGTAACCGCCGTCGATCATCTGGTCCGAGTTGCACTTGGGACAGCGATGGTAGGCGCTCATGACGGCTCCTCGCTCAGCGCGGCGATGGCTTGGATCTCCACGAGGTAGCCGAAGTGGAGATCGCGCACGGGGACGACGGCTCTGGCCGGGCGGTGATCGCCCATCATCTCCGAGTACACCCGGTTGACCTCGTTCCAGTGGGTGATGTCGGAGACGTAGACCGTCATCTGCAGCACGCGGTCGAGCCCGCTCCCCGCGGCCTCCAGAATGTGGCGCACGTTCTCGAGGGCACGCCGTGCCTGCGCCGCCGCGTCCCCCGGGGGGGCGTCGCGGTCCTCGGGATCGATGGGAAGCTGTCCGGCCACGTACACCGTGTCGCCGTGGATCACGGCCTGGCTGTAGTGTCCGGCGGGACGGGGAGCATGGGGTGTCTCGACGAGGCGCATGGTCCGTGCGGTTGGGGGGACGACGGAGTGGCGACCTTCGTAAGGTTGACGCCCGGAGGTGTCACCGAGCAAGGTGTGCCCGATGAAGATGCGAATCCTGTCGGCCGCCGACGTCCTCGCGGCCGTGGACATGCGGGGCGCCATCGACGCCATGCGGGGGGCGTTCGTCGCCCTCTCGAAGGGCGAAGCCGTCGTGCCGTTGCGGCTCGCGCTGGAGACGCCGGGGGGCACGGCGCTCTTCATGCCCGGCCACCTGCCTGGGCTGTGGGCGACGGCCGCGAAGATCGTGACCGTACACCCGGGCAACGCGGCGCGGGGCCTGCCCGTCATCCACGCCGCGGTGCTCGTCCTGGATCCGGCCACCGGGCGGCCCCTGGCGCTCATGGACGGGACGCGCCTCACGGCGCTCCGGACGGGGGCGGCGGGCGGGCTGGCAGCAGATCTCCTCGCGCTTCCCGGGGCGTCCGTGGTGGCGCTCTTCGGCTCCGGCGTGCAGGCGGGGGCGCAGCTCGAGGCGGTGCGGTGCGTGCGTACGGTGACCGAGGTGCGCATCGTCTCCAACCACGCGGAGTCGGCCCGCGCCCTCGCGGCCCGGCAGGAAGGGGTCCGCGCGTCGGTGATGCAGGACCGCGCCGCGGCGCTGCGCGGGGCACACATCGTCGTCACGGCCACCGACAGCGTCACGCCCGTCTTCGACGGCACGCTGGTGGAGCCCGGCACGCACGTCACCGGCGTCGGCTCCTACACGCCGGCCATGCGCGAGGTGGACACCGCGCTGGTACGACGGGCACGCGTGTTCGTGGATCAGCGCGAGGCCGCGCTCGCGGAGGCCGGGGACCTCGCGGGGCCGATCGGCGACGGCGAGGTGGACGCGGGCGTGATCGTCGGGGAGATCGGTGAGGTGGCCGCGGGGCTACGACCGGGTCGGACCTCGGACGATCAGATCACGTTCTTCAAGTCGGTGGGCAACGCCGTACAGGACGTGGCGATCGCCGCGAGGGTGCTGGCGGCGGCGGAGCGCGAAGGGAGGGGGGTGGTGGTGGAGCTGTAGCGGAGGTGCCGGCCTACTCCGCCCCGCCCTCCGGTATCGCCCCTCCAAAGCTCTCCACGAAATCTTCGAGCAGCTCCCTCGCCTCCTCCAGGCGGTCCCCGGGAACCAGGACCGTGACGCCGAGGTGCGAAGCGCCGGCGAAGCCGGGGCCGAAGATCCCGGTCTGGTCGTTGAGGACCGCCACGGGGATTCCGGCGGCCTCGAGCTGCTGGCGCGCCAGCTCGGCCTCGGGCTCTGCGGCGAACACGACGGCCTTGCGCCAGTGGGGTGTGCCGCCCGCGCCCGGGTCGCCGCTCAGCTTCCGAGGACCGACCATGCTTCGGTGCGCTCCTGGTATCTGGCCGCGGCCTGCTTGTCCCCGGCTTGCGTCTCGGCCTGCATGAGGGCGAGGTACGTCCAGGCGTAGTAGTTGGGGATCCCGACCGTGGAGGCGTCGGGCCAGTGCTCCCACGCATCGGGGATCCCGGAGTGGTGGACGAAGACGTCGTCCACCAGCGTGCGGGTGCGCGGGACGTCGACCCAGTCGCCGACGACCGCGCTGTACGGCGACTGTGCCATGTGCACGACGCCGGGAGGGGGGGAGTCGTCCAGCGGGCCGTCGTTCAGCTTGTAGGCGAGTCCCTGCCGGATCAGATAGGCGTCCAGGCCCAGCTCGGTCGCGGCGCTCCCGCTGGACGCGAAGTAGATCGGGCGCTCCGCGATGGAGTTGTTGATCAGGACCAGCGCGTACTGCATCCACGGATAGAGGATCCGACCGGACCGCAGGACCGCCGTGACGTTGCCCAGGTGGAGCACCTGGTCGCGGTCGATCTGGGAGTACGCACCGGCCACGCGCTCGATGGTGGCGTCGTCCAGCGGAAGGATGGAGTGGGTCGGCGCGTTCACCGGATGGCCGAGAACGAGCGGGACCTTCCCCCCTGCCTTCGCCGAGTCGGCGACGTAGGCCGCCCCGGTGTTCTGTGCGGTGTAGGGTCGCTGACAGATGATGCGCGTGGGATGCGCGAGCGGGTCTTCGCCGGGCGCGCACGCCGCGGTCAGGTCGCGGAGCTGCTCCGTGTACCAGGGGGTGTTGAGGTACGACGTCACGATCACGGTGACGTCGCGGCGGATGCCCTCCGCCTCCTGCAGGTACCACAGCGGGAAGGTGTCGTTGTCGCCGTTCGTGAAGAGCACCCCGTACGGCTCCACGCTCATCAGGAGGTTGTAGGCCCAGTCCCGAGCCGCCCAGTCGTGCGCACGGCTGGCCCAGGACCAGTTGGCGAACAGCGGAATGAGGGCGAGGCCGAGGATGGGCGCGGTCTTGGCGAGTGTGGTCTTGAGTTCGTCCGCAGCTTCCCGCCAGAGGGTGGCGATGCCGACCCCGGCCCACAGTCCCCACACCGAGAAGCTGACGACGAAGAAGTAGTCCCGCTCCCTGACCTCGTGCGCGTCGGTGCCCTGGATTGGCGCCTGCAGCGAGTACCCGTACTTGAAGTTCAGGTAGTAGACGAGTGCCGCGGACAGCGTGAGGAAGAGCGCGGCGACGTAGAAGAAGCTCGCCCGGTCGCGGCGGAAGTGCTCGATCGCTCCCCAGACGCCGAGGCCCGTGAACAGCATGGTGAACGGCAGGCGCAGGTTGGCGAAGACCGTGTTCGTGCCGGAAAGCGAGCGGGCCCACTGCCAGTCGAAGTACTGCAGGTAGTTCACGATCTGGGACGAGAGCGCGGCCTGGCGGATCGTGACCGGCGGCTTGTCGTACTGCGTGCGCTGCAGCGCTTCGCCGAGGGCGACGCAGCCGGCCTTGCCGTAGGTGACGATCGCCCCCAGGGCCGAGCCGATGTTGGGACAGGTGGGTGCGGCCTCGTTGATGACGGGGTCGAGCCCCGCCCGGATCGGAAGGAAGATGTGGATCGAGAGGCCCAGCACCGCTACCAGGATCGCCGCCGGATAGAGTCGCCAGTTGAGAAGGGTCCGCGGGTGCACCACGAGGATGAAGACCCCGATCGCCGGCGCCGCCAGGAACGCCATCAAGTGGTTGCCCACCGAGAGCGCCAGGATGAACGCCATGAGGACGAGCAGGTTGTCGTCCTTCCCCTTCCCCAGGTTCTCCTGCCAGCGGAACGCCAGCCAGGTCAGGAGCGCGATCGTCAGGAGGGAGACCGTGTAGACCTTCTCGTTGACGTTCGACTGGTTCCAGACGGTGAAGGCCGTGGCGCTGACCAGTACGGCCGCGGCGGCGCCGACCAGGCGGAAGCGCCGGTCCTCGGAGAAGTACCGGAGCACGTGGTGGATCACGAGGAACCACAGCGCGTGAGCCGCCGCGCTCATGAACGCGCTGAACAGGTTCACGCGCACCGCCACGGAAAGCCCGAGCGGAGCCAGCAGGACCGACCACGCGCGCGCCAGCGTCACGAACAGGGGGTTCCCCGGCGGGTGCGGGATTCCGAGGATGTGTGCGGTCGCGATGTACTCGGAGGTGTCCCAGAACGCCGTCGTGGGCGCCAGCGTCACGGCATAGAGCACGAACACGAGGAGCCCAGCCACGGCGGCCGCCCCGTACGGCGGGCGCGGGTGGGCCGCGTCGGCCCGCCGGGCCGTCTCGTCGTTCGTGCGTGCCTGGGTGGCCATGGTCCTCGGAGGTACGGTCACGAGAAGGGATTCCGCGAAAGATAACGCGCGGGGCCCGCACCCCAACCGGGGTGGCTTCCCCCGGCGTTCGGGCAGCGGGGTGCTACGCGCCGCGCACGAGGTGGAGGCAGCCCCATTCGTCCACCTGGAGGCGCCACTCCGGGGGCACCCACGTCGTGGCGCTGTATTCCTGCACGATCGCGGGGCCTTCCAGCTCGTGGCCCGTTCCGAGGTCCCTCCTCCACACGCGAACGGCCTCCATCTCCCGCCCCCCGAAGAACACGCGCGTGCCCTCCGCGCGGGGCGGGCCCGACGCCGTCGCGAGCCGGGGCGCCTCGAGCGCGACAGGCGGTGCCGTCACGACCACGCGCAGCGTCACCGCCTCGACGGGCGTGGCGGGGCGCCGGTAGCCGTAGCGCTCCTCGTGGAGGTCGTGGAACCGTTCCACCCAACCGTCGGCGGGCACGCGCAGCTCGAAGCTCTGTCCCGCGTAGCGCGCGTCCACCCACCGTTCGGCCACGAGCGCGTCCTCGTGGGCGCCCTCGGCCAGCATCTCGGCGCGCGCCTGTCGCTCGAGCTCGTCGAAGACTCCTGCCAGGAGGCTGGCCAGCCCGGACCGAAGGGTGGACGCGAGCACCGTGCGGGAGAGCTCCCGCGTCACCGGCGAGGCCAGCATGCCGTAGGCGGAGAGGAGACCAGGGTCGGGTGGCACCAAAGCGCGCGCCGCGCCGAGTCTCCGGGTCAGCTCCGCCACGTGCAGCGCACCGGCCCCTCCGAAGGCCACGACGGCGAAGTCGGCGGGGTCGTAGCCGCGCTCGACTGAGATCACGCGCAGCGCGCGCTCCATGGCCGCGTCAGCGACGGCGAGGACACCCTCCGCCGCCTCCTCCGCGGACCCTCCCAGGCCCCGCGCCAGCGCCTCGAGCGGAGCGCGAACGGCGTCGCGGTCGATGCGGCTCTCCCCGCCCAGGAAGGCGTCGACGGGCAGGCGACCGAGCCACACGTGGGCGTCGGTGACGGTGACCCCGGTACCCCCGCGCCCGTAACAGATCGGGCCGGGGTCGGCCCCGGCGCTCTGCGGCCCGACCCGGAGCGCGCCCCCCGCGTCGAGGCGAGCGAGCGATCCTCCGCCTGCCCCGACGGTGTGGATGTCGAGCACCGGAATCGCGATGGGCTGGCCGTCGATGTCGAACTCCCTCGTCCGTAGGGCCTGACCGGGGCAGAGCGACACGTCCGTGGAGGTGCCCCCCATGTCGAAGGAGATCACCCGCTCGTGTCCCGCGCGCCGCGCCCAATCCAGCGCGCCGACCACACCGCCTGCGGGGCCGGACAGGACGGTGTGCACGGGCTCGCGCCGCGCGCGCTCGATCGGAACCGCCCCGCCGTTGGAGCCCATGATCGTCACCCGCTCCGCCCCCGCCTCGGCCGAGAGGCGGCCCAGGTACCGTGACATCATGGGTGCCACGTAGGCGTTCACGACCGTCGTGGACGTGCGCTCGAACTCGCGGAACTCGGGCAGCAGCTCGGAGGACACCGACAGCGGAAGCCCCGTCGATGCCAGGGACTCAGCCACCAGCCGCTCGTGCGCCGGGTTCGCATACGAGTGCAGCAGCGACACCGCGACCGACTGCGCTCCCCGCTCCTCGACGAGCGTCGAGAGCGCCTCGAGGACGGCGGCGTCGAGGGGCTCCACCTCTTCGCCGCGCGGGTCGAGCCGCCCCGGCACCCCGATCCGATCGTCGCGCGCGACCAGCGGCGGGGGACGGTGGCCCACAAGCGCATAGAGCTGCGGTCGGTTCTGGCGACCGATCTCGATCACGTCCTCGAACCCCTGGTTGGCCACGAGCACCACGCGGGCGCCGCGACGCTCGAGGAGCGCGTTGGTGGCGACGGTGGACCCGTGCAGGAGCAGGAAGGGCTCGCCCTCGGGCACGAGCCGGCGGATGCCGTCGAGGACGGCCTGCGCCGGATCGGCGGGGGTGGAGGGAACCTTGAGCGTGGTCAGCGCGCCGTCCCGCCACAGGACCAGGTCGGTGAACGTCCCCCCAGTGTCGACGGCGACGACCGGCGTTGACGCTGTCCTCTCACCTCGGGACATTGAGTCGCTCATCCTGGGAAGTCCGCTCCTGACCGCTCATGCACCTCGTTCCTTCCTTCCGGGAATTCCGGGAGTACGCCCGATCGGCCCGTGTGGTCCCCGTATGGAGGGAGTTCCTCTTCGACGTGGACACGGCCGTCACGGCCTATGCCAAGTTGGCCCGTCCCCCCTTCGGCTTCCTCCTGGAATCCGTCGTGGGTGGCGAACAATGGGCCCGCTACACCTTTCTGGGAACCCGCCCGTCGGGGGCGTGGCGCCTTCAGGGTGGGCAGGTGTCCTGGTGGACGCCGAGCGAGGGGTGGTTGCATGTGGAGACCGACGATCCGCTCGGAGACCTCGACGCTCGGCTCCGGGCCCGTGTTCCGGCGGCCGTTCCCGAGCTGCCTCGCTTCTGGGGAGGGGCCGTCGGGTACTTCGGCTACGACGTGGTGCGCCAGATCGAACGGCTTCCCGCAGGCCCCCCCGACGACCTGGGCATCCCTGACGGGCTCTTCGTGTTCACCGACGTGGTCCTGGCCATGGACAACTTCAGGGGCCGGGCCAAGGCCATCGCCGCGGTGTCGGTGGAGGAGGGCCAGTCGGAGGAGCAGCTCCGCCACAGGTACGAGGAGGCCGGCACCCGCATCGAGGCGTCGATCCGGCAGCTCGCCGAAGCCACCCCCCCTCCGCCGTTGTCGCTCGCCGCCGAGCCCGACGCCGACCCGGCGTTCTCCAGCTCCACGCGCCGAGCCGACTACGAGGCGGGCGTGGAGCGGATCCGCGAGTACATCCGGGCGGGTGACGCCTTCCAGGTGGTGCTCAGCCAGCGGCTCGGGGTGGAGCTGAGCTCCACGCCGTTCCAGTTGTACCGTGCGCTGCGCACGCTGAATCCGTCGCCGTATCTGTACTTCCTGGAGATGGACGGCGTGGCCCTGGTGGGCAGCTCGCCCGAGGTCCTGGTCCGGGTGGAGGACGGGACGGTGACCGTGCGGCCCATCGCCGGCACGCGCCCCCGGGGAAGGACGCCCGAGCAGGACCGCGAGTTGGCCGACGACCTCCTGGCCGACGAGAAGGAGCTGGCCGAGCATCGCATGCTGGTGGACCTGGGCCGGAACGACGTGGGTCGGGTGGCCGAGTACGGCACCGTCCACGTTCCCGACCTCATGGTCGTGGAGCGC
>CAZPZU010000072.1:0-26900 GCA_964591135.1 uncultured Gemmatimonadaceae bacterium | reverse complement strand
CTGGGCGAGCGATGACCGGCTCGTCTACGCCCAGGACTCCGGCGGGGACGAGAACTACCGCCTGCACGCGGTGAAGGCCGACGGCTCGGGGGCGATCGATCTCACACCGTTCGAGGGCGTGAAGTGCGGGCTGGTGGACGACTTGGAGGAGGAGCCGGATTGGGTCCTCTTCCAGATGAACCGGCGCGATCCGCAGGTCTTCGATGCGTACCGCGCGAACCTCGCGACGGGCGAGATCCAGCTCGTCGCCGAGAATCCGGGCAACGTCCAGCGCTGGATCACCGACTGGTCCGGCCGCATTCGGGCCGCGGACGCCACCGACGGCGTCTCGACGAGCCTGCTGTACCGCGAGACCGAGGCCGCGCCCTGGCGGACGGTCGCGACACACGACTTCCGGGAGAGCCTCGAACCGCTCCGCTTCACCTTCGACGACCGTCGCCTCCTCGTATCCTCCAACGTAGGCCGCGACAGGGCCGCGATCTTCGAGTACGATCCGACGACCGCCGAGCATGGGTCGCTGATCTTCGAGCACCCCGAGGTGGATGTGACCGGACTCACCACCTCTCGGCGACGCCGGGTCCTGACCTCGGTCAGCTATGAGACCGACAGGCCGGCGTGGCACTTCCTCGACGAGGAGCGCCGCGCCCAGCAGGAATACGTCGACGCGGAGATCCCCGGCCGCCTGAACCGGATGGTCTCCCACTCGCGCGACGAGACGCGGTGGGTCGTGCATTCCGGCGGCGATCGCACGCAAGGCGGCTACCACCTGCTCACCTGGGAAGATCGCGGCGCGCGCCGTGAGCTGACGCCGCTCTTCGACGCGAGCCCCTGGATGCACGAGGACGAGCTCGCGCAGATGCAGCCGATCTCCTACACGAGCCGCGACGGCCTGACGATCCACGGCTACCTGACGGTGCCGGTGGGCGTCGAGCCGAAGAGCCTCCCGCTCGTGCTCAACCCGCACGGCGGGCCGTGGTATCGCGACTCATGGGGCTTCAACCCGGAGGTCCAGTTCCTCGCCAACCGCGGCGCGGCCGTGCTGCAGGTCAACTACCGGGGATCGACGGGCTACGGGAAGGCGTTCTGGGAGGCGAGCTTCGGTGAGTGGGGTCTCACCATGCAGGACGACCTGACCGACGCCGTGCGCTGGGCGGTGGGCCAGGGCATCGCCGATTCCGCCCGCGTCGCGATCTACGGCGGCAGCTACGGCGGCTACGCCACGCTCGCCGGCATCACGAAGGAGCCGGAGCTCTTCGCCTGCGCCGTGAGCTACTGCGGCGTGTCGAACATCTTCACGTTTCTCGAAGCGTTCCCGCCCTACTGGGAGCCGCTGCGCGCCATGGTGCAGGAGATGATCGGCGCCCCCGATCACGACGCCGAGCGCCTGAGGGCGACGTCGCCGCTCTTCCACGTGGACCGCATCCGCTGTCCGCTGCTGGTCGCGCAGGGCGCCAACGACCCGCGCGTGCGCAAAGGTGAGTCGGATCAGATTGTCGCTGCGCTGCGCGAGAGGGGAGTGGACGTCGAGTACCTCGTCAAGGAAGATGAAGGGCACGGGTTCGCGAATGAGGAGAACCAGTTCGACTTCTACCGCGCGATGGAGCAGTTTCTGGGCAAGCACCTCGGGCTCGAGGACCGCTGAGGAAAAGGTCGCCCGCAGACTGCCCGGGAATCCCCGACAGAATCCGGAGGGCTCACCCGTCTCACCGAACGAGCATCTTCGGTGTGCACCACGTCGAAGGAGACGGACCTCCATGATCAAGCAGGCGACCTCGAGGGTCGCGGCCGCTCTCGCCCTCGCGTTCGTCGCGGGCTGTGTTCCCCACGAAGACCCCACGGCTCCCGATCGCGAGCTGCACCTGGTGGGCTTCGACATCCAGGGCGCGGACCAGACCACGCACGAAGGGGACACCCTGCCGGAAAGGGTGGTGGGGTCCCTGAAGCTGAGCGACGGGAGCTACGACGTCACCCGAACCGTCCACGTCACCATCCTGTCCGGCAGCGGCGGGATCTTCCTGCACGGAGCTCGAGGTTGGGGCAACGGCGTCACCCTCTACGGCTCCGGGGCCGGGAGCCTCGGCGTGGGATGGATCCTCGGGCCCGCCGACGAGGCCCAGGCCCTCCGCTTCTGGGCTCTGGGCAACGACACCGTGTACGCCGACGTGCACGCGACTTCCCTGCCGCGGGAGGGCGGTTGAGCGCGGAGCGACTCACGGGACGCCGCCATGGCTCAATGGGGGACGCGGACCGGCCGCGTCCCTGACACCCTCCGTCCGGGGGTCCAGGGTGCGCCCGCAGCCTCCAGGTCCTCCTCCAGCCTGACCAGGTCGTCCTCCAGTAGCGCCCGCAACTCCGCGCTCAGGACGGTGAAGCCCTCGCGGCCCAGATCCAGGCTCCGTCGCGCGGTGGCCGTGGGCATCGGCGCGTGTCCCAGGGTCCGTACACGGCGTTCCCGAACCGCTCGGAGATCGACGGTACCGAGGGCTCACTCGGGCCGCCGCGGATGCGGTCGCCCGAGAGCCGCAGCGCCAACCCGTCTAGCCCTCGGTTCAGGTCGTCCAGGCGGGTGAAGAGCGCCGGGTCCGCGCGGGGAGACGGGCTGCGGGCCTCCTCGGCGGAGTCGGGGGGCGGGCGCCCTACTCCCCGTCTGGATGCGCCGCCGGGATCTCGAACCAGAAGCAGGCCCCGCTCCCGGGACTGCTGTCCACGCCGATCGTCCCTCCGTGGGCTTCCACCACGCCCTTCGAGATGGTCAGGCCCAGCCCCGCGCCGGCGCGGCCCGTGCCGTGGGCACGCCAGAAGCGCTCGAATACGTGCGGCAAGTCCGCGGAGTCGATTCCGTGCCCGGTGTCCGCGACCTCGAAGCGAACGCGGTCGTCCCGCACGGACGCCGAGACCGTCACGGTCCCACCCGAGGGGGTGTGGCGGATCGCGTTGCCGAGGATGTTGTCCAGGACCTGGAGCAGACGCTCCCGCTCGCCGGACACCGGCGGCATGTCTTGGTCGGGGGACGCGTGGAGAGTCACCCCCTTCCTGTCGGCCGCACCGGCGGCCATCGCCACGGCGTCCTCGATCAGGGCGTCTGGCTTCTGGTCCGTGGCCTCGATGGCGAAGGCGCCCTTCCGCATCCGCGACGCGTCCAGCAGGTCCTGGATGAGGCGCAGACCCTGGTTGAGCGAGTTCTGGATGACCTGGGCCAGCTTCGCCCTCTTCGCCTCCGGGATGTCCTCCTCGACGAGCAGGGCCGCGGCCATCCCGATGGTGTTGAGCGGGCTGCGCAGATCGTGGGACACCGCCGCGAGCACGTCCTCCCGTTCCCGGGTGGCTTCCCGCGCCTCCTCGTACAGGCGCGCGTTGTCGATGCTCAGGGCCGCGCGCTCCACCAGGTCGCGAGCCAGCTCCAGCTCCGCCGGCCCGAATCGGCGAGTGGAATCCGTGGCGACCAGGGCCACGGCTCCGAGCACCCTGTCCCGGGCCGCGAGGGGGAGGATCAGGACCGAGGTCGGCTCCAGCGCTCGGGCGACATCGAGGTAGCGGGAGTCGTCGAAGGCGGCTCGGAGCCGCTCGGGTGTGACGTCCGGGATCAGGAGGGGCTCGCGGGCCTCCACGGACCCGGCCACCTTCCGCCAGATCTCCGGACTGGGCACCCAGCTGGTCAGCTCCCCGGCGAGATCCTGCCGGGCCGGGTCCCGATGCAGGACGACGGATCGGGTCACCTCGCCACGGCGATCGATGACGTCGATGACGCACAGGTCGCACAGGGTCTGCGTCAGGAGGGCCGCGATGGACTCGAGCCGCTCCTCGACCGCCATGGGGGCGCTCATCAGCTCGGCCGCCCGCGCCAGCGTCCGCTGGCGCCGCTCGCTCTCGCGCAGCGCCCGCTCCGCGGCCTTCTGCTCCGTCACCTCCTCGGCCACGATGCTGATCCCCGCCACCGTTCCGTCGGAGTCACGGAGCGGGATCCAGGACTCGATCCACGTCCTCTCGATTCCCGGCCGCGCCGGTGTCTCCCCCGTGAGCTCCAGGCCCAGAGCCGGCTCGCCCGTGCGCAGCACCTCGGCCATCCGCGGCTCCGCCGCCTTTGCGAGATCCGGGAGTAGCTCGTGGATGGTCCGCCCGATGTGATCCTCCGCGGGAACGCCGTTGATCTCCGCCATCCGCTCGTTGATGCGGACCCAGCGCAGCTCCCGGTCCAGCACGCAGAGGCCCACCGGCGCGTTCCGGTACAGCGACTCGATCTGCGCCAGCTGGCTCGCGATGATCTGCTCGTCCTTCTTCTTGTCCGTCAGGTCGACGTTGACCGCCACCCCGCCGACGATGTCACCGTCTCCGTCCCGGATGGGGACCGCGTAGTTCAGGATGTGCTTGTGCTCGCCGGCGGCCGTCCGGATGCGGATCTCTTCGGGGCCGGACGTGTCGCCGGACCGGGTCGCGCGGGCCAGCCCCCAGGCCTCCGGCGTCACCGGGGTCCCGTCCGGCCACCAGGCCCGGGGCTCCCGGTCGACCTCACCGGCCTCCTGCACCAGCCTGAGGTCCTCCCCCCAGATCTCGACGCCGGCCGCGTTGCCTTCCAGGAGGCGGGCGCCGGCGTCGGCGATCCAGACGCCCACCGGGAGCGCGTCGAGCACGGCGCGGAGGCGGCTGCGCTCCATCTCCGCCTCGGCTCGCGCACGTTGCTCCCGTTCCAGGAGCTCGGCCCGTTCCCGCTCCGCCGCCCGGCGCTCGGTGACGTCCAGGAGAGAGCCGATCATGCGGGTCGCCCGGCCTTCGGCGTCGCGGGCGATGTAGCCCCGGTCCAGGACCTCCGCCCAGGTCCCGTCCGCCTTCCTGAAGCGGTACTCGACGGCCAGGTGATCCTGACGCCCCGTGACCGCCGCCTCCACGCTCGGCCGCAGTCGCTCCCAGTCCTCCGGGTGCATCCGCTCCGACCACCACGCCACCGTGCCTTCGACCTCCGAGGGGTCGTAGCCCATCACCTCCGAGAGCGCGTCGTTCCAGCGGACCTGGCCGGTGAGGATGTTCCAGTCCCAGATCACGTCGTTGGTGGCTCGCGTCACCAGGTCCCAGAGGCCCTGCGTGTCCCGCAGGGCGTGCTCGCGTCGGCGGCGTTCCGTCACGTCCCTCCAGGTGGCGGAGAAGCCGTCGCCGTGGGGCGCCGCACGCACGTCGAAGACCCGGGGGTCCGTTGCGTCGGTCCCGCCCTCCCCGTACTCGAAGTCCTCGAGGATGAGCGGCTCCCCCATCTCCAACACCCGCGCCAGACGCTCGAGAGCCCAGGGCCACCGATGCGGGGGCAGCCGATCGCGCAGGCGGCTCCCCGCTCGCGTATCCAGGGGCGGGTCCGCGGTCTCGATGGCCGCACGGTTCACGTAGACCATCTCGAAGTCGTAGATCGCGCCGGACTCGTCACGGAGCGCGCGGAAGATGCCGAAGGGATCGAGCATCTGCTCCATGGCGGTGCGGAACCGCTCTTCGCTCGCCCGCAGCCGCTCCTCCGCCGCCACCCGTTCCGTGATGTCCAGGTTGATCCCGGCCCAGGCCAGGACCTCCCCGCCCGATCCCCGGACCGGCGCGCCACGGCTGAGCACGGTCCGGTACCTTCCCTCCCGGTCCCGGATCCGTTGTTCCCAACTCCAGGGGACGCTCTCCCGGACCGCCGTCCGCCAGGCTTCGACCGTACGATCGACGTCTTCCGGCGGTAGCCGGGACGCCCAGCCGAAACCGTCGGCCTCCTCGAGGGTCATGCCCAGCAGGTCGAGGAAGGACGGGGAGAGGTGGAGGACCCCCCCGCCTGCGTCACACATCCACGTACCGTAGAGGAACGCGTCCCCGAACTCCCGCAGCTGCTGTCGCAGCCCGGCCAGCGCACGTTCCAACGGCTGCTCCGGGTCGAGGTGGAGCGAGCCGAGTCCTGAGCCTTCCGGTCCGAGGTCGAGCATGGGTCCCGCTTCGACGGGCGGCGGGCGGTAAGCGGTCGGGCACGGATTCGCGACCGATTGCACGTTTTCCTGCAATATCGGGGCCCCTGGCTACTCCGCAAGACTGGGCGGCGTCCGAAGGGCGCTCACCCGATGATCTCGTCCGTCGGCAGGAGCTCCTCCACCACCTCACCGCCCATGACGCTCACGTAGCGGACCCGGGCGTCCTCCCGCGTGGCGACGATCCGCTTCACCTCGTCGTCCTCGAAGTAGATGCCGGCGTCGTTGTCGCAGGCGTACCCGGGCTTCAGCTCGCCCGACTGGATCATCCGCTGGTACGTGGGCCTGCGTGCCCCCTCCGCGTCGTAGTGGGGAGAGTGGCTCCCTTTCAGGAAGCCCAGGCACTGCACCTTCGTGAGCTCCTTGGGGCGGGAGTCCGTCGTTCCCTCCTCGAACCAGCAGAGAGAGCCCGCGCTGGCGCCGCCGAGGACGATCCCCTGGTCCCACGCCTCCCGGAGGATCCGGTCGATGCCCTGGGCCTTCCAGATAGCCTGCTGGTTCAGCGTATTGCCGCCTGACGCGACGATCCCGTCCATCGACAGGAGCACCTCCTCGAAGCTCCGGTCCATCCGGTAGGAGCTGATGTAGCAGGGCTGCGCGAACGGCTCGACGTCCAGGGGTGCGCAGCGCTCGTACCAGCCCAGGATGCTGGCGTCGCTGTCGGCGGCGGCGGTGGGCAGGTAGCAGAGCCTGGGCCGCTCCTTGCCCGTGAGAGACGCGAGGTAGCGGATGAACGCCGTGCCGAACCCACCGCCCGCGATGAGGATCTTGCGGGTGGCCCTCGGCCCGGTCCTCGACGTCCCGGTCGCCCGTGAGTCCACCCCGAGCGCGGACAGATTGCCGGCACCGAGGCCGAGGGAAGCCAGCGCGGAGGAAACGAGGAAGTCTCTTCTCTTCATGGGGGCGGCCTTGCGGGCTTGTGGGATCGGGCACTTCGAGAGGGCTCGCCGGGCGCTGCCGCCGGACAGGCGGCTGGGCCCCGCGTGACGACGATATACGGTCCGGTGGATGGCACGGAAACCCGTGGCGCCCGAGTGCTCGCTCTTCGTAGGATCCGGCAGAAACGCCGGCGCTCACTCGTCCAACAGAACGCGACCCTGAAGCCCTCGAACGAGCACTTGCCTCGCGAATGCACCACTTCTCCTTTCCGCTGCTCCTCGTTGGCCTGATCTGCACGGCGTGCCGTGACGAGCCCGTGGCTCCGGAGCCGGAGCCGATGACGACCACGGATTCCGCCCTGTCGGCCGCCGCCTCGACCATCACCGCGGCGGACATGCACCGGCGGGTGGGCGTGCTGGCCGCCGACAGCATGCAGGGGCGGGACACGCCCAGCCCGGGCCTGGAGGCATCGGCCAACTACATCGCGGGGGAGCTCTCGGCGATGGGCCTCGAGCCGGCCGGCACCGACGGGTACCTGCAGCGCTGGGATTACGCGTACGACGTCCGGGACAGTACCGACGTGGTGCTGGAGCTGGCCGCCGCCGGCGGACCCTTGCTGGAGCAGGGTCGCGACTTCGTCGCACTGGGCTCGACTCCGGGCGACACGACGGGCTCCATCCTTTGGGGCGGCTCGGCGGAGACGTCACCGGATGCGGGTGGGTTGGACATGAAGGGGAAGGTGATGCTATACGACCTGCCGGTGTCCCGGTTCGACATCCCAACGGTGCTGGCGGGGATCGATGCCGACGCCGCGACGTCTCAGGGCGGTGCCGCGGCCTACGGCCTGATCGTCGCGACGGACTTCACCGAGGAGGAGATGGCGAAAGCGGAGTCGATCACCCGGCGATGGTCCCGCACGCGCCCCATGTTCTGGATCCGGGAGGCCGCGGCCCGGACGCTGCTCTCGGACGCCGGGGCGGACCTGACGGCGCTGCGCGACGAAGGCCCGCAGAACGTGGACGCGTCGATCCACGTGCGCGCCCGGCTCGCGAGCGTCACGGCCACGCCCCCGAACGTGGTCGCGCGCCTCCCTGGCTCCGATCCTTCGTTGCGTGACCAGTACGTGGTCGTCTCCGCCCACTTCGACCATCTGGGGGTCGGGCTGCCGGACGCCACGGGCGACTCCATCGACAACGGTGCGGACGACAACGCGTCCGGGACGGCGGCGGTCCTGGAGGTGGCGCAGGCGCTGGCGTCGCTGGAGAAGGCGCCGCCCCGGTCGGTGCTGTTCCTCCTGGCGAGCGGGGAGGAGTACGGGCTCCTGGGCTCGGCGGCGTTCCTCAGGGCCCCGACGGTGCCGGTCTTCGCCATGGTGGCCGACGTCAACATGGACATGATCGGCCGCAACGCCCCGGACAGCATCCTGGCGGTGGGAGGGGGATACAGCAGCCTGGGTGCCACGGCCATTCAGATGGCAAAGGCGAAGGAGGAAATCAGCCTGACCGTGGTCGTCAACGCCGCGACCGACCGGGCCTTCCCCGGCAGCGACAACCTGTCGTTCGCCTGCCGGCACGTCCCCGCGCTCTTTCTGCATTCCGGATTGCACGACGACTACCATCGGCCCAGCGACGAGGTGGCGCGGCTGGACGCCGACAAGGCGGCACGGGTGGCCCGCCTCGCCCTCTACGTCGTCGACTGGACCGCGACCGCCCACGGCGTCCCGACCTGGACGGCCGAGGGACGGCAAGCCCTCGACGCGTCTCGCCTGGCGTGCCCGTAGGCGCGATGGCTCGTTCCAGGGTGCTCATGGTATGCCAGGGTGGGCCGATGGATTCGCCCTGGCCAGGGTGTGAGGTACCGGGGGAACGGCGTGTCGTCCACCGCCACGAACGACCGTGCCCCGGAGGCCAATGGCACCCCCGGGGCACGGAACCCTCTTCGTTGCATGACTCTTCCCGCGGTCTCCTTCACTCCAACGGCGGCAGGATCACCTTGTCGATGACGT
Source organism: uncultured Gemmatimonadaceae bacterium (assembly GCA_964591135.1). Classification (GTDB taxonomy): domain Bacteria; phylum Gemmatimonadota; class Gemmatimonadetes; order Longimicrobiales; family Gaopeijiaceae; genus SZUA-318. The sequence continues at coordinate 18,038 of CAZPZU010000072.1, read as the reverse complement.
GGATGACGCCGTTCGTCGCCCGCACGTCCACCGCCACCACGTTGGCGTCGTTGACCATCACGTTCGCGCCCGCGACCGAGATGGCAATGTCGGCGCCGTTCACCGTCGTGGCCGACGACAGGTTCGCGACCTGGTCGGACGTCACCTCGCCCGCCACCACGTGGTAGGTGAGGATCGACGCCAGCGCGGCGGGGTCGGCCAGGAGCGCGTCCAGCGTGCCTGCCGGGAGCGCGGCGAACGCCGCGTCCGTGGGCGCGAAGACGGTGAAGGGTCCGTCACTCTTCAGCGTCGACGTCAGCCCAGCCGCCTCCACCGCGGCGAGCAGCGTGCTGAAGGAGCCCGCCTTCTGTGCCGTCTGCAGCAGGTCCAGGATGGGCTGAGGCGCGAGCACGTCGTCGATGACGTGGATGATGCCGTTGCCCGCCTCGATGTCCGTGCTCACGACGTTGGCTCCGTCCACCTTTACGCCACCGTTCACCACCGAGATGGACAGCGCCTTGCCGTTCACCGTGGGTGCGCTGGACAGGCCGACTACCTCGGATGCCGGCACCCGGCCCGCCACCACGTGGTAGGTCAGCACCGCCGTGAGCAGCTCCTGGTCGGCCAGGAGCGCGTTCAGCGCGTCCGGGGGGATCTTGGCGAAGGCGTCGTCGGACGGAGCGAAGACCGTGAACGGCCCCTCGCCCTCGAGCGTGGACGTGAGCCCGGCGGCGTCCAGCGCCGCGAGCAGCGTGTTGAAGGAGCCCGCCTGCGCGGCCACCTCGACGATGTTCGGCTCCGGGACGACCTGTACGGGATCGTCGTCACACGCGGACAGGGCCAGCAAGGCGACGACCATGCCGGCCGTGCCGGCGAACTTTGGGAAGAACATGGCGGATCTCCTCGGTGCGCGGACATGAGGACTGCTTGTCCAAGGAATATCTAATTAAACTTGGACAATAGTATAACGTACCTTGGACACGGTCAAGGGCAGTGGAGCCTGGGGCGAACGAGGAACTCGGGGTCGGCGCCGGGCGAGTGGGGAGTCTGCCCTTTTCGGCGGACGGGCGTGTCCGGGCGGCAGGACAGCTTTGGGCCGACGAGCGTGCCGGCGGTGTCGGGATCGCATGGCCCGCCGCGGGATCTTCGGGCGTCAGCCCGCTGGCACGAGTGTTGCCTCGACAGTCTAGGGGTAACACCTCGTCAGGAGGCTCACATGAGAACCTCGCTCACCGTTGCGCTGGTCGTCGTCGCCACGGCTTGCGCAACTACGTACAACATGCCGCAGGAGGAGCGGTCCCGTTCCTACGTGGCACCGAACGAAGTCGTGTGGGAGGCCGCGCTGGGTGCGCTCGACGACGTGGGCATCGCGGTGATCCAGGCGGAAGAGGAGCACGGACAGATCCTCGCGCGGTCCAAGGGGAACGTCTTGTACCGCAAGGGCCACGTCGTGCGTATCGTCCTGTCCGACGCGGGGAACGGTCGGATCCGGGTCGACGCCAACGCCGAGACGGTTTCGGACGACAGCCTGGTGGACTTCGGGCGGGCACACGGAATCGTGCGGGATTACCTGGACGCCCTCGACGAGAGGCTGGCGGAGAGCCGCGGGGCGCCCCGGTGACGCTGGGCGCGCGCGGCCGGACGCGCCGCTCCTCTACCGCCCCGCCGACATCAGCCCGGCTTCATCTTCGCCAACATCGCCTCGAACCTGGGGTGCGACCGTAGGGGGGCGAAGAGAAACGACCCCCTGATGCCGTAGACGGCGCCCGCGCGCTCGTCGAGAGCCCGCTCCAGGAGGTCGAGGGCGTGCTCGTGCTCGCCGAGTCCGGTGTGGACGAACGCCAGGTGGTAGGGGGTGACGAAGTCGGTGTCGGCGCGCTCCTCGAGCTGGCGCAGGATCTCCCGCGCCTCGGCGACCCGTCCGGTCACGGCGAAGGCCTGTCCGAGCTGCGCGAGCCATTGGGTGTGGCCCGGCGAGAGCCCGACGGCCCGCTCGAGCTCGGCGAGCCCCTCCTCGGTCTTCCCTTGCTTCAGGTACGCCCAGCCGAGGGTGGCATGTGCGCGATCGTGGTCGGGGTCGAGCGCGACTGCGCGGCCGGCCTCGTCCTCGGCCTCCGCGTAGCGACCGGCGCGGAGAAGCGTGCTGGCTACGTCGAGGCGGTGAGCCAACGGGTCGAGCTCCTGCGCGCGACGCTGCAAGGCGAGCGCCTCGTCGTAGCGCTCCAGCGCTCCGCACATACGCCCGTAGAGATCGTAGGCGTCCGCGTTGTTCGGACAGAGCTCGATGGCGCGACGGAATGCCGCCTCGGCGCCCGACCAGTCGAATTCCCAGAGGGACTTGAGGTGCGCCATGGCACAGTGGGCTTCGCCGAGGCCGGAATCGAGGCGGATCGCCTGCGCCGCGGCCTCCTTCGCGTGGCGCCGTGCCACGTCGGGCGGGAGCGCACCGGCCTCTGCCAACTCGGCGTAGGCCATGGCTATGCTGGCATAGGCCAACGCGTAGGAAGGATCGTGGGCGATGGCGCGGTTGAAGTAGTCGATGGCCTGCCGCAGCGAATCGGGGGTGAAGCCGATGAACGAGTGGCGTCCCTTCAGGTACAGCTGGTAGGCCTGGAGGTCGCGGGTCGGCTCCTTCCGAATCCGCGTCCGCTCGTCGGGGGACAGCTCGGCCTGGAGTGCCGCGGCGATGTGCAGGGCGACGTCGGTCTGGATCGCGAAGATGTCCGTCAGCTGCCGGTCGTACGTCTCGGCCCACAGGTGCTGGTCCGTCTTCGCGTCGACGAGCTCGGCGACGATGCGGACGCGGTCCCCGACGCGGCGCACGCTGCCGTCCAGCAGCGTGGTGGCACCGAGCGCCTCCCCGATCTCGCGCAGGCTCTGCCCCCTCTTCTTGAAGGGCATCACCGACGTGCGGGAGATCACCTTCAGGGCGCGGATCTTCGACAGGTGGGCGATGACGTCCTCCGTGATGCCGTCGGCGAAGTACTCGTTCTCCGGGTCCGGGCTCAGGTTCAGGAAGGGCACGACGGCTACGCAGGGTCTCGAGGCTCCGGCGCCGGGCGTCGATGCCTCGGAGAGACGCCTCCATTCGCCGGAGACCGACGTCGTCCGACCCCGTGCGTCCAGTGCCTCGATAGGGCCGTCAGCCGGCGCACTCCCGGTGCGCTGCACACCCTCCGTCGTGACGTCGAAGGCCCAGGCCAGACCCACGGCCACCGGAAAGCCGACGAACGCCAGGACCACGAGGAGCGTCATCGTCCACGCGGGCAGGTGGAGCGCCGGCACCAGGATGTCCGCGCCCTGGAGCGCGGCGAACGTGGCCACCACGTAGATGCCGACGACGCGGAAGACGCGCCGTCGCTTCAGCTCGGACAGGAGCGACTTGAGCCGATTCGGGCGTAGCTGTCGCATGAACGATCCGGACGCGGCCACGGTCCGGCGGGTCGGGGTGAAGGCTCTGCGGCGCAACAAGCGCCGCCGCAGACCATGCACCGCCCGGACGCCCCGGGTCAACGCTGTTTCCCCTTGAAGGTGGAAGGACGGCGTCGGTCCGCTGGCGCTGTTCGTGCTCGCCGCGGTGGCCGCGCGACGTGGATCGACCGGCACCCTGGCGCAGGTGTGGTGGCTCCGGGCCTGGGTGGTTTCCTGCTCGCGTTCCCGGCGCTGCTGGCCGCGATGGCCACCGGCGTGAGGCGGTTCGGGTTCTACGCGGTCGTGCTCGTTTGTGGGGGCCTGCTGGGGGGACCGGGTGGGTGGCAGTCGAAGTCTACGTGATCGCCTGCGGGCCGGTGATCGTGATGGTGGGGAGCGCCCAGCTCGTCCGAGTCCTGCGCACGCACCCCCAGACGCTCTACCGGCTGACGGAGAACAGGTCGCAGGGCGTTCACCCGCTACCGCGAGCGCCTGGGCGCGGTCCTGCGCGGCGCGGGGCAGGGGGCGCCGGAGGAAGGCGCGAGGTGACGGTCGTACCTTGCATCGAGGGCTTCCCCTCGCCCAAGTGGAGGTTCTCCCGATAGCGGGGACCGATGCGGCCCGCCAACGTCCTCCCGCGGCTGCACCGCTCATCGGACCGACCCCGGGTCCCGGGTCGGAATCGGACATAGGGGAGGGCACCATGCGCGCGCTTCTCGCGCTCCTGCTCGCCATCCACGGCGCCATTCACGCGCTGGGGTTCGTGAAGGCCTTCGGACTCGCGGAAGTCCCACAGCTCCACGAGGAGATCGGCCGGAAGGTGGGCCTTCTGTGGCTGGCTGCGGGTATCCTGCTCGTCGGCGCCGCGCTCATGCTCCTGACGGTACCTCGCCTCTGGTGGCTGCCGGCGCTGACCGGAGTCGTCCTGTCCCAGGCGCTCATCGTCGGTGCGTGGGGAGATGCCCGCTTCGGCACCGTCGCCAACGCGATCGTCCTGGTGCCCCTGCTTGTCACGCTGGCCGACTTCCGTCCCTCCAGCCTCCGCTCCCGCTACCTGAGTGACGTGCGGAGCGAGCTGACGCGCGTGGAGCCGTCGCCTCCACTCCTGGACGAAGCGAACCTCGCGGACCTGCCGCCGCAGGTGGCTACCTATCTTCGTCGCACGGGCGTCGTCGGACGCCCACGGGTGCGCAGCTTCCGCGTGGAGTTCCGGGCGCGGATGCGCGGTGGGCCCGACGAGCGCTGGATGCCGGCCACCGCGGAGCAGTACGAGCTCTTCGATCCTCCCGCGCGGTTCTTCTTCATGAAAGCCGTGCGCGCCGGTGTGCCCTTCGACGTCTACCACCGCTACGTGGGGGATGCGGCCACGATGCAGGTGCGCGTCATCGGGCTGTTCCCGGTGGTGGACGAGGCAGGCCCGGTCCTCACGCGGAGCGAGACGGTCACGCTCCTGAACGACATGTTCTTCTTCGCGCCCGCGGTCCTGGTGGAGGCACCGATCGACTGGGAGATCGTCGACGGACGCACCGTTCGCGCGACCTGGGCGAACGCCGGTCACACCGTCTCGGCGCTGGTCTACTTCGACGAGGCCGGCGACCTCGTGGACTTCCGCTCCGACGACCGCTGGCAGATCGATGGGAAGGACAAGCGGCTGCTGCCGTGGACGACACCGGTAACCAGGTACGGGACCGTCGGGGACGTGCGTCTCGCCGTCGAGGCCGAGGCTCGGTGGATGGATGCCGGAGGGGCGTGGACGTACGGGGAGTTCGTCGTCGAGGGGATCGAGTACAACGTGTCCGGAGAGGACGCCCCCCACCGCTGACCGGAGCGACCGGCTCGCCGTTGCCGGAAGGGGGGCTCGGACGCATGATTCGGGCGCAGCCGGGGCGCTCGCCGCCCGCACGGGTGCGGGGTCGGCGCCCCCTCGCAGAGGAGGCGTCATGGTCATCGGCCTGCTCGGAGTCACTTTCCTCGTCGCGCTCGCGATCAGCTCCCTCGCGGCGCTCCTTTTCACCCGGCCGGTCCGCCGTATCATGGACCGCATCGTCCCCGACCGGATCAGCGGCGCCTGGGTCCGCTACCTGATCTTCGCCATGTACGTGGTGGGCATCGGTGGCGGTGTGAACGTGCGCCAGATCGACCGGTACCTCAGCCCGCAGGAGCCGGAGGGCCAGGTGCTCCAGCTCACCCGCGAACGGTGGGTCGTGGAGATCTACTCCACCGCCATCGGCAGCCTGGGCGCCATCACCTGGATGCTCCTGGTGTTCTTCGTGTTCGCGCTGATCGCCTACGTGGTCGTACGCGCCTTCGAGGTGCGGCGGGGCGGGGAAGGAGAGGGAAGCGTGCAGGCTCCGGGATCGAGCTGAGCCCTCCCTCTCGGTGGAGGCAGCGTGCCGGGGTGCGCCTCGCGGGGCGATCTGCGCGGTGCAGGGAAGGAGCCGGCTGAGGGTAGCCGCAAGAAGCGCCGCGCAGCTCAGCGAGCGCCCGATGATGAAATGTCGCGATTTCGCGAGGGGCCCTGCGGGGCGCACCCCGGCGCGCTGCCAGCACCTGCAACGACCGACGGGCCCGCCCTGGCTGAAGGCCGGGCCCGCCCGGGCGCTTGCCCCCGGCTGAGGGGCTAGATCACGAACATCACGCCCACGATGGCCGCCACGAGCACGAGCGACCAGACGGCCGGGTGGCTCCACGCAGGACGCAGGGCTTTGCGGACGTCGGAGATGCGATGTGCGTTGACGGCGATCGTCATGTGGCCGTCCTCGTCCTTGCGCCCCTCGATGAGGCGCGCCTGGAGAAGGTCGTTGACCGCCTTCTGATACTTCTCGGGCTGCTGCGAGAAGCCGGGGATGGAGGCCGGGCGGGCGTGGCCCTCACCGTCGCTCTGGTCGTGCGTCCTGGACAGCTCCCGGAGAATCGTCTTCTTCGGCGACATGTTCGTCGTGTGGTTGAGGTTGTGCTCCGCCGTGGCCGGCGCTCGTGTCCACCCTTACGGAACCGGGGCGCGGGAAGTTGCAGGGTGCGGAGCCGGCCGTTCTCCCGGCGGTCCGGCGCGGTGCCGGCTCCCCCCCCCGCACTCCTTGGACCGCGGAATCGCGAGGTTGGTTGCAGCCCACCCGAAACGCACGGGGAGGGGATCTCCTGTCCGGCCCGTGCACCTCGGATGCGGAGCGCCGCCGCGCCGTCACGAAGTGTTGCTCAGACGACAACCGCAGCCGGACGGCAGGGGATGCACGTGCGGGCGTCGCATCCGTTGTGGCACAAGGACTCCGGTGGCTCGGCCGAGCGCTGTGGGGAATTCCCCCACAAGGCCTGCGGGCGTTACGAATCCGTCGCCAGATGTTTGCGTTGAAATCTCGGGCGTGTTGCTGCAATTCTCCCCACGGCCGCGGGCCCCCGCGGCCGATCGATTCCCGCCGAATCCAGTCTTGGAGGATGATTCATGCGATTCAGCAACGGTGTGCGGTGGCTGGCTGTCGCCGCGGCACTGACGCTGTCGGGAGACCTCGCTGCCCAGTCCACCGCGACCCTCACCGGGCGCGTCACGGACGAGAACGGTGCGGCGCTCTCGGGCGTCCAGGTCGTGGTGGTGAACCAGAGCTCGGGAACCCAGAATGGCGCCCTGAGCCAATCCGACGGTCGTTTCACGGTCACTGGCCTGCGCGCGGGCGGTCCGTACCGCGTCGAGGCGCGCATGATCGGCTACGGCCTGCAGGCCGTGGACGACGTGGTGCTCGCCGCCGGGCAGGCCCGCACCGTCGACTTCCGCCTCAGCCAGGAGGCCGTCGCCATCGACGCCCTGGAGGTCTTCGCCACGCGGGCCGTGGAGCGGAAGACGCCGGTGGCGTATACGGACGTCCCGAAGGTGCAGATCCAGCAGCAGCTGGGTTCGCAGGACCTCCCCATGATCCTGAACGTGACGCCGAGCGTGTATGCCACGATGCAGGGCGGCGGCGCGGGCGACGCCCGGGTGAACATCCGCGGCTTCGACCAGCGCAACATGGCCGTGATGGTCAACGGCGTGCCGGTCAACGACATGGAGAACGGCTGGGTCTACTGGTCCAACTGGGACGGCCTGGGTGACGCGGCCACCAGCATCCAGGTGCAGCGCGGCCTCTCCGCCGTGAACCTGGCTACGCCCTCCATCGGCGGGACGATGAACATCATCACGGACCCGTCCTCGATGACGCCGGGCGTCTCCTACAAGCAGGAGTTCGGCACGGCCAACTTTTTGAAGGAGACCTTCACGCTCAACACGGGCGAGCACAGCGGCTTCGCCTTCACCGGCAACATCGTCCGGAAGACTGGCGACGGTCTCTTCAAGACCAACGGAGCCCTCGCCACCTGGACCGACGCCTGGGCCTACTACGCGGCCGCGGCCTACCAGATCAACTCGAAGAACCGCCTCGAGTTCTACGCGGTGGGCGCCCCCCAGAAGCACGGGCAGAACTCCTACAGGCTGAACGTCGCACAGATCAGCCACAGCTTCGCCAGGGATCTCGGCATGAGCCAGGCGGGGCTGGACGCCATCGCCGAGTCCGGGCGCTTCTGGAGCCCCAACGTCAACGTCGTCAGCTCGTCCTACACCGAGAAGCAGTACGCCAGCAGCGGCCCCGAAGCCGGCTTCTTCTCCCGCCACGGCAGCAACTACATCAACGAACGGGAGAACTACTTCCACAAGCCGCAGGTCAACCTGAACTACTACAGGTACTTCGGACAGGGCCTGACGTGGACGACCGTCGGCTACTATTCGGGTGGCAACGGGGGGGGCAGCGGTACCATCGGCTCCCTCGTGTGGGATTACACCTACAAGCAGCGCGTCGCGGACTGGAACGGCACGATCGCGCGGAACGAGTCGCAGGCGGATGGCCACGCCACCGGCATCCTGCGCTCGTCGGTCAACAACCAGTGGACGATCGGTGCGATCTCGAAGCTGCGGAAGGACTTCGCGTCCGGCTTCACCGGCGAGGCGGGCCTGGACTGGCGCACGGCCTCCATCGATCACTACCGCGACGTGCGCGACCTCCTCGGCGCCCAGTTCTGGATCGACGGCGGCGACGAGTTTGCGGGTGACCATCCGACGACGTACGGCGACAAGATCGACTACTTCACCACGAGCGACATCAACTGGCTGGGTGGCTACATCCAGGGCGAGAAGTCCACGACCGACGGGTCGATCTACGGCATGTTTGGGATCGCGCAGAACTCCTACGTGGTGACCGACCACTTCGCGCGGGCGGCACCTGGATCCAGCCAACCGTTGAAGCTCGAGAGCGGCAACCTGCACGGGTACCAGATCAAGGGCGGCATCAGCCGCAACCTCACCGACCAGTGGTCGGTCTTCGGCAACGCGGGCTACGTCTCGAAGGTCCCGATCCAGGACGGCGTCATCGACGACGTGAACGGCAAGATCAACCCGGACCCGAAGAACGAGAAGTTCCTGTCCTTCGAGGCCGGCGTGAGCTACCGCGCGCTGAACCGCGGGCTGTCATTCGACATGAACCTCTACCATACCACGTGGCGGGACCGCGGGTATACGTTCTACGTCCCCAACGACGACATCTACGCCCAGATCCTGGGCGTGGACGAGCGCCACATGGGGATCGAGCTGCAGGGCGCCTACCAGCCCTCGGAGTTCGTCCGCTTCGACGCGTCCGCGTCCTTCGGCAACTGGTGGTACATGGACGACGCCAGCGGGCGAGCCGTGGCCGGCGACCGGCAGACGACCACGGAGTACAACTACTACATCAAGGACCTGAAGGTCTCCGACCAGCCGCAGACGCAGTTCGCCTACGCGGTGTCCGTCTACCCGGTCGAGGGTCTGTGGGCGCAGCTCCAGGGCCGCTCGAACTACCGCTATTACGCGCAGTTCGATCCCTTCGGCCGGACCACGGACACGGACCGCGGCCAGGCATGGAAGATGCCGGGCTTCACGCTGTTCGACTTCCACGGGTCCTACCGGATCACGGACCTGATCCCGGCATGGCGGGGAGGCGACGTTCGGCTGTTCGCCAACGTCTTCAACCTCTTCGACACCATGTACGTGCAAGACGCGACGGACAATTCCAGCTACAACGCGTTCTACCAGTGCTCGCCCAACAACAAGCCCTGCGCGGCGGACCCGGGCCACGACGCGGAGGCTGCCGAGGTGTTCGTCGGGCTCCCGCGCATGTACAACATCGGCTTCCAGATCATCTTCTGATCGCGTAGCCGCGGCGCCGCTCGGCGCGTGAGAGAAGCACCGGCCCCCCGCTCCGCGGAGCGGGGGGCCTTCTCACGCCGGTCCGTCCGTGCGAAGCTACGCCGTCCCGGAACCCCCGGAGTCGTTCGTGAGCGATCCCATCCTCGGTGCCCTTCTGCTCTTCGCCGTCGGCCTGGTGGCCGGCACCCTCAACGTCATCGCCGGCGGCGGCTCGATGCTCACGCTCCCGGTCATGATCTTCCTGGGCCTCCCCGCCACCGTGGCCAATGGCACCAACCGGGTGGCGATCCTCGTCCAGAACGTCGGCGCTTCGGCGAGCTTCCATCGCCGCCGCCTCACGTCCGGCGCATGGCTCTGGCTCGCGGTGCCGCCCGCTCTGGTGGGCGCCGTCCTTGGCACGCTGCTCGCCGTGCGCATCGGGGACGTGGCGTTCCAGCGCATCCTCGCGATCGTCCTGGTGGCCGTGGCGGCGTGGACGGTATGGAAGCCGACGCCTGCGGCCGGGGGGGAGGGGGCCGATCCGCCGAGCGGGACACGCCGCACCGGGTTCGCGGCGCTGTTCTTTCTGGTGGGCTTCTACGGCGGGTTCCTTCAGGCCGGGGTCGGCTTCGTCATCCTGGCGGTCACCTCGGCGGGCGGGCTGGACTTGGTGCGGGGCAACGCGGTCAAGGTCACGCTCGTCCTCGCCTTCACACCCCTCGCGCTGGCGCTGTTCGCATGGAGCGGCAAGGTGGACTGGGTCATGGGCCTGGCGCTTGCGGCGGGGAACCTGCTCGGGGGGCTCGCCGGCGTCCGCGTCCAGGTGCTGAAAGGCCACGCGTGGGTCCGCAATGTGGTCACCGTGACGATGGTGATCTTCGCTGTGCGCCTACTGATCTCCGGCTAGCGAGGCTCGGTAACCAGGGCCGCCTCCGGATCCAGGGCGGACGCACGGCCGGCGTGCAGCCAGCCGAACCGGCTCGCGAGCGCTCCGACGAGGAACGCGAGGCCTGCCCATCCGAGGTGGCCCGTCACGTAGAGGACCAGCGAGATCGGCCCGGCGAGCAGGCCGGAGCCGCGGAGCAGGTGGGAGCTGGGACCTTCCCGTAGCGCCCGGTCCTCGACCCCGTGTCGCGACAGCTCCACGGTAAGGCCCACGACGGTCTCCACCGCCGCGGCGAGGACGCCGAGCGCCCAGAGGGAGGGAAGGTGGAATCCCATCAACTGCAGCGCGGCAGCGGCGGATCCCAGGCCCGCGACCCCGAAGTGCACGGGGAGAAGCACGTGATGACGGTTCCAGGCCGGGATGGCGGTGACGCCGACGAGCACGCCCGTATAGGTGGCCACCACGGCGCCGAGGAGCGCGCCTCCCCACGAGCCTACATTCAGCAGAATCTCAGCGGACCCGCCCGCTACGTCGGCCGCGTGCAGCTCCGCGCCGAGGACACCGAGGGTGACGAAGCCGCCGAAGGTGGTGAGCGTCCACACACCCACCGACATGGGCGAGCGCCACTTGAAGACGCGCAGCATGAAGAGGAAGCGCGTCGGGCGCCCGAGATCGCTGGTGAGCAGCGCGGCGGACACCAGCGTTCCGGCGAGCGCGATCCACAGGGCGGCGCGCACCAGCGCGTCCCCGGACATGCCCGCCCCACCCAGGCGCGCGGCCCAGGCGAGGACGGCGCTCGCCCCGGCGAGGCCGCCGACGAAGAAGTACGCGGGGATCTCCCACGTCCACACGGGCGGCTTGAGGGCCGGGCGCCCGTAGTAGCCGGGACGCTCGCCGGCCTGGAGCGGTAGCGGCCCTCCCACGGCGCGCACGCCCTCTCCGCCGACCGTACCGCGTCGGGCTGCCTCCTCACGAAGTTGGTCGAGGCGCCCCTCTGAGCGTCGGTTCTCGGGTGGGTTCACGGTCGATGCGGGGTCAGAGGAGCGCGAAGGCCAGTACCGCGGCGAGCATCAGGCCGACGGAGGCGAGCAGCGCCGACGTCCAGGCGCCGGCCAGAAAGGCCGTGGGGGCTTCCGGGTGGAGGGGCAGCCCCAGCGCCCGCGGGTCGCCCGCGACGACGAAGAAGGCGTGGATCCCCCGTACGGACGTCTCGGTCGGGTCGTACAGCGTGACGTCGTCGTAGCCCTGCACGCGCAGCTCGTCCAGGCGCCGGCGTGCCTGCTCGCGCAGCTCCTCGAGCGGCCCGAACTGGATAGACTCGGTGGGACACGCCTTGGCGCAGGCGGGGGTGAGCCCCGAGCGTTGACGGTCGTAGCAGAACGTGCACTTGAAGGCGCCGCCCGCGCCGGGCAGCGCTCCGGCACGCCGGTCGATCACGCCGAAGGGGCACCCCACCACGCAATAGCCGCACCCGTTGCAGACGTCGTCCTGCACGAAGACGCCTCCCGTCTCCGTTCGCACGATCGAGCCGGTGGGGCAGGCCTCGAGGCAACCCGCCTCCTCGCAGTGCTTGCACACGTCCGAGGTGAACGTCCACCGGAAGGGCTCCTCCGTCTCGCCGGTCATGGGCCCGGCCACCTGGACGCCGAGGCGTCCGTCTTGTTCCAGGAACTTCACGTGCCGCCAGGTGGACGCGCCCAGCGAGCCCGAGTTGTCGTAGGAGCTCCCCTCCCACACCCCGTCGTCGGCGGGGACGTCGTTCCATTCCTTGCACGCGACCTCGCAAGCCTTGCAGCCGATGCAGATCGTCGGGTCCGTGAAGAAGCCGACCGTGATGCCGTCCCGCACGTAGGCGTGGCGGGCCTGGTTCGCGCTGTTCGGGCCCTCTCCGATGGCCATCAGCGCTCCTCACCCCGCCCGTAGGCGTCCAGCCACGACACCGCATCCCGGCCGCCCGGGCGGCGGCCGGCGAGCACGTTGCACAAGAGCGCCTTGCCCTCGTGGATGCCGACGTTGGGCTCCATCGAGAGCGGGATCAGGTCGTTGGCGACGTCCCCCTTGACCGGGCCCGTCGTGCCCCAGTGGAAGGGGATCGCCACCTGGTGGACGACCCGGCCGTCCACGCGGAGCGGACGGATGCGGCGGGTGACCAGCGCGCGGGCTTCCACGACACCACGCTTCGTGACGATCGTGATCCAGCCGCCGTTCGGCACGCCGACATCGCGTGCCAGCTCGGGCGAGATCTCGGCGAAGAAGCTCGGCTGCAGCTCCGCCAGATGGCTGAGGGTCCGGCTCATCCCGCCCGCCGTGTGGTGCTCGGTCAGGCGATACGTGGTCAGGACGTGGGGAAACTTCGGGTCGGGCGAGTCGGCGAACGGATTCTCCGGCCGCCTCATCCAGTTCACGGCCGGGTTCGTCTGCCGACCGTACAGGGGGTTGCGCAACGGCGATTCGAGCGGCTCGTAGTGCGTGGGGAGCGGGCCGTCCTTGAGCCCCGTGGGTACGTACAGCCAACCGAGCCCGTCTTCGTGCATGATGAAGGGCGCGTCGCCCCGGTGCGCGTCCATCCCCGTGGCACCCTCGGGCGGGACGTAGTCGGGTCGCTTGTCCGTGGGGAAGTCCGGGACGTCGTGCCCCGTCCAGCGTCCCTCGCTCTCGTCCCACCACACCAGGGCCTTACGCTCGCTCCACGGTCTCCCGTCCGGGCGCGCGCTCGCCCGATTGTAGAGGATGCGGCGGTCCTTCGGCCAGGCGAAGCCCCAACCGTGCCCGTAGGGGCCCTGCGCGTCCCGACCACGCGCGCGGTTCACGCCGTCGGGGCCGTACACGCCGGAGTAGATCCAGCAGCCGCATGCCGTGGAGCCGTCGCTGGCCAGATCGGCGAACCCCTCGACCTGGGGGCCGTGATGGCTGCCGCCGTCACGGTCGCGGGCGTACACGTGTCCGCTCGGTCCGCCGGCGGCGTCGCCGGGCTCGGGAGCGCCGCCCTCCAGCGTCCGCCATCCGTTGATCTCGGCGAGGACGGCCTCCATGTCCGGCTCGCCGCCCTCGGTCTCCGGGTACCACCAGTCGAGCGCCCGCACGGCCTCGTCGCGCGGGTCGTTCGAGGCCTCGGCCTTCGCCTTGAGGCGGAGCGCGAGCTGGTGGACGAACCACGCTTCGCTCCGGGCGTCGCCCGGTGGCTCCACGGCCTTCTCGCGCCACTGCAGCAGGCGTTGCGTGTTCGTGAAGGCGCCCTCCTTCTCGGCGTGTCCCGCGGCGGGGAAGAGGAACACCTCGGTGCCGGTCTCCGACGGGACCAGCTCGCCGCGCGTCACTTCGGGCGAGTCCTTCCAGAAGGTGGCGGTCTCGATCTCCACCATGTCGCGCACGACGAGCCACTTCAGCCTGGACAGCGCCTTGCGCTCGAAGCGGGCGTGCTGGGCGCCGACCGCGGGGTTCTGTCCCATGACGAACAGGCCGTCGACGCCGCCATCCATCATTTCCGCGAAGAACGCGAAGTGGGAATGGTTGCGCGTGATGCGCGGGAGCCAGGCGAAGCCGAAGTCGTTGTCCGGGGTCGCACGGCGTCCGTAGTACGCCTTGAGCAGGGAGACCGCGAACGCGCGGAACCCGGACCAGTATCCCGAGCGGTGTCCCAGGCGGGCGGTGAAGGTGCCGACGTCCTCTCCGGGAAGCGGCATCCCCAGATAGCCCGGAAGGATGTCGTACAGCGTGGGGATGTCGGTAGACCCCTGGATGGAGGCGTGACCGCGCAGCGCGAGGATGCCGCCACCCGGACGGCCCATGTTGCCCAGAAGAAGCTGCAGGATCGCCGCCGTGCGGATGATCTGGACGCCCTTGGAGTGCTGCGTCCAGCCGACCGCGTAGCAGATCGCGGCCGTGCGCTCGGGGCCGCTCGCCGAGGCGAGCGCGTCGGCGACCCGCTGGAAGAGGTCGGGTGGGATCCCCGCCACGCGCTCGACCATCTCCGGCGTGTAGCGGGCGAAGTGCCGCTTGAGCACCTGGCAGACGCACCGGGGATGCCGGAGCGTTGAATCGCGGCGCGGCCGGTCGAGCTCGTCGCCCTCGTAGAGCCAGGACGACGTGTCGTAGGCGCCACGCTCCTCGTCCCACCCGCTGAACAGGCCGTCCAGGTCCTCGGTATCGCGGAACGACTCCTTGAGGACGACGGAGGCGTTGGTGAACGCGGCGACGTAGTCGTGGAAGTGCAGGTCGTTCTCCAGCACGTGGCGGACCAGGCCGCCCAGGAAGGCGAGATCGCCGCCCGCCCGGATGGGCACCCACAGGTCCGCCATCGCGCTGGTGCGGCTGAAACGCGGATCGACGTGGATGATCGTGGCGCCGCGCTCCTTCGCCTTCATGACCCACCGGAATCCGACCGGGTGGGCCTCCGCCATGCTCGACCCCTCGATGAGGATGCAGTCGGCGTTGGCCAGGTCCTGCTGTGCGGTGGTGGCGCCGCCGCGTCCGAAGCTCGTCCCCAGACCGGGGACCGTGCTACTGTGTCATATGCGCGCCTGGTTGGAGACCGCCACCATGCCCAGACCGGCGGTGAAGAGCTTCTTGATGAGGTAGTTCTCCTCGTTGTCGAGGGTCGCACCGCCGAGGTGCGCGATCCGGTCGGTGTGCGCCACATGGGCGCCGTCGCCGTCCTCCTGCACCCAACCGTCGTGCCGGCTGTGCCACACGAGGTGCGCGACCCGGTCCATCGCCTCCTCGAGACCCATCTCCTCCCATTCGCTGCCGCCTGGCCTCCGGTGCAGCACGCGCTTCAGGCGGCGCGCGTGGGTCAGGAGCTGGTGCGACGCCGCACCCTTCGGGCAGAGCGTGCCCTGATTGATCGGGCTTTCCGGGTCTCCGTCGATGGCCAGGATCTTCCCGTCGCGATGGAATACCCGTTGGCCGCATCCCACCCCGCAGTAGGGACAGACGGAGCGGGCGACCTCCGCACCTTCGATGCGGGCGCCCAGGCTGCGGGTACGGGACGACATCGACTCGGATCCGGTGCCGTCGGAGCGGGTGACGATCTGCTTGAGAAGGGGCCAGTCGGGCAGGGTCATCGCGGGCGTCTCGTCTTTCGGGGCGCCTGGCGGCGCGGTTGCGGAAGAACCGCGGTCAGCGGCTCCCGCGTCTCGGGGTCCGTTTCTTCCGGGGGCCTCATGGTACGCAAGGCCCATGACTTCCGCACGCGACGCGCGTGGTTTGGCCTGCCCCTCGGAGCCCGCCCGGGCATCCGGGCGGGCTACGAGGCGACCGGGCAGGTATCAGCCGGTGCGTCGGCGCTCCGACCCGACCCGCCGGCCAGCCGGTAGGATCACGATACGACCGGTCCCGTTGCCGTTCCGCGCTCCGTTGCCGTGCCGGGTTCCATCGCCGTTTCCGGCTCCGGTGCCCGCCGGTACGCGGATTCCCGTCTCCTCTGCCAGCACCCGCGTCCAGGGCACCAGCTCGAGGCGCTCGAACGGGATCCGCTCACCGGAAACGGCCGACACGTCGTAATGCTCGGGGTGCTCACGCAGGCGCAGCAGGGCACCGTCGATCAGCTCGAGCAGCTCGCTGTGGCGCTCGGCCGTCTGGATGCTGAACAACTCCTTCTGGGCCTCGCTCCCTTGTTCCGCCAACTCCAGGGGCACGCCGGCCGGGCCGATGTCCGACGCGTCGGCATGGCCTATGTCCCGCCGGGCTTCGCGAAGCGTGCGCATCGCGTTCCGTCGCTCCTCGAGCAACCGCTGTTCGATCCGGGCAACCTGGGCTTCAGAGAGCATCGGGTCTCCTCTCCCGCCTTGGAGGGTCGTGGTCAGCCTGAGTGTGCCGATGCGAGCCACGTGGCTTCCCACCCGGCTCGATCGGCTCGTCCGTCGTGGTCGGCGTCGAAGACGTTGAAGAGCCAGGCGGCCAGCTCCTTGTCGTCGATCACGCCGTCCCCGTTCGTATCGACCTGTTCGTACAGGTCCCGCTTCTCCAGCCCTTCCTTCACCTCCGGGAAGTCCAGTCGCGCGTCTCCGTCACGATCCCAGTCGGGCCATTTACCCTGCGGACGTCCCCAGAGCAGGTCCACTCCCTCCTGCCACTCCGACTCGGTGACGTGCCCGTCACCGTCGCGGTCCCACTTCTTGAAGACGCGATGCTCGAACTCGTCGCGCGTCAGGCCGGGCCCCTCGTCCACGCCTCGGGCGGTCGCCGCCCGCACGCACCAGACCAGCAGAAGGGGGGCACCCGCGCACAGCGCGAGCAGGGAGTGAGCTGGTCTCATGTCTTCCCCCACCATGCAGGAGGTTCGGGGCCTGCCGCTTCCCAGCGCTGAGCAAGAGGTATTCCAGCGGCGACCCCCGTTGTGGCACATCGTCGAAGCGGGCCCGGGGAGGGCCGCCGGGCTCGCACCTGTTGGGCCGTCGCCACGGGGGAGATGCCGGCGTGCTGCGGTCGACCTCGCCCGTGGGCGCACCTGCGGATGGCAGGGAACTTGCGACCTTCTCGTGGCACGACACCGATCATCCGAGAGGGAGGAGATCAAGATGAACACCCAGTCCCTGCAGGGCCTCTACGTGGACGAGCTGCGCGATGCCTACAGCGCGGAGAGCCAGCTACTGGACGTGCTGCCGCGCATGGAGAAGGCGGCATCGCACGAGCAGTTGCAGAGCGCGTTCAGGCAGCACCGCGAGCAGACGCAGACCCACGTGCGGCGGCTCCAGCAGATTCTGGATTCCCTCGGAGAGAAGGCCCGGGGCGAGCCCTGCAGGGGGATGCGCGGCATCCTCGAGGAGGGGGAGGGTCTGTTGGACGGCCCCGACGGCCTGGCGCGAGACGCGGCCCTCATCTCGGCGGCCCAGAAGGTGGAGCACTACGAGATGGCGCTCTACGGCGCCCTGCGCAGCTTCGCGAACCAGCTCGGCCGCAAGGAGGACGCGCGCCTCCTCCAGAAGACGCTGGACGACGAGGGGAACGCGGACCACGAGCTCACCAGGATCGCGCACGCCCGTGTCAACGAGGACGCGAGGGCCTGATCCGCTCCTCGACGATCGACGAATGCGACACGCCCGGGCGAGCCGATCTCGCCCGGGCGCTCGCTTCCGTCCCTCATCGTCGTTCCCTCCCTTCGAGGATGGCGCATGTCGCATGCATCGCCGAAGGGGAACGACGTCCGGGCCGATGTGGGAGCGGATGCCCCTGTTAGTACCGGTAGTGGTCCGGCTTGTACGGGCCCGCCTTGTCCACGCCGATGTACGCGGCCTGCTTGTCCGAGAGCTCGGTCAGGTCGGCGCCGAGCTTCTGCAGGTGCAGACGGGCGACCTTTTCGTCGAGCCTCTTGGGCAGCACGTACACGCGGTTCTCGTAGGCCGCGGCGTTGGTCGCCAGCTCGACCTGAGCGATCACCTGGTTCGTGAAGCTCGCGCTCATCACGAAGCTCGGGTGGCCCGTCGCGCACCCGAGGTTGAGCAGGCGACCCTCGGCGAGCACGAGCACCGAGTGGCCGTCCGGGAACTTCCACTCGTCGTATTGCGGCTTGATGTTGATCCGCTCGATCCCGGGGATCTTCCGCATCCCGGCCATGTCGATCTCGTTGTCGAAGTGGCCGATGTT
>CAZPZU010000071.1:0-27187 GCA_964591135.1 uncultured Gemmatimonadaceae bacterium | reverse complement strand
CCGTGGTGAGTGCCGAGCTCTGGGTGTTCCGCTGGGTCGTGAACCGGATGCCGGTGTTGGCTGCAGCGGGAGAGGCGGGGCGTGGGAAGGGCGCCGAAAGAGAACTCCAGCTCGTCGCTTGAGGAAGGTGGAGAGACATGGACGTGACACCTCCGGACCTGTTCGCGACAAAGGGGATCGAGTACCTCCTGGTGATCGGCTACCTCGTCGTTCTGGTCCTGGTCTGGCGGCTTTTCGGAGCGTCCACGTCGGTAACAGCCGCCGAGCGGCGTGTGGGAGGTTGGTTCGTCCTGCCCGACAAGTACTGCTTTCACCAGGGTCACAGCTGGGCGATCCCGGAAGACGAGAACGTGGTGAAGGTGGGCATGGATGATTTCGCCCACAGGTTGCTGGGGAGGCCCGACGCAATCGACCTACCCGCCCTGGGCACTCGCTTGTTGCAGGGTGAGCGCACCTGGGCGATCAGGGTGGGCTCGACCGCCGTGGAGATGCTTTCCCCGGTGGAAGGAGAGGTGGTGGGGGTCAACTACGAGGTGGTGGACTCTCCCGGGATCCTCTGCTCGGATCCCTACGACCAGGGCTGGCTACTCAGGGTCCGGGTGTCGGATCGCAGGCGGAACGAGAAGAATCTCCTCTGCGGCACCCTGGCCCGAGCGTGGCTGGAGGAGCAGCTCCGCGCCATGCAGGTCGACCTGGGTCTGGTTCTCCCGGAGCTCAGGGCTGCATCAGGATGCGATGGCCTTGCCCGGGTCTTGGCGCCCGACGACTGGCACGAGGTGGCGCGCGACCTGTTGCTCAGCAGAGAGTCGCCGCGCACGGCGGCGCGGCCGGCTCGTCGCATGGTCGACTGGTTCAACCTCCCGGAGCCGTACTGCTACCATCAGGGTCATGCCTGGGTCGTCCCCGAAGGGGAGAGTGTCGTGAGAGTCGGCATCGACCAGTTCGTAGGGTGGCTGCTCGGGCCTGCGTCCGGGCTCGAGATGCCCGAGGTGGGCCGTTACCTGTCGCAGGGCGAGAGAGCATGGTCGATCAGGGTCGACTCGAAGTCGGTGGACATGCTGTCGCCGGTGGAGGGCGAGGTGGTGGCAGTCAACCGTGTGGTGTTGGACTCTCCGGAGATCCTGTGCTCGGACCCCTACGGCCGAGGCTGGCTGTTGAAGGTCCGGGTCCCGGACCGAACGCGAAACCAGAAGAACCTCCTGTGCGGCGACGTGGCCCGTGCGTGGATGGAGCAGAACGTGCGCGATATGCGTGCGCGCGCACTGCCGACCTCCGCGGCTGGGCTGGTGTTGTCGGACCGTGGCACGTCGACAGGGTGTGAGGGCTTTGCCCGATCCCTGGCGCCCGAGAGCTGGGACGAGTTGGCGGGTGAGCTGTTGCTGAGCCGGGATTGAGCCAGGGGATACCGAAACCCGTGCGTGCACCGTTCAGAATCGCCGCCCGGAGACGAAGGATTCAACCATGTCCAACCGAAGCGAGAAAAGCAGGATGGCCTGGGTGCTCCTCGTGGGAGCAGTCCTTGCAGCCTCCCTGTTCAGCGGGGTTCGAAGCGCCGACGACGTGAATATGGAGTTCCCACGGCAGGGAGGGGGGCTGTCGGCTTCTGCGGTCTCCGAGGGTGAGGTGCTCGGAGCGCCCCCGCCCGACAGCTCGTGCTGGTCACAGAACTTCGCCACCAGCCTCCATGCCACCGCTCAGGGCATGAAGACCTGGTATGACGAGGCCAACCTCGGTTTCGAGGATTTCACCGGGGTGCCGTACGACGAGCTGTCCTGCAAGAGTTGCCATGAACCCAGCGCGACGGGGGGCTGCGCGGCCTGCCACGGTGCAACGAGCCCTCATGTCGGGGTCCATGTGGACGCTTCTCTCGACGGCGTCTGCGGGGGTTGCCACAGCCGTCAGATGGCGGAGGCCGCCCACTACTCGGATGTTCATCGCGAAGTGGGCATGGGCTGCCTGGCGTGCCACACCAAGGAAGACGTGATGGGGGACGGGCGCTCCTATCCGTCCATGCTGGAGGAGGGGGCTGTCGACGCCAGGTGCCAGGTCTGTCACGCCATCCTGTCGCAGAACCCGGCGCACCTTGTCCACCAGGAGAAGGTGGACTGCAGCGCCTGCCATGTCCAGAGCGTGGTGAGCTGCTACAACTGCCACTTCGAGACCGAGCTCCAACTGGACCAGAAGGTCGCGTACGGGCAGTTCCGCGACTGGGTCTTCCTGATGAACCGGAACGGCAAGGTGCACGCGGCGAACTTCCAGGCGGTGAAGCACGGCGACCATACCTTCGTGGCCCTCGCACCGTTCTATGCGCACACGGTCTCCCGAAAGGCCCGGGGGTGCCTGGATTGCCACGGTAGCGTCGCCGTCAGGGATTATCTGGATGACGGGGTGGTCGACGTCGCGTGGTGGGACGAGGCCACGGGAACGTTGGACCACGTGGAGGGCGTGGTGCCCGTGCCCCCTGACTACGGGACAGCCCTCCGCTTCGACTTCGTGGATCTGGACGAACCCGGGGGAACGGTCTGGTCCTTCCTGGAGTCGGGCCCGGACAGCATCCAGATCCTCTTCGGGGAGCCCCTGACCGACGCTCAGATGAAGAGCCTGGCGTTGACGGCTCTGTGGCGGTCATCGAGGGAGGCCCCACCTCGATGAGGACCAGACAGGCCGGAGACGACCGAGTGGGGCGCGAAGGAGGACCGATGACTCGGCTGAAGAAGCTGACCGCGGATGGCGTGGCCAGCGCGATGCGGAAGGCGGAACGGTACCGCCTCCTGGGCGAGCCGTGTGAGGCGGAGAGCATCTGTGTGGACGTCCTGGAGGTGGACCCGGAATACCACGAGGCACGAGTCCTGCTGATCCTGTCACTGACGGATCAGTTCCGGGTGGACCTCGGTCGCGTTGCCGAGGCGACAACGCGAGTCGCCGCGCTCGAAGAGGAGTACGAGCGTTTCTACTACTCCGGGATCGTGGCCGAGCGCCTGGGAAAGGCCCAGTTGAACCGGGGTGGCCCGGCTTCCGATGACTACGCCAACCGCTCCCTGCGGAACGCGATGGCGTGGTACGAAAAGGCAGAGGCCATTCGGCCGGCGGGTGACGATGATGCCATCCTGCGCTGGAACACCTGCGCTCGCACCATCGCACGCCGGGGCTTCACCCCGCCTCCGGACATGCCCGAACCGGCTCTGCTCATGACGGAGTGAGGCGGGCGCCATCCTCGATGCCTACCGCGACGGCGTTCCACACCCCTGCTCGGACACGTACTGGTGGTGGACGCCGGTCACGGGAATGTGTGTCGCGGCGGTCCTGGGTGGCCCTCGACCGCCACGCTCGGCCAAGCCGTGCTGCCGGGCACCGGTTGCGCACATACGTCAGTGGTTGCCGGGATGCGGATACCGTTTCTCGCCGGCACGGATCGACACGTCGAGCGAATTCTCACGCGGCGGAATCACGCACGAGTACCCATCGGTATAGGCACACCACGGGTTGTAGGCTTCGTTGAAGTCCAGAATCCACATCCCTTCCGGTGTGCGGTGGACCCGGGGTTCGAGATCGAGGTAGCGGCCCCTGGGATACGTCTCGGTGTCCGCCGTCGCATCCCTGAACGGCACGAACAGCCGCCCCTCGCCTGGGTCCACCCGGTATGCCTGCAACTTCCACTCGCTGCCGTTGACGACGAACCGGAGCTCGCCCCAGCGCAGCATGCTCCGCTCGTCCCCACCCGTGGCATCGAGTGTCACCATCGTCTTGTCCTCGTGCTCGTGCAACTGGAGCTTCAACCGGTAGTCCTCGTCCAGCGGATAATAGTTCAGGCCCTCGAAGGTCTCGCGGTCCCGATGGGGAAGGGGCGATTGCGGACTCTCCCGAAAGAACCTGTCCTTGCCTTTGCGTATCTTCTCCAATCGGTCCATCCAGTTGCCGCTCATGTATGACTACCTTTCTTCCGGGTCCGTTCGTTTCTCGCCTTCGGCTCCTCGATAGATGCGGGGGTCCGCAGGATCAAGGCCCCATCAGATGACTCTCGGCGCCCCGTAGTGGGCCGGCGAGGCTCCGGCGGAGTCTTCCTCCACCATCCGTATGGCGGGCGGGAGGTGAGCAGCGATGTCGCGGGCCGTTATGGTCGTTCCAGCCCCGGCGTGCGCGGCGAGATCGGCTGCCGCCCCCTCCACGAAAACCCCGGTCAGCAATGCATCCTCCGCCGAGAGACCCCGGGCATGCATGCTACGGACGGCCTGCCGGACGATCCTGTCGCGGCCCGCGACGGCCCAGAGCGAGCCGCCCGTGGAGTTGATGAAGACCCGTCCGTCCGGTAGCCCGATCAGGGGGTTGGGCCCCTGGGCGACAACCGGCGTGCCCCGCCCGCCGGCCAGTTCCTGGACGGGCGTGATCGGGTCCGCGTCCATCTGGGCCAGGGTCCGTCCCGTGGACCGGGACAAGTCGATAGCCTGCACGATCAACAAGGATTGCTCCGATTCTCCGGAGAGGCTCCCGTTGTCCCTCCGGCGCGCGCTGGTTGCCGCCCCCGTGTTCGCGACATCCCGCCGCCGGAGGATCGCCGCGGGCTCGTTCAGGGCGACTCGCAATCCGGCGTTCTCGATGAGTGCAGGCGGGAACGAGATGTGGCTGAGGTAGAGTCGTCCACCAAGGCCACCGCCGGGCTCCAGGACATTGCCCACCTTGGGCAAGCCAAATGTCACGGTCGTGTCGGCCCTGACGGCGGTGCCGCGGATCCGCCCGTTGTCGCCATCTACTCCCGATGGAATGTCGATGCTGAAGACGGTGACCGGCGTGTCGTTGATCAACCGCAGCACTTCGGCGGAAGGCCCCTCGACATCCCGGGTCAGCCCCGTGCCCAGAAGGCCATCCACGACGACGTCGCTCCATGCCAGGTCCTCCGCCACCTGTTCCGGGTCGGGTCGGTCGAGCAGCTCGACGCCGCTTTTCTCCAGGCGCATCAGGTTGCTCGCGCTCGGGCCGGTATAGCTCGCCCTGTCCGTCGTGATCGCCACCCGAACCCGTGCACCGGCGGAATGGAGCTTCCGGGCGACGACGAACCCGTCGCCCCCGTTGTTTCCCGGACCGCTCACGACCAGGAAACGCCCACCTTTGACCCCTGTCCGTTCCAGGATCACGTAGTAGACGGCCTGGCCCGCGTTCTCCATGAGGAGGTCGTCGGGAATGCCGTACTCTTCCATGGCGCGACGGTCCAATTCCCGCATCTGGCGAACCGTGCTAACGTACACGGGGCATTTCCTCTTCCGGCCACCGAACGGCCAATCCCCGGAAGAGCAGGTCCATTCCCGAATCGAGGATCCGGTCCAGGTCGCACGGAGCGAGGTCCTCCGCGTCGGAGTGCACCTGCAACGCCGCCTGAAGCATGAGCCCGGAGACAATGATCCGGGCGGACACCTCCGAGTCCACATCGGGACGGAACTCCCCGCTCTCCACACCCGATTGGACGAGGTTCCGTACGGTGGACCAGCCCTGAATCGGCCCCTCCTCCACCCACATCCGGAAGAGCGCGGGATACGCCAGACCGACCTCACCGAACATCAAGCGGACCGCGTAGCCCCAGGCGGGCTCCATCAGGTGCTGCCACAGGCGCCGCAACACATGCCGGATCTTCACCGACGCCGGTGCCTGCAACGTCTCCAGCTCCTGCTCGATTTCCGTGAAGACCCTTGCGTGCCGGCGCTGCACCGCCTGCCGGAGCAGGTCCTCTTTCCCATCGAAGTGGTAGTAGATCGCGCCCTTCGTCAGGCCAGCCTCCTCGGCTACCTCCTCGAGGCGAGTGGCGCGATAGCCTCGTGTGGCAAACACCTGGAACGCCGCGTTCAACAGGGCCTCCGGCGGCGACCTCGATTCCTGCTCGGCTGATGACGACAATGGAAGACCTGACATACTCATGAGTGTAGTATTTGCAGCCTTTGGCGAATCTACCGGATGGCGACACGAGATACAAGTGGCAGATTGCCAAGGAAGTTACTTGGTTATATGTTTACGACGTTCGACATACTCATGAGTGTAGTTCAGTGAGTCTGCAGGAGGTGGAGGCATGAAGCGATGGGGCCGAAGTCTCGCCGACGCGTCCCCAGGGCAGAGTGTCACCGTGGGGCTGATCCTGTTCGACCATCCGCGTGCACGATGCCGAGACCTGGGCCTCAATCAGGGCGACCGCGTGAACGTCGGGCGCCGGGAAGGCGAGGCGCTTCTGGTATGGAAGCACAATGGCGAATTGGTGCGCTGCCCGGCCGAGTTGGCGCGGTTCATCGCGGTCGAACGCCCTCTCAGGTGAATGGTCGGCTACAGTGAACGACGTGGCGAGCGTGGACGGCTCGGTGGCCCCACCGATCTGCCAGACCTCGACGCTCGCATTCGCCACGTCCGAAGAAGGTGCCGCGCGCGTCGACAGCCTCCCGACCTCCGGCGCCTGAGACAGGATCATGGAACCCAGACGGGATCGTAGAACGATGACGAAAAGCGATATGCCCCTCTCCGGCTTCCGCCTGGGAATCTTCGGGAAGGGAGGGGCGGGGAAGAGCACCGCAACGGTGCTCATGGCCGACGCCCTCCGGGAGCGGGGGTATTCGGTTCTGGTTCTGGACGCGGACTCTACGAACGTGGGCCTTGCCCGGGCCCTCGGGATTCCACGGGACCCGGATCCACTCCTGGACTATTTCGGCGGCATGGTCTTCAGTGGTGGACTCGTCACCTGTCCCGTGGACGACCCGACACCTCTGGAAGGTGCCGTCGTCTCCATACGCGAAATCCCGGAACGATTCGTGGGGCAGCGCGACGGCCTTCGCCTCATGGTGGCGGGCAAGATGGGCGCGCTCGGCCCTGGAGCTGGCTGCGACGGTCCCATCGCCAAGATCGTACGCGACCTGGTGGTGGAGGATCTGGATCCCGAGCACGTGGTCCTGGTGGACTTCAAGGCGGGCTTCGAGGATTCGGCCCGGGGAGCACTCACGTCCCTGGACCGGGCAGTCGTCGTGGTCGATCCCACCGTGGCGGCGGTCCAGATGGCGGTCCACCTCTCCGCGATGGTGGCCAAGATCCGAGCCGGGGTGCCCCCGGCGACGCAACATCTTCTCGATCGCAGCGACCTGGTGGAGCTGGCCGTCCGGCTCTTCCGGGAAGCGCGCGTGCGTGGTGTGGTCGCCGTCCTGAACAGGGTGGCCGACCCGACCACGGAGGCGTATCTCCGCGTCGGCCTGGCAGATGCGTCGGTACCTGTGGCGGGCTGCTTCGGAGCTGACCACTCCATAGAAGCACAGTGGCTTCGGGGCCGTCGCGTAGGGTCGGACGGCCTCGCCCACGACGCTTCGGCCCTGGTGCGTGACCTCGAGTCGATCGTAGGAGAAAAGGAGACAGTGCCGGCGGCCTGACCCTACGAACATCCGCCGTCCCGCGGAGCCACCCATCACTCACCGCCGCATCTGTGGCGATGCCGAGCACGAGGGTGACCCGGTTGGCATGGAGATCCCTCCAGTCAGGACGCGTCAAGGCACGCTGCGGCGCCCCACTGGCGCGGATCCGGAAGGCTCCTCCCGGATCACCTCACCGGCGGACGCTGCCGCCGAGGGCTCCCATCAGGTCGATTGCGCGTGCTCGAGCGGCAGGCTCATGGTGATCGCCTGGAGCTTCCGCATCGTCTCGATGTAGCGTCCGAAATAGATGGCGGAGATCCGCGTCTGGAGCGCGTAGCCCATCGGCAGGTCCCGGTCCATCAAGTCCCTCAGCGCGGCGCTCTCGATCCTGAGAAGCTCGGAGTCCATGGCGCACTGGGCCGTCAGAGCGTAGGCGTCTCGCTGAAAACAGACGCAGGAGCCGAACATGTCTCCCCGCCCAAGCTGATCGATCACGACGCTGAAGCCGGCCGCGCCGGGCAGACGCAGCGTGACCCCGCCGTCGAGCACGGTGTAGATATGATCGGCCTTCTCACCCCGTTCGTACACGATCGCGTCGGCGGCGAACCGCACCCTCTCGGCTCGCTCGCTGATCGCGTCGACCTGCTCCGGACGCAGGAAGCTGAAGACGTCGTGCGCAACGAGTCGTTCCGGCATGGTCATCCTCCCTGGGTAGCATCACTGACACCGCGAGTTCGGTCGCGGCCACCGCCCGCCGACTGGCGGGCTCACCTTTGGATGTTCCGCGTTCGATGTCGTCGTGCACAGGACGGCCTCGCACACCGGGGCCGCCACCAGGTGTTGCATGTGATGCACCTGGGGCCGTCGCCTGCGACACGTGTCCGTCGGGCTACGCGGAGGCGATGTGCGGATCGACCTCGATTGCGGCGGAGATCGTCGGGCCCTGGATGGCGAGCGCCCGCCGGAGGTCCCGCTCCAGCCGCCTCGTCGATCGAGGCGTGGGAGGTGCCTCCATCGTATACTCGCGCACGAAAGACGGCGGTTCGCGCCCCGCGCGAATGCGGCGGCATCGACGAGATTGGCGATGGGTTGGAGACGGCCGCTCACGGTTCCACCTCGACGTCTTCCTCTACGTCGTGGTCCCGCCGCACCACGAGATCGCGGTCCCGCCCGATCACATCATAGGTGAGCAATCGGGGTACAGGAAGGGGGACGGGGGAGGTGTACATCACGACCGAGCGACGCGTGATCCCGCGATTCCACCGATCGGCACGGCCGTCAGACCCGGCAGGTGAACCGAGAACGCGCCCTGTGGGTACGAAGGAATGCTCCGTCCCGTCCGTGGCCGGTGTCTGGAGATGCGGGGATGTCGCCATTCGTGCCCGGGTACCTTCGCTGTCTGTACCTGGTCACCGTCGCGGTGACCGTGACGGCAGGCGTGCAGTCGACGGACACCGGGAGCGAGCCGGAAATGCACCAGCCAGCTGACAGCGTCCGCATCACCGTCGTATACGACAACAACGAGTATGCCCCGGGCCTGCGGACCGGCTGGGGGCTCGCCGTGCTGGTCGCCATCGACGGGTCCGTCGTGTTGTTCGACACCGGTGCGGACGGGCCGACCCTGCTCGCGAACCTGCGAGCCCTCTCCATCGATCCACGGCTCATCGACGCGGTCGTGCTCTCCCACGCGCACGGCGACCACACCGGTGGGCTCGACGGCCTGCTCGACACCGGCATTCGACCCACGGTGTACCTGTTGCCGAGCTTCCCGGAGGACTTCAAGGGGCATCTGCGTTCGCGGGTGCCCGTCGTCGAGGTCGAAGCCGGCCGAAACGTGCTCGACGGGGCGTTCACCACCGGCGACCTCGACGGCGGGATTCCGGAGCAGGCCCTCGTGGTGGAAACAGCGCGGGGACTCGTGGTCGTGACGGGTTGCGCGCATCCGGGCGTGGCGCGAATGGTCGCGCGGGTCCGGTCCCGTCGAACCGAGCCGGTCCACCTGGTGTTGGGGGGCTTCCACCTGCGCGACAGCACGCAGGAGCAGATTCGGGCCGTGATCACCGAGTTTCGTCGGCTCGGTGTGGAGCGCGTGGCGCCGTGTCACTGCACGGGCGACCGCGCGATCGAGATGTTCGCCGGCGCGTACGGAGCTGACTTCGTTCGAGCGGGTGTGGGACTCACCCTCGCCGTCGCAGCCGCCCCGGCCGGACCTCGATGAAGGCTGGTGATCACGCGGCCGATCGGCTGACGCTGGCCGGTCGCGTTCAGATCTACACCGGCAGCGGCAAGGGCAAGACGACCGCCGCGCTCGGCCAGGCAGTGCGCGCCGCCGGGCACGGGTTGCGCACGTACGTCGGACAGTTCATGAAAGGTCGACCCTACGGAGAGATCGACGCATTGCGTCGTCTCCCGCTCATCACGATCGAGCAGTACGGCGGCCCCGATTGCCTGCGGCGCGAGGAGGTCACCGCGGACGACGTCGCTCGCGCGAAGCGGGGTCTGGCGCGGGCGCTCGAGGCCATGAGTTCCGGCCGGTACGATCTCGTGGTGCTGGACGAGGTGAACGTCGCCGTATGGTTCGATCTGCTCGATACGGAGGAGGTTCTGGCGTTCATCGACCGGCGGCCGGAGCACGTCGAACTGATCCTGACGGGACGCTACGCGCCCGCCGCGGTGGTGGAGAAGGCCGACCTCGTGACGGACATGCGCGAGGTGAAGCACTACTACCGCGAGGGGGTGCAGGCGCGCGACGGCATCGAGCGATAGCGTCGAAGGCGGGGGTAGGATCCGGGCCGGCCGACCGGGAGGACAGAGAGGGTGATGCTGCGAGAGGAGCTCCGGGCGATCTGGGATCGTCTCGCTCCCTTCCACCTGGACTGGATCCAGGTGGAGGTCTCGGCGCGCTGCGCGGGGCGTTGCTGTTACTGCCCCGTGGGGCGCTCGCCGAATCGACATCGGGGCGAGCTCATGTCCATGGAGACCTTCCAGCTTGTCGAGCCGTTCTTCTCATCTGCAGACCTGATCTTCCTCCAGGGGTGGGGAGAACCTCTTCTTCATCCCCGATTCTGGGACATGGCTCGCCGGGCCCGGCGCGCTGGTGCGCGCGTGGGATTCGCCACCAGTGGGATCTTGTTGCACCAGGCGAACCGAAGGGCGCTCCTGGAAGCCGGCGTCGAGGTCGTGGGGGTGAGCCTGGCGGGTGCTCGCCCGCCGACACAAGACCGCTTCCGTGAGGGAAGTCCGCTGGAGGCCATCGACGTGAACCTCCGGCACCTCCGACGGGAGAAGGAGGCATCGGGGGCGGTCTTCCCGGGGATCCACGTGGCTTATCTGCTCCTTACCGGGAACGCCGAGGAGGTGGAGCTCGCGGTCGATCTCGCGGAGCGGTGGGGCGCCAGCGACATCGTGGTGAGCCACCTCAGCCTCGTTCTGGATCCGTCTCTCGAGCGGGAATCCATCCTCGCCGATCCTCGGCATTGGCCGCTCGCCCGGGAGCGCCTGGAGAATGCGCGGGTGCGGGCGGAGGCGAAGGGGATCCGGCTTCATGCCTGCGCCCCGGTGGCGAACGGCCCCGAGCCGATCTGCGAGGAGAACGTGTTGGCGAGCTGCTTCGTCTCGGTCCTGGGCGACGTGTCTCCCTGCGTCATGACCAACGTGGCGATCCCGGGCGGGACGGAGACGACCCACCACTTTCGAGGCCGGGAGCACGCGCTCGAACGCTTCACCTTCGGGAACCTGCGGGATGCGTTGCTGCCCGAGATCTGGCGGTCGGAACCCGCCCGGAGATTCCGGGCGATCTTCCGGGATCGTCTCCGGAAAGGCTCGGGAGGGGCCGGGGCCCTGCCGAGCCCCTGCCGCCACTGCTACAAGCTCCTCCAACTCGACGTCCCGGGCGGTGGGTAGTCGCCCCCACCGGCCAGCGACTCCTGCAGCTGCCCCCAGAGCCGCTCGAGGGCCCGGGCCGCGGGTGAGGACGGGTACACGTCGGTCACGGGACGCCCCATCGCCGTCGCCTGCGACACCGCTTCGTCGAATGGAACCGGTTCGAGGACATCCACGCCCACGTTCCGGCACTCCGCTTCGATGGATGCCGCGCCGGCGGGGTGGAGGTCGTGCTTGTTGACACAGACCACCCGTTCGAGGTGGAAGTGAGCGGTCATCTCCAGGATGCGCCGCAGGTCGTGCAGTCCGGCAACCGTGGGCTCGCTCACGATCAATGCGAGATCGGTGGCCGTCGAGGCTGCAATGGCCGGGCAGGCGATGCCGGGCGGCCCGTCCACGATCGTCAGGGGATGACCATCCTGCAGGGCCGCCGACCGCGCCTCCTTCCTGATCAGGGTGACCAGCTTTCCCGAGTTCTCCTGGGCCGGACGCAGTCGGGCGTGGAAGAAGGGAGCGCCGCCACGACTCTCGGATCGATACCAGGTTCCGGCGACCCGCGGCACCAGATCGATGGCCTCGTACGGACACTGGTAGAGACATGTTGCGCAGCCCTCGCAAGCCAGGGGCTCCACCTCGAAACCCCAACCGCCAGCGGCCGCTCGGACCGCCTCGAACCGGCAGACGTCCCGACACACTCCGCACCCGGAGCAGCGCCGGAAATCGATCTGCGCCACCGCGCCGCCGATGAACTCGTGCTCCTCCAACCGGCGCCCTCCCACCAGCAGCTCCAGATTCGCAGCGTCCACGTCCGCGTCCACGGCGACGGCCCTACGAGCACCATTCCGGTTGGCGAGATCGACGAACGCCGCGCTCACCACCGTCTTTCCCGTGCCTCCCTTCCCGCTCAGCACGACGAGCTGCTTCATGACATCCCTCGCTCGACGATCCCTGGGATTCCGCGGGCGCGCAGCGCCGGCTCCACGGGTGCGTGACGCACCTGCTCGCACAGGCCCTCGGCCATCCGCCGGAGGCGCGGGCCGTACGAAGGCTCCGCGTCCAGCAACGTCTGTCCCCGGGCGATGGCCTCGGCGACGGACCGTGCGAACGGGATCCGGAGCAGGATCGGCAACCTCTCACGGTCGCAAAACGCGTCCAGCAGGGGGTACGCCGGACCGTCGCGGTTCACCACCACCCCTGCCGGCAGACCCAGCTCCCGCACGATCGCCACGGCCAGCTCCAGGTCGTGGAGCCCGAACGGCGTCGGTTCCGTCACCAACAACACGTAGTCGCATCCGTCGACCGTCTCCACCATCGGGCAGGAGGCGCCGGGTGGGGAGTCCAGAATCGTGATGCCTTCCGGCGCCACGCCCGACCACGCCTTCAGCCGACGGATCACCGGTACCGCCATGGCCTCGCCCACGTTCAACAGGCCCCAGGCGAGCCGGATTCCAGCAGCACTGCCCGCTTCCAACCGCCCCACCACGCGCGGCTCCTCGATGATGGCCCGCTCCGGGCAGTTCAGCGCACAGCTGCCGCACCCGTGGCAGAGCGCGGGGAAGGTCTGCACCGCGTCCCCCAGGATGGCAATGGCATTGAACTGACACACGCGGGCACATTCCCCGCACAGGTCGCACCTGCTTTCGTCGATCTTCGGGACCGGAACCGCCACGGCTTCGCGCCGGTCCACCGCCGGGTGCAGGAACAGGTGCGCATCGGGCGCCTCCACGTCGCAGTCCAGCAGAAGGGGGCCCGCACCATCTCGTCCGGCGCCCTCTGCCACGCTCCGAGCCAGCGCGACGGCCACCATCGTCTTTCCCGTGCCCCCCTTGCCGCTCGCTACCGCCACCTTCACGGTTCGCTGCCTCCTCCTCCGCCACTCCGGCGGCCGCGACCCCGGCCCCGCCCCCGCCCCCTACCTTCTCCCCGGCCTCGTCCCCATGGCCCTCGGTCGGCCATGAGCCCGCCTACGGCACCTCCGACCAGGTTCCCGACACGGCCGGTGCCCGACGACGACTCCAGCTGCCCCCGCTTCAGGCGCTCGATCGCCTCCCGACCTGTCATCCCTGCTCGTCCGCAGTACATGGAGATCTCTGCGGCACGCAACGCGGCGCAGGCATTCGGGCCCGGCTCGCCGCTCACCACGTCCTTCACGTTCCGTTCGGCCAGTACCGCGGCCGCCCGCACACCCGCTCCACTCCCCGCCTCGCGACCCGGGTTCTCCACGGCCTCCCAATCCATCGTCCCCCTGTCCACCACGAGGATGTACGGCGCCCGGCCGAACCGCCGGTCGACTTCCGCGTCCAGATCCGGTGCGGTCACGGTGACGCCAACAATGCTCATCTTTCGGTGCCTCTCTTCCGGTTCTGGAGTCGGTTTGCACGACTCCAATCGCTTGCACTGCGGAACATACTGAAGGGTATGTAAAGCCGCTCTTACGGCAACATCGCCCTCACGTGAGCGCGTGTATTGAATGCCAACTAATATAGTATTAGTGCGATAAATGTGACATCGAGCCCCTCCTCGTGGAGAGCATTCTCATAAGTATGTGACCGGGCAACAACCTATTGGACCTGTCCTCGGCGGGCGCACCGGGCTCGGAAAACCGGTGGAGGAGCCATGCCTCGGCTGAGGCCAGGAACGCGACGCCTGCGAGGGCCAGGAGGCAGGCGAGGGACCCCGCCCGTCCCTTGTGACGGGAGCGCTCCCGGCGAAGCTTTGGGACGTCCTGCTCCAGCTTCCCCGACCCCGTTCCGAGTCCCGCCCATGGCCCAGCCCGTCGTCGAATGCGTCCCCAACTTCTCCGAAGGCCGCAACGCGGCCGTCATCAAAGACATCACCGACGCCATCGAGGCGGTGTCCGGAGTGCGGCTCCTGGACGTCGATCCGGGGGCGAACACGAACCGGACGGTGGTGACGTTCGTGGGATCGCCCGAGGCCGTCGAGGAAGCGGCCTTCTTGGCCGTGGCACGCGCCGCCCAGCTCATCGACATGCGGGAGCACCACGGCGAGCACCCGCGGATGGGCGCCACGGACGTGGTGCCGTTCGTCCCGGTCGCCGACATCACCATGGAGGAGTGCGCCCAGATCGCCCGGCGTGTGGGCAAGCGCATCGGTGAGGAGCTGGACATCCCCGTCTTCCTCTACGAGCACGCCGCGAGCCGTCTGCAGCGGCGTAACCTGGCGCGCGTCCGCTCGGGTGAGTACGAGGGGATGGCCGAGAAGCTGAAGGACCCCGAGTGGCAGCCCGACTTCGGTCCGGCCGCGCTGAATCCCCGGGCGGGCGTCACGGCCGTGGGCGCGCGGGAGTTCCTGATCGCCTACAACGTGAACCTGAACACGACGGACCGGCGCTACGCCAACGACATCGCCTACGTGCTGCGCGAGCGCGGCCGGTGGAAGCGCATCGGCAACACCGAGCCGTTCTACTACAAGGGCGGGATCGTCCGCTTCCCCGCGGACGGGCGGTATCCGTGCGGTCCATGCGATTTCGTGGGCGCGTCCTTCGAGGAGCTGGAGACGCACTACCGCGAGGTCCACGGGGGAGACCTGAAGGCGCGCTACGCATCGCTCGACATCGACCCCGAGCACCCCTCCGGCCCGGTGTTCGACGACGGGATGTTCGGGGACGTCAAGGCCATCGGATGGGTCATCGAGGATTACGGCCGGGCGCAGATCAGCATGAACCTGACCAACTACAAGGTGAGTCCTCCCCACGTCGTCCTCGAGGCTGCCCGCGAGGAGGCGCGCAAGCGGGCCGTGGTGGTGACCGGCTCCGAGCTCGTCGGGGTGATCCCCTACGACGCCCTTCGGCAGTCGGGGCTCTTCTACCTGCGCCGCATGATGAAGTCCACCGGCATTCCCGTGACCGACGTCATCGAGACCGCGGTGCAATCGATGGGGCTGCGTGACGTGGCGCCCTTCGACGTCGAGGAGAAGGTCCTGGCGCTCCCGAAGATCGAGGGGCCACTCGTCCTCAGGCCCACCCACGACTTCGTGGACGAGGTGTCGCGGGACACGCCCGCTCCCGGAGGAGGATCGGTGGCCGCCCTGGCGGGGGCGCTCGGGGGCGCTCTGGCCGCGATGGTCGCCAACCTGTCGGTGGGGAAGGGCGAGTTCGACGACCGCTACGCCGACCTCTGCTCGCTCGCGGAACGCGCACAGGAGGTCAAGGACGCGCTGATCCGCGCCGTCGACGAGGATACGCGCGCCTTCGACGCGGTGCTGACGGGCATGCGTATGTCCCAGGACACGGAGCAGGAGCGCCGGGAGCGCGCGCGGGCGATCCAGGCGGGCTACCGGACCGCGACCCTGGTGCCGTTCTCCACCGCCGAGCGATGCCTGGAGGCGATGAAGCTCTGCGGCGAGATGGCGACCATGGCCAGCCCGCAGATGATCAGCGACGTGGGCACCGGCGCGCTCATGGGACACGCCGGGCTGAAGGCGGCGGCCTACAACGTGCGCATCAACCTGCCGCACATCGAAGACGAGAGCTTCCGGTCGGAGACCGCCGGAAAGCTCGACGCGCTCCTCGCGGAGGCGGTGGAGGTGGCCGCGGCGGTGGAGGAGCGGGTGGAGGCGGCGCTGGCCCCGAAGGGCTGAGGAGCGGAGGCCGAAGCCGACCGGCGCGAGCGGGTGTCGCGGGGACGCGCCGCTCGCCTCGAGGGTGTTGCCCTCGGAAAGGGCGCGCGTGTACCATGGGCTGGAACTGCCTCTGCCCCGAGGCGGTCGATGTCAGGATACGGCCGGAGGACCTGCCCATGCCCTCGCACCTCCTGCACCTCAAGAAGCAGTTGCGCTGGAACGACTTCGGCACCCCGCGTCACGGGGCGCCGCCGGCAGCGGGCCAGGTCGCGCCGGCGGCGCAGACCCGCACGAACTACCGCAGAGTCGTCAACTTCGATCCGGTGCCCCACGCGCGCCCGCCGCAGCTTCGCCTCCGAGACGATGTAAGCATCGACATCTACCTCGAGAGGGCCAAGACCTGGGTGATGCAGTGGGTGTTCCAGCGGCCGCAGCCCTTTCAGGACAGCCTGCTGCACCACGAGCAGGGGCACTACGATCTGGTCGCCTTGTTCTGCCGGGACCTGTTCATCGAGGTCATGGCGCTGAAACCCCGGACCTTCTCGAACGGCAACGCGGCGCTACAGGCGGTCAACGGCCTCTTCAGGCACTACGACCGGCTCATCGACGGGGTCCACAAGCCCTACGACGATGACACGCACCACGGCCTCGTGGCTGCCCAGCAGCGGCGCTGGGACGGGTTCATCCACGCAGCCTTCACGCGTCCGCGGAATCCGCCGATGCACGCCCCGGACGGCACCCCTTACAAGGTGCCCCTGGAGGAGGTGCTGCGCCAAGGCGGCGTGACGATCTGACGCCCGACCGGGGCCGCCGCACCGCCCCTACCGGAAGACGGCCCTCCGGCGATCGTACCCGGCGCGGCGATCGATCCCCGTCCGCCGGTCGCGGCCACTCCTACGCTCGACACCCTCGCGGCGCGCCAGCTGCCGACGCTCAGCCCCGACTCGTCGATCCGCGGCGACGGGCACGGCTCGGTCCCGTCGCTCTCCCCGCCGACGCTCCTGGGATCGTCGCTGAGCCTGCCGTCGCTCTCCGGATCTCCGGCGCTCCTCGCCACTGCGACGACCGCGCTCTCGCTCGGGCGACATCGGCGTCAACGTCCTGTCAGGGGGGCTCCGCAGCCGGGATTCCCGGCTGGTCCGCTGGAAGATGTCGTTTCCCCCGGCGCCGTGTCAAAGGATTGTTACGCTCGGACGAGTGTCGTCCAGCCAACACTCATCCTTCCGCCGGCTCGGCGTGCAAGGTGAGGAGGAGCGTGGCCGTGGAGCCCTTCTTCGGCGACGTCCCGAGCACCAGCGTCTGGCCCGGACGGACGTTCACGGAGGTCTCGAGCAGGACGTCGCTGCTGCCCCGCCAGAGGCGGATGCGCAGCTGCGTGGCCCCAGCCGACTGCCATCCCACGTCGCCGGTGACGAGGTACTGGTCGTCGCTTCCGGAGAGGGTCTGCTTGATCTCCGAGCCGTCCGTGGCCGTGATGGTGGCCTGGGCCGCGAGCCGATAGCCCCTGAACTGGAAGAGCTTGCGCAGCTCGGTCTCGACGTCGGCAATGGCCGGATCGGTGTCGGTGAAGCCGTCGGCCTCGATGACCTGGAAGCGGAGGCGCACGTCGGGGCGCGCCGCATCGAAGTCGGCCAGGACGCGCTGGATCTTGTCGAGGTTGTCGGGCGTCTCACGCACGGTGAGCGCCCGGTCGGACGTGCTCATCATGCCGGGATTCTGCGGCCGGTCCGCGTACACGTAGGGCGCCACGAGCGCCTCGACCTGATGGGGCGCGAGGTTGTGCACGGCGAACGTGCGCGTCTCCAGCCGTGGGGCACGCTCGCATCCGGCGAACAGGAGCGCGGAGCACGCGACGGCCGGGATGATCCTGTTCATCGATCTCCTCCTCCCTGGAAGAACCAGAGCACGGTGATGTCGGGGTTGTCGGTCTGCATGACCGCGACGGTGCGGTCGGAGGACGACTGGACCAGCGGTGGAAGCTCCGCGACCGCGAGTGCGACGGGCACAGGTGCCGTGGTGGGCACGCGGCCGCGCGCGAGGAGCAGAGCGGCGACGGACGCAGCGGCCGCGAGAGCGACCCAGGCCGACCGCCGCCCCCACCAGCCCTGCGGGTGGGAACGCGTCCCGGTCCAGTGAGGGCTCGCGATCCCGGCGCGACGGAGCACTTCCTCGACGGTGGACGGGTCCGCATCGGCCGTGAGGTACGCGTCGAGCGCCGCCGTCTCCCCGAGGATGCGCGCGGCCAGGTGCCCACAGGAGGAGCAGTCACGGACGTGCGCCGCCACCCTCCCGGATCCGATCCCGCGGAGCTCGTCGGGCTCGGCTTCGAGGATGAGCCGGCGCACGTTCTCGCAGGTGCTCACGTCCGGTCCTCCACCAGCTCGGGGTGGCTCTCCAGGATGCGCGCCCGGAGCGCTCGTCTCGCCTTGAACAGGTGGGCGCGCACCGACACGGACTCGATGCCCAGCCGCTCCGCGATCTCCACGGACGTGAGGCCCTGGAGATCGGCGAGGTCGAACACCTCCCGCTGACGGGGCGGCAGCTCCCGGAAGAACGCGCCCACGATCGCGAGGACGCTGGAGCGGTCCGCTCCCTCGTCGGGTGCGGCCGGCGGATCCGGAGCCAGCTCGGAGGGTGCGCGCGGGTGATCCTCCAGCCGCCGCCGCCGAGCCTGGCGGCGGAAGCGGTCCGCGGCCGCGTTGCGCGTCACCGTGTAGAGCCATGTGGTGAAGCGCGCGGTCCCGCCGTACGCGTCGAGTCGCTGGATCACCTGCACGAGCACGTCCTGGGTCAGGTCGTCGGCCTCGGTAGGGTCACCGGTTCGCACCAGCGCCCACCGCCGCACCACCGGGAGGGCACGCGCTACCAGCGCCCTCAGCGCCTCGGGGTCCCCGTTCCTTGCCCTGGCGACGAGGTCCGGGCCGATCTCCGTGGACGTTCCTGTCACGCGGGCTCCCGGTGTGTGCGATTCCGACGTTGGGACGCTCGAGCCCCCGCCGAGCGTTTACCGGTCGACGGCCGTCCGTGGGGAGGGGCTCCGGGTCGGTCGCGTCCAGGGTGGGAAACTCCCCGCTGCCGGGAGGTCCCGCAACGGGCGGCCGGCGGGCCGGATCGGCGTGGCGGGGGCGGCTTGCCCATGGCCGGCCGCGAGAGCCATGTTCCGCCCGCCATGGCTTTCATTCCCTACGTTCCATACGAAGAAGCCGAGGGTCTGCTCGCCGAGCTGTACGCGCGCTACGGGGGGGAGGATGGGCGGGTGGACCACATCATCCGCATCCACTCGCTGAACCCGTCTTCGATGGCCCATCACTTCCAGCTCTACGCGCACCTCATGCGGGGCCCGTCTCCGCTCAGCAGGGTGCGGCGGGAGATGATCGCCGTCACGGTGTCCGCGGCCAACGACTGCTTCTATTGAATCAACCATCACGGGGCGGGCCTCCGTAGGCTGCTCGGCTCCGCCGAGCTCGCGCGGGCGCTGGTGCTGGACTACCGCACGGCGTCGATCTCGAGGGCCGATCGCGCGATGTTGGAGTATGCCGTGAAGCTCACGCGGGAGCCGCACGACGTCGGGGAAGCCGACGTCGCGTCCTTGCGCGGAGAAGGGTTCGATGACACCGCCATCCTCGATGTGTGTCAGGTGACGAGCTACTACAATTACGTGAACCGCCTCGCCGACGGTCTCGGCGTGGAGCTGGAGGACTTCTGGACGCCGGAAGACCTGACCATCACGCCCGAGGAGTTCCGCGCGCGACTGCAGGAGCGTCGACGGTTGGAGGAGCCGTGAGCCGCCCGCTCGTGCTGGACGGCCGCACGCTCGGCCTGGAGGATGTGGAGCGCGCCGCCCGAGACCTGGGCGTGGAGGTGAGGCTGGACGAGGGGGCCCGGCAGCGGATCGCCGAAAGCCGCGCGTTCGTCGAAGAGAAGATGGCTTCCGGAGAGCGGGTGTACGGCGTCACCACCGGCTTCGGACGGCTCGCGGAGGTTGTGATCGAGCCCGGGCAGCGGACCGAGCTGCAGCACAACCTCCTGCGCAGCCACGCGTCGGGGATGGGGGAGCCCCTCGAGCGCACGGAGGTGCGCGCGATCATGCTCCTGCGCGCGAACGCCCTGGCCCGAGGCAACTCCGGATGCCGCGTGACGGTGGTGGAGCACATCCTCGACATGCTCAACCACGGGATCCACCCGCGTGTGCCCTCCTACGGCTCCGTCGGGGCCAGCGGCGACCTGGCCCCCCTCGCGCACGTCGCCCTGGGGATCCTGGGCGAGGGAAGGGCGGAGAAGGACGGGGTCGAGACGGACACGGCGGCGCTGCTTGCAGCCGCCGGGCTCGAGCCCTTCCACCTCGAGGCCAAGGAAGGGCTCAGCCTCATCAATGGTACGCAGGCTACGACGGGGCTGGGCATCCTCGCGCTGCTGGCCGCGGAACGCGCGGTGGAGACGGCCGACGTGGCCGGGGCGATGTCGCTGGAGGCGCTCATGGGGACACCGGAGGCCTTCCGCGCCGAGATCCAGGATGCGCGCCCGCACGACGGGCAGCGGACGAGCGCGGCCAGGCTGCGTGCGCTGCTACGCGACTCCGAGATCCGCGAGTCGCACCGGGAGGGCGACCCCAGGGTACAGGACGCCTATGCGCTCCGCTGCATGCCGCAGGTGCACGGCGCCTGCCGCGAGGCCCTGGGCTACGTACGAAGGATCCTGCAGACCGAAGCGAACAGCGCGACGGACAATCCGCTGGTGTTTCCCGAGTCCGGCACGATCGTGAGCGGTGGCAACTTCCACGCGCAGGTCGTGTCGCAGGCCCTCGACCTGCTCGCCATCGCCGTCGCGGACCTGGCGGCGATCTCCGAGCGGCGCATCGAGCGGCTCCTGAACCCGGATCTGTCCATGGGCCTCCCGGCGTTCCTCACCGAGCGGCCCGGGCTGCGCAGCGGGCTCATGATCACGCAGGTGACGGCGGTGGACTGTCTGGCCGAGATGCGCGTGCTCTCCCACCCGGCCAGCGTGGACTCGGTGACGACGAGCGCCAATCAGGAGGATCACGTGTCCATGGGGCTGGCGGCGGCGCGCAAAGCACGCCGCACAGTGGGACTCCTGGAGCAGGTGCTCGCCACCGAGCTGCTGGCCGGGGCGCAGGGCATCGAGTTCCGCCGCCCACTCCGCGCGGGCGGCGGCGTGGAGGCCGCGCATGCGCTGGTGCGCGGCCGAGTGCAGGCCCTCCACGAGGATCGCCAGCTCGGTCCGGACCTGGATGCCCTAACGGCGATGGTACGCACGGGCGCGTTCGCCGAGGTGGCGACGGGCCTCGAGACGACCGGATGAGAACGGAAGGAACGGAGGAATAGAGCGATGGAGACGACGACGCATCGGGTGCGCGCCCCGAGGGGGACGGAGCGCTCCTGCAAGGGATGGACGCAGGAGGCCGCGCTGCGGATGCTCATGAACAACCTCGATCCCGAGGTGGCCGAACGGCCGGACGACCTGATCGTCTACGGTGGCACGGGAAAGGCCGCCCGCAGCTGGGAGGCCTTCGAGGCGATCGTGGGCGCCCTGCGCCAGCTGGAGGGCGACGAGACCCTCCTCGTCCAGTCGGGCAAGCCGGTCGGGGTGTTCCGCACGCACGCCCACGCGCCGCGGGTGCTCATCGCCAACGCCAACCTCGTGGGGCGGTGGGCGACGTGGGAGCACTTCAACGAGCTGGAGCGCCGCGGCCTGATGATGTACGGCCAGATGACCGCCGGCTCGTGGATCTACATCGGCACGCAGGGGATCCTGCAAGGCACGTACGAGACGTTCGGCGCGATGGCGGCGAAGCACTTCGGAGCCTCGCTGAAGGGGCGCTGGGTGCTCACCGGCGGGATGGGCGGCATGGGGGGCGCGCAGCCCCTGGCCGCCACGATGAACGAGGGTGCGATCCTCGTCGTGGAGGTCGACGCGCGCA
Organism: uncultured Gemmatimonadaceae bacterium; assembly: GCA_964591135.1. Classification (GTDB taxonomy): domain Bacteria; phylum Gemmatimonadota; class Gemmatimonadetes; order Longimicrobiales; family Gaopeijiaceae; genus SZUA-318. The sequence goes on along the minus strand of CAZPZU010000071.1, from coordinate 5,419 downwards.
GGATCCGGCGCCGCCTGGACACGCGGTACTGCGACCGGATGACGCACGATCTGGAGGAGGCGCTGGCGTGGATGAAGGAGGCGACCGCCGCAGGCCGGGCGCTGTCCGTCGGACTCGTGGGCAACTGCGCCGAGGTGCTTCCCGAGCTGGTGAGGCGCGGGGTCACGCCGGACATCGTCACCGACCAGACGTCCGCACACGATCCGTTGAACGGCTACGTGCCTGCCGGGATGTCGCTCGAGGCCGCCGACGACCTGCGCCGCTCCGACCCGGACGCGTACCTGACCCGCTCGAGGGTGTCCATCCGTGCGCACTGCGAGGCGATTGTCGCGATGCAGCGTGCCGGTGCCATCGCGGTGGACTACGGCAACAACCTCCGCGGGGAGGCGAAGGAGGCAGGCTTCGGGGACGCCTTCGCCTATCCCGGCTTCGTGCCCGCCTACGTGCGGGATCTCTTCTGCGAGGGGAAGGGGCCGTTCCGGTGGGCCGCGCTCAGTGGCGATCCGGCCGACATCCACCGGACGGACGAGCTGGTGCTCGAGATGTTCCCCGAGGACGAGCACCTGTGCCGGTGGATCCGCATGGCGCACGACAAGGTGGCCTTCCAGGGCCTGCCTGCCCGCATCTGTTGGCTGGGGCAGGGGGCCCGGGCGCGCTTCGGCACGGCGATCAACGACCTGGTTGGGGACGGCGGGATCAGCGCGCCGATCGTGATCGGGCGCGACCACCTGGACACGGGCTCCGTGGCGTCGCCGTTCCGGGAGACGGAATCGATGAGGGACGGCACCGACGCCGTGGCCGACTGGCCGATCCTGAACGCGCTGCTCAACACGGCTTCCGGCGCCAGCTGGGTCTCGTTCCACCACGGTGGTGGCGTGGGGATCGGAAACTCGCTGCACGCGGGCCAGGTGCTGGTGGCGGACGGCACGCCCGAGATGCGCACGCGCATCGAGCGCGTCCTGACGAACGATCCCGGCATCGGCGTGGCCCGACACGTCGACGCCGGCTACGAGCTCGCCGTGGAGACCGCCCGGCGCGAAGGGTTGAAGATCCCGATGCTGGACGGATGACCCGGCAGCGTCGGAGACCGCCCGGCCCCGGGGCCCCGCGCGGACGATCCCCGCTGGGAGCCCGGACGTGACGCGCCACGATCTCCTCGTCAGGAACGCGCGCATCGCCACGATGGAAGCGGATGGGGAGGCGTACGGGGCCGTTCCCGGCGACACCGTGGCCGTGCGCGACGGACGCGTGGCGTGGATGGGGCCCGCCGAGCGGCTTCCCCGCGAGCTCCACGAGGTGGAGGCGACGCTGGACGCGGAAGGGGGGTGGGTGACCCCGGGGCTGATCGATTGCCACACGCACATCGTGTTCGGCGGCGACCGCGCGCGCGAGTTCGAGCAGCGTCTCGGCGGTGCCTCCTACGAGGAGATCGCCCGGGCCGGCGGAGGCATCCTCTCCACGGTGCGGGCCACGCGGGCGTCGTCGGACGATGCACTCGCCGCCTCGGCCGAGGCCCGTCTACGCACCCTCGCGCGGAGGGGCGTGACCACCGTCGAGATCAAGTCGGGCTACGGGCTCGAGACGCAGACGGAGCTACGCATGCTGCGGGTCGCGCGGGCCCTCGAGGAGCGTGTGGGCGTGCGGGTCCAGGCGACGCTGCTGGGCGCGCACGCGATCCCCCCGGAGTTCGCGGGCGACCGGGGCGGGTACGTGCGCCTCGTGTGCGAGGAGATGATCCCGGCCGCGGCGGCGGCGGGCGTGGCCGACGCGGTGGACGCGTTCGGTGAGGGGATCGCGTTCACGCCGGAGGAGTGCGCGCGGGTCTTCGAGGCCGCCCGCCGCCGCGGACTGCCCGTGCGCTTGCACGCCGACCAGCTCTCCGACCAGGGGGGAGCTGCGCTGGCCGCCGCACACGGCGCGCGGAGCGCGGACCACCTCGAGCACGCCTCCGAGGAGGGCGTGCGCGCGATGGCCGGGGCCGGCACGGTCGCCGTCCTGCTGCCAGGGGCCGCGCATTTCCTCCGGGACGCGACCGTGCCCCCGGTGGCGTCCTTCAGGGCACATGGCGTGGCCATCGCGGTCGCGACCGACCTCAACCCTGGCTCGTCGCCGCTCGTGGATCCGCTACAGGCGGCGAGCCTCGCGTGTCTGCTCTTCGGGCTGACTCCGGAGGAGGCACTGGTCGGGATGACCCGGATCGGGGCGCGCGCGCTGGGCCTCGAAACGGAGATCGGCACGCTCGCCGTGGGCAAGCGTGCCGATCTGGCCGTGTGGGCCGTCGACCACCCCGCGGAGCTGGCCTATTGGATGGGCGCCGAGCTGTGTCGCGAGGTGGTGCGCTCGGGCCGTCCCGCGCGGTTCTCCTCCTGAGGCGTCAGGGCACTCAGCCCTCACCCCCGCCCGGACGGCGCCGAGGCGCAGGACGGCTCCCCGACGAGCTGCGCGCGCCGCCGCCCGAGGGACGCGCCGCCGGACGTCTCGACGGAGCCGCGGGCCGCGACGCCTGAGGCCGCGATGCCTGAGGCCGCGACGCCTGAGGCCGCGACGCCTGAGGCCGCGACGCCTGAGGCCGTGATGCCTGAGGCCGTGATGCCTGAGGCCGCGACGCCTGAGGCCGCGACGCCTGAGGCCGTGATGCCTGAGGCCGCGACGACGTCGAAGGTCGGGAGCTCTGCGGGCGCGCCATGGAGCCCGACGGCCTGCTGCCGGACGCCGTGGACGGCCGTGCCGCGGCGGAGGGCCGGCTCCCGCTCGAGGTCGAGGGCCTTGCCGCGGCCGACGGCCGGCTTCCTGTCGAAGGGCGCGCCGACGGCGTCGCCGTGCGACCCCGCGGGAGGCTTGTCGACGGCCGTGCCTGTGTGCCTCCCCTCGACCCGGCCGAGGGCCGTGCCGATGCCGAAGGCCTGGCCGCGCCCGTGGACGGGCGGGTCGCACCGGCCGAGGGACGCGCCGACCGGTCAGGCGTGGTGCCCCGCGTCGGGCTGCGAACCGATCCTCCGGGTCGCGCCTCCGCGCTCGGCCGGATGCGGTCCGAAGGACGCGCCGACCGCGTGCCCGGATTCGCTACGCGTGAGCCGGGAGTGGCCAAGCGCGTGCCCGGAGTCGCCGACCGCGTGCCCGGAGTGGCCGTGCGTGTTGAAGGCGTCGCGCCCGTCGACGGACGCGGAAGTGCCGTCCGGCCGGGATCCCGCGACGGCGAGGCGACCGGGGTTGCCACGCCCGACGGACGCCGCGTGGCCGTGCGCCCCACGGTGCCGCGCGGGTTCTCCTTGTACGTCGTTCCGTAGCCGCCACCCCGCCACAGCGGTGACGGGCGGTAGATGGCCGTGCCGTGCCGGCCTCCGTATGCGTAGACCGTGCGGACGCCGTACGGATAGCCCCACCCGTGCCGACCCCACGAACCGGCCCAGTATCCGTCCCAGTACGAACCGAACGGGTCGTAAGCCCAGTAGGGACCCCAGGGCGCGTGGAACGGGTCGGCCCAGTACGCGTAGGTCGAGGGGTAGTAGCCCCATCCGTGGCGCCACCAGCTACGGGCGTGGGTCGAGCCGTACCACACCGGGCCGGCGACCACGCACGCGTCGTACCACGGGTCCCACGGGTCCCAATAGGCGTCCCAGCAGGAATACGCCGGCGCGTAAGCGCGGGGGCCGTTCCAACCGTAGTTGTCCGAATAGATCCCGTACGGCGACGCATAATGGCTCGACCAGCCGAAGCCGAGCGAGGCCCCGACGAAGACCGAGCCGGGTCCGTAGTCGGCGGCGTGGAAGCCGAAGCTTACGCCGTCGAACACCGAACCGACGCCGACGGAGAAGGAGACGTGGCTCTGCGCCGCTGCCGGAGCCGCGGCCAGGGCCGAAGCGGCGATCAGGATCAGGGGCCTACGAGCTGCGGTTCTCACGGTGTCCTCCAGATGGCTGTTCCCGACACCATATATTGCAACCCCCGTGCCAGGTCTGCGGTTCCGTTCAAATACTTGCAATGGCGTCATTTATGGACTTCCAGTGCCGTCGGCGGACCCCAGTGTGTCCGTCGCCGGGGACACCCCGGATGAAACACCTGGACACGTCCGCCGGGGGAGGGGGGAAACCCTCGCGGCCCGCTGGCGTATCAAGGAGGAGTCGTTTTCCTGGGGCCGCGCCTGGCGCGGCGGGGGAAACGGGCGGGAGCTGCGGGAAGTTCGCCGCGGACGTGTACCTTGCCCCGACGAGGGGAAAGGGCGAAGATTCCAGTCGTCCGTTCGACGCCGCTGAAGGCGTCGGAGTCCAGCGGCCCCCTTGGCCAGCTGACCGGATCGTTCCCGCTCGAGTTCCGAGCCCGGAGATTCTTCCAAAGGCGGTAACGCAGGCGCGTTTGCGCCGCGACGCCTCCTTTCCGGCCACATGGGTTGAGACGTGCCCGAATCGCCAGACATGCAACCGGCAGGCGACGGGGAGAAGTCCAGAGGACGGCGCGGCCGAGGCCGCCGCCGTGGACGTCGCCCCCGCCGCAGGTCCCGCGACCGTTCAGAGAACAACGGCAACGCCGACAACGGCGGTGCGGACGGCGGCGAGGACTTTCCCCCACTCACCGACGACCCCGAGAAGCTCGAGGAGGAGTCCCGTCCCCTCGGTCTGCTCGAGGTACTGAACAGCGGCTCCGGCTTCATCCGACGACGCGAGTCCAGCTACACCCCGGGGAGGGACGACATCTACGTCGGATCCCGGATCGTCCAGAAGTTCGGCCTCCGAACGGGAGACGAGCTCGTGGGCGTGGTGGGCCGGGCCCGCAACGGCAAGAGCCCGCCGCTGGCGTATCTGGCCCGCGTGAACGACCGCAAGCCGGACGACGTCAAGCGAAGGCCGGACTTCCAGCGCCTGAGCGCGATGCACCCCGACCACCAGCTGGTGATGGAGTGCGGGCGCACGCTGCGAGGTCAGCCCGACTACACGAACCGCGTGATCGACCTGTTCTGCCCGCTGGGCAAGGGGCAGCGCGCGATGATCGTCGCGCCCGCGAAGGCGGGGAAGACGACCGTCCTGCAGGCCGTCGCCGAGGGGGTCGTGAAGAACAGCCCCGACTGCCACCTCCTGATCCTGCTCGTGGACGAGCGTCCAGAGGAGGTCACCGAGATGGAGTCGTGCGGCTTCGGCGAGGTCATCTCCTCCACCTTCGACCGGCCTGCGGACCGGCACACTCAGGTGGCCGAGATGACGCTTGAGCGCGCCCGCCGGCGCGTGGAGCTCGGCGACGACGTCGTCATCATCCTCGACTCGATCACCCGCCTGGCGCGGGCGTACAACACCGTCGAGGAGGGAAGCGGCCGGACGCTGTCCGGCGGGTTGGACGCGCAGTCGCTCGAGAAGCCGAAGCGCTTCCTGGGGAGCGCCCGCAAGATCGCGCCGGACCAGGGTGGTGGGTCGCTCACGATCATCGCCAC
>CAZPZU010000070.1:0-27395 GCA_964591135.1 uncultured Gemmatimonadaceae bacterium | reverse complement strand
GATCCCCATCACGCCCCGTCGCACCACTCCCGCGCGTTCTGGAACATCCTGAGCCACGGCGAGGCCGTCGACTTCCCCTTCCACTCCAGGGGTGTCCACCCCCACTGCCAACTCAGGAACGACCGTTCGGGATGGGGCATGATGGCCAGATGCCGGCCGTCCTCGGACGTCAGGGCCGCGATGCCGTGCGGTGAACCGTTGGGGTTCATCGGATAGATCGTGGTGGCTTCGCCGGCGTCGTCCACGTAGCGGACGGGAGCCAGCCCCTGGGCCAGCACCTTCTCCTCGATCTCCGGGCTCGGGAAGTGTGCCCGGCCCTCACCGTGGGCTACCCAGACCCCCAGCGTCGCGCCTTCCATGCCCTTCAGCAGGACCGAGGGGCTCTCGACCACCTGCACGTTCAGGAAGCGGCACTCGAACCGGCCGGAGTTGTTGTGGATGAAGCGCGGCTGGAACCGGGTCTCGATTCCCGGCCAGGGAACCCACCCCAGGAGGGCCGAGAGCTGACACCCGTTGCAGATGCCCAGGCTGAAGGTGTCGGGGCGATCGTGGAAGCGTTGGAACTCCTCCAGGAGGCCGGGATTGAAGCGGATGACCCCGGCCCAGCCCTTCGCCGAATCCAGCACGTCGGCATACGCGAACCCGCCGGGGAAGCCGATGCCGTGGAACCCGTCCAGGCTCGCCCGGCCGGCCAGGAGGTCGGACATGGCGATGTCCCAGGCCTCGAAGCCGGCCATGTGGAAGGCCGAAGCCAGCTCCCGGTCGGAGTTGCTGCCCTCCTCCCGCACCACGGCCACCTTGGGCCGCGCGGTACGGGCGAGGATCTCGGGCGCGGTATGGGCCACCTCCCAGGGCACGTGATACGTCGCGCCGGAGCGGTGCCGGACGCCTCGCTGCTCCTCCTCCGCGAGATCGGGATCCGTCTGGTGACGCTCCAGGCGGAAGCTCGTCTCCTCCCAGAGGTCGCGCAGATCCCGCATGTCCTCGTCGAGCACCTGGGTGCCGCCCACGCGGATGCGCACCCGGGGCTCGGCCACGGTGGATCCGATCACCCTGCAGTCCACCCCCGCCGCGCGGAAGGCATCCAGGACGCGGGGCTCGTACTCCTCCGGCACCTCGAAGACCAGACCGAGCTCCTCGGAGAAGAGGACGGGAAGCGTGGCCGTGGGCCCCAGGGGATCGGCCCCGTCGGGCGTTCCGTTCAGATCGATCTCGATCCCGCAGTTTCCGGCGAAGGCCATCTCCAGGAGCGTGGTGACGAGGCCGCCGTCGCTCCGGTCGTGCCCTGCCGTGAGCACGCCACCTGCGATGAGAGCCTGCACGGTCTCGAACGCGCTCTCGAGCAGGCCCGGGCTCTCGAGGTCCGGGGGCACGTCCCCGAGCTGAGCGAACACGTGGGCCAGCGCGGAGCCGCCCAGGCGGTTCCGCCCCTCCCCGAGGTCCACGAACAAGATGCGGCCGGTGCCCGGCAGCTTGAGATCCGGGGTCACGGTGGCGGTGATGTCCGGGCAGGTCACGTAGGCGGACACCACCAGCGCGCCCGGCGCCTTGACGATCTCCTCCCCCCCGTCGGCCCGGGGTGCCAGCGCCGCCATGGAGAGGGAGTCCTTCCCACCGTCCACGGCGATGCCCAGCTCCATCATCACGTCGGACATGGCCACCGCGGCGTCGTGGAGCGCGGCGCCCTCCCCCGGCAGCTTGGCGGCCCACATCCAGTTGGCGGAGCACTTCACGTCTCCCAGGGCGCTGGCCCGGGCCCACACGAGGTTCGTGAGGGCCTCCCCGACGCTCATCCGGGCCATGGCGCGGGGGGCCAGGAGCCCGAGGATGGGCTGCTCCCCGATGGCGGTGGCCCCACCGGTGATCCCGAAGTGACTCTGAGCGATGACGGCCACGTCGGCCGCCGTGATCTGCAGCGGTCCCACGCACTGCTGCCGCGCGATGAGACCCGTGACGCAGCGGTCCACCTTGCTGGTGAGGAATCGCTTCGAGCCCACGGACAGCAGACGGAGCACCCGCTCCAGTGCGGACATGACCGTCAGGTCGGCGGGCAGCGACAGCGGCTCTCGCTCGGGCTGGACCCTGTCCAGCTCGAAGGTCTTCCGGGGCATGGCGCCCAGCACGTGGTCCAGGTCCATGTCCACGGGCCTGGAGCCGTCCCGTTCGTCATGGAGCACGATGCGCCCGTCCCCGGTCACCACGCCCACGAACGCCGCCTCCGCCCGCTCCCGGTCACACAGTGCCTGGAAGAGGTCCCGGTGCTCGGGCCGCAGAAGGAGGGCGTCGTTCTCCTGATACTCGGCACCCCAGATCTCCAGCACGGAGAGCGTTTCGTCCCCCACTGGGATGGACCGTACCTCGATGCGCCCGCCGGCAGGCTCCACCAGCTCCTTCAGGACGTTGCAGTTCCCGCCCGCGCCCTGGTCGTGGATGCTGACGATGGGGTTGTCGGGCCCCATCTCGACGCACGCCCGGATGACGCGACTCGCCTTCTGCTCCATCTCCGCGTCGCCTCGCTGGACGGCGTTGAAGTCCAGCTCCTCGACGTTCTCCCCCTGGACCATGGAGGAGGCGGCGCCGCCTCCCATGCCGATGCGGTAGGCGGGCCCACCCAGCTTCACCACCAGCATGCCCGGCTCCGGGGCCCCCTTCTCGCGGTGGCGGGCGTCCATCTGACCGATGCCGCCGGAGAACATGATGGGCTTGATCCACTCCCGGCGCTCACCGTCCGGGAGCCGGAGCCCGAAGGACCGGGTGTAGCCGTTGATCACGGGCTCCCCGTAGCAGTTCCCGTAGTCCGAGGCCCCGTTGGACGCCTCGATCTCGATGGCCACCGGAGACGCCAGGTTGGTGGGATAGAGGAGCTCGGGATCCTCCCATGGAAGCGGGTAGCCGGGTATCCGCAGGTTGCCCACGCAGTAGGCCGCCGTGCCCGCCACGACCAGGCTCCCGCGACCGGTGGCGTGAACGTCCCGGATCCTCCCTCCGGTACCCGTCTCCGCTCCGGGGAACGGGGCCACGCCGGAGGGGAAGTTGTGGGTCTCGGCGGTGAAGATGACGTCGTACGCCACATCGCTCTCGCGCATGGGCCCCGCGGTCTTCGGGTCCGGGGGCAGGAGCGTGTGGATGCGATATCCCTCGATGCTACTGGAGTTGTCCCGGAAAGCGATGGCGCTGTTGGCGGGGTTCGCGTCCAGCGGTCGCTTGACGATGGTCATGAGGTGATCCGGGTCCTCGTGACCGTCGATGATGAGCCTGCCCTTGAAGAACCAGTGCCGGGAGTGCTCGCTGTTCGACTGAGCGATGTCGAACGCCTCCACGGACGTGGGATTCCGTCCCACGCGGTTGACGAAGAGGTCCGTGTAGTAGTCCAGGTCCCAGTCGTCGAAGGCCAGTCCCATCTCGCGGTTCACGCGCTCGAGGGCCGCCCGCCCTTCCTCGAGGAGGGGGATCTCGAAGACTTCGTCGGGGACCATGCCCGTCTCGAAGCGCTCCAGGGGCTCCGGATACTGCATCTCCGTCATGCGGTCGTGGGCCAGCCCGAGCACGGCGGCGGTCTCCTCCCCGCTCAGGGGTATCGGGCGCTCCAGCAGGAGTCTCCGGGATCGCTCGATGCGCTCCACCTTCCCGAGGCCGCAGGCATGGCAGATGGCCACGGCGTTGGTGGACCACGCCGTGGAGAAGTTCATCCGCGGGCCGACCTCCAGGATCGTCCCCGTGCCCACCGCCGACGCACCCGCGCACAGGAAGCTCTGCTCGCCGAGCCCATCGGGCTCGAACGTCTCCGAAAGGAGCCAGACGAGCGTCCCCCGCTCCTCGGGCGTCAGCGGCTCGGAGAGTTGCACGTTGAAGCAGGCTTCGGTCCGAAGGCCCGTGAGGGGCGACTCCAGGATCGCCTTGGTCTTCTCCAGGAGCCAATGGGTCCGGGAAGGGCAGAGTCCCGGGGTCCGGTAGAGGTGGAGGAGGCTCACGCGTCGCGGGTGTCGAGTGGAGGAGATTGCGTAGCACACAAGATAGGCAAACGGGACGCCCCCCGGACTCGCACCGATCTAACGGCCTCCCGTCCCCCCGTTGTCCACGTCCAGGTCCGCGTCCCGATACGCTCGGAGGTCGGGCAGGAACAGGTCCTCACTCTGGGCAGCCTGAGCCACCTCAAGACGCTTCACATCGCCGACAACCAGCTGACCGGCCCCATCCCTTTGACCGGTGTCGAAGAGGCGGAGTCGAGGCCGCCGCCGCAGATGGGGAGGCCAGCCCGGTGTCGCCGCGCCCACCTCGACGTGGTGATCGTCAGGGGTGGGATCGCCGCCTCGATGGTGATCGACAGGCTCTTGGTAGCGGACAGTCCCGCGCTCGTGACCTGCACCACGAGGGATGCGGTCCCCGCCGTCGTCGGCGTGCCGGTGATGGCGCCGGATGCGCTCAGGCTCAGGCCTGCGGGCAGGCTACCGGAGGACACCGCCCAGCTGTAGCTCCCGTCACCGCCCGTCGCCGCCAACGTCTGGCTGTACGCCTCACCCACCGTCCCGTTCGGCTGGCTCGCCGTGGTGATCGTCGGGGGAGAGTGAGGAGTCGAATCGGTCGGGGTGTCGCGGCCTGCGCAGGAGAGGATCGCTAGGGGTGCCGCGAGCGAGAAGCCGGCCGTACACACGGCGCTGAGAAGTCTCTTCACTGGTCGTCTCCTGCTGGGCAGTTGCAGTAGCTCTGCGACCAAGATGCTCGAACGGGCTGCTCACCTCATACGTCAGCTTACCTAGTCGAGCTCTAGGACAGCTTGGGCGCCGCTGCGGCACCACGCCGCGCCAAGCCCATGACACTGTTCGCATACATGCGAGACTGGTGATTTGCGCCTAGCCTACATATCGGACCAGCGACGCTAGAAGGTGCACCTCTTGAGGACCGGATCGGGCGCGAGATACCCAAGCCCGTTGGGCCTTTTCATGTGTCGATTGGGCCGGATATTGGGCCTCTTCGGGTCGGCAGGTTCCGGCATGCTCGAAAGGCAAGAACGGCAGATCGTGCACTCCACCAGTGGTCCGTACGTGTTCTTGCCGGAAATGGCGGATAACCTGACGAAAATGGGGTTCAGGGGGTCGCCGGTTCGAGTCCCGCCGTCCCGATTGGCAGGAAGCAAGGCCCGACGCGGGAAATCCCGCGTCGGGCCTTTGGCAGCCTGTTGGTGGGTCCACTTCTCGGGTCCACATTCGACGGCCGGTCACCTGATTCGAGGGTAGCCTGAAGGCACGCACCCTGGCGTGGATCCACGGGCAACCGGTCCAGAACGTGTGCCGACTCAGCCGAATCGGCTGTCGAAGAAGCCGGCAGACGTCTCCTTTACCCAAGCCGCGTCATGCACCCCTCCGGCCAGACGGCCCACCGGATGCCGTGAGGGCGATTGTGCGCTCGATCCCGATCGCCTCCAGAAAGTCCTCGTCGTGGCTGACCACGAGCAGCGCACCGTCGTACGCTTTCAGCCCGCTCTCCAGCGCCTCGAGGGCCTCGAAGTCGAGATGGTTGTTGGGCTCGTCCAGGACCAGGAGCGACGGAGGTCGCGTACCACCGAGGACACAGGCGAGAGAGGCGCGAAGCCGTTGGCCGCCACTGAGGCTGCCCGCTGGTTGCATCGCTGCTTCACGGGAGAACAGGAACCGCGCAAGCGCGTAGCGGGCTGCCGTCACTTCCATGTCGGGGTGAAGCCGGCGGAAGTTGTCGAGCACCGAGCGCTCCGGGTCAAAACCCAGACCGTTTTGATCCAGCCAGGCTACGTGGTCATCCGGTAGCCGGCGCACGGACCCTTCATCCGGCGGCCTCCGGCCGACAGCCACCTCGAGCAGGGTGGTCTTCCCGCTGCCGTTCGGACCTGCCACGGCTACCCGCTCAGGACCGGTGATCCTCAGGGAGATGTCGTCCAGAATCGGCCGGGGCGTGCCGGGAAACCGAACGGTGACGTGGACGAGCTCGAGTACCCGGCGCTTGGAGGGCAACTCGGTGGAGGGAAGGTCGAACCGCGGCGACTCCCGCTCTTCGACCTGGCACCGGGCCGTTTCCAGACGCTCCAGCCGCTCGCTCACTTCCCGGCCGGTGATGGTCCGCATGCGCGCCCCGGTGCGCTCCGCGTTGGCCTTGCGCGCATTCAGGAGGACCTTCGGCACGCCCCCGGCCGCGCGTTCGCGCCGCCCTCGGGCGTCCCGCCGCGCCTGCCGCTCGCGCACCTCGTGCGCCTTTCGTTCGGCCCGGCGGAGCGACGCCCGGGCGCTGGCCAGCTCGCGCCCGGCAGCCGCGTCGTCTTCGGCCCGACGAGCCCGATAGTCGTCGTAATCCCCGCCATACACCTGCACACCGCGCTCCGAAAGCTCGACGATCCGGTCCATGCGGCGAAGCAGGGCGCGGTCGTGGCTGACGACGAGCATGCCCCCGGTCCACGCCTCGACGAACTCGTACAGCGCCTGCCGACTGGCGGCATCGAGGTGGTTGGTCGGCTCGTCCAGCAAGAGGAAGTCGGGCCGGCCGAGTGCCAGGCCGGCCAGCGCGATGCGTGTGGCCTCACCACCGCTGACGGCGCCGAAAGGTCGGTCCAGCGGCAGTTGGCCCAGCCCGTAGTGTGCCAGGACCCTTCGGGCCCGAGCGGGAAGGTCCCACTCGTTCCCCAGCAGCGCCACATCCGCCACGCCGCCACGCCCGGCCTCGAGGCGACGGAGCGCTGACAGCCGCCCCTCGATCCGGAGCAGGACCGAGAGTGGGGCGTGCGCGGACGGCCGGAATTCCTGTGGCAGGACGGCCACAGGTGCGAGCCGCCGGACAGTGCCGCCCGCCGGCGTAAGCTCGCCGCTCAGCAGTCGCAGCAGAGTGGTCTTACCGGACCCGTTCGGTCCGATCAGTCCGGTCTTGTTTCGGCCACAGCCGAGGTCGAGCGCCTCAAAGAGGACGCGCCCGTCCGGCAGCCTATAGGTGAGTCGCTCGGCGACGACGCAGGCGTCGCCGGCAGGCTTCGCGGATGACATGTGGATACTCCTGTCCCGTCGGTTCCCGTTGGGTGATCACCGATCAGGACTTCCGCATGCCGCCTCTCCTCGCGGGGTGGGTTCCGGCCGTGCCCGCCCTGCCTTCTCACAGGAGAACGGGTGGCATGGTTACGCTCGCCCGGGGGGTGGGCCTCTGTCAAGCGGGCGAGGAGAGCACCTGCATCACGCCGATCTCGGCACCTGACAAGGATATGCATCCAAGGACCCTGTCGAAGCGAGGAGCACGCTCGGGTGCGGAGGGCCGACGAGGAGCGACGGGGGAAGCCGAGAGGCTGGCCGTACCTGCTGAGCGGGACCTCTCAGCTTGTCGGGTCGAGGGTCGAGGGACAACCGGATGTGGACTCGCCGGAGGCGAGGACGCGACAGGTGCCGCAGGCACATGCCCGAACCGTAGGTTCGACCCGATGCGCCAGGAGCGCTTCCGTCAGATCCACCCGCCGACGCGCGAGGGGAGCGAGGATGGGCGAAGCCCACCGCAGCTCAATCCGGCCGTCCCGATTGCCGAGAAGGCTTGCCCCGCTTGAGGTTTCCACCTCGGGCGGGGCTCCCCTTCGGTTCTCATGTGTCGATTCGTTGTGTCGATTGGGCCACCTCCCGGGCCCCGCGGCGACCCTCGAGCGCCGCACGCAGCGTGTCCTCGTCCGGGCGCTGGTAGCAGTTCAGCACCGTCTCGGCGTCCCTCCAGCCACCCAGCTGGCAGAGCACCTTCAGCGTCTGGTCCATCAGCTCCGTCGCGAACTTGCGCCGAAGTGAGTGCCACCCGCGGCCCGCCTTGCGCGCGAGCCCTCTAAGACGAGGCACTTTGCCGCGGGCGCATGATGCCGACCTGGAGCCGTGCAAGACGAACGGATCCGGACCCTCTACCCCTACTCCGTCGGCAACAGTGCCCAGCTAGTCACGCGGCGGCGTCTCGACGCGGACAGTGATCCTGTGGGTGTGGAAGTGGAACTACGACTGCTCCCCGAACGCCGCGATTTCTTGGGCGTACGCCGAATCGAACTCCAGAGCCTCCACTAGTCGCGAAAGCTCGTTCGCGTAGGCTGGATTCGCCCCGGTTAGGCCCAATTCGCGAGGCAGGTTGTAACAGTACGCCTCGACAACCTGGTTGCTTGCCAGCAGCGCCACCTGGACGCGCTCTCGTTTGTACGCGCGAACACTCGGCTCCGAGTAGAGCGCATGAGCTTCTTGCTCCGAAAGCTCCATCACGATTCCATAGGCCCGACTCGAAGCGGACGGCAACAATGTCGCTCGCTCGCCGATGTGGATTCGGTAGTCGGAAAGCACCGCTGGCCCAACAGTCTCAGGGTGAAAACCCTTCTCGGCGAGAAGAGTCCGATCCATGAAGAGGCCGTAAAAGAAGATCTTGCTCATAGGTGTCGAGCTGTCCGCCTGACGACTCTGGGTTTCTGCTGCGCGACCACTATGCCGACCCGGAGCCGTGAGGTGCAAGGCGAATGGCCCCGGAGCTCGAAGCCTACCGCAGCAGCCCCAAACCCTTGTTAGGCATCGCGCGAAGTAGACCGGACCTCGCGTGGTTGCTCCGCCCCTTGGCGACCGTTCCCGGGCTGGCTACTTTGCGACGCAAAGCGCCGAGGCAGGAAGGGTGGTAGAAGAGGGCCTCCGCCCACGCCGCCCTACCTCACTCGGCGCCCAGCGCGGACACCGCCTGCACGACGCGCGCGCGCCTGGCCGGCAGCCACGCCGCCAGCAGCGTCGCGCCGCCGAGGAGCGTGACGATGCCGACGAGGGTCAGCGGATCGAAGGAGCTGACGTCGTAGAGGAGGCCGCGGAGCAGGCGTACCGTCACGACGGTCCCGGCCAGCCCCAGGAGGAATCCCACGAGGAGAAGCCGGGCGGTCCCGCCCATGATGAGCCGGAGGATCTCCCCGTTCGTGGCGCCCAGGGCCATGCGCACCCCGATCTCGCGGTGCCGCTGCGCCACCGAGTAGGCCGTGAGGCCGTACATCCCCACGGCACCCAGGAGGAGCGCCACCAGGGCGAAGGTCCCCATGAGGAGCGTGTTGAAGCGGCGCGACGCCGTGGACGCGGACATGCGGCTCTCCATTGTGCCGGCGTCGTAGAGGTACAGGTCGGGCTCGAGGCCCAGGAGCGCCTTGCGGACGGAAGGCAGCGCATCCGCCGGCCGCCCCCGGGTGCGCACCACCACGTACATGCTGGTCCACGGCCGTTGCCGGTGCGGCTCGTAGGTGGCGAAGGCGTCCACCTCTTCGAGGTCCTCGTTGCGCACGTCGCCGACCACGCCCACCACGGTCAACCACGGCTCGGTCGCGGCAGGCCCGACCTTGATGCGCCGGCCGATGGCGTCTCCGTCGGGGAAGAGCCGCTCGGCCATGGTCGCGTTGATGATCACCACCGGATCCCCGTCCCCGTCGCGATCCGTGAACTCCCGCCCCTGGACGAGGGGGATCCCCATGACCTGGAAGTAGTCGGGCAGGACCCGCCGGTAGGTGGCGCCGGGTGCGCTCCCGGGGTCGAACGGGCGGCCGTCCACCGACACCTCGCCCCTGCCGTCGCCTCCGCTCACGGGAAGGGCGCTGGTGGCGCTCGTCGCCTCCACCCCGGGGAGCGCGTCGAGGACCTCGGGCACCCTCCGGTAGAAGGCCGGCACGTCACCGTCGAAGGTGTTGGGCAGGCCCACGTGGAGCACCGCCAGTCGCTGCGGCCGGAACCCCGGATCGACGCTCTGGAGCTTCCACAGGCTCCTCAGGAGGAGCCCGGCGCCGGAGAGCAGCGCTACGGACAGCGCGAGCTGGCCCACCAGGAGCGCGCTCCGGATGCGCTGGGCTCCGCGGCGCGTCCCCCCGGCGTCGGAGCGGGTGCCCAGGGTGCCGGAGAGGCGGGTGCGCGCGGCATGCAGCGCGGGCGCCAGGCCGAAGAGGAGCCCCAGGCCCACGGAGCACGCCAGGGTTAGGCCGAGGGTACCGGCGTCGACGCCGATCTCGGCGGCGCGCGGGAGTCCGTCCGGCGCGTGGGCCACGAGCCAGGCCACGCCGACCCTGGCCACGGGGACGCTCACGACGGCACCGACGGCGAAGAGGACGACGTTCTCCACCAGGAGCTGACGGGCCAGCGCGCTGCGCCTGGCGCCCAGCGCCAGGCGCACCTCCATCTCTCCCTCCCGGCTCGTGGTGCGGGCCACCTGGAGCCCGGCCAGGTTCGCGCACGCGATGAGCAGGACCAGGAGCACCGCACCGGAGAGCATGAGGAGCGGCGTGCGCGCGTAGCCCGTGATCATGTCCCGCAGGGGGCGCGCCTCCAGGACGTGCCCGGGGTCCTCCCCCGGATGATCGGCCTGGACGTTCGCGCTCACCCGCGCCAGGTCCTCACGCACCTGGGCGTCCGGGACCCCTTCCCGGATGCGGGCCAGCGCCTCCGAGGCGTGTACCCGCCGGTTCTGCTCGTAGGCCGCGGGAGGTGGGAGGAGCGCCCACACGTCGGTCCGGCCGCTGGTGAAGGTGAAGTCCGCCGGCATCACCCCCACCACCACGTACGGCTCACCCTCGAGATGGAGGGTTCGCCCGACGGCGTCGGCCTCCCCGCCGAGGCGGGAGCGCCAGAGGCGGTGGCTGACCACGACCACGTGATCCTCGCCGGCCCGGGGGAAACGCCCGTACAGGGGCGAGCGGCCCAGCATCGGAAGGAGCCCCGGGTCCACGAGGATGCCCTGGAGGAGCTCGGTCTCGTCCCCGAAGCGCGCACGCACCCGGGCGAACTGGAATCGCGCCACTTCCTCAAGCGTGTGGTTCCCGGCGCGCAGGTCCTCGAGGTTGGGAACCGACACGTTGTTGCGACTTCCGTCGGCGTTCAGCTCCACGACGCGCACCAGCCGGTCCGACCGGGGGAAGGGCAACGCCCGCAGCAACGAGTCGTGAACCACGCTGAAGAGCGCGGCGTTGGCCCCCACGCCCAGGGCCAGGGTCAGCACCGCGATCACCGCGAAGCCCGGTCGCTTCACCAGGCGGCGGATCGCCAGCCTGCCGTCGAGGCGAATTCCCTCCCACCATCCCGTCATCCGCATTCGTCTCTCCCGTCCGCGGGCCTCGCGCAGCAGTCGACTGCGGGCCCTCTGTATGGAACCGAAGCGCCGCAGCGCCTCCTCGCGGGCTTCTTCATGCGACCATCCCCGGGCCACGAGCTCCTCAATCCGGAGCTGGAGGTGGTGGGCGATCTCCTCCTCGGTCTGCCCCGCCAGCGCGTCCCCCTCCCGAGGCACGGGTCGGGCCACCCGCCGCACACCCGGGCGGATCTCCCCTCCATGGCGGTGGTCCCGCTTCATCGTGTCTCCCGCCCCACCTCCAGGATCGTCGCCAGCGTCCGGGCGAAGCGCAGGACGCGCTCGCTCTCCTCGGCGAGGTGGTCACGCCCCTGCCGCGTCACCCGGTAATACCGCGCCCGGCGGTTGTTCTCGGTGACCCCCCACTCGGCCTCGACGAGGCCCCTCTTCTCCATCCGGTACAGCGCGTGGTAGATCGCCGAGTCGTCGAAGGTGACCGCGCCGTCGGAGTGCGTCTCGATCCAGCTCGCCACCTCGAAGCCGTGGGCCGGGCCGGCCATCAGGGCCTTCAGGACCAGCAGGTCCAAGGTGCCCTTCACCACCGGGATGGAATCGTCCATGGCACCCCTCCTTGAGACTTTCAATTGAAAGTCTATGATAAAGAGACCCGCACCGTCAAGTGGACGACGCAAGTGGCATACGCGCTCAGCTCACAGCCGGCGCAGCCTGGTGGAGAACGTCTTACAGGAGATTGGCGTGAGTCGACCGACCTACTATCAGTGGGGTAGGAGGTGCGGCGGCTTGGAAGTGAACAAGGCCAAGCCCCTTCGCGAGCTCGCAACTGTGCCAGTCCGAAGAGCGAAATGAGACGCGCTGAAATCTCAGTTGGATGGCTCTCGCTCACGGTCATCGTGTTCGTGATCGGCGGAATCCAAGTCGGCCTGTACATGGCGGACTGGTACGATGACGGCGTAGCGGAGCCGCTTTCGCTTTGGATCGGCATCGTGATTCTGCTCGTTGCAGGAGCACTGGCCACATTGCCGTTCGTGCGTTCTTCGAGGTCGCGATAGAGGTCGGGCCTGGACCGGTGCATGACAACCGGTTGGCGCTTGCGCGGCGTGCGGCCGCTCCGGGCCGGACCTTCTCGGCGCGGCAGTTCGAGAAGCCACGGTGCCGGAGCCGGTCATGGGCCACGACCCGCGCCGCCGGTGGACCATTCGTATCATCTCGCTCTGGTGCAGGGTGGCGATACCTTGAGCACGTCCAGCGCCATCCAGTCCGGGGCCGGGTCGGCCGGCGACACGGTCAGCCAGTCCGTTCTCTATACGCCGACGAGCGTCAGGGTACGATCCGGTGCTGCTGCTCTCCAACGACAACAACCTGCGGACCGTCCAACACCGGGTTCTTGCACTGAGGCTCCTCTCCAGGCGGCCCTGCCGAGGCGGGGGCGAAGCGAACCACGCGCCGACCGCCACACAGCCTAACCTCACATCCCTTGCGTTGAACCCCACACCCCGTCAGCCGAGGGCTCGTACCCGGGGATGTCCCCGGGTGCGCGCCGAATCCAACCCTTTTGGGATAGGTCATGTCCAATTATTGTCACTTCCGACATAATAACATATGCATACGATCCTTTTTCAGTTGCTTTCCATCCTGCGCCAGGAGCCTGCGGATGCTTCCGCGCTCCTTGAGCGCCTCCGTTCGCTGACCTCCGGATCGTCACCCTCCCTGCCGGCCTTTTACCGGCACATCCGGAGAGGCATGGAAGACGGATGGATCGTGGTCGCGGGAACCGACCAGCAGGAAGAGGGCCCGGGTAGGCCTCGCCAGGTCTACCGCATCACCGAGTCCGGCATGGCCGCGCTCAGGAAGCACGCCCTTGAGTTGGAGGTCTTCACGACGCTGGCCCTGGGGAAGGGGCGTGCGGTGCCATGACCCGAGGGGATGGGCAGCCGGGGCGGTGGGGTTGGGACACGGTGATGCGCCGGGTTGTGCGCCTGTATCCCCGGGACTTCCGCAACTCGCTGGGCGAGGACATGTGTGCCGTGTTCCACCAGGAAGCGGCACGGAGGCGGAAACATCGGGGTCGCCTGGCCGCTGGACTCTACGGCGTCGGCACCCTGGCAGCCGCGGTGGTGGGAGCGGTTCGGGAACGGCTCCACGGGCGCGCACACCACGCGGCATCAACGAACCGAGAAGGGAGGGTGATGATGGGTCAGGACCTCAGGCAGGATGTCGCGCTGCTCCTTCGGCAGATCCGGCGGCGGCCCGGCTTTGCCGTGGTGATGGTGCTCACGCTGGCGTTGGGCATCGGCATGAACACGGGGGTGTTCACCGTGGTCCGCAACGTGCTGCTGCGGCCGCTGCCGTTTCCCGACTCCGGAGAGCTTGTCACCATCGGGGGGGGTGGAGCTTCGTCCTTGCCGAACCTGCGGGACCTCGACGAGCGCCTTCGGTCCATGGACGTCATGGCCGGCGTGTTCACCTCTCAAGCCATGACACTCACCGGTCAGGGAGACGCCACACAGCTCGACGTCAGCTTCGTCACGCCGACGTTCTTCCGCATGACGGGCCTCGTACCGGCGGCGGGACGGTGGCTCGGACCGGACGACGACGGCACCGACCATGTGGTGCTCAGCCACCGTCTGTGGGTGACCCGGTTCGGTGGGGACCCGGGAGTCGTCGGGCGCTCCATCACCCTCGACGATTCCGGGAGCGAAGTCGTGGGGGTGGCGCCTGAGGAGATCTCGAACCCCTTCGGCGAAGATGTGTGGATGGCCATTCCGTGGGGCGCCGGCCAGGGTCCCAGGTCCTCGCGTGCGTGGAGGGCCGTGAACGTGTACGGCAGCCTCGCGCCGGATTGGACGGTGGCGGAGGCCCGCAAGGAGCTGGCCGTAGCGTGGGAGAAGCTCAAGACGGAATACCCCGAGGCGAACGGCCGCTGGGGTGTGAAGCTCATCCCGCTCAAGGAGTACGTCACCCAGAGCGAGCAGACGCCCCTGAAGATCCTGTTCCTCGCGTCGAGCCTCTTCCTCCTTCTGGCGTGCCTCAACGTCGCCAGTGTTTTCCTGAGCCGCCTGGACACCCGCCGCCACGAGTTCGCGGTGCGGTCCTCTCTGGGAGCGGGACGGTGGCGGCTCTTGCGACAGGCGTGGACCGAGGCCCTGGCCGTCAGTGCGGTAGGGGGTCTTCTGGGGGTCGGTCTGGCTGCCATCTCCGTGGGGTCCGCCATCCGACTACTGGGCATCGACCTTCCGGTGACCGGTGGCCTGGGGTTCGACGGCACCGTCGGCGGGTTCGCCCTTGCCGTGACCTTCGTCACCGCCCTCGTCGTCGGCGGGATGACGGTGGTGGCGTGGGGCACCGACCAGCCCGCACAGGCCCTCCGGCGCACCGCAGGGGGTGTGGTCAACAGTTCGGGACGCGTCCGCCGGACCCTCGTGGTGGGCGAGGTGGCTTTGGCGTTCGTCATCGTCACGGCCCTGGGCCTCCTCATGCGCAGCTTCCAGAAGATCCAATCGGCCGACACCGGGATTCGCCCAGACGGCATCGTCACCGCAAGCCTCGGACGCTTCCCGTCGTCACGGTATCCGGACAACCAGAGCCGGCTCGCCTTCATCGAGCGGCTGACGGAGCGCCTCCATGCCATCCCGGGTGTCGACGGTGTCGCGCTGTCCAGTAGCCGTCCCATTGCGGGCTGTTGCTCCAACGGGCCGTACAACCGCACGGACGACCCGGACCGGGTGGCCCGCTTCGTGGAGACCCGCTGGGTCACGCCATCGTACTTTCAGGTCATGGGGATCCCCGTTCTGGCCGGCTCCGACCTGACCGATGTCGGCCCGGATGATCCACCGGCCGCGCTCATCGGCGAGGGCCTCGCCCACGAGCTGTTCGGCGACGAAAGTCCAGTGGGGGCGAGCCTGTCCCGCGGCGACGACACCGTTCGCGTGGCGGGTGTCGTCGGCGCGGTCCGCGAGTACTCTCCGGCCAGAAAGGCCCCGGAGGTGCTGTACGTGTCCGCCCTGCAATCCTCCATGTCCTCGCCACACGTGGTGGTCCACTCGAGCCTCCCGGTCGACCGGGCGGGTCCGGCCATTCGCCAGGCCCTGCACGACATCGACCCGCTCCTCCCCCTGGAGCGCATCCAGACCATGGACGAGGTCCTGGCGAGCTATACCACCGACCAGAGAGCCACGACGTACCTGATGTTCCTGCTCGGCGCCCTCGCCCTGCTCCTGGGAGGCGTGGGCATCTATGGCGTCGTGAGCCAGATGGTCCACGGGAGCCTCCGGGAGATCGGGGTGCGCCTGGTCCTGGGCGCCCGGCGGGAGCAGGTCCTGCGCCAGATCCTGCGGAACGCCCTGGTCCTCGTCCTACCGGGCATCGGCCTGGGCCTGATCGGCGCCGTGGCCGCCCATCGTCTGGTGACCTCCATGCTCTATGAGACGAGCCCCCTCGATCCGCTGGTGTACCTGCTGGTGGTCGTGCTCTTCATCGCGGCTCCGCTCCTGGCCGCGTTGGCACCGGCCCGGCGGGCGGCGCGGGTGGAAGCGGCGGAGATGCTTCGGGACGCGTGAGGGGCGGCATCCAAGTGCAATCTCGGATGGATGTTGCCTTCCATGTCCGGCGAAGCGCGTAAGCTGTTCTTCAGAAAGCGTCGAGGATCCGAGTCGCATGATGGCTATGGCACGCCCCAAGCGTGGGCCATGGCTGATCGTCACGGCAGGAGGCCAGACCACCATAGGTAATTTATCCGCGGTATCTCCATACGGCGTTGGTGCATGGCTCGGAGTTGAGACTGGATTGCCCCGCCTCCGAAGTCGGAGTCACCCGACCCGGTAGCTCTCCGGCATCCCGAGCTCGGTCATGGTGTTGAGGATCCCGCACGCCAGCTTCACCTCTACTCGTTGGCCCGCCAGGCTGCGAGACGTCATTTGTCGGCCGATGATCGTCTTGTACCTGTAGACGGGCGTTCCGGCCTGGTGAAATGAGCACCCTCGCCGGTGGTCCTGAGCCTCTTGATTGGACCGCCTCGTAGACGCTTGCCGCATCGTAGGCACCATCGGCCGATACGGCTATCACTCGATGCTCAACCTGTTCAAGTAGAGCGGGTACTCGCGTGCAGTCATGCGTCCGACGACCGGTCAGGTCCGAGGCGACGATCTCTCCGGTGCGGGCGTCAACCGCAAGGTGCAGCTTCTTCCAAGCCCTGTCCTTTGGCGGCCTCCGTAGATAGCCAACGTGGATCCTGAGTCCCGTGCTATCGATGAGCAGGTGGATCGTGGCCCTCCGTGGAATGAACCAAAGGGACTCGCCGCGCGACTACCCTATGAGCAGCGAACCCTCCTCTTCCACAGCCTCCTGAGCCATGATCCGGGTCGAGAACCTCGAATACGTCTACCCCGGCGCCGCCCGCCCGGCGGTGTCCGGGGTCTCGTTCGAAGTGTCACCGGGGGAGATCTTCGGGCTCCTTGGTCCCTCGGGTGCCGGAAAGAGCACGACGCAGCGCGTGCTCATGCGCCTGAACCGGCTCTTCTCCGGAAACGTGGAAGTGCTTTCCAGGCGGATCGAGACCTGGGATGCATCGTTTTACGACCATGCCGGTGTGGGCTTCGAGGTCCCGAACCACTATCTGCGTCTCACCGGCGGCGAGAATCTCGAGTTGTTTGCGACCCTCTTTCGGCGCCCCACCGGAGTGATTCCCGAGCTGCTTGCCAAGGTCGGGTTAGCCGACGTCGCCGACGAACGCGTCGCGGAGTACTCCAAGGGCATGGGTGTCGCCGGGGCGGCCGATGGACCCTCCTCTTGAACGAGCCTCTCCCGACGCGCGTATTGTGGTCCAGAACACGACGTCGCCTGCACCCGTTTCCCGGAGCACCCATGAGCGCCGACGAGAGTCGCCGGTTCACCGACCGCGAGGTCGCCCTCGTGCTGCGCAAGGCCGCGGAGTTCGAAGAGACGTCGGGAGCCGAGGGGGGCGGAGGGCTTTCCCTGCGCGATCTCCAGGACATCGGGAGGGAGGTGGGCATCTCGCCGGCAGCCATCGCCCACGCGGCCGCCACGCTGGACGGAGCGGGGCGTCGGCCTGCGCTGCTCCGATCGGCGCCCCTGGTACGGAAGGCCGTCCACGCGGTACCGGGGGAGCTCAACGAGGACGCCGTGGCCGATCTGGTGCGTCTCGTGGACGAACGCTCCGACACCACCGGCTCGGTGTCCGAGGCCCTGGGCTCCGTGAGGTGGACCGGTCGCGACCGCTTCTGGAACCTCCAGGTCTCGGTCACGCCCCGCGACGGCGAGACCACCATCCAGGTGGTGGAGAAGGCCGCGCCGCGGCTGCGCCGCGTCATGGCCGTCGTCCCCGCGGCGTGGGGCGCGATCCTGGCCATGCCCGCCGCCGCCGGCCTTCACCTGGCCACCATCCCCCACGTGGGGGTGCTGGCGTTGGGGGCGGTGGTGGGCGCGGCGGCGGGACGGCTGGTCTGGGGGGTCCTGTCGGCCAGGAGCGAGGCCAAGGTGTCGCGCCTCGCGGCGGACCTCACCCGCGAAGCGCAGGAGGCGGCCCTTCGGGGGCTGCTGGTCGGGACCGGAGACGAGGGCGCCGCCGCCGGGGAGTGACGCCCGCAGCCCCCCCTACGACTTCACCGACGGAATCCGGTCCCCCACGGCCGGGAGCGCCGGGAAATCCGTGGACGGCTGGTCCTGATACCAGTAGCAGCACGAGTAGAAGTTGTCGGCCCGGTTGTTGGCGTGGCCGTGCTCCATCGTGTGCTTCAGGTAGCGCGTGAAGGTCACGCTGCCCCTCATGGATCAGGCCACCTACGACCAAGTCTGGCACGACGTACACACCGACGTCTACAATCGGAGCAAGGGCGCATTCAAGAGAGCGCTGTGGTACGGCAACAACAGTAGGCTGTTCGGGCAGAACAAGGGACTGCGGAAGGCGATCCGCAGCGCGCCGCGGGCCGTGGCGATGGGTGCGCTGGGAGCCGGACTCGGGGCAGCCAGTGTTCCGCCGGGGATCTCCGACGGCATCTCGATGGCGGCCGACGTGGTCCTGAACAAGGGCAAGGACATCTACGGTGCCCACGTCAAGGGACTCATCCGGGGCGACCCCCCCATGAGTACCCAGGAGGCGCTGCGGAAGAGAATCAAGGGCGAGGTGAAGGACCTCAAGTCCAACGCATTCCAGGTCATCGACCGCAACCTGGTCAAGCTCCGCGATGCCAAGAACAAGGTCTCGCCGGCTACTCAGGCCCTGATGAGCTCCCTCTCGCACATGAGCTACGCCCAGGTGTCGTCCAACCTCGCGGTGCCCACGAACGAGGAGCAGATGCAGAAGGCGCACGACGCGCTCCGCGCCGTGGCTGAGACCGAGTACTACGTGGACAAGCTGATGGGTCTCGTCGCGACCACACAGGAGGCGCTCGAGAAGAGCCGCAAGGACCTGGACACGTTCAAGGGCGCCACGGTGCAGACGCGCAACGAGCTGGGGGACTACATCAAGGAAGTTCTGTAGGACGCGTTACAGGGCGCCGGGCCTGCCCTTCGGCCTACTCCTCCCGGGAGGTGGGACCCAGGCGACCGAGGCCACGTCGAGCTCGTCGGGGGGGATGCCCCGCACGCGATCCGCGGTGAAGCTGTGCGCGTCGGACGGCCACCCGGAGCCCACGCCCCGGGGGGGCCGTCTTGCGTCAGGGCGCCGGGCGGCGTGGGGGCCCCGAGTGGCCGGGGCGTCGCTCGCGGCCGGGCTCTGCGTCGTCGCCATGATCCGCAGGATCCACGCACTTGCGAGGAGCGAGCCCATGATCGCCGTTCGGCCGGCTCCCACCAGGAACGCCCCGATCTCACCGTCCTTGGACAGCTTGCCGAACTTCATCAGCATGACCGTCCAGTCGTGGCTGTCGACGTCCGCCAAGTGGCGCGAACGGGGCGACTCACCCCTCCCTGAAGCTCGGCGGATCGAGGGCGGCCCGCGCCCCCGCCACCTGCGCGAAGAAGGCGTCGCCGAAACGACGGAGGCTCTCGGCGTCGCGGAAGGCGGACGCGGGGAGGGGAATGAGCGCGGTCGGCCCGACCTTGATCAGAAACGTGCCGTCGTTCTCGCCGACGCCGCGGACGTTCTTCCAGCGCCACCGCGTCTCGTACCCCGACGTGACGTCCCGCAGGAACTCCCGCCTCACCTCGAGCCGGTGCGGCCCGAATAGCCCGTCCACCATCCCGTGGCGGGCGGAGGTGGTAAGGCTGCGGCGCAGGAGCCGGCGGTACAGGGCGGGCGCCGCGACCGAGAGGCCGGTGCACGCGATCAGGGCCGCAACCGCCCCCGCGAGGGCGCCCATGAGGTAGAACAGGGCCGCCATCGTCACACCCATGGCGGCGTAGATGCGCTGCTGCCTCCTCCGATTCGCCCGGTGGAGGTCGTGCTCGAAGAGGTACGCCGTCCCCGCCTCCACCCACTCCTCGGGTGTCAGCTCGAATTCGGCCACGGCCAGGGGATCGTCCGGGCGCCCTTCGTCCACCTCACCGCGCATCGGTCGGCTCGCTCCAGCGCCCTTCGCCCCGCTCGTATGCGGCGAGGTCGCCTTGGAAGTCGTGGATCACCCGCGGCGCCTCGGGGCGTCGCGGTGTATCCTTACCAATTCCGGGTCGCGGTGGTGGCGAGCGCAAGACCGCAGCAGGTCGCACCCACAGTGCGATTCGGGCTCGCGAAGGGAGCCGACGTCGGAGGCTGATCCATGCGAACCGTCATCGTCAATCCTATACGCTTCATCGTTGCTTCGGCGTCTGCCGGAGTCTGGGTCGTAGTGAGCGGCATGCTCATGGCGGGAGCGTTCGGGTATCGCGACATGAAGTTGGCGTTCGACGCGATCGGTCTGCCCGTCCCCCGGGGCCTGGCGCCCCTTGTCACCCACACCCTCGTGCGACTCGTCCTGGGCGCGTCGGTTGTGGTTCTCATGGGCATCATGGCCCGGGTCTTCTCCCGGACCGGTGCGCTGCTCACGGCGGTGGGCTTCGTATGGCTCCTCTCCATGGTGCTCCCCTACGCCGTCATCGCCGACTGGGGAATCTTCCCATGGTCCGTGGCGATCAAGTTCTGGACGTGGAGCGCGGGTGAGCTGCTCATCGCAGGGCTCATCGGCCGGCTGATCTATCCGATGCCCGCGACGGCTCGCCGGACATAGTCTCGGGCGGGTGTTCTCGGCCTTCCCACGACGATGTTTCGGCTGACCTGGTTCTTGCATCTCACACGACACTTGCGTGCACTAGGCGCAAATGACATATATGTCATTTAGCATCGACCGGAGAGCCCCGTGGCCCGATCCCGTGATCCCCAGCGCGCGCTGCCCCTGAAGCCCAAGCCCTTCCTCCTCCTGCTGGTCCTCGAGGACGCGGGCCCCCTGCACGGCTACGCCATCAAGAAGGAGATGGCGGAGCGCTCGGGGGGCGCGGTGACCATGGACCCGGGGGGGCTGTACCGCCTCATCGGCCGGCTCGAGCGAGACGGCCTCGTTCGCCGCGTGCCCCAGCCCGACGACGAGACCGACGAGCGAAGGCAGTATCTGGCGATCACCGAGTGGGGCCGTCGGGTCCTGGCGGCGGAAGCAAATCGGATCGCCGGTCTGGCCCGCATGCCTACCGTGCAACAGCTCGCCCGGAGAGGTGGATGACCGAAGCGCGCGACCCCGGCGTCGTCCGCCTCTATCGCCGTGCGCTCCGGGTCCTCCCGCAGGATTTCCGCGAGGCACATGGCACCGGGATGGAGGCCATGCTCCGGGACGAGTGGCTCGAGCGGCGCGGCCCGGCACGTGCGGTGTTGCTCGTGCGCGCCCTGCTCGATCTGGTGTGGACGGCCTCCATCGCGAGGCTGGGTGGGGGAATGGACGACGGCGACGGGAGGTGGACGATGGGATGGGCCGACCTGGGAATGGATGTGAGAGTGTCGTTGCGCTCGCTGACGAAGGCGCCCCTGTTCACCGCGACCGCGGTCCTCTCGCTGGGGATGGGCGTCGGTGGGGTCGCCACTGTCTACGGTGTCGCGGACAGGCTGCTGCTTCGCCCGATCCAGGGTGTCCGGGACCCCGGAGCGCTGGTCGAGGTCGGCCAGATGGCCCTCCCCTATCCGGTGATCCAGGATCTGGCCGCGGACATGGGTTCGATGGAAGGCCTGGCGGGACACCGGGCACGGGCCGTGGCGTTGGACCCCGGCTCCGGCGTGGACGCCCGGCCGGTCGAGGCGAGCATCGTCACGGGCAACTACTTCGAGCTGCTCGGGATCGCGCCCGAGCGTGGCCGGCTCCTCAAGCCGGAGGACGACATGCCCGGCGCACCCGCCGTGGCGGTCCTCTCCCACGCCTTGTGGACCGAGATGGGCGCTCCGCTGGACATCGCGGACCTGGAGGTCCGTGTGAACGGCGCCCCGTTCAGTGTGGTGGGGGTGGCGCCCGCCGGCTTCGGCGGGCTCCGCCTCTGGTCGCACCCGGCGTTCTGGATGACGGTGGAGAGCTGGCCCCTGGTGTCCCTGGGGCGCACGCCCGACGTGCACTCCCGCAACTGGGGGTGGATCGCGGCGGTGGGTCGTCTCCGCCCCGGCGTGACCACGGCGACGGCCACCGCGGAGGCGCGCTCCGTCGCCCGGCGCATCGACGCCGAGTACCCGGACAACGCGGGTGACCTGGACCACGTGGCGCTGACGCCGGTTCGCGCTCGCGCGGCCGGATCGATCGAAGGTGTGCTGGAGCCGCTCCTCCTGGCCCTCGCCGCGGTGGTTGCGCTCGCGCTCCTGGCTGCGGCGGCCAACGTCGCCAACCTTCTTCTCGCGCGGGCCACCCGCCGGACGCGGGAGTTCGCGGTCCGGTCGGCCCTGGGCGCGAGCCGGCTCCGCCTCGGACGCCTCGTCGCGGTGGAGACGGGCCTCCTGGTGCTGTGCGGCGCCGCGGTGGGCACTGCCCTGTCCGTGGCCACGCTCCGCGGACTCCAGGCCGTCCACCTTCCCGAAGGCATCAGCTTCGAGTCCGCTTCGCTGAGTCCGGACGGTCGTCTCCTGACGGTAGGGGCGGCGGTCCTGCTGGTGGTCCTCGCGGTAGCCGGGCTGACCCCGGCCATCCTGGCCGCGCGCATGGGCTCGCTGGGACTCGCGTCCGACCGGTCTGGAGGAAGCGGACCACGCGGCCTCAGGCTACGCGCCACGTTCGCCGCCATCCAGATGGCGGTGAGCGTGGTCCTCCTGGCGGGCACGGCCCTCTTCGGACGGAGCCTCGTGCGGGCCCTGGCGGTGGATCTGGGCTTCGACCCGTCGCGCCTCGCCGTCGTCCAGGTGGATCGAGCTCTCTTCCACGACGACCAGGCAGCCGCCAGTCAGGCGTTCACCCAGCTCGTCGAGGCGATGCGAGACGCCCCCGGCGTGGAGGCGGCGTCCTGGTCCACGGTCCCGCCTCTGTCCCAGGGCGAGGACCGCGAGTCTTTCGAGATCACGGGGCGTACGTGGCCCGGGCAGCCACCGTCCGTGGAGGTGGACGCCGTGGGACCCGACTTCTTCCGCGCGTCCGGGATCCCGCTGGTGGCGGGAGACGCCGCCGCGTTGCGGCGCCTCGAAGGCGGTCTGGTCGGAGTCGTCAGCGAGGCCATGGCTCGCCAGTACTGGCCCGGGGAGAATCCGGTGGGCGCGCATGTCCGGGTCATGGGCATGGACGTTCCTGTCGTGGCGGTGGCGCACGACTCCCGGCTGCACGGCTATTCGTCGGAGCCGCGCCCACTCCTCTACGGCGTCCTCCCCGCGCCGCCCCCCGGCGGCGTCAGCCTGGTACTCCGCGGACCGGACGCGAAGGCGGCTCTCGGGTCCATCCGCGATCTGACGCGCTCCGTCGACCGCCGACTCGTGGTCGTCGAGGCGACGACGGGACCGGACCTCGTCGGCCTCCTCCTGGCACCGCAGCGCGTGGGCGGGATCGTCTTCCTGTTGTTCGGGGTCCTGGCCGTAGCGCTCTCCCTGATCGGGGTGTACGGCGTGGTCGCATTCGGCGTCGGCGCCCGCCTGCGCGAGTTCGGCGTTCGGCTCACCCTGGGGGCGGCGCCCGGTCGCGTCGTGCGGGACGTCCTGGCGAGGAGCCTGGTACCGGTCCTGGCGGGCATCGTGACGGGGGCGGGCGCATCCCTCGCTCTGACGCGCGCCGCGGCCGCCTTCCTCTTCGGCGTCTCCGCAGCAGACCCGCTTCCGGCGGTTGCGGCGGCGGGCGTCGTGCTCGCCATGGCCCTTCTCGCCACGTGGATTCCGGCAAGGCGAGCGGGCCAGGTAGACCCTGCGGAGGTGCTGGCGCTGGACTAGCCCCACTACGTCGCAATCTTGGTGTCCGCTTCGTGCGGAAACGACGGCACGAGTCCTCCATCTGGAGGCACACCTGCGGGGAGCTACGAGCTGACCGTCAGGGCGAGCTGGGAGTCGGTGCAGTCTTCGACGACGGTGACGGCGGACTTTTCTAAATCAACCCGACAGACGTGGCCGACAGACGTGGCCGAGACCTGGACGCGCACCGTGGCGCGCGATTTCACCGTCCGCTTCAAGAGCTGCCGCTACCAGATCCCAAAGAGCCAGGCACGTCGCATCAAGCCCGGCGACAAGCTCACGGTCGAGCTCAGCCTCGGCGGCTCCATCCGCTTCCGCTGCGAGCAGCGCTACCTCGAGCTAGAGCCCGTCGAAGCCTCGGCGCCTGCACCCACCACGCGCTGCTCGCCAAGCCCGCTCTCATCGCTCGGCTACGCTCTAGCCTGCCGCTCCGCGGCCGGCGCTTTCGACTCCCGCGGGTGCGGGGGCGCCTTGATCACATTCAGCCCGGTCCTACCATGGGGGCCGCTGCCCACGTTCTGCTGAAGACCTGCCCATGCGCGACGCCGTCCCGGCGGGTGGATGCGTCAGGCGTCGCAGCGGAACTCAGGCCCCGGGCAGCCGCAGGCCCAGGATGATGACGTCTCCGTGCTGCCGGCCCGTACCCGGACTCTTCGGGTGATCCGCGAAGCTCGTCGCGACCAGAACCAGGGTGTCTCCCACCAGAACGCCGGTGGTCGGGTAGGCGAAGTCCGGATGATCGGCCACCAGCGTGTCCACCCGGGTCACGGACCTGCGCGCATCGTCCAGCGCGAGCCGGACCACCCTGCGTCTGCGCGGTTGGACCGATACGAGCGCGCCGGACACGAAGTACAGGCCGTCGGTGCCCGCCTCGGCCTCAGCGCCCCCTTCCAGGGACACCACCTCGCCGGTGGCGCGATCCAGACGCGCGATGCCACGGTCGAGGGAGAAGAAGAGGTGGTCGCCCGTGTCGTCGAAGGTGATGCCGTTGGTCTGCAGCCCATCGGACGCGAACACCAGCTCCATGTCGTGCGCCTCGGCCGACAAGCGATACACACGACCCATCAGCGTTGTCGTCACGTAGACGCTCCCGTCTTCGGCGACGGCGAGATCGTTGAAGATCTCCCCGGGAGACGGCTGCGGGACGAGCCATTCGTCCGTCAGGCTGCCTGTGTCCAGGTCGAAGAGGAGCACCCCCGTTCTCGCCGGCCCCGGGGCCTCGCCACCGTAGAGGACGTATCGCCCCGTGCACACCCAGAGCCTCCTCCGAGCCGCGTCGACCTTCAACCCGACCGAGCTCTCCAGCGCGGGCGCCGGGCCTCGGACGAAGTCCCGGTACGTGCCGTCGGGCGCGAGGCGCAGGATTCGACTCTGCCCCATGCTGCCGAGGAAGTAGTCGCCGCTGACGGCATCGTACGCGATGCTCTCCGGATAGAGGTCGTGCTCGGGGATGACGAACCGGCGGCCATCTCCGCCACCATGACGTCCCACGTCCTCCTGTGCCCCTACCACCGTGGGCACGAGGAGGGCGGACATGGCGACGGTCAGGGTTCGCAAGCGCAGGCCTGGCTTCATGGCTCCACCTCGGAGAGGACGCACAGCCTCTTCGTACACCTCGTCGAGCTGCGATGAAAGCGCGTCGAGATCCTCTCTCCGCTCGCGCTCTTCGAGCTCGGCCCACACAGCCTATCCCTTAGGAGTCACTCCCCCCTCAGCGCCGTCGCCGCGTCGGTGCGCGCCGCCAGCCGCGCAGGAATCCACAGTGCCGCTGCCGCCACGGCCAGCACGAGTCCGCCGGCGGCACCGTACGTGGGCACGTCCGTAACCCCCACGCCGAAGAGGGCCGCACCCATGGCCCGGCCCAGGACGAACGTGAGGAGGAAGCCCGCCGGGACCCCCAGGGCGGCGCGGCCGACGCCGCGCCCCATGACCTCTCGCATGACCCGGGGGGCGTCGGCGCCCACGGCCAGGCGGATGCCGAATTCACGACGGCGCTGCCGCACCAGGTAGGCCGCGATGCCGTAGATGCCCACCGCACACAACAACAGCGTTGTGGCGGCGAAGACGCCGATGACCAGCAGGATACCGGCCGATCCCTGGAGGAAGGGCTGCATGAGGTCGTTTCCCCGGGCCACGGCGTACACCGGGAGGCCCGGGGCTGCCTGGTGGATCACCTCCCGGAGCGTGGCCGGCAGCGAGGGTGGGGAACCGGGGGCCCGTACCGCCAGGAACACGGCGTCGGCGCTGAAGCCCTGGCGTCCCGTCTGGCCCATGGGACGGAACAAGACCGGGCCCGGGGCGAGTGCTGGACCGCGTGTGCGCGTGTCGCCCACGACGCCCACGATGGTGATGGGGCGGTCATGGCCGTCCAGGCCGATGGTGATCTGCCGGCCCAGCGGGTCCTCGCCTGGAAAGCGGAGTCGGGCGAGGGTCTCGTTGACGACCCCCACGTAGGGGCCGTCCGCGTCGCTTGCCGTGAACACCCGTCCCTCGAGCAGCGGGATGCCCAGCGCCGAAAAGTACCCCGGCTCCACGGGCTGCCAGCTGGCGGAAGGGGGATCCCGCTCGTCCAGGGCGCCTGCCATGAACACGTCGGCGCTGGCGCCCACGGCCAACGGTCCGGTGGAGCCCAACCCCACGGCGGTGACGCCGCTCACCGAAGCCAGGCGGTCCGCCAGGTCGCGGTAGACCTGCAGTCGTTCCTCATAGGTGCGGAGCCGGGCGTCGGGTAGCGAGACGCGCAGCGTGACCAGGTCGTGGGTGTCGAAGCCTGGATCCACGTGACTCAGGTTCAGGAGACTCCGACCCACGAGGACGGAGCCCGCCGCCAGGGCGACGGCGGCGGCGACCTGGGCCACCACCAGCCCGTCCCGGGTCCGGGAGCCGCCGCCTCGGGACCGGAGGTGGCCCGCGGGATTGGCCTGGGGCGCCCGAAACGTCAGCAGCGTGAGCATGCTGGTGACGGCGACACCCAGGAGGAGCGCGGCCGCCACGACCTCGGGTCGAACCCCGACCTCGGTGGCCCGGGGCAGCGTCGTGCCGAAGACCGCCACCGTCCCCCGCACCGCGGCAACGGCCAGGGCCACCCCGGCCAGACTCCCGCCCACCCCCAGGATCCACCCTTCGGCCAGGACGTGGCGCACCAACGCCCCGCGGGTCGCGCCCAGGGCCACCCGTACCGCCAGCGACGCCTCCCGGGTGGCGCTGCGCGCTAGCGCGAGGTGGACGACGTTCACGCAGGCCGCAGCCAGAAGAAGCAGCACCGCCACGGCCAGGGCCAGGAGCGTGGAGCGGAAGCCTGCCACGGTCTCCTCCAGGAGGGGCGTCAGGCGGACGCCGGCGCCGGCGTTGGTGTCGGGGTGGAGTTCCTCGATGCGCGCCGCGATGGCGTCCATCTCGGCAGCGGCGGCGGGCAGGGCCACGCCGTCGGCCAGGCGCCCCACCACATCGAAGTACCAGGCGTCACGCGCGGCCAGCAGATCATAGGGAAAGCCTCGGATGTCCGGGGCCTCGTAGGGGGAGCGGAGCCAGACCTGCACTGACGCGTCGGGGAACGCGAAGCCCGCCGGCATGACGCCGACGATCTCATAGGTGAGGTCGTCCACCCGGAACGTGCGCCCAACCGCGTTGGGGTCGCTGCCCAGGGCGTCCGCCCACACGCCGTGGCTCAGCACCGCCTCCCGGGCTGGGAAGTCCACGTTGAGGGTGGGGTCGAAGGTACGCCCCAGGGCGGGGGCCACGCCCAGCACCTGGAAGAGGTTCCCGGATCCTTCGGCCGTGCGGCCACGCTGGGCCTCCCCGCCGAACGTCAGGCTGGCGGCGTTGGTCCGATACGCGGCGAGCCCCTGAAGGGACGTGGACATGCGCCGCCAGTCCAGGTAGTTCGCCGGCGCCGCGGAACGGGTGTGTCCCTCGTAGACCTCCGAGACCGCGACCAGGCGGTCAGGGTTGGGGAAGGGGAGGGGCCGGAGCACCGACGCCCCCAGCGCCAGGACCGCCACGGCGCCCCCCAGGCCCAGGG
>CAZPZU010000069.1:0-27657 GCA_964591135.1 uncultured Gemmatimonadaceae bacterium | reverse complement strand
GGGGGGCCGGGCGGCCGGGGGGGGCCCCCCCCCCCCCCCGTTCCCGCAGCTCGGGTCGCGTCGCCGTCCGCCCGCAACTCGTTTGAGGGGCCTTTACAGCAACTCGAACCTCCCCTGGAAGAACCGCAGCTTGCCCGGCTCGTACACGAAGCGCAGCCCGCGTAGCGACTCCCGCTTCTCCCAGACCCGGATGATCCCGTCCGCCACCGCCCGCATGTGGTCGTCCGTGTACACGCGTCGGGGAATCGTCAGGCGCACGAGCTCGAGGGCGGGGTGGTAGTTCTCGCCGGTCCCGGGATTTCGGCCCTTCGACACGTTGCCCCGCTCCATCGCCCGCACGCCCGTCTCCACGAAGATCTCGGCCGCGAGCCGCTGGGCGGGATACTCGTCTTGGTCGATGTGCGGAAGGAAGCGCTTGGCGTCCAGAAATACCGCGTGCGTTCCGACCGGCGTCACGATCGGGACGCCCGCTTCCTGCAGCATGCGTCCGAGCGCCTCCGTCTGGCGTACGCGGGAGCGGATGTAGCGGTCGTCGACCATCTCCTCCACCCCACGTGCGACGGCTGCGAGATCAGCCGTGGCGAGCCCGCCGTCCGTGACGTTGCCCTCGTAGATGCGCAGCAGCTCCTCCGCGCGCTCGGCCCACGTCGCGTTGTCACGGAAGGCGAGCACCCCGCCGATGTTGATCAGGAAGTCCTTCTTCCCGCTCACGGTGCACCCGTCCCCGTAGACCATCATCTCGCGCAGGATGTCCCGCACCGGGGTGTCCGCGTACCGGGGGTCGTGCGCCTGGATCATGTACGCGTTCTCAACGCACCGGGTCGAATCGAAGAACACCGGGATCCCTCGTTCCGCGCAGTACGCGTAGACCTCCTTCATGTTGTCCATGCCGACCGGCTGGCCACCGGCCATGTTCACCGAGTGCTCGAACGAGATGTACGCGACCTGGTCGGCGCCGTGCTCGTCCACGACGGCGCGCAGCTTGTCCAGGTCGATGTTGCCCTTCCACGGGAAGGTGCTCTGGGGATCGTGCGCCTCGTCCACGATCACGTCGACGAAGGCCCCGCCGGCGAGCTCCTGGTGCAGCTTGGTCGTGGTGAAGTACATGTTGCCCGGCACGAGCTGCCCGGGGCGGATCATGATCTGGCTGAGGATGTGCTCCGCGGCGCGTCCCTGGTGCGTCGGGATGACGTGCTCGTATCCCAGCGCGTCTCGCAGCACCTCCACGAGCCTGTGGTACTCGGACGAGGTAGCCGGCGTGGCGCGCACGCCCTCGTAGGCCGCCCACTGGTCTGTGCTCATCGCCGACGTGCCCGAGTCCGTGAGCAGGTCGATCGTCACATCCTCCGACGGGAGGAGGAAGGTGTTGTATCCGGCCGCACGGATCGCCTTCTCCCTCTGCCCCCGGGTGAGGACGCCCACCCGCTCGACCGTGTGGATCCGGTAGGGGGTCGTTTCGAAAGAGAACGGCTCGAGGTCCGGAAACACCCAGTGGTACGTCATCTGGTCGCGCCACTCTCCCCGCTCCGCCACCTGCAGCCCGGCGATCCCGTCGGCCTGTCGCGCGAGCGAGACGATCGCGTCGGCGACCTGGTCGAGCTGCGCGTTCGTCATCGCCAGGCGCGGAATCTGGACGGGCACGAGCCCTTCCGAGCCCTTCCGGTACATCGCCACCGCTCGGACGCCCGCCAGGAGATAGAGCGCTGCGCTGAAAGTGTCCCGGGCGGTGGTGCCGGCCTGGGGGAGCAGTTGGTCCGCACGGATGTAGGCGCCGTCACACCCCCGCTCCAGCGGAACGCCCGCGTCGCGCAGGCGTCCGGTGAACCGCTCGGTCTGATGCATCACCCAGCGGACCTCGTCCTCGTCCGCCATCTCCGCCAGCCCGCGGGCGAGCACCTCCATCGTGCGCCCGGCCATCCCGCCGTAGGTGTGCAGCCCCTCGAAGACGACCACCTCGTTCATGAAGCGCTCGTGGTCGCCGGGGTTGTCCGTGCTCAGAAGCCCACCGGCGTTCGCCTTCGGGTCCTGGGCACCATCGAGCTGGAGGACGTGGCTGGTCTTGACCATCTGGCGTACCAGCGAGCGGATGTCGCGATCCGCGTGTCCCGTCTCGTGGCGCTGCACGTACCACGCGTTCTCGATGACCCGGGAGCCGTCCAGGACAAGCCGTGCGCCGTGCTTGTCCGCCAGCTCGCGGACCTCCCGGAGATTCTTGAGGCTGATTGGATGTTGTCCGTCCGCGAAGGCCTGGACGTCGACGATCGGGACGGAGCCGCCCCGGAGGATCTCCTCGAGGCGAGCGAGGTCGATGTCGCCTGTGAACACCGGGGCCGACCGATCGCGCACATCGAGGACCTCCACCTCGCGAGGCGTGAGCACGTCCATCCGGTCCCGGCCATTGCTCGGTACGATGGAGCCGGCCGGTACGAGCGTCGACACCAGTAGCTTGATCGAGCCCAGGATGTTGTGCGTGGGGCAGACGTACCCGTGTCCCAGCACATCCCGCACGGCCGCCTGCAGCTTCTCGAAGTTGCGGCTGCCGGCGTAGGCCTCGTCGCCCAGGAACTGTCCGGCGAGCTGCTCCTGGCTCATCGCGCTGGTGCCCACCGACGTCATGTCGAAGGTGATCTGCGCTGGCGTGAGGTTGAAGACGTTGAAGCGGGCGTCGGCGAGGTATTTCTTCCGCTCCTCCAGCACGGGGAAGGACAGAAGGCGGACGGTCTTGATCTTGTGTGGCTCCGCGACGGGAGAGGGGTGCGTCATCGCTCGTTCCAGGTTGGGTTTCCGGCATTCCGGCAATGCAAATCTCGGCAAACACGCCGAAGCGCCGAAGTCGGGAAATGCCCGACGTGACACGGGGCGCCGCGGGGGCAGCGCACGGTTTCATGGGAGCAGGCGGGGCTCTCATGGGAAACTCCTCGCCCCACGGTCGCGAATGACCGTGGACGGCTGAGGCGACGGGCGCCCCCGGCGGCTACAGCCCGAACAGCCTCAGGAAGTCGTTCGAGAGCGCCCAGAGCATGATGCCCATCACGATCAGGAACCCGACGTTGCTCCAGCGGAGTCGCTGCTCCGCCGACAGGGCCCGACCGCGTACGGCCTCGATGCCGAGGAAGAGGAGATGCCCGCCGTCCAGCACCGGGATGGGCAGGAGGTTCAAGACCGCGAGGTTCACGCTGAACAACGCCATGAACTGCAGGAACTGGCCCATGCCGGCGCGCACGGCCGATCCGGACGCCTCGCCGATCGTGACGATGCTGCCCACCGAGCGCGGCGACACGCCACCCGTGAAGAGATCCCGCAGGAAGCCCAGGATCATCCCGGTCACGCCGACCGTCTGACGGTACCCGCCCACCAGCGCGTCCCGCAGCGACACGGGCCGGTAGGAGATGTTCTCGGCCGGCGGGTAGACACCGACCTTGCCGACCTCGGCTGTGCTGCCGTCGGGCCGCTCCTCCTGCACCGCATCCAGCGTGACCGGGCGGACGAGGTCGCCGCCCTCCCGCCGGACGGTGATGTCCACCCGCTCTCCCGGTCTGACCTCGACGAGAGACCGGAAGTCGTACCAGCTCTTCACCGGGATTCCGTCCACTGCGACGATCTTGTCGCCTTCCTTCAGCCCCGCCTTCTCCGCCGGGGAGCCGGGGTTCACCAGGCCGATCGCGGCGTCGACCCACAGGTCGACGGACTGCACCAGCCTCCGGCGTGACGCCTCGTCGGCGGGGATGTCGATCCGCAGAGTGTCCGCAGGGTCGGTCAGCACCATGGTCGTGGAACCAGGACTGCCGTGGTACAGGCCGTCCTCGACGTCACCCCAGTTGTGGACCACCACGTCGCCGATGCGAACGATGTACGAGCCGGGTTGGATCCGGGCGAGCGCCTCGGTGCCGGGTGGAAGCAGCGCCCTGTCGACGTAACCGACGCGCGTGGTGTCGGGCTGGGGAAATCCCCAGTGGGCGAACACGAACGCATACACGACGAACGCGAAGATCATGTTCATGATCACGCCCGCGGAGATCACGAACGTGCGCGCCCAGATCGGCTTGGCGTCGAAGTCTCTCGGTCCTGGCTTGCGTTCCCCTCCGGTGGCGCCACCCTCGAGACGCTCCATGACCTCGTCGTCCATCCCACCCATCTTCACGTACCCGCCCAGCGGGATCGCGCTGAGAACGTACTCGGTCTCACCCCTGCGGATTCCGAACAGCTTCGGCCCGAGTCCGATCGAGAAGCGCTGCACCTCGACGCCCACGGCCTTCGCGGCGGCGAAATGGCCGAGCTCGTGCACGAAGATGAGCACGCCGAGAACGATCACTGTCGCGAGAATGGTCATGCGGTCGTCTCTGTACGGACCCGTTCGAGCCGCTTTACGGCCCTGAGCGCCAGACTGCGTGCCTCCCCGTCGGCGGCGAGCACATCCTCGACGTCGTGGATCTCGTGGACCCCCACGCCGTCGAGCGCGGCCTCGACCACGTCCGCCATCTCCGGGAAGCGAACCCTCTCCTCCAAGAACGCCTGAACGGCGATCTCGTTCCCAGCGTTGTACACCGCGGCGGCGCACCCACCTCGCCTTCCGGCCTCGACACCGAGGCCGAAGAGCGGAAACGCCTCGTGATCGATGTCCTCGAACGTGAGGGGCGAGGCCCGCACCGGATCGTACGTGCGTAGCGTCCCGTCCTCCACCCGCTCCGGATAGTTCAATGCGTAGAGGATGGGGAGTTCCATGGTGGGAAACCCCATCTGGGCCAGCACGGAGCCGTCCACGAACTCCACGAACGAATGCACGATAGACTGCGGGTGCACCACCGCACCGATCCTCTCGTACCCGAAGCCGTACAGATAGTGCGCCTCGATGACCTCGAGCGCCTTGTTGGCGAGTGTGGCCGAGTCCACGGTGATCTTCGCCCCCATGTCCCACGTCGGGTGGTTGAGTGCCTCCGAAGGCCGTACGTGCTGGAGCTGCGCCGGGTTGCGTCCGCGGAACGGTCCGCCCGAAGCCGTCAGCGTAATCCGCTGCACGGCCGAGCGGTCGTAGCCCTCGATGCATTGCAGGATCGCGCTGTGCTCCGAGTCGATGGGCACGATCTCCGCCCCACCCCGCCCCGCAGCCTGCAGCACCAGGGGCCCGCCCGCGACGAGCGATTCCTTGTTCGCCAACGCCAGGCGATGGCCCGCCTCCAGCGCGAGCAGCGTCGGTTCGAGCCCGGCGGAGCCGACGAGCGCGTTGACCACGACGTCGACGTCGGGTAGCGTCGCCGCCTCCAGCACGGCGCCGCGCCCACGCCGCCACTCCGTGCCCGCCCGGGGCATCGGGAGAGAGGCCCCTTCGTCGCCGACGACGGCCAGCCGCGGACGCACCCGTGCGACCTGGGCCGCCAACGCCTCGACGCGGCGGTTCGAGGTGAGCGCGACCACCTCGAAGCGACCGGGATGGCGGGCCACGACCTCGAGGGTGCTGCGGCCGATCGAGCCGGTGGCTCCCAGGATCGCGAGACGGATCACGACAGCGCCTCGGCGACCCGGAGCACCAGGTACGCGAGGGGGAAGGTGTACGTGAGCGCGTCGAGTCGATCCAGCACCCCGCCGTGGCCGCGCAGGAGGCGTCCCGAGTCCTTCACGCCGGCCTCGCGCTTCAGCAGCGACTCCGCGAGGTCTCCGAGGATCGCGCCCACGCCGAGCAAGGCGCCCACGCCCGCGAACGCGGCCCAGCCGTCGATCGGCAACCCGGGAAGCGCGTCCCGCACAAGGAGGTACCAGCCCAGGCCGGCCACCGCCGCACCGACGACCCCCGCCCACGCTCCCACCCAGCTCTTGTTGGGGCTGATCGTCGGGAAGAGCTTCGAACGGCCCCACGCGGTGCCGAGGAAGTAGGCCGCGGCGTCGCCGACCCAGGTGGCGGCGAGCGGGAGGGCGACCACCATCGCGCCGACCCAGGGCGAGGCGTCGACCGGCCCCCAACCCATCCGGGTGGGGAGCGCGTGCAGCAGGAGCGCGAAGGAGAGGGGAAGCCCCGCGTACGCCGCGCCGAAGACGGTCACGGACACCACGGCCAGCGGACGGCCCTTGGGCCCCCTGGACCAGAGCGCCAGGGTGAGCGTCAGCACGCCCAGGGCCAGGAGCACGGCCATCATCACCGGTGCGGCGTCGGCGTAGTCCGTGTGGAGGACCGGCGCGAGCGCGACCAGCGCCGCCGCCGGTATTCCCAGCCGGCTCAGCGGCCGGGTCCCCTGCGTCTCGGCGAAGCGGTAGACCTCTCCCGCGCCGAGTGCGGCGAAGGCGGCGAGGAACAGGCCCAGCGCCCACCCACCGACGTAGAGGAGCGCGAGTACCGCCGGAATCCCGACCACGGCGACCGCGACACGCGACGCGAGGTCCTTCACGGCGCCGAGACGCGCCCGAACCGCCGTTCCCGGCGCTGGTAGTCGGCCACGGCCCCGAACAGCGTCTCACGGTTGAAGTCGGGCCAGAGCACGGGCGATATGTGCAACTCGGTGTAGGCGAGCTGCCAGAGGAGGAAGTTGCTGATGCGGTACTCTCCCGAGGTGCGGATGAGGAGGTCGGGATCGGGAACGCCGGTGGTGAACAGCGCGGATTGGAACGCCTCCTCGTCGATCTCGTCCAGGGCGACCTCCCCCTCGGCGACGCGGCGCGCGAGCTCACGAACGGCCCGCACGATCTCCTCGCGACCACCGTACGAGATCATGAGGTTCAGCCGGAGCGCATCCCCGCCCCGCGTCCCCTCGACGATCGTGTCGATCGCCTTTCGCGTGGCGTCGTCCACGCGGTCGAGCTCGCCCAGAACGTGCACCTCGACGCGCCTCCGTCTAAGCTCCTGTAGCTCCTTGCGGGCATAGAGCTGGAGAAGGGCCATGAGGGCCGACACCTCTTTCGCCGGCCGCTGCCAGTTCTCCGTGGAGAACGCGAACAGCGTCAGGATCTCGACCCCGGCCTCCACGGCACCCTCGATGGCCTCGCGGACGGCCTTCATCCCCTCGCGATGGCCCATGTGACGGGGAAGCCCCCGCTGACGCGCCCATCGCCCGTTTCCGTCCATGATGATCGCGACGTGCCGTGGCACGTCGCCACTCAGGCGGATCCGGTCGAGGAGCTCGGACGACATGGTGACGGGTGTGCGTCGGTCCTACAACGCCAGGACTTCCTCTTCCTTGTGCTTGAGCAGCTCGTCGATCTTCTCGGTGTAGTCGTGGGTGAGATTCTCGACGGCCTCTTCGCGGCGGTGCCCTTCGTCCTCGCTGATCTCGTGGTCCTTCACCTTCTTGTGGAGCTCCTCGCGGACCGTCCGTCGCGCGTGGCGGATCGACACGCGGCCTTCCTCGGCCATCTTGTGCAGCAGCTTCACGTACTCCTTGCGCCGCTCCTCGTTGAGCGGGGGAATCGGCACCCGGATGATGTTGCCGTCGTTGCTCGGGTTGAGCCCGAGGTCCGCGGACTGGATGGCCTTCTCGACCGCGCCCATGAGGGACTTGTCGAACGGCTGGACCACCAACAGGCTCGGCTCCGGCGTGTGCACGGTCGCGACCTGGTTGATCGGCATCTTGGATCCATAGGCGTCGACCCGCACGGTATCCAGAAGGGCCGGGGTCGCCTTGCCGGTGCGGACGGAAGCGAACTCGCGCCGCATCGCGTCGAGCGCCTCCTCCATGCGTTGCGTGGCGTCTTCCACCGTGGTCATGATCTCTCCGGATGTAGTTCGGGAAGCCGACGTAGGGGGGATCTACGATACAAGCGTACCGACCTGCTCACCACGGATGGCCGCGGCCACGGCACCGCGGTCCTCCAGGTTGAGGACGATGATGGGAAGCCCGTTCTCCTTGCAGAGCGAGACCGCGGCGGCGTCCATCACGCCCAACTCGCGTGCCATCACCTCCTGGAAGGTCACCGTGGGCAGGAAGCGCGCCTCGGGGTCCTTGTGGGGGTCAGCCGTGTACACGCCCTGCACCTTGGTGGCCTTGATGACCACGTCCGACTCCATCTCGATCGCCCGCAGGACGGCCGCCGTGTCCGTGGAAAAGTAGGGGTTGCCGGTGCCCCCGGCGAAGATCACCACCATACCCTTCTCCATGTGACGCATGGCGCGACGCCGGATGTAGGGCTCGGCAATCTCCTCCATGCGGATGGCGGTCAGGACCCGGGTCTCGACCCCCTTTGCCTCCAGGAGATCCTGCACGGCCAGGGCGTTGATGACCGTCGCCAACATGCCCATGTAGTCGGCCTGGACCCGGTCCATCCCCTGGCGGGAAGCCAGCGCTCCGCGGACGATGTTCCCACCGCCGATCACCACCCCGAGGGACACGCCCATCTCCGCGATGGAGCGGATCTCGTCCGTCAGCCGGTCGACGACGGACGGCTCGATGCCGAAGCCCCGCTCCCCCGCGAGCGCCTCGCCGGACAGCTTGAGAAGGACCCTGCCGTACTTGGGCGCGGGCGTTCCGTCGCTCATCCGCGGACCTCCTGCCGTCGGTGGGTCAGCGCTCCCCGACCTTGAGACGGGCGAAGCGGGCGACCTCGACCTTCTCCCCGGTCTTGGCCGAAACCTCGGTGACCAGTTGCTCGATCGTCTTGTCGGGATCCTTCACGAACGGCTGCGCCAGCAGCGTGTTCTCCTTGAAGAACTTCTGCATCTTGCCGTCGACGATCTTCCCGGCGATGGCCTCGGGCTTGCCTTCCGCGCGGACCTGCTCCTGGTAGACGTGGCGCTCGCGCTCCACGACCTCCGCCGGAATGTCGGCCGGCGACACGGCCAGGGGCGCCGCGGATGCGATGTGGAGCGCCAGATCCTTGGCGAGCGCCCGGAAGTCGTCCGTGTTGGCCACGAAGTCGGTCTCGCAGTTCACCTCCACCAGGACGGCCGTCTTCCCGTCGAAGTGAACGTAGCTGCCGATGACCCCGTGGTTGGTCGCCCGCTCGGCGCGCTTGGCGGCCTTGGCCGCGCCCTTCGCCCGCAGCAGATCGATTGCCTTCTCCAGGTCGCCGTCCACCTCGGAGAGGGCTTTCTTGCAGTCCATCATCCCCGCGCCGGTCATGTCGCGGAGCTTCTTCACGTCCTGGGCACTGATCGTCGTCGTCATGGTCGATCCGTCTTCACGTTCAATCCCGAACCGGGGCGCCCTGCCACCGGCCCATGAAAAGAGGCGGAGCCAACGGAAAGCCGGCCTCCGTCGTCGCTACCGCCTCCTGCACTCCTCCCCGGCTCCAGGCCGGGAGGGACGGGTTCACCGAACCCGGTCCTTCCGGGAGCGCTACTCGCTCTCCGAGGCCTCCTCGCCACCGTCGCCCACCGCGGCGGCCGCGGTCTTCTTGCTGCGGGACTTCTTGGGCGGGGGCGCCTCCTCCGCCGAGGCTTTGGCACCCTCGGTCTCGCCGGCACTCTCGGCGCCCTCCTCCTCGGCGCCCTCTCCACCTTCCTCGTCCCCCTTGAGGTGCTGGGCGATGACTTCGGGGCGTGGACGCCGCTTGCGCCGCGGACGGCGCCGGGCCGGACGCTCCTTCTCCGTGGTCTCCCCGGTCTCGGTGGAGTAGGTCGTCGCCTCCACGTCCTCGGGGCGCCTCTGGTCTTCCGGGACCTCCCGTCGCGTAGCCTCGATCATCGACGCGATGGCGCCGGTGATCAGCTGCACCGAGCGGATCGCGTCGTCGTTGCCCGGGATGGGGTAGTCGATCTTGTCCGGGTCGGCGTTCGTATCGGTGATCGCGATCACCGGCACCTTGAGCCGGGACGCCTCGCGGACCGCGATCGTCTCCCGCTTCGCGTCGACGATGAACACGGCTCCGGGCAACCGCCCCATGTCCTTCACGCCGACCAGGTACTTGTCGAGCTTCTGCCGCTCGCGCTCGAGGAGGAGGCGCTCCTTCTTGGTATAGAACTCGAAGGCGTTCTCCTCCTGCCCGCGCTCCAGCTCTTTGAGGCGCCGGATCTGCTTCCGGATGGTCTGGAAGTTGGTGAGCATGCCACCGAGCCACCGCTCGGTGACGTAGAAGGACCCGCACCGCTGGGCTTCCTGCTCGACGATGCCGCGCAGCTGCTTCTTCGTGCACACGAACAGCACGCGCTCACCGCGGAGCACGACCTCGCGGACCGCCTGCTCGGCGGCCTGCAGTCGGTCGAGCGTCTTGCGGAGATCGATGATGTGGATGCCGTTGCGCTCGGTGAAGATGAACTGCTTCATCTTCGGGTTCCAACGGCGGGTCTGGTGCCCGAAATGGACACCGGCCTCCAGAAGCTGGTTCAGGCCGACTTCCTGCATGTCGCGTCCACTCGCTTGTGTGGGGCCGATTACGCCCCGATCAGGATAAGAAGCGCTCCCGCGATCCGCGGATCAGCGCTTCGAGAACTGGAAGCGCTTGCGGGCTTTCGGCCGGCCGGGCTTCTTCCGCTCGACCTTGCGGGGGTCCCGCGTCAGCAGCCCGCGCTCGCGCAGGGTCGGCCGCGCTTCCTCGTCGTGCTCCACGATGGCGCGGGCCACGCCCATGCGGACGGCATCCGCCTGGCCGGTCAGCCCACCGCCGTTCACCCGCACCAGCACGTCGAACTGCCCGTCGAGCCCCGTGGCCCGCAGCGGCTCCTCGATGCGGATGCGATGCGTCTCCCTGGGGAAGTACTCCGCCAGGGTACGCCCGTTGACCTTCCATTCGCCCTTGCCCGGGCGCAGGGTGATGCGGGCCGTCGACGTCTTGCGTCGGCCCACCGACTGGATCTGGTTCTGCATGGCCATGTGCTCGGGTCCCTCGTCAGATG
This sequence comes from uncultured Gemmatimonadaceae bacterium, assembly GCA_964591135.1. Taxonomy (GTDB): domain Bacteria; phylum Gemmatimonadota; class Gemmatimonadetes; order Longimicrobiales; family Gaopeijiaceae; genus SZUA-318. The sequence continues at coordinate 16,904 of CAZPZU010000069.1, read as the reverse complement.
TCCAGGGGCTCGGGCTGCTGGCCCTGGTGCGGATGTTCCGCCCCTGCGTAGACCCGCAGCTTCTTGCGGATCTGGCGACCGAGCGCATTCTTCGGCAGCATCCCGCGGACCGCGAGCTCCACCACGCGCTCCGGGTGCGACCGGATCATGCGCCTGAACGGGATGTGCCGTTCGCCGCCCATGTACCCGGAGTGCCGGAAGTAGGTCTTCTGGTCGGCCTTCCTGCCCGTGAGGGTCACCTTCGACGCGTTGACCACGACCACGTGGTCACCCGTGTCCAGGTGCGGAGTGAAGATCGGCTTGTGCTTGCCACGCAGGACGCGTGCGATCTCGGTCGCGATCCGGCCCAGGGGCTTCTCGGACGCGTCCACGAGCCACCACTTCCGCTCGATCTCGTCGGCTTTCGGCGTATACGTTCTCATGCCCTCGGCGCCCAGAAAGGCGGTTGGAATATAGAGCTTTGAATGATATCCGAGGGCCCGGAGGGTGTCAACGGGCGGAGACGTTGCGGGACGGGGCTTTCCGCGGTGCGACCGCGACGCGGGAGCTACATGAACGTCTCGAGGAAACGCGCCCTCGAGGCGTGGCGGAGCCGAACCAGCGCCTTTTCCTTGATCTGGCGCACGCGCTCCCGCGTGATCCCGAGCAGCGCCCCGATCTCCTCCAGCGTCATCGGGTCCTGGTCGTCGAGCCCGAAATACAGCCGGAGAATCTTCGCCTCGCGCTCCTTCAGCGTGGACAGCGCCTCCTCGATGGTCTGCTTCAAAGCCCGCTCGTACGCCTCGTCCTCCGGTCCGGGGGAATACTGGTCCGGGAGGTAGTCGAGGAGCCGGTTGTCTTCGCCCGGTGTGAGGGGCGCGTCGAGGGACAGGTGCGACTGGCTGATCGCCAGCGTGCGCTCCACCTCCTCCTGGGAGATGTCCAGACCCTCGGCGATCTCGTCGACGGTGGGCTCCCGTCCGAGCTCCTGGAGCAGCGCGGAGCTTCGGCGTCCGATGCGGTGCAGCGCGCCGGCACGGTTGAGCGGGACGCGGACGATCCGGCTCTGCTCTGCGAGCGCCTGCAGGATCGCCTGGCGGATCCACCAGACCGCGTAGCTGATGAACTTGATGCCCTTGGTCTCGTCGAACTTGTGGGCGGCACGGATCAGGCCGAGGTTCCCCTCGTTGATCAGGTCCGGGAGCGGAACCCCCTGGTTCTGGTACTTCTTCGCGACCGAGACGACGAAGCGCAGGTTCGAGCGCACCAGCTTGTTGAGCGCGTCCTCGTCGTCCTTGCGAATGCGACGGGCCAGCGCCGCCTCCTCCTCGCGGTCGATCAGGGGGTACTGGCTGATCTCCTTGAGGTACTGGTCCAGGGAGCCTTCCCGGAAGGTGCCTCGGCGGGAGGTGAAGCTCATCGGGGGCTCGGTCGGCGGGGGGTCATCCCGGATCGCCGGAGCCACCCTCGTGGAACCGACTGACGGGAAGTGAACGGACGTCGAAGTACAAATGGGGACACGAGCGCCGTCGCGCAACTGCACCCCCCTCGAACACGTGCGGCGTCAACGCGCGAGGCTATCGGATGGGCTCACCGATCCGGCTCCAACGCACGTACCTGATCCACGGCATGCGACTCGACATGCTCGGATCGAACGAGTAGTAGACGAACCAGGGGCGACCCCGGATCGCTTCGCGGGGCACGAAGCCCCAATAGCGCGAGTCCTCGCTGTTGTCGCGGTTGTCGCCGAGCATGAAGTACTCGTGGGCCGGCACCACGAGAGGACCCCAGTTGTCACGGGTCGGGTGATACCCCCGGGCGGTGCTTGCGATGAGGTGGTTGGACTGCCATCGCATGTCGGGGTGGACGGCATCTCCCCGCTGGTCGATATACCGCGCGTAGGGCTCGTGCATCGGGTGGCCGTTCACGTAGAGGATCTTCTCGCGCATCTCCAGCGTGTCGCCCGGCATCCCGACGAGGCGCTTCACGTAGTTCTTCGTGATGTCATGGGGAGGGGCGAAGACCACGACGTCTCCCCGCTGCGGCTCCGAGAACGCCGGAAGGTGGAGGTGCGTGCCCGGAACCTCGGCCCCGTAGACGGCCTTGTTGACCAGGAGGAAGTCGCCGACGAGGAGGGTGTTCTCCATCGACGACGTGGGAATGCGGAACGCCTCCACGACGAACGTCCGGATGAGCACGAAGAGCGCGAAGGCGATGAGGATGGAGCGCGTCCAGTCCCACATCACCTGCAGCAGACCGGTGGTTCGCTCCTCGGAAGCCCGAAGGATGCGGGTCACGGCCCCTGCTTCTCTGTCTTCTTCCTTCACTCTTTCAGCTCCTGACCCGATCCGTCCTCCCACCGACGGGGCCGCGGCGCCCGCCAGGCCACCTCGGCGCGACCGGCATCCGTACACGAGCGGCGGTGGCACCGTTCCCCCACCGCACCCACCCTTCCATCGTAGGTTCCGGAGGGGAGATCCGCCAAGCACCAACCCGCTTTCGACGTGGGCTCTCCCGCCCTACGTTGCCCCGAGCATCGAGTTTCCCGCCCCGATTTCCGTCACGACGGTGAGCCGCGCGACCAGACGATCCAACCCGATCACGGTGCTCGCCCTCGCCTTGTTGCTCGGCGGGGTCGCACTCCTGGCACGCGGGCGCGCTACCCATCGGGGCTCCGCCCCCTGCGAACCGACGGTCGATCCGACATGCCACCCGGACGGGGGTCCGGGACGCGGCCCGGCGGCTCCGTCGGCCGGTGAGCCGGGCTCTCCAGAGCTTTCCGCTGCCGAGGCCTGCCGCGACGCCGCCTACGTCTGTGCCGACCTGCAGACCTCCGAGCGCATCCGGATCCAGAGGTGGCGCCGCTTCACCGGCACCATGGTCGTGCATGTGCCCCTTCCCGACCTGCCGGACGCCGCGGAGGCCCACGCGCTACAACGGGCCGCCACGGCCGGTATCCGCCTATGGAACGGTCAGCCCTTCCCCGTCCTCGTCGACGAGAGGGGCACGCGTCCCGCCCAGATCGAAGTGCGCTGGGTGCCCGCGCTCTCCGGAACCCGGCTCGGCGTCGCGCACACGCAATGGAGCTCCTCGACCGGTCTCTCCGTGCTCTCCCTCGAGCTGGTCACGCGCAGCCCCTTCGGGGGCGGCGGCCTGGACCCCGAGGCCGTGCGCCTGACGGCGGCGCACGAGATGGGTCACGCACTGGGGCTACCCCACTCCGACGATCCCCACGACGTCATGTACCCGACCAACACCGCCGCGTCGCTCTCGGCACGGGACTACCATGCGGTCGAAGCCCTCTACGCCCTCGAGGACGGGACGGTCATCGTGCGGTGACGGGCGGGGCGGGTCCGGTGGTCACGATCCTCCGAACCCCGCCCGCGCGCCCACGAGGAGCACGCGCCCGGGTGCAGGAAACCCGAAGACCTCCTGATGCTGGCGATCGAGTAGGTTCTCCCCCCGGAGCGTGAGCGACACGGACGGGCGTCCGGCCCCGCCCTCCAGAACGCGCAGCTCGGCCCCCGCAGACAGGTCGAGCCAGGCAGGGAGGGTCACGGCCCGTGAGGGATAGGTGGAGAAGTCGCGATCGGCTCGCGCGCCGACCAGCGTCGCGCCGGCGGCGAAGCGCGCTCGGGTCCCCGCGGCGTAGGCCGCCCGGGCAGCCAGCGTCTGGGCGGGCCTCCGGATCAGAGGCGCTCCCTCCACGAAGGTGGCGCCCGGGCCCTCGTCGTATCCGGCGTCGATGACCTCCGTGTGCAGCCACGTCCACGAGAGCGTACCTGTGACGGGGCCCGACCGCAGGCGAGCCTCGACCTCCACCCCGCGGGCGTCGGCGGCGGCCACGTTGAAGAAGTTGGGATCCGCGGGTGACGGCGTGACGAAGGTGTACTGGATGAGGTCGCGCAACGCCTGGTGGAAGAAGGACGCAGACACGCCCAGGCGACCAGCGGCCGCCGTGTGATCGAGTCCCACCTCCCACGAGGTCGAGCGTTCCGGATCCAGATCCGGGTTCCCGCGCGCGAACCCCGTCGCGTAGTTCTCGAAGAAGGTCGGCTCCTTGACGGCCGTCCCGGCGGAGGCGCGCAGGCGTGTCGCCCCTTCGCCGTCGAGGCGGAGCACCCCGCCGACCTGCCAGGTGGCCAGGCGGCCGAAGCGCTCGTTGGCCTCCAGGCGGACTCCCACGTCCAGAGCAACCGGCCCGTGGTCTCCGGAGAGGTGCCCGTAGAGCGCACGGTTTCGGCGCGAGAACGCGCTGCGATCCGAGGTCGCACCGTACTCGCTCTGTGATTCGGTGAACGACCGCTGCCGCTCCGCCTCGATCTCGACACCTGTGGTGACGACGTCCGTGCCGAGCTGCACGACGGCACGCACGTCCGCGCCGGCGCGCCGCACGTGATCGAGACTGCTCAGGCCGAAGTACCCGAGGGTGTCCGCGGGGCCGTCGGCGGCGTCGTCCGTGCCCGCGTCCACCTCGTTCAGGGACAGGTGGGCACCGAGCGTGACCCGATCGGCCAGCCGTCGGCCCACCGCGGCGCCGACAACCGTCTCGTCTCCGAAGGTGAACGCGTTCCGGTCGATCGGCACGCCCCCTCCGTCCGTGGGGAAGTGGTACGCGCGATTCCCCAAGCTCACGGTGATCCTCGACCAGCTGCGCTCGTCGGGCGCGAAACGCACGCTGCCGCTGAACACCCTGTTGTCGCTTGCGTTGTTGAACGCGAGGATCCCGTCGGTGCGCATGCCGGACAGCGACAGTGCGTAGCCCGCCCGATCACCGCCCGCCGCGGCCTCCGCGGACCACTCGCGCCGCCCGTAGGTCCCGAAGCGGCTGGACACCGTGCCGCGCCAGGCCCCATGGCCACTGCGTGTGACGACCTGGACGACGCCGGCGACCGCGTCGGAGCCGTACAGCGCGCTCGCAGGACCCCGCACGACCTCGACGCGTTCCACGTTGTCGAGGGTGAGGCCCGCGAAGTCGAACGCGCCGCCGGGCTGGTTGACCTGCACGCCGTCGATGAGCACCAGGACGTGATCGCTCTCGGCGCCACGCACGAACAACGAGGTCACCGATCCGTAGGAGCCCCCTTGGACGACATCGACGCCCGGCACCTCTCGGAGCGCATCCAGGACGCGCGTGAGGCCCCGCGCCCGCAGCTCGGCGCCCTCCAGGACGGTCACGCTGCTCGAGATCGACTCGACCGGCCGGGGTGTGGGCGTCGCCGTGACGACGAGCCCTTCCAGCTCGAAAGGTCGCTCCTGCGCGCGCAGCGCGGCGGGGACCCCGAGAAAGAGGAGTGCGGAGCAGCCCGTGAGCCTGCGCGAGAGGGCGCCTTGCATCGGAAAATCCCCGTTCCGCCCACGGGCCGAACGGGGGCGCGCAAAGGTGGCGCGACCACGCCGTTCTCCCCGCGGAGCCGTTGGCGTAAAGGGGGTGGGTCAGGTCTCCTGGCTCGAGGCCGTCGCGCTCGCCTTCCCGGGTGCGAAGCGCCCAGTGGCACGCGGAGCGGACGTTGTCCGAGGCTCGCTCGGTCCTCTCACAGTGGCGGGGCCGCGCCGGGCTTACACCGGCTTCCGTGATGACCCACCCGCCGAATCTAGTTGTCGGGCAACGATAGCCGTCCGTGGACCGCACCGGCAAGGCGCGCGCCTGTCATAGCAGGCTATGCGCTAGTCCTCTCGAACCAATCCGTACTTCTCGATCTTCTTGTAGAGGTTCGAGCGGGGCATGTCCATGCGCCGGGCGGTTTCCGCCACGTTCCACTCGCTCTCGCGCAGCTTCTGCAGGATGAACGCGCGCTCGGCCCGTTCCTTGAATTCCGCGAAGGTCCCGGCCCCCAGGAGCTCGCTCCCCAGCCCCGAGCCCGTGCTGCGGGCCGGCGCAAGCATGTCGACGTCGCTGGCGCGGACCTCGCTGCCCGTCGAGAGGATCAGGAGGCGTTCCACCGTGTTGCGCAGCTCGCGTACGTTGCCGGCCCACTCCAGCGCGGTGAGGTGGTGCACCGCCTCGTCCGTGAAGACCTTCGCGGCCACGCGGGTCGTCCCGGCCATGCGTTGGGTGAAGTGGTGGATCAGCATCGGGATGTCCTCGCGCCGCTCGCGGAGCGGAGGAATGTGGATCGGCACCACGTTCAGCCTGTAGAACAGGTCCTCCCGGAACCGGCCCTCTCCGATCTCCTCCTGCAGGTCCTTGTTCGTGGCGGCGATCACGCGCACGTCGACGTCGATGGCCTTCGAGCCGCCCACGCGCGTCACCACGCCCTGCTCGAGGGCGCGCAGGACCTTCGCCTGAGCCGCGAGGGACATGTCGCCGATCTCGTCGAGGAAGAGCGTTCCGCCGTTCGCCTGTTCGAACTTTCCCGCGCGGTCCTGCACCGCTCCGGTGAACGATCCCTTGATGTGTCCGAAAAGGGCGGACTCGATCAGCTCGGAGGGGATCGCCGCGCAGTTGACCTCGACGAAGGGAGCGCCCGCGCGACTCGACAGCCGATGGATCGCCCGGGCGACGAGCTCCTTTCCGGTTCCGTTCTCCCCCGTCACGAGCACGCGCGCTTCGGTGGGCGCGACCTTCTCGATCCGCTCCAGCACCTGCCGTACCGGATAGGACGTGCCCACGATCTCGTACCGGCTCTCGACCTGATCGCGGAGTGCCTCCATGCTGGCGGTGAGGCCACGCAGGTCGAGCGCACGACGCAGCGTCACCAGGAGCCGGTCCGTGTCCAGGGGCTTCTCGAGAAAGTCGTAGGCGCCCTTGCGGGTGGCCTCGACGGCGGTGTCGATCGTCCCGTGCCCCGAGACCATCACCACCAGCACGTTCGGATCATCCTCGCGCAGCCGCTCGAGCACCTCCAGCCCGTCCATCCCCGGCATCTTCACGTCGAGGAAGATGACGTCGAAGCGTCCTGCGGCCGCGAGCGCCAGCGCCTCGGGACCGTCGGGTGCCCCGCGCACCTCGTGACCCTCGTACTCGAAGACCTGAACCAGAGCGTCCCGAATGGACTTCTCGTCGTCGACGATGAGGAGCCGCGCCATGTGCACCTACCTTTCGGCGATCAGGACCAGGCTGTCACGCTGCACGTACACGGACCGGAGGCCGCTCGGCATGGGGACCGCGAGCGCGTCGTCGGGCAGACTCGCGCTCCGCTCCCGCCCGAACGCAACCAGGATCTCCGGGATCATGCGGCGCGGCAGGGGAATCCGGGACGCCTCGACGCGATCCACCAGGAGCGCGAGGCGCTCCCGGTCGAGGGGCACGAGCGATCCCTCCATCGCGACGTCCAGGGTGTCGGGGAGGATACCGGCCACGTCGTCCAGCTTCGGCAAGCGGGGGAACGCACCCTTCGCGACACGTGCGCTGAGCCGCACCCGCCCGTCGGACAGCGTCACGGTCGGCTCTTCCACGCCCGGGGGCACCAGGCCGGGAAGGGCGTAACGCACCACCGACGAGAGCTCCAGACCGCTCAGGGCGATGCGGCCCTCCCCTTCCCCCTTCCGGAAGCGCTCGAATCGGTCCAGGGTCCTGTCCGCGAGCTCGGCCGAAGGCCCGGCTTCCGCCTTTTCTGCGACCGGTGGGGCGGCCTGGATTCCGACCACGCGCTCCAACCGCGGGAAGACGAGGGGGCCCCAGCGGAAACCGGCATAGGCCACCAGGAGGAGGACGACGAACACCACGAGCTTCTTGAGGAATCCGAACATCGTCGCTTCAGCTCCCCGCGAGGCGGGCGCTCGCCAGGACGCTGTAGCGCGCGCCCTCTCGCGAGACGTGGCTCCGCATCAGATCGACCGTCCGTACCGGCACTTCGCATGCGAACTCCATCGCCGCCATCGTCTCGTCGAGTCCGCGAAAGGCCCCCGCGCCGTTCGTGGCCCCGGCCCTGCCGAGCGTGAGGTGTGGATGGAACGCCCGGGTCTCCGGATCGAAGCCGAAGTCCGACATCGACCACTCGAGGTCCTGCTTCAGGCAGCGCAGCTCCGGCGTCGCGTCCACCCCGAGCCATATGACCCGCGGCTTGCGGATCGTGGGGAACGCTCCGAAGCCCCCGAGGCCGAGGGCGAAAGGCTGGGTCGAAGCGGCCACCCGGGACAACGTCGTCTCCACCCGGGCCACCCGATCGGGGCGCACCTCCCCGAGGAACTTGAGTGTGATGTGGTAGTTGTCCACCTCTACCCACCGCACCGGCAGCTCCCCGTCGCGCAGCTGTCGGGCCGCACGGTGGATGCGCTGGCGCTCCTTCTTCGGGAGGTTCAGGGCGATGAATAGGCGCATCGTCTCTCTTCGTCAGCCTTCCGCATGTCGGCGTGGGCTCACCGCGGGGGCGCGGGACCCGGCGAGGGCCTGTACCCCCTCGAGGGCGCGGTCCACATCCTCCTCGGTGGACGCCCATCCAAGGGACAGACGAAGGGCTCCGGTTTCGAGGGAGCCCAGCAAACGGTGACATCCTGGCGCGCAGTGCAGCCCGGCCCTCCCCTGCACGCCCCACTCCTCCTCGAGCCGCCACGCGAGCGTCGCCGGGTCCATCGAGTCCACCGTGAACGTCACGATTCCCACGCCGTCGGGGGCGCGCGGCGAGCGAACGGTGACGCCTCGCACGGAGGCGAGACCTTCGCGCAGCCTCGCCTTGAGCGTCGTCTCCCGCACGTGGAGCGCCTCCACGCCCCGCTCGAGCACGAAGTCGATCCCCGCCTCCAACCCCGCGAGGCCCGGAGCGTTCACCGTCCCGGCCTCCAGCCGGTCGGGAAGCGGCCCGGGCATCTCCCTGAGCCGCGAGTCGCCCCCCGTTCCACCCCTCAGGAGAGGCTCGATGTCGATGCCGTCCTTCACCCACAGACCTCCCGTCCCCTGGGGTCCGAGCATACCCTTGTGCCCCGTGAACGCGACGACGTCCGCTCCCTCGCTCGCGCACGCCATCGGAAAGTGTCCGGCGCCCTGCGCGGCGTCCAGCAGCACCATGGCGCCCGCGTCGTGCGCCAGCCCGGCCAGCTCCCTCACGGGAAGGCGGTTGCCCAGCACGTTCGAGGCGCTGTTGACCACCAGAAGGCGGGCCCCTTCCAGGAGGCGCGCCGCCTCGTCGTAGTCGATCTCCCCTTCGGGGGTTCCCCGGATCATCCGCTCCTCGATGTCGCGAATGCGACCGAGGTACGCCACCGGACGCAGGACCGCGTTGTGGTCGTACTCCGTGACGACGACCGCGTCGCCGGGCCGAAGGAGGCCCCACAGAGCGACGTTCAGGCCGTACGTCGCGTTCGGCATGAACGCGATCCGCCCGGGATCGCCGGGAAGTCCCAGGATTCGCTGCACCGCGCGGCGGCACCTCAACGCCACCCGTCCCGCCTCGAGGGCGGGGGCATGCCCCCCCCGGCCGGGTGTGGCCCCGCACTCCGTCAGGAACCGGGCCACGGCCCGCGCCACGCAAGGCGGCCGCAGCGCGGAGGTGGCGGCGAAATCGAGATAGTGGGCCATGTTCCCGATGAGGAAGACGTCTCCGCGCCGCCGCTCTAGGGCTGCGGCGGGTGTGACGGGAGGGGAGGAAGCTCGGCGCGGGCGCCGGGCTTGCCCTCGAGCGGATTCACGTACAGCCGTTGCGTCGGGTAGGCGAAGTCGATGTCCGGTGCCTCGGCGAAGGCGTCCAGGATCCTCTCCCACAACGCCTGGGCGGTCCCACGACGCTGCCGGGGATGCGTAAGGTAACGGATCGTCAGGAGGACCCCGGAGTCCAGCACCGACGTGTACACGGCGGGCGTCAGCTTCGTGTAGTGGATCAGGAACCGCTTCGACGTGTGCTTCAGCGTCTGCTCGGCCTCGCGGCTCGTCTCGAGCCCCTCCTCCATCACCATGTCGAGGAGCATCCCCTTGGCCTTGCGCCAGTCGCTCTCGAACGTGACCAGCACCGGGATCTCGTTCCAGATGAAGGGGAAGGCGGCCGTGTAGTTGGCCAGGGGCTGGCTGAACACGCTGGCGTTCGGGAGGTGGATCATGCGGCCGGTGCTCTGGTCCGCGGCCACCCAGTTCCCGATCTCCATGATCGTGAACGCGAAGATGCGTTGGTCGACCACGTCGCCGGCGTGCTCGCCGATCTGGATGCGATCGCCGGGATCGAAGGGGTGACGCCACATGATGAAGATCCAACCGGCGAGGTCCGCGACCAGGTCCTTGAGGGCGATGGCCAGGCCGGCCGAGAGGAGGCCGAGGAAGGTTCCCACGGAGCGGATCGCCGTGAACCACACCTGGACGATCACCAGGAATCCGATCGCGGACGCGACGCGCGACGACCCTTTCGACCAGCGGTATCGGAGGCGCTGATCCTGCACCCGCTTGTCGACGATGCGCAGGACGCCGCGGCGCAGGAAGACGAGAAGGAGGATGGCGAAGGCCGAGACGATCAGCTTGGCCTGGAAGTCGGTGGTCAGACCCGGAAAGAACTGCGGGAGCCTCTGCAGGCGGTCGGACATCCCTGGAGGCACCTGGAAAGGCGCCGGAGCGGCATAGGGGAGGAGCATGGACGCGCTGCTGGAGAGACGGGATCGGTCGGCTTCCGGCCCGGATCATAGGACGCGACGCCGCGGGAGCGGAAGGGCGAACGGCTCGCCCTCGCCCGTCAGCCCTCGGGAACGCCCGTCCGGAGGGGCTCCGGCGGCGCAGCCGGAACCCGGCGCGCCGTGGTGATCACCACCACCGCGCCGACGATGACCATCGCCGCCAGGATCGAACGGGCCGTGAGTGGCTCGTCGGCCAGGGCCCACCCCAGGACGAGGGCCACGGCGGGGTTCACGTAGGCGTAGGTGCCCACGCGCTCCGGCGTGGAGGCGGACAGCAGCCAGATGTACGCCGTGAACGCGACGAGGGCGCCGAACACCACCAGATACAGGAGCGCGAGGACCGACTTGCGCGACACGGCCGCCGGCTCGAAGGCGCCCATCTCGCCCGTGACGGCGGCCAGGGGCAGCAGGAGGGCGCCGCCGGTGAGCATCTGCATCGCCACCCACATGCGCGGACGTGGCGGCCTGGGTGCGTAGCGCGAGTACAGTGACCCGGCGGCCCACGCGACGGAGCCCGCAAGGACCAGCCCGCCGCCCAGCAGCTCCATCCCACCCCCGGCCCCCACCCCCGGCGAGCCCGCGAGCAGCCCGACACCCACGAAGCCGCCCACCAGGCCGATCACCACCCTGCGCGAGGGGGCCCTGCCGGCGCCCCAGATCCAGTCGAGGACGACCATCCACAGGGGAACGGCCGCCACGAGCAGCGCGACGAGCCCCGAAGGCACCCACTGCTCGGCGACCACGACCGCACCGTTACCCCCCACGAACAGCAGCCCCCCCACGATCGCTGCGGCCCGCCACTGGGCGCGCGTCGGGGCGGGGGAACCGCGGCTGCGCGACCAGGCGTACAGGAGGGTGCCGGCGAAGAGGAAGCGCACCCCGGCCATGAGGAGGGGCGGCATCGTCTCGATGGCGAAGCGGATCGCGAGGTAGGTCGACCCCCAGATGACGTACACGGCGGCGAACGCCGCGAGGACACGGGCCCGGGAGGCGTCGGCGGCGGCGTGGGGTGGGCGCGGCATGGCGAAAAAGCTACCAAGCCTCGCAATGGCCTTCGACCCGGAACTTGCGACCGGACCGCCTCCCCCCTCAGCGGCCCCGCGTGTAGATGAGGAGGACCCCGTTTCTGGCGCGCGGCGTGCGCCCGTACTGGACGCCGGCCTCCGTGCGTGACAGGAGCTCGAAGTGGTCCACGCTCGCCGGGTCGAATCCGAGAAGGAACGTCTCGGCTTCGGCCACGCGCACCCCGTTCAGGTAGACCTCGACCATCTGGCAGACGTCGGAGTAGATCGTCGACGTCCGGCCGGTCTCGACGCAGATCCCGGGTGTCTTGACCCCGATGGAGGAGAGGAACTGGGCCTCCTTGATCTTCAGCCCCGGGATGTTGGCGCTGCGGAGCAGGTCGTCGAAGCCCACCGAGCGGGGCAGGAGCGCGTCGATCTCCGGACGGGTGAGACCGTCGAAGCGCGTCCCCCGCCGCGCGCGCTCCAGGACGCCCCCCTCGACAGAGACGATCATCGAGTCCAGCGCGATGGCCTCCGGGAACACGTCGAGGGTGAGCGCGACCGTCGCGCCTCCCTCCGCCTGGAGCTCCGCGACCCGGCGGCCGTAGCCCAGGCGCTCCACCACGACGGACAGCCGTCCCGGGGGCACACCCCGGAAGAGGAAGCGCCCGTCCGGGCGCGTGAGCGTGCGCAGGCGGGTGCCCAGCACCTCCACGTCCGCGTCGGCGAGAGGGGTGCCGGTATCCGCGTCCCGTACCAGGCCCCGGATCTCCGCGGGCTCCGACACCTGGATGAAGAGGTCCCGCAGGAACACGCCCCCCACCCCGCCCGGAATGCCCAGGGGCCGACTGCGCGCTGGCCCCAGGCGCGCGCGCACTTCCGCGCGCGCTGGTGTGCCGAGACAGAGGGAGTAGGAGCCGTCGGCGCTCGCCTGCGCCGTCAGCATGCGGGACTCCCCGCCCGTGGACTCGGCTCGCACGTCCACGGACGACGAAGCCAGGGGGACGAGCGTGAGGAGGTCGCGCACTCGCCCGCCCACCATCGATCCCTCGCCCCCGCACAGCCTGCGCAGCACGGAGGGCGGCGACGCGGTCGCGAGCGCCACCCGCGACGTGCTCCCCGCCTCGAGCACGACGACCGGCTCCCCGCTCGGGCGCGCCCACGTGGGAAGGTCGGGATGGCGGAACGTGACCGGAAAGCGGCCGGGGGGACCGATCAGGACGAACGCGCCGTCGCTTCCCGTCAGCGCCCTCGCCACGGCGTCGCCGAGGACGACCTCCGCGCCGGCCAGCGGTCGGGCCGAGAGGCTGTCCCAGACCGTTCCCGTCAGCCGGGCCGGGGCCTCCGTCCGCTCCTGTCCTGCCACCGGCACCGTGGCGGCGAGGAGAACCAGCGTCGGCAGCGCAGCGACGGCCCTCACGGGAAGACGGATCGCCACGTGTCGATCCTGGAGCCCACGATGCCACCCACCAGCCCCCCGAGGCTTCCGAAGACCATCCCCCAGCGGACCGAGACGCCAAGGGCGTGCCGGTCGCACCCCTCCAGGACGTTCCCGCACCCCTTCGTCCCCATGAAGAACCCCGCCAGCCCCCCGACCACCACGCCGACGGCAGCCGATTGGATGGCGACGCTCCGCCATTTGCTGCCCGTCACGGAGAGGCCCTCGATCTCCCCGACGCCGACGCGGAGCGTGGCGTCCGCGTCGGCCACGCGCACGGAGTCGTTCTCGAAGCCCAGGAAGACGCCGTCCTCCACGTACACGCCGGGGGCGAGCAGCCGCAGCCTGGCGGAGTCGCGAAGCGCCGAGAGCGTCCGTCTCGGCTCCCCGGCGTCTTCCTGGCCCGTCAGCGGCGACACGGCGGCCGACACGGCCGCCCCGAACGCGACAAGGACAAGAGCGAGGTGGCTCGAGAGCCATCTGGACATGAGGCGCTCCGGTTGGCGTAGGACCCTGTCATACGAGCCCCGGAGCACGCCCTTTCGCAAGGGCGAAGATGTCCCGGCCTCTGCGGCCGGGTCGACTTCGGCTCTACTCCTCGCCGCGCACGCGCCGGTAGCCGGACAGGACCACGGCGCCGAAGAGGACGAGGAGGACGGGGAGCGCGAAGGCGAACAGGATCCCGGGGCCCACGTGCTGCCAGAGATCCGCCACGAGAGCGAACGTCGTACCCATGTTGTTCCTGCCAGATCTATGTGAAAGGCCGCGCCAGCGCAGGCCCTTCGAGTTCAAAAGAGTTAAGCCAACGGGAATATTCTAGCGCACCACGGGCCCTGCCTCAGTCGGGAAAAACCCCACACTTTTGTGGGGGGCTTCCGAGACCCGCTACGCCGGGTTTCGCGGGTCCCGTGCCCTGAGCTGCAGCGCCTCCAGCGCATGCTCCGGCTCGACCTCCCGCGCCTCGGCGAGGTCCGCGATGGTCCGCGCCACTTTGAGCAGCCGGTGGTAGGCCCGGGCGGACAGCCCCTGCTGGTCCACGGCGCGCCGGAGCACGGCGGCGGTTCCCTTCCCCACGGGCACGAACCGTCGGAGCAGCGCGACGTCCATCTGCGCGTTGGCGTGCACGTCCCGCACCCCGGCGAAGCGTCGTGCCTGGAAGGCGCGGGCCCGCGCCACTCGCTCCCCCACGACCTCGCTGGACTCGCCGCGCGTCTCGTCCGCGAGCTCCTCGAAGGCGACGGTGGGAACCTCGACGTGGAGGTCGAGCCGGTCCAGGAGCGGGCCCGACACCCGCCCGCGATATCGTGCCACCATCGGGGGGTCGCAAAGACACCGGTCCGTCCGGTCCCCGTGGTATCCGCACGGGCATGGATTCATGGCCCCCACCATCAGGAACCTCGCCGGGAACCGCTCGGACGCCCGGGCCCGCGAGAGACGCACGGCACCATCCTCGAGCGGCTGGCGCAGCACCTCTAGGACGTTGCGCCGGAACTCCGCCAACTCGTCCAGAAAGAGGACGCCGTGATGGGCCAGGGAGATTTCCCCGGGGCGGATCGGCATCCCTCCGCCGACCATCCCCGCGTCGCTCACCGTATGGTGCGGCGCGCGGAAGGGACGCCGCGTGACGATGGCTTCTCCGGGCGGGAGGCATCCCGCCACGGAGTGGACGCCGGTGGCCTCCAACGCCTCGGAGAGGGTGAGCGGCGGGAGGATCCCGGGGAGCCTCCGTGCGAGCATCGTCTTTCCGGATCCGGGAGGACCGATCATCAGAAGGTTGTGCGCGCCGGCCGCGGCGATCTCCAGGGCACGCTTCGCCCACTCCTGCCCCTTCACGTCCCGGAGATCCGGCCCCCCACGCACGGGCCTGTGCAGGAGCGCGTCGACGTCCACCCGTACGGGGGCCAGCGTGGGCCCTCCGTCGAGGTGCGCCGTCACGGCCGCCAAGGAAGGCGCACCCAGTACGGTGAGGCCCCGGACCACCGCGGCCTCGCGCGCGTTGCTTTCCGGTACGACCAGCGTGCGGACGCCCGCCTCGGCGCACCTGGCCGCGACCGGCAGCACGCCGCGCACCGGTCGGAGCGATCCGTCGAGGCCCAGCTCCCCCAGAAACGCCATCGCTTCGAGTCGCGCGGAATCGACGTGTCCGGCCGCCGCCAGGAGGCCGACGGCCACCGGCAGGTCGAAGGCGCTCCCATCCTTGCGGACATCGGCGGGCGCGAGGTTCACCGTGATGCGCCTCGGGGGTAGCGGGAAGCCGACGTTGCGCAGTGCGGCTCCCACCCGTTCACGGCCCTCGCGCACCGCTCCCTGGGCCAGGCCCACGACCGCGAAGGCGGGCAGACCGGGCGCGAGGTTCACCTCGACACGCACGAGGTAGGAGTCCACGCCGCGGACGGCGGCGGTCGTGACCTGGGCGAGCATGAAGACAAGCTGCCACCCCATCCGGCACGCCCCCATGGGCGGATGGGTCATCCCGGTGCCGCGTGGTGAAACCGGACATCGCGGGGTGGTGCAACTGCCCCTCTCGCACGTAGGGAAATTCCCGCTTGTGTCCCCCCACCCGGGCGGGTACCCTACGTTGCTGGTCGGCGGACGTTTTCCGGCCGGCTTCGTGTTTTTGCCAAGAGAACGAAACCACAAGGGAGCGCGTCCATGAAGGTCGCCGTCCTGAAGGAAACACGGCCCGACGAGCACCGGGTGGCTCTGGTCCCCCAGGGCGTGCAACAGCTCGTCAAGGCGGGTCTCGAGGTCAACGTGCAGAGCGGGGCGGGAGCAGCGGCCGGCGCGTCCGACGACGAGTATCGGGCGGCCGGCGCGTCGATCGCGCCCGATGGGGCCCAGGCCCTCTCCGGCGCCGACATCGTGCTCCACATCAATCCGCCGAGCGCCGAGGTGGTGTCGGGAATGCGCGAGGGCTCGATCCTCGTCTCGTTCCTGAATCCGCTGGTCGACCTGGACCTGGTCCGCAAGCTCCAATCCAGGAAGATCACCGGCGTCTCCATGGAGCTCGTGCCCCGCATCACGCGCGCACAATCGATGGACGCGCTCTCCTCGCAGGCGACGGTCGCCGGCTACAAGGCCGTGCTCATGGCCGCCGACACCCTGCCGAAGTTCCTCCCCATGTTCACCACCGCCGCGGGCACCATCCGTCCGGCCAAAGCCCTCGTGCTCGGCGCCGGCGTCGCAGGCCTGCAGGCCATCGCGACGGCGAAGCGCCTCGGCGCGGTGGTCGAGGCCTTCGACGTCAGGCCGGCGGTCAAGGAGCAGGTCCAGAGCCTCGGCGCCAAGTTCCTGGAGACAGAGCACGACGTCACCGCCGAGGGCGAGGGCGGGTACGCCAAGGAGCTCTCCGAGGAGCAGCACAAGAAGGAGCTCGAGCTCATCGCGGCGCACATCGCCGACGCCGACATCGTCGTCACCACGGCGCAGATCCCGGGCCGCAAGGCGCCGGTGCTCATCACTGCGGACATGGTGAAGTCGATGAAGCCCGGCTCGGTGATCGTCGACCTGGCCGCCGAGAGCGGAGGCAACTGCGAGTTGACGAAGGCCGGCGAGACCACCGTGGCCCACGGAGTCCAGATCCTCGCTCCGGCCAACATTTCCGCCACGGTCCCCGTCCACGCCAGCCAGATGTATTCCAAGAACATCGTCACGCTGATGGGCGAGTTCGTGGACATGAAGGAAGGGACGCTGAACCTCGACTTCGCCAACGACGTGGTGGGGCCCTCGACGGTCACCCACGACGGCGCGGTCGTGAACGAGCGGGTCAAGCAGGCCGCGGGCGCGTGAGCCCCACCCTGCCCCCCGACGAATCCAGAACGCTCGTGGTCCGGTTCAGGGACACGGTGAAGCACCGAGGGCGCCGAGGCGCCGCGAGGGTAAGGCGCGCGACCGAAGCGTACCCGCTGCGGTACGGTGAGGGAGGGCGACGTGGCCCTCGTGGATGCATC
>CAZPZU010000068.1:18590-27676 GCA_964591135.1 uncultured Gemmatimonadaceae bacterium | reverse complement strand
CGGCGTGCGTGAGCGCCTGCATGCTCGGAGCCATGCACAAGGACGCGGACGGCGCAGTGGTGTGGAACGGCGACCTGTGCGTCGGTTGCCGGTACTGCGAGATCGCTTGCCCCTTCAACACCCCACGCTTCGAGTGGGACACGCCGCTCCCCTCGCTCCAGAAGTGCCAGATGTGCCCGGAGCGCAGGGCTCAGGGGCTGCCGCCGGCTTGCGTCGAGCAGTGCCGTCGCGGTGCACTGACCTACGGGTCCCGCGAGGAGATGCTCTCCGAGGCGCACCGCCGCATCGACGCACGACCCTCCTTCTACAACCCGAAAGTCTACGGGGAGACGGACGGCGGCGGGACGGCGGTCCTCTACCTGGCTCAGGCGGACGTCTCGTTCGCGGAGCTGCACCTCCCGGATCTGGGCGAGGAGTCCGTGGCCCAGCTGCCCGAGACGATCCAGCACGCGCTGTATCGGGGCTTCGCTGCGCCGATCGCGCTGCTCGCTGCGCTCGGCGCGGTGGTGCGGCGCAACACGAGGAAGCTGCGGGCCGAGGAGGCCGCGCACCACGCCACGGAGCGCTCCGAGCCGGTCGGGGGACGGATCTTCACATCCCCGTTCTTCATCCTCGCCTCGTTGGTGGTGGTGGGCGCCGTGGCGGTGCTCTGGCGGTTCGCGGCGGGCCTCGGCGCGACGACCAACCTGAACGACGGCTACCCGATGGGGCTGTGGATCGCCTTCGACGTGGTGACGGGCACGGCGCTCGCCTGCGGCGGCTATGCCATGGCGCTCCTGGTCTACGTCGCGAACCGCGGCCGGTATCACCCGCTGGTGCGCGCCGCCCTGGTGACGAGCGCGTTCGGCTACACGCTGGGCGGCGTGAGCGTCCTCATCGACATCGGGAGGGCGTGGAACTTCTACAAGATCCCGTTCTTCTTCTGGGAGTGGAACTTCAGCTCGATCCTCCTCGAGGTAGCGTTATGCATCATGCTGTACACGCTGGTCCTGTGGATCGAGGTGTCCCCGATGATCCTGGAACGGTGGCGGGAGAGCGAGGTCGAGGGGCTGAGGAGGCTGGCGCTGACCCTGTCGCCGAAGATCGAGCGGGTGATGCCGTACCTGATTGCCGTCGGGCTTCTCCTGCCGACGATGCACCAGTCGTCCCTCGGAAGCCTGATGCTGATGGCCGGCCCCAAGCTGCACCCGCTATGGCGTACCCCGCTCCTGCCGCTCCTCTTCCTGGTGTCGTGCGTGGCGATGGGCTACGCGGTCGTGACGCTGGAGGCGGTGATATCCTCACGGGTGTTCAAGCGCCCGTCGGAGACGCCGATGCTGCGTGCGCTATCTCTGCCGATCGCGGGCGTGATCCTGACCTATGTCGCGATCCGCATGGCCGACGTGGTCTACCGCGGCCAGCTTCCCGCGGTGACCCGGATGGACGGCCACAGCCTCCTCTTCCTGGCGGAGATGGGGCTCTTCGTCCTCGCGGCGCTCGGCCTGCTGCTGCGCCGCCGCACGGCACGGGGGCGCTACCTGTCGGCGATGGCTCTGATCGTCGTCGGCACGGGCGCGCTCTACCGCTTCTCCACCTACCTCTTCGCCTTCAATCCCGGTGACGAGTGGTCGTATTTCCCCGCCATCCCCGAGTTCGCCGTGACCTTCGGGCTCGTGGCCTCGGAGGTCCTCGGCTACCTCGTGCTCGTGAAGAGATTCCCCATCCTCCGCGGCGTCTCAGCGGAAACCGCGCCGACCGCGGGCTCCCCGCCCGTGCCGGCGGAAATCGAGGAGTCCATCCATGTTCCCGCACACGCCTGACCAGGTCCTCGGCCTCGGGATGGCCACCGTCGTCGCCCTCGCGGTGGCCAACGCGGAGCTTCGGGACAGGGAAGCGGGGGACGTGACGGCCACGGTCGGGGCCCGGGCCGTCCCCGCCGCCCAGGTCGTGGACACCCTGCGCGCAGGCGATCGGCGTTGCCTCACCCGGCGCCCGGACGACTGCCTCGCCGAGCCCGTCCCGGCGGACGAGCCGCACGGCGCTGTCTGCGCGGTCTGCCACGACATGTGGACCAGCACCACGCCGGCACACACGGTGCGCTCCTGCTCGGGCGGCGAATGCCATGTCCGGCCCGAGGCGATGACGCCGTTCCACCGCACCGTCGCGCCCGGCGTGCTGGCGCAGTGCACCGCGTGCCACCTCCCCCACGACTTCCGTGTGGAGGGCCGCGGGGCGGAGTGCACCGTCTGCCACGCGTCCGGCGGGTCGCCGGTCACGTGGGCCGGAGCGGCGACCCTCCCTCCGCTACCGGTCGGCCTCGCGTTCGCGCACGCAGACCACACGTCGGTCGCCTGTGCCACGTGCCACGGAGGAGAGGAGCGGCACGGAACCGTCGCGCTCCGGGACCGCGAGGACTGCCGGGCGTGCCACCACACCGCGCCGCTGGCCGAGGACTGCACCCGCTGCCACGTCGTGGACGAGGTGAGGGCCACGTCCTTCACCGTGACACGGCGCCTCGAGATCCGGATCGGATCCCTCGACCGCCCGGTACGCACGCTCCCGTTCGACCACGCCGACCACTGGCACACCGACTGCACCGTCTGCCACACCGGTGGCATCGATCTGGAAACGGCGCGTGGGGCCGATTGCTCCGGGTGCCATCTCGAGCATCACGAACCGACGGCCGACTGCCGGACGTGCCACGAGGCCCCGGCTCCGGGCGCGCACGACCGCACGGCCCACTTCGGATGCGGTGGCGCCGGCTGCCACGACCCGGTGCCCGCGGGGATCCGCTCGGCGCCCCGGACCCGTGAGCTCTGCCTCGTGTGCCACCGCGACATGGCCGATCACATGGCGGGCCGCAACTGCGCGGACTGCCACGTGTTGCCGCCGACCACCTGAGGCGTGGCCCCCCCCGGGGAGCTGGGCTCTCCCGGGGGAGGATCCACGGCTGCGTTCGGGGGTTGGAGAACGGCAGATCACCCTCGATCTTCCTGATCCGCGAGGCCCCCCACCGCGGGCTTTCGCCATTCCACCCCGAGAGGAACCATGCTCGAACCGTCGCGAAGCAACGTCCGGACGCTCACGGGACTCCCCGCGCTCGCGCTGACGACGCTGCTCGTGGCGTGCGGAGGCGGTGCGACCTCCACCGCGCCTAGCCCGGCGCCCGCGCCGACGCAGGCGCCCACGAGGCCCTCTCCCGCCATCCCGCTCGTCCGCACCGACACGGCGCCCGGCCAGATCGTGAAGCCGCAGCTGTTCGGGGTGGACCTCGATACGGTCCACGCTGGCGAGTTCGACCAGGGGAAGATGTGGACGTTCGAGTTCCCCCCCACCGACTACTTCGCGCGTACCTACGGCTTCCAGCCGGACTCCGCCTGGTTCGCCCACGCACGCCTGGGAGCCCTGCGGATCCCGAGCTGCTCGGCGTCGTTCGTCTCTCCGAACGGCCTGTTGATGACGAATCACCACTGCGCGCGCGAGTTCGTCACCCAGGTCCAGAAGGAAGGGGAAGACCTGCTGCACGACGGGTTCTTCGCGAAGGACCTGGCGGACGAGCGGCCGGTGAAGGACTTCCAGGCGGATCAGCTCATCGACATCGTCGACGTCACCGACGAGGTGAACCAACGCGTGGACCAGGTGCCGATGGAGCAGAGGGCGGACACGCGCAAGGACGTCCTCGACGAGATCGAGAAGCGCGTGACGCAGGAGCGGGGCGGCGAGGAAGCCGGGATCGTCGTGGAGATGGTGTCGCTCTACAATGGGGGACGCACGTCGGCCTACGTCTTCCACCGTTACACCGACGCGAAGCTGGTCATGGCCCCCGAGGTCGGGATCGGCTTCTTCGGGGGTGATCCGGACAACTTCACCTACCCCCGCTACAACCTGGACTTCTCCTTCTTCCGGATCTACGACGACCAGGGCAACCCGCTGAAGACCGACCAGTACTTCAAGATCGACGACGACGGACTCCGGGAGGACGAGCCCATCTTCATCGTGGGCAACCCGGGCTCCACGAGCCGGCTGCAGTCGGTGGCGGAGCTCGAGTTCCGCCGCGACGTCAGCGATCGAGACGTGCTCGCGCTTCTTCGCTCGCGGATGGCCGTGCTGAAGGACTACATGGACGGCCACCCCGATGTGGCGAAGGCCCGGGACCTGGAGAACCAGTACTTCGAGCTCAGCAACTCGGAAAAGGCCTACGCCGGACAGATCCGCGGGCTCGAGGACCCGGTGATCATCGCCCGCCGGCGGGACAGCCAGGAGCGGTTCCAGAAGGCCATCGAAGCGGACTCCTCGCTCGCTCGCAGGTACGGCGACCTGATCGGCCAGATGGCGGAGCTGCAGGATGCGAAGCGCGAGCAGAAGCAGGGCTTCGGCGCCTTCCTCGCGCTCACCAACGATCAGATGGCGTCGGCCACGCTCTATCGGGCGCTCCTGGCGTTCCAGATCCTCAACGTCCGGCGAGGCGGGGGACCGCAGGACCAGCTCGACACGCTGATGGACGAGCTCAGGGCGGTCCCCGACCAGCCGGCCGAGCTGGATGAGGGCCTGATTGCGGCGCGCTTCCGGGACTTCATCGAGTACTACGGCCGGGACGCCCAGTTCGTGCAGAACATCCTCCAGGGACGTTCTCCCGAGGGGGCGGCCACCGTCATCCGGCAGGGCAGCGTGCTCGCGGACTCCGCGGACGCCGTGCAGGCGGTCGAGAACGATCGGGTGGAGATGACGGACCCTGCGATGCAGGTGGTGCGCGGGTACCTGCCCCCCTTCATCCAGTTCCAGCAGGCGATCTCGGAGGTCTTCCCCCAGGAGGAGGAGATCTCGGCGCAGCTCGGCCGCGCGCGCTTCGAGGTCTACGGGACCTCGGTACCTCCGGACGCGACCTTCTCCCTCCGCATCGCGGACGGCGTCGTGAAGGGCTACGACTACAACGGCACGATCGCTCCGTGGCACACGACGCTGTACGGCATGTACGACCGGCACTTCTCGTTCACGGACCGGGACGATTGGGATCTTCCCGCGCGCTGGGTGCCGGTGCCGTCGGGGCTGGACCTGGCCACACCGCTGGACTTCGTGTCAACGGCCGACATCATCGGCGGAAACTCCGGCTCCCCCGTCCTCGACCAGGAGCTCGAGCTCGTGGGCGTCGTCTTCGACGGCAACATCGAGAGCCTTCCGGGCGACTACATCTACCTGCCCGAGACCAACCGGGCGGTGGCGGTGGACGTGCGGGGCATCCTCGAGGCGCTGGACGTCGTCTACGACATGGACCGCATCGTCCTGGAGCTGAGGACGGGCCGGCTGGCCAGGACGGAAGCGGAGGCGGACCGGGCCGGGAGGTAGCGCCCGACGGGAGGGAAGCTGGCGAAGAACCCGGGAAGAGCCTACGTAGGGAAAGGGAGCGGACGGGGCCGGCGACGCCGGCCCCTCGGGTCACGCCTACGGTGAGGAGATCCCATGGCAGGTAGCTTCTCGAACAGCTGGGCACTGGTGAAGGCGAGCGCCAACGTGCTGAAGATGGACAAGGAGCTCATGGTGTTCCCCCTGATGTCGGGGATCGCCACGGTGCTGGTGGGCGCGAGCTTCGTCGTGCCCTTCGCGGTCTCCGGGG
This sequence comes from uncultured Gemmatimonadaceae bacterium, assembly GCA_964591135.1. Lineage (GTDB taxonomy): Bacteria > Gemmatimonadota > Gemmatimonadetes > Longimicrobiales > Gaopeijiaceae > SZUA-318. The sequence goes on along the minus strand of CAZPZU010000068.1, from coordinate 22,086 downwards.
GGTGGCGGGTCTTCGCCGAGGGAGACGCGTCGTATCTGGCCTACGCGCTGGGCTTCCTGTTCTACCTGGTCCAGTACACGGTGATCTTCTTCTTCAACTCCGCGCTCGTGGGCGCGGCGCTCATCCGACTGGGCGGTGGCGATCCCACGGTGTCCGACGGCCTCTCGATCGCGGCCAGCCGCATGGGGCCGATCCTCGGCTACGCGGCACTGGCGGCAACGGTCGGCATGATCTTCCGGGCCATCGCCGAGCGTTCTGGCTTCGTGGGCCGCATCGTCGTGGGGCTCGTGGGCATGGCCTGGACCCTCGCCACCTACCTGGCCGTCCCCGTGCTGGTCACGCGCGACGTCGGCCCCATCGACGCAGTCAAGGAGAGCGCGCAGCTGTTCCGGCAGACCTGGGGCGAGCAGGTGGTGGGCAACTTCGGGATGGGGTGGGCCGTGATGCTGATGGGCCTCTCCTGGGGGCTCGTCTCCGTCGGGATGATCTGGCTGGGCGCCCAGATCGCGCCGACCGCGGCGTTCACGGCGGTGGTGCTCGCTGTCGCCGGATTCGTGTTCCTGGGGCTTCTCTCTTCGGCCCTGAAGGGGATCTATACCGCAGCTCTCTACCGCTACGCCAGCACCGGCCGGGCGGACCTGTTCTCGCCGGACGTGGTGGGGAACGCATTCCGTCCCAGAAGGTAGGTCGAATGTAGGGAATTTCCCGCTTGCGTCCTCTTGGGGCCGGGTCTACGATCCCGGTGCCCAGCAGGTAATCCAACGGGGCCCTCCGCCGCCGGCCTGTGAGCCGGCGGGGGCGGGCCTCGATGCATCGAAGGAGAACGGCATGTCATCGGCCAGGGAGTATGCCACGGACCGCATCCGGAACGTTGCGGTCCTGGGCCACGGGAGTTCGGGGAAGACCAGCCTGATTGAATCGTTGTGCTTCGTGTCGGGCACGTCCAAGCGCCACGGCAAGGTGGAAGACGGTACCGCCCATACGATGCACACGCCCGAGGAGCACGCGCACGGGATCAGCATCCAGCTGACCCCGACCTATGCCGAGCATCTGGACACGAAGATCAACCTCCTCGATACCCCCGGTTACCTGGACTTCACGGGAGAGGCCCTGTCGGCCGTGCGCGTGGCGGACGCCGCGATCATTGTCGTCAGCGCCACCTCCGGCGTCGAGGTGGGCACGGAGCGGGTGTGGGAGTACTGCGAGGCCCGGGGAATTCCCCGGATCTTTTTTGTCTCCATGATGGACAAGGAGCACGCCCACTTCGAGGGCGTCTACCAGCAGATCAAGTCGCGGCTGAGTGAGAGCGCGCTTCCCGTCGAGATTCCCGTGGGCGAGGGTTTCGACTTCCATGGGATCATCAACCTGTTCAGCGAGAAGGCCCACATCTTCAAGCAGGGCACGCTGAACGGAGAGTATGACGAGACCGGCATCCCGGACGAGTACAAGGAGAAGGAGTCCCGCTGGGAGACCGAGCTCCAGGAATCGCTGGCCACGACGGACGAGAAGCTCCTCGAGGCCTATCTCGAGGGCGGTCACATCTCGCGCGACGAGGCGATCGACGCCATGGCCCGGGGAATGGCCCGCGGCGACGTCTTTCCCGTCTTCTGCGGCGCCGCGCCGCTGACCTACGGGATCCGCGCGCTGCTGCGGAAGCTCGTCGAGCTGTGTCCCGCGCCTTCCGAAGCCCATCCGGAATCCGCGCACCGCCCCGGCATCGACCAGGACATCGAGATCCACGCCACGGACGACGAGACGCTGGCCGCCCTCGTCTTCAAGACGGCCGCGGAACCGCACGTGGGCGAGCTGTCCTACTTCAGGGTGTTCTCCGGCACGATCTCCAACGGGATGGAGGTCGTGAACGCCTCGGATGGGTCGGCGGAGAAGCTCAACCACCTGAGCATCCCGCAGGGGAAGGAGCGCGTCGAGGTAGCCAAGCTGCACGCCGGGGACATAGGCGTGGTCGCCAAGCTCAAGCACACGCACACCAACGACACCCTGTGCACCAAGGACCGGCCCGTCGCGCTGAAGAGGATCGAGTTCCCCAAGGCCGACATCGCCATCGCCATCAGGGGCGCCTCACGCAACGACGAGGACAAGCTCGGCGAGGTCATCCCCAAGCTGCACGAGGAGGACCCGACGTTCTCGGCGGCGTTCAACGGCGAGCTGCACCAGACGATCGCCCGCGGCGTGGGAGAGCTTCATCTCGACGTGCAGTTCGAGCGCATGGCGCGCAAATACGGAGTGAAGATCGAAACGGAGCAGCCGAAGATCGCCTACCGCGAGACGATCACCAGCACCGCCGAAGGGCAGGGCCGTCACAAGAAGCAGTCCGGCGGACGCGGGCAGTTCGGGGATTGCTGGATCCGCATCGTCCCGAAGCCGCGCGGCTCGGGATACGAGTTCGTCGACTCGATCAAGGGGGGCGTGATCCCCAACAAGTACCTCCCGTCGGTCGATCGCGGCATCCAGGAGGCCGCGCAGAGAGGCATCGTCGCGGGCTATCCCGTCGTGGACTTCGCGGCCGAGTGCTTCGACGGGTCGTACCACTCGGTGGACTCGTCCGACATCGCCTTCAAGCTGGCCGGGTCCCACGCCTTCCGGAACGTGGCCGCGAAGTGTCGCCCCATCCTGCTGGAGCCGGTCGTCGAGGTCGCGGTCGCGACGCCCGACGAGTACGTGGGCGACATCATGGGCGACCTGACCTCGCGTCGGGGAAAGGTCCTCGGGATGGAGCCCACCGACGGCCGGACGGTCATCAAGGCCGTGGTGCCGGAGTCGGAGCTGTACAAGTACGCCTCGTTCCTGCGCTCGATGACGCAGGGACGGGCGCACCACACGCGCCGGATCTCGGGCTACGAGCCGGTGCCCGACCACCTCGCGCAGAAGATCGCGCAGCAGCGTGAAGAGGGGGAGGCGGAGGCGGCGGCGCACTGAGGTCGGTGTGGGACGCGTGGAAGCCCCCTGGGATCGGGGCGCACCCCGATCCCAGGAGCCCACCCTGGCATTACATCCCCGCCGTGTCCACCGCGCCGATGGCGTCGAAGATCGGCAGGTACATCGCGATGACCATCCCGCCGAGAAGCAGGCCCACCACGACGACGAGGATCGGCTCCAGGGTCTTGAGGAGCCCTTCCACCTGGGCATCGAGCTCCGCCTCGTGGAAGTCGGCGACCTTCTCGAACATCGGGCCCAGCCGTCCGGTCTGCTCACCCACGCTCACCATCTGCGCCATCAGGCGTGGCAGGACATGCTCGTTTCCAAGAGGACCGCTGATCCCGAAGCCCATCGCTACCGCGTCGCGACTGCGCAGGACCGCCTCCTCGATGACCGTGTTTCCCGCGGCGCGCGCTGCGGCGGTCAGCGCGTCCAGGATGGGGACGCCGGAATCCAGGAGCGAGCCGATCGTGCGTGACATCCGCGCGACCGACGCTACGCGCAGAAGGGCACCGAGGACGGGGACGTGCAGGATCAGGCGGTGGGCCACCCGCCGCCC
>CAZPZU010000068.1:6333-18490 GCA_964591135.1 uncultured Gemmatimonadaceae bacterium | reverse complement strand
GCCTGGATGACGCCACGATACGTCTTGCCTTCCGCGTTGTGGGCCCGAAAGCGAAATCCGCTCATGGTCGCAGCACCTTGGGCGCTCTCGTGGATGACATCGTCAGGGCACCTCGAACCAGTGCCGGCCGGCAAGAAATCGGGCACCGCCCGCGCGCCCGGCGACGCGGGCCGTGGCGCAGGAGCTGTATTGAACGGCTGCGTCGTCGCGGATCTCCGAGCTCCCACTGCCCGACGGTCCATTCCCGACCAGGAGGGTGCCGGTGATGGTCGCGCTCCCTTCCATCACCAGCTCGCCCTTCACCACTACGATCCCGTAGAAATCGAAGGCACCGGTGATGGTCAGGTCGCCGTCGACGAGCAGGGTCCCTTGCCCTTCGCCGTGGGCGTCGATCTCCAGGTCTCCCGTGGCGTGGATGACGGGCAGGTAGTCCCAGCACGCCGACACGGGGTCCAGCGGGGCTCCCCAGTTCTGGTTGTCCGAGGTGTCGCATTCACCGTGGCGGGCCGAAGGGCCGACGGACCCGCGGAGCGTGCGGTCCCGCCACCCGAGCTCGATGTCCGCGTCGGCGGCGAGGGCGTCGTACGTGGTGCCGCCGATGGCGTCCGTGAGCGTTGCGTCGAGGCTCCCGTCCTCGAGGACGGGAGGTGACCCGTCGACGGTCGCTCCGTGCTGGAGGTCGAGGTGCTCGCTGCGGTCGATGGCGACGCCCGGGAGGGAGGGCGAAGGCGTGGGGCAGTAGCTCGACCACGCTGTGGGGGCCTGGTCGCGTCCGTCCGCCTGCGGGTCGGTGGTTCCCCGACCCCTCCTGCCTCCCCCACGGCCCGAGGAGCGAATCGTGAGGTCGCCCACGATCTTGACCGCGGCACCACAGCACGCGGCTCCTCCGACGCCCCCGGTCACCATCGTGATGATCCGCCGCCGCGCCTGCGAGCGCCGGCTCGGACGGCCCTCCGTGACCACCCTGTAGAGCGGCACCGCCCCCATGCCGTCGTCCACCCGGAGGATCACGCTCAAGTAGCTCGATCCGTCCGGCAGGGAGATCCATCCAGTGCTTACGGAGTCGCCCGGGGCCAGCGTGCCGAAGGGACCGCTGCCCCAGCGTGCCACCGTCCGCTCCGCGCCGGCGTCGGCGGCGAACAGGGCCTGCGTTGCCAGCCTCGTGGCCCGGTTCGCCTGGAAGTCGCTCGTGGCGACCTGGAGGGCCGTCACCGCGATGATGGAGACGGCCACCATGATCGCGATGGCCAGAGGCAGCGCGAAGCCGTTGCGCTTCACCGGTTCCTCTCCTGGAAGGCCACGACGAGCGTGTCCGCCGTGGCCCTCGACCCGGCGGACAGCGGCGCGAGGGGAAGGACGAGCTGCAGCTCCACGCCGGTGACGTCGGCCGGCGTGGCTGTCTCGAGGCCCCTTTGGTCCAGCATCCGGAAGCGCAGTCCGTTCTCCGCGATCGGCCCGACCAGCATCTCGGTCCCGTCCGCGTCCGTCCGTGCCAGCCAGCGATCGCCGCGGTGTGAGCCCACGTGGTACGTATGGCGCCGGAAGACCCGCACCGGCGCGCCAACCGGGATGGAGTCCGCGGTGCCGCGCTCCAGCCTATAGAGGTGGTCGGGGCGCGGCTCACCGAACGGACAGTCCATGCCGGACGGAATCGACGTCGGCTCGTCGGTAGGCTCGAGAACGCGCCACCTCCCGGTCGTATAGACCAGCAGGCTGTCCGCGGCGTCCGTCCACATACGACCCTGGGAACGAGTCACTCCGATGGAAGCGGGATTGGCCCTCACGGAGCACACGAGGGCGAAGCCTACAGGCGCACGCACGGAGAGCGAGTCCGTCGCGTGCAGGACGACATCCCCCTCGGAGGCAACCGTTTCGCGGAGGTCCCCAGCCAGGATGGAGCCGGCGACGCGGAACGCGTCGTGGTCCTGCACCACCCGGCTCTCCCAGGAGGAGAACCGCTGCTGCTGGATATGGGCCTCGTAGAGCGCCGTGACCACCAGGCTTCCGAGCACCGCGACCACGAGAAGCTCGACGAGCGTGAAGCCGGCCTTCGATCGCGTGCTCACGGTCTTGTCCGGAAGAGGGTGACCGAGTCCACGACGAGCCCGGCGGCCGGGGAGCCGTAACGGGTTTCGAGCAGCACCCGACGGAACGTCGTCGAGTCGGTCACGTTCCAGGTGGCGGTCCCTTCGCCTCGCGTGCGCACCCCGTCGACCAGGGAGTCGTAATCCAGGATGCGCAGGCGTTCGACCTCGGCATCCAGGAACAGAGCGGCTCTCAGCTCCAGGCGGGAACGCCTCAGCGTCCGGGTGGCCTGCTGGGCGGCGGTGCCGAGGGAAATTGCCACCACGGACAGGAAGACGAGCGCGACCATGATCTCGATGAGCGTGAAGCCCCGGGGAAGCCCGTGGTCGTGGCGGCGACGGCGCATCACCACAACCGCCCCGCGACGTTCACGAGGAGGGTATCGGCGACGGCGCCATACACGAGGATCAGCCGTGCGCCGGTAGCCGGGCACGCGGCGGCGGTCGTGCCGACGCCGCGGCTGTCGAAGCAGAGCGCCGCGCGGTCGGAGCGCAGGTCGAGGCCCATGTCGGAGCGGAGGTCGAAGCGCGTCAGAACCACCGTGTCGGCACCGCTTCCCGTGTCGCTGGTGTCGACGACCACCCAGAGGGCGTCGGCATCCGCGTCGATGCGCAGCACGCTCGTGCGTCCCCAGCGCGTCGCGGCGGAGCGGGCGGTGGCGAGCGCGGAGGTGAGCGCGGCCCTGCCGTTACGTAGGGCGGCGCTCGTGCGAATGCGGCCCAGCGTGGGGAGTGCGATGCCGGCCAGGATCCCGATCAGGACGACGACGAGGATCAGCTCGACCACGGTGAAGCCGTTGCGATATCGGCCGGCGATGGGTCGCCTCCTCCCGAGGCTGCGAAAGCGAGGAAGGAATGGCTGCTCCTACGCTACGACGCGCTTCCCCACGCGGCAAGCGTCCCCCGGCCGTCCCGCGACCGGCGCTGCCGACAGCGTGGTGGAAAACGCTTGCGGCCCCGGCTCGGCCGTGCATAACGTATGAATATCCTGCCCAAGGCAAACCGTCGGCAACGACGGGGCGCAAAGCCAGGGGTCCGGCCAACGCCGGATAGCCCAGCTGCCAGGACCGGGGGTCCTCGAGATCGCCCGGCCGATCGCCTGACGCATGGATCTGCGCCGGGCGTTTTTCTTTATGACTCACGGCCCATGGCGCGGGTCTTGCGGAGGCGAACGCAGAACTTTCGTTCGTGGAGGCGCGCGCTTGCTGTCATTCGTCCTGACCGTGATCTGGTTGGCCGTGGCCGGATCGGCACTCGTTGCCGGGCTGGACTACTACCTGCTGCCCCTGGATCAGCGGGCGTTCTCCGATCTGGCTCCCCTCTTCGCGCCCACGGGGCTCGTGGGCCAGGGGTTCGGGATCGTCGGCGCCTCGCTCATCCTCATCGGCGTGGTCGGGTACAGCGCCCGTAAGCGGTTCCACTTCCTGGCCCGCTTCGGGGCGCTGAAGTACTGGCTGCAGGTGCACATCTTCCTGTGCACGCTCGGGCCGTTCCTCGTCCTGCTCCACACGACGTTCAAATTCGGGGGCATCGTCTCGATCGCGTTCTGGAGCATGGCGATCGTCGTCGCGAGCGGAGTCTTCGGCCGCTACGTCTACGTCCGTATCCCCAAGACGATCAACGGCCGCTTCCTGAGCCTCGATGCGGTGAGCGAGCAGGTGCGCGAGCTGTCGCGGGTGATCGCGGACAGCACCGGGCTGCCCGCGTCCGACCTCGACGATCTGCTCGTGCCCGCCGTGGCGACTCCCTCCGGGGGCGGGCTCGTGGGCGCCCTGGCGTTCGCCTTCCGCGAGGACCTCCGCCAGCGCAAACATCTGCGCGGTGTGCGCAGCTTCTTGCGCGGTCGGGGCGTACCCCCGGCGCTACGAGCACCGGTCATGGACCTGGCGATGGAGCAACGCCGACTCGTGCAGCAGACACTCATGCTGCGTCCGTTCCAGCGACTGTTCCGTTACTGGCACGTGATCCACCTCCCTCTGGCGACGGTGATGTTCCTCGTCCTAGGCATCCACGTCGCGGTGTCGATCCTCTTCGGCTACACGTGGATCTTCCGATGAGCCGGTTCCGCCTCTTGACCGACGCGCGCGTGGCGGCGCCCGCGCTCCTGCTCGCCGGCGTGGGCGTTTCGGTCCTGCTGTTCGCGCTCGGACAACGGACGCAGGACGCGCCCGCGGCCATGGGGCAGCCGGCGGAGGATGCCGCCGCGGCCGCCCATGCTGCGGCCGGTATCGTCCTCCCTCAGGGGGGCGCCACGCAGGCTTTCGAGGACCGCGTGCACGCGGTGCGTGCGCAGGTCTCGGCGCAGCCCGATCGACGCGAGGGAGTGGTCGAGCTCGCTCGCCTCCTTCACGACGGACACCGCACGGCCGACGCAGTGCCGTACTACCAGAAGGCCATCGAGTTGGACCCGGGCGAGGCTCAGGCCTACTACGACCTGGCTTCGGCCCACGCCGAGCTCGGGGAGTGGGACCAGGCCGCCGACGTGCTCCAGGACCGCCTCGACCAGGATCCGGGCGACGCGGTGGCGCGTTACGACCTCGCGGCCGTCCGCGCGAACGAGGGTCGCACCCAGGAAGCCGCGCGCATCTTCGAGGAGGCGCGCGCGACCACCACGGACGGGGCGCTCCTGGCGCGGATTTCCGACGCCCTCGCCCGGTTGAAGGGACGCTGAGCCCGATGCCGCGCCGTACCGCCTCGTTCTGGTTCGTAGGGTGCGTCGTGCTGTCGTGCGCATCCTGGCCGCGGGCGGTTTCGGCCCAGCTCATCTCCCCCGGAAAGCTGTCCGCCGCGCACGCGAAGATCGAGGGTATCCGCAACTGCACCCAGTGCCACGAGCTCCGCAAGGCCGGCATCTCGGAAGCGCTCTGCCTGAAGTGCCACACGCCGCTCGCCCAGCGAATCGAAGCGGGCAAGGGCTTCCACGGATCCCTCCCGAACCGGGCCTGCGCGACCTGTCACAAAGAGCATCTGGGGGCCGACTTCGACCTGGTCCGTCTCGACACGGCCCGCTTCGACCATGCCCTGACGGGATACGCGCTCCAGGGCCGCCACGCGGAAGCCGAGTGCCGCAGCTGCCACACGCCGGACCATGTCGCGGACGCGCGAGTCCGCGACGCGAAGGCGGAGCAGGGGGCGCTGGACCGGACGTTCCTCGGCCTGCCGTCGGCGTGCTCCTCCTGCCACGAGAGCGACTCGCCCCACGGGACGCAGTTCGCCCGGCACGCGTGCACGGACTGCCACGACACCGGGGGGTGGAAGGGCGCGAAGGGGTTCGACCACGACCGTGCGCCGTTCCGCCTGACCGGACGCCACCGTGACGTGAAGTGTGCCGACTGTCACGAGACGACATCGCGCCCCGGTGAGGCACCACCCAGCGTCCGCTACGTGGGCGTGCGGGCGGCACGGTGCACCGACTGCCACGAGGATCAGCACCACGGGGCCATGGTCGGGCGCTGCGAGAGCTGTCACTCCACCGCCGGATGGCGCCGGGTCGACCGGAGCCGGGTGGAGAGCACTTTCGATCACAAGACCACCGGATTCCTCCTCGAGGGGAGTCATGCCTCGGCGCCGTGCGCCTCCTGCCACCAGGCTGGTGGCGGCTCCGCGCCCGAGGGCATCCGCATCCGATTCCAGGCCGGTACGCAATCCAGGTCGTTCCCCCGTCCCGAAGTGAAGTCGGGGACGTGCCTGTCTTGCCACGAAGACCGGCACGCGGGCGTGTTCGCGAACCAGGAAGGCGGCGGGGACTGCAAAGCGTGCCACGGCCAGGACAAGTGGCTCCCCGCGCGCTTCGACGTCGCGCGTCACAACCGGGACACCTCGTTCCCCCTCGAGGGTGCGCACCTGGCCGTGGCCTGCGAGTCCTGTCACGCGAAGACCGGGGACGTGCCCACGTTCGAGATCGAGGCTTCGTCGTGCGCGGATTGTCACGCCGCGACCAGCCCCCACGGTGACCAGTTCGCGGGGCGCGCGTGCGAGACCTGCCACACCATCGAGTCGTTCCACATCGAATCCTTCGACCACGACGCGACGCGCTTCCCCCTGGGCGGCGCGCATCGGGGTGCGCCCTGCTCGGCGTGCCACCGTCCCGCGACCGACGCCAAGGGCGCCTCCGTGATCGTCTATCGACCGCTCGGCACCGACTGCCGGGACTGCCACGGAGGTGCGTCGTGAGGCGGAGAGCGTTGCCGCTCCTGGCTTGGGTGTTCCTGCTCGGCCTGGGTGCCCGGCCGGCCCTGGGCCGGCAGGCGAAGGTCAACCCGCACGGGACACTGCCCGACAGCCTCGAATGCTCGGCGTGCCACACGGACGAGGGCTGGGTGCCCCTGCGTGCCACCCTTCGCTTCGAGCACGGCGCGCGCAGCGGCTTCGTCCTGAGCGGCGCCCACCAGCAGGTCCCCTGTGCCGGCTGCCACATGGACCTCCACTTCGACGGGCCGAAGGTGAAGGCGGACGACTGCTCGGCTTGCCACGCGGACGTCCACGAAGGGCACATGACGCAGACGTGCACGACGTGCCACACCACCCGCTCCTTCGACCAGGTGGACGGAGGGGCGATCCATGCGCGCACGTCGTTCCCGCTCACGGGTGCCCACCAGCAGGTGACGTGCGAGAGCTGCCACGTCGACGACGTCGGCGGCGCGTTCACCCCGCTGCAGACGGACTGCGTGGCGTGCCACCAGACCGACTATTCGGGCGCCCAGACGATCGACCACGTGAGCGCGGGATATCCGACCGACTGCACACGCTGCCACAGCACCCTCGGATGGGGGGACGCGCCGGCGTTCGACCACGCCGCCGCCTCGGGGGGGTTCACGCTCCTCGGTGCGCACACCGGACTGCGCTGTGCCAGCTGTCACGCCACGCCGGGCATGGAGCCGCTCTTTCCGGCAGCGACCCAGGACGACTGCGTGGCATGTCACCAGGCCGACTACGACCGGGAGCACGGTGGCTCCGCGTTCCCGACGACGTGCCTCTCCTGCCACACCCTCGACACCTGGTCCGACGCCGACTTCGACCACGCCCTGACCGGCTTCCAGCTCCAGGGGAGGCACGCGACGCTCGAATGTGCGGCGTGTCACGCCCAGGGAACGCGGGATCTCCGCTTCCCGGCTCCATCGGGGCAGGGCGACTGCGTGGTGTGCCACCAGGCCGACTACGACCACGAGCACGCGGGCTCCGGCTTCCCGACCACGTGTCTGTCGTGCCACAACCAGCAGCGTTGGGAGGGGGCGTCCTTCGATCACTCGACGACCGGCTTCGCGCTGGTCGGCGCCCACGAGCCCACACCGTGCGCCGACTGCCACGGCGCACCGGATCACCTCGCCGCGGCCGTCTCGGGACCCGAGGACTGCGTTGCCTGCCACCGGCCGGACTACGACGGAGCCCACGGCGGCTCCGACTTCCCGGTGACGTGCATGGCGTGCCACACCCAGGCGTCCTGGGAGGGTGCCACCTTCGACCACGCGACCACCGGGTTCTCCCTCGATGGGCCGCACGCCACGGCCGAGTGCGCGTCGTGCCACTCGGTTCCCGACTACGGGCTGCTGTTCCCGAAACCATCCGGGACGGACGATTGCGCGGTCTGCCACCAAGCCGACTACGACCAGCAGCACGCGGGCTCGGGCTACCCGATGACCTGCCTCGACTGTCACGCCCCGGACCGGTGGGACGGCGCGACGTTCGACCACGGCACGACAAGCTTCTCTTTGGTCGGTGCGCACGCTCCCGCTCCGTGCGCCGCGTGCCATGGAACGGCGGCCGCGCACCTGTGGGATCTGCCTTCCAGCCCCGACGACTGCGTCGCATGCCACCAGGTGGACTACGACGGCGAGCACGCGGGCTCGGGCATCCCGACCGCCTGCCTGGAGTGCCACACCCAGAGCTCGTGGTCGGGCGCCGCGGTGGACCACGTCGCCATCTCGAACGGCTTCGCGCTCGACGGACCCCATGCCACGGCCACGTGCACGTCGTGCCACTCGATCCCGGACTACGGGCTGCTCTTCCCGGAGCCGTCGGGGCAAGACGACTGTGCGTCGTGCCATCAGGCGGACTACGACCGGGAGCACGCCGGCTCGGGTTTCCCGACCACGTGCCTCGACTGCCACGCGTCGAACACATGGTCGGGCGCGACGGTGGACCACGTCGCGGTGTCGGGCGGCTTCGACCTCGTGGGGCCCCATGCCACGGCGGCGTGCACGTCGTGTCACTCGATTCCCGACTACGGGCTGCTGTTCCCGAGCCCCTCGGGGCAAGACGACTGCGCGTCGTGCCACCAGGCGGACTACGACCGGGAGCACGCCGGCTCGGACTTCCCGACCACCTGCCTCGACTGTCACGCGTCGAACACATGGTCGGGCGCGACGGTGGACCACGTCGCGGTGTCGGGCGGCTTCGACCTCGTAGGACCCCACGCCACGGCGGCCTGCAAGACGTGCCACTCGGTTCCCGACTACGCGCTGCTCTTTCCCACGCCGTCGGATCAGAACGACTGCGTAGCCTGTCACCAGGCGGACTACGACCGGGAGCACGCGGGCTCGGACTTCCCCACCACGTGCCTCGACTGTCACGCGTCGGACACCTGGTCGGGGGCCACGGTGGACCACGTCGCGATCTCCGGCGGGTTCGAGCTCCTCGGCGCCCACGCCACGGCAACGTGCACGGCGTGCCACTCGATTCCCGACTACGGGCTCCTGTTCCCGACGCCCACGGGGCAGAACGACTGCGTGGCGTGCCACCAGACGGCCTACGACGGCGCCCACGGAGGCGCCGGCTACCCGACCGACTGCGCTGCGTGTCACACCGTGAACGCCTGGCAGCCGTCCACCTTCGACCACGATAGCCAGTACTTCCCGATCTACTCGGGTTCGCACCGCGGCAGGTGGAACTCGTGCAACGACTGTCACCTCGGCGGCAACGTCTCCTCGTTCACGTGCACCACCGGGTGTCACGGGAAGAGCGAGACCGACGGCCACCACGGTGGCGTGCGGGACTACGCGTACGAGGACGGCGCATGCCTGTCCTGCCATCCGCGGGGGAGGGGCGACTGAGATGAAACGCGTCTATCTGTCGGGCCTCCTCTCGATCGCCTTCGCCGCCTCGGCGCCCTCGGCCAGGGCGCAGCAGCCGACGACCGAGGCGCAGCCCGCGGATCCACACGTGACGGTCCGCGTCCGTCAGGTTGCGGGCAGCTCGATCTACCTGGACATCGGGACACGCCACGGCCTCGCCACGGGCGACACGCTCGAGGTGTCGCGCGACAGCTTGCAGGCGCCCGCTGGACGCCTGACCGTGACCGCGAGCACCGAAACGCGCTCGGTGCTCGCGTTCGCAGGTGAGCCCTTCGCCGTGACGCGGGGGGAAGCCCTCACCCTCCATCTTCTACGCGAGCCGGCCGAGGCGGTCCCCGAGCCGGCCGCGCCCGTCGCGCCTCCGCCGGCCGCGCCGGTGGCCCGCCCCGCGCGGGCCGCTGCCCCCTCCCGATCGGCGATGGCCCAGAGCCGAAGGCTCGCCGAGGGCCCGAGGCCCCACGGCCGCATCGGCCTCGACCTGTCGGCGGACCGCTCGACCACGCAGGTCGGTACCGTCGACGCCACCAGCATCGATCGCACGTTCGCCACGCCCGCCTTCCGCCTCGATGCGACGGTGCCAGGCGTGATGGGCGGGTTCCAGCTCCGCACGAGCATGCGCCTGGCGTACCGCTACAGCAGCGAGGAGCTGATCCAGCCCCCCGCGTCCGCGCGGGTCTACGCCGCCGCACTGGAACGCGAGTTCACGTCGGTGCCCCTCCGGATCGCGCTGGGACGGTTCCACAGCCCCGTGGAGTCGTACAGCGGTTTCTGGGACGGTGCGTTCCTCCGCTACGGCGGGCGCGTCGGTCTCGGCGCCATGATCGGCTTCGAGCCCGACCGCTGGAACGAGCGGCCGTCCACCAACCTCCCGAAGGCCACGGTCTTCCTCGATGGGCGTGGGTCGGGTCGGGGGTGGCGATGGGCCGGGGACTTCTCGGCCCACGCCGTCCGGCCGAACGACAGCCTGCCCGAACACACCTTCTTCGGGGCCTCGCAGCGCCTCAGCGCTGGCCCGCTCCATCTGGGCCACGACGTGCAGGTCGATCGTGACGTGGATCGAGGCGGGTGGAGGGTGTCGCGCCTGCGCGTGAACGGATCGCTCGACCTGGGCCCGGGCGTTCAGCTGCGCGGCGCGTTCTCGCGCCGGGAGACGTGGGTGCAGGGCGCGACCCTGGCGTTCTTCGCGCCGCGGCGCGACCGCGTGGACGCGGGCCTGGCGCTACGCGGAGGGAGCGGCTACGTGGCCCTCGACGGCTCCCGCGGCAAGGATGCCGCGGGGGAGCCCACCTGGGGCGCGACCGGCTCCTTCCAGGTCGGCGGGTACTCGGGGGCGGGCCTGTCGGGCATGGTCGCACGCTGGTCGGGGTCGTTCGGCAACACGCTCATGGCTGCGCCTGCCGTCTCCCTGCAGCTGAACCCGGCCTGGCTCCGCTTCGGATACCGTTACTACCGGTCCGACTACCTGGACCGTCTCCTCGAGAGCCACTCCGTCGAGTCCTCGCTCGACGTTCCCTTCGGTTCGGGCCTGCGCGCCTCGGGACGCATGCGCGTCCAGTGGGGCGGCAAGCTCGTGGGCCAATCCTTCGACCTCAGCCTCTACCGGATCTTCTGAGATCATGAGTGACAGTGACGTCATATTGGCTACCGCCCTCGTCCTGACCCTGGTGACGACGGTTCCCGTGTTGCTCCGCCTCCGCCACAAGGAACGGGTCACGGAGGCCGCGCATCTCGAGGCGCTGCGCTACGGTCTGCACGAGCCGTTGTCGCTGCACCCCGTCGTGGATCCCGACCTCTGCATCGGCACGTCGAGCTGCGTGACCGTCTGCCCGGAAGGCGTGCTCGGAATCCGAGCCGGGCAGGCCGTGGCAGTCACGCCCGCACGATGTATCGGCCACGGGCTCTGCGAGCGGGCCTGTCCGATGGAGGCCATCCAGCTCGTCTTCGGCACCGAGAAGCGCGGCGTCGACCTGCCACGGGTGAAGGGCAACTTCGAAACGAACGTCCCGGGCCTCTATATCGTGGGCGAGCTGGGCGGCATGGGTCTGGTCGCCAACGCCTTCGAGCAGGGCCGCCAGTGCGTGGAGGGCATCGCGTCCGAGCCCGATCGCAGCTCGAACGGCATGCTGGACCTGGTGATCGTCGGATGCGGGCCCGCCGGCCTGTCGGCCTCGCTGACCGCGCAGGACAGGGGGCTGCGCTTCGTGACGGTCGACAAGGAGGACATGGGCGGCACCGTGCGGCACTATCCCCGCAAGAAGCTGGTGCTCACCCGGCCCGTGCAGGTTCCCGGCTACGGCAAGCTGCCGATCCGGGACATCGAGAAGGAGGAGCTGATCGACCTGTGGGAGGAGATCGCCGGAAAGGCAGGGCTCCGGGTGAACACGGGCGAGACGGTCACGGCGGTCGATCGGGTCGGAGCCGACCACTTCCGCGTGCGCACCGCAACAGGAGCGTACGAGGCGCATCGGGTGATTCTGGCCATCGGCCGCAGGGGCGTGCCGCGAAAGCTGGGGGTGCCGGGGGAGGACGGCGCCGCCCACGTGTCGTACTCCCTCAGGGAGCCGGAGGCCTACACCGGGGACCGCATCCTGGTCGTGGGCGGCGGCGACTCCGCGGTGGAGGCGGCCCTCGCTCTGGCCGAGCAGCCCGGCAACGAGGTGCGCATGTCGTACCGCGGACAGTCGTTCTCCCGCATCAAGCCGGCCAACCACGAGCGGGTGCAGGATGCGCTGGCGCGCCGCGCGCTGGAGATCCTGTGGGAGACCACGCCCACGGAGATCGTGCGGGACCGCGTTCGCCTAGCCCACGAGCAGCGTGGCGGGGTGGAGGTACCGGCCAATCAGGTCTTCGTCTTCATCGGGGGCGAGCTGCCGACGGCGTTCCTGCGCGCCTCGGGCGTGGAGATCGAGACGCACTTCGGCGCCCCGACATGAGAGCGGCCGCGCCGCCCCCCCAACACGGCGGGCCGGGCCCGGCGCAGATCTTGCAAAAAGAAGCACAGGC
>CAZPZU010000068.1:0-6323 GCA_964591135.1 uncultured Gemmatimonadaceae bacterium | reverse complement strand
CGCCCCTCGAACGGGGCGGCGCGGCCGTGGCGAGAAGCTGGCAGATCGAGGCTCAGGCGGTTTCCGCCTTGTCCGAGAGGACGTCCTCGATCACCTGCTGGAGCGCTTCCTTGGGGTAGGCGCCCACCACGCCACCCACCGCCTCTCCGTTCTTGAAGAAGCCGATGGTGGGGATGGAGCGGATGCCGAACGAGCCGGCGATCTGCTGGTTGTCGTCCACGTTCACCTTCGCGAACCGCACCCGGCCCTCGTACTCCTCGGCCAGCTCCTCGATCACCGGGCCAACCATGCGGCACGGGCCGCACCACGGAGCCCAGAAATCGACGACGGTCACGCCCTCTGTGTTCGCCACCTGCTCGTCGAAGGTGGCATCGGTTACCTCGATCACGGTCATGTCGCTCTCGCCTCTGTATCGGATCCTGCAGGATCGTTGATCGGAAGATGGTAATATATCTATCTCACTATGTAACGCAAGGGGGCCACTCCGGGTTCCCGTCGTCGAGGGGAGGGAGAACAAGCGAGCCCCCGGCGCCGCGAGGGCGCTGGGGGCTCGGGGTCCAACGGACCCGGATGTCTTTCAGTTGCCGACGATGGTGATCTCCCGGAAGTCGCGGAAGCCCGGAATCTGCGTGTTGCCCTGGGCTCCCTTGCCGATGCGCAGTGTCAGGAAGAAGCCGAGTCGCTGGCCGGCGGACCGGATGAAGTCCTCGCCCGCCGAGCCCGCCAGCGGGTGCGACAGCTCGTAGGTCGTCCAACCCCCGCCATTGCCGACGTCGCCAGCGCCATCCTGCGACACCGTGTCCGTTGCCCCGCACCCCGACTGACTGCTGTTCGCGCACTTCGCCGTCAGGTACTGGTCGAAGAAGCTATGCGTGTCGGCGTCGTAGCCGATGGCGTCGTCGCCGACCTCGGCGACGCCGTCCGCGTCGTTGTCGAAGTCGAACCGGACGCTGTTGACCTTGTCGAGCGACGCCTGCGTGATGCGGACGGCCAGGTACAGGCGGTTGCCGTCGTTCATCCAGTACATGACAGCGGGCGTGGAGCCACCAGAGAGGTTTGCCGTGAACTTCGCGCTGTCGGCGCACGCCCACTCCGGACCGTCGAAGCTCCCGTTCACGTTGGCGGTTCCCCACCCGTCCCGGCAGATCGCGTTGGCCTGGAAGGTGTGCGTGAGGCCACTCGCGTCAACCAGCACGGAGTTGGGCCCGGGCAGGTTGCCCAGCGTCCAGGTTGCCGCCGCGGAGCCCGCGCCGTCCGTGGCGGCGCCGCCCGATACGGACCCGCTACCACCGGTGACGGTCCAGGTGACCGGGTCACCGGGGCGCTCGTTTCCGTAGGTGTCCGTGACCGTGACGCTCAGCGGGACCGTCGTGCCAATGTACCCGTCCGGAACGGGGTCCGGCGTCGCCACGAGGTTGGCCGCGGCGGCCGGAGATCCCGTGGCCGTGAAGGTGGCCGTGAGGCCGCCCACGGTGGCCGTCGCGGTGTTCGACCCCTTCGTGGTCGCCAGCGTCCACGTTCCGGTGGCTGTCCCGTCCGAGCTGGTTGCCGCGCTCCCGGCGACGCTGCCGTCCCCGGAGGCGGTCCAGGTGACGCCGGCGCCCGACACCGGATTGCCGTCGGCGTCGGTCACGAAGATCGACAGTGGCTCGCTCACCGTCTCGCCGGCAGTGCCGGACACCGTCCCCGTCGGGGACCCGGTCACCGCGGCGGGCGGACCCACGATGGTGGCGGTCAGTGTGATCGACTCAAGGTCGACCTGGAACCCGGTGGTGTGCTCCGGCAGATCGACCCACAGCCCCGTGGCGGACGCCGTGAGCGTGTGCGCGCCCGCTCCGACACCCGTGAGGTCCCACGTGACGGTGGCGAGCCCGTCGGCGCCGGTCACCGCGCTGGCGTCCACGGTCCCCGATTCCGTCGCGAAGTGCACGGTCGCGCCGACGACGGGGAGCCCTTCACCGTCCTCGACCTGCATGGTGGCGGGGATGGTCTTGCTGTCGGAGGCCTGCAGGACGACGCCGTCGCCGTCCGTGGCCGTCATCTCACCCGGAAGAGCCCACTTGAAGCGGCTGAAGGAGGACGTCAGCCCGCCGAGACCGAGGTGTGCAGCCGCGAGCGGCTGCGGCCCGACCAGGCGCGCCAGGGCGTTCACCCCGAGGGCGGCGTAGCGCATCAGGCCCCGCTCCGGGACCTTCAGGAGTCCGACCTGCTGGGGGCAGTCGACGGTCGATGTATTGGCCAGGCCGTAGACGTTCCCGTCGTCGGAGAAGCGGTGGATCTGCACGTCGTCCTGCCCGGGGGGCAGGCCGTACGTCGAGGGGTCGGCACAAATCGATACGATGGCGGGGGTCTCCAGGGGCCCGTCGAGCCCCAGCGCGCGGATCCGGAAGCAGGGACCGTACTGCGGCGCGTCCAGGCCGGGAAGGCACGGCTCTCCGAGGGCGTCCTCGTCGATGCGCTCGACGACGACCGTGATGGGGTCGCCGCCCGGGAGGCTGTTGGGTACGAACGTCACCGCGAGGATGTCGCCCAGGTTCGTGAGCTGCAGCGTGCCGCCGGTCTCGTCGACGATCGACTGCTCGGCGCATTCGATCACCGCGGGGTCCGTGCTCTCGCACAACGCACCCACGCTGATCCAGAACTTCACCGGGATGGTCTCGCCGAGCCGGAAGGCGTAGAGGCCCGGGTAGTCCTCGCCGGGCGTCGATCCGCTGGGGTTCTGGGGGTTCACATCCATGTGTCCGAGCTCGGTCGTGCCGACGTGGACGCGGATGCGGTAGTTCAGGTTCGGATCGAGCGCGCTCCACTGCGGGTCGTCCGTGTCCCAGCTGACCGCGTACTTGCCGTCGGAGGCCACGATCGTTCCGGTGGGCCAGGAGGGGAGGTTCGGCGGCTGCGTCGGGTCGCATGCCGAGTTGGACGTGTCCAGGAGGCAGACGTCCATCTCGGGCAGGAGGTGCGGATTGAACGTCCCGACGATGGTCGGGTTGTTGACCAGCGGCGGGAGGAAGTAGAACCCGGGGTTGCCTCCGGTGCTTCCGTCCACCAGCTCGAACGAAGGTGGCGGGATGAGGGGCAGGTCGGCATCCGGCCGGAGGACGTCGTCCCCCGTACAGGATGCCGCCAGGAGGGTACAGAGGAGATACAGGGGCGTGCGGGAGTAACGCATGGCGGGAGGGCTCCTGGGGGGGCAGGGCGACGCCGAACGCTCGGAATCGTAGAACGAGAATCAATAGGGAGTGGCGTGTTCGGTCAAGCCTGACCTCACTCCGACCAGGCCGACTCCCTTCCCTCAGCGCATCGAGCGGATCCGCTCGAAGTCGGGATTCCCCTGCAGGCTGCGCCACCACCAGCTCAGCCCCTGACGTCCCCCGAAGTGGCCGGGATTGAGCACCACGTAGCGCTGGAGCAGCCGGATCGCACCGTCCGAGTCCCCCATCAGCGCTCGCATGGCCGCCTCGATGGACGTGAGCTCGGCCTCGGGGTCCTGCTCCGGCGTCAGGCGTGCCCGTGTCATGACCGCGTTCGCGCTGTCCGGCAGATCCGCCCGACCGATGATCCCCCCTACGACCGTCTGCGCCTGGGCGTCCAGGAACGCCTTCTGCCCCTCCGGCAGGAGGGGAACCAGCTCCTGGTACAGACTCCAGGCCTTGTCCACGTCGGGCTGTGCGGCCGACATCGTCATGAGGAAGAGCTGGCACTGGACGAAGCGGAAGTTGCCGGGGAAGCGGCGTCGCCCCTCGTCGCACCAGCGCTTCGCCTGGTCGTACGCCTCGAGGTCGTAGGACGCGGAGTACAGGCGCCAGAGCACGCCGTCCGCCACGGTGAGGAAGGCATCCTCCTCGTAGGCGCGCTGGGCGGCGATCACCGCGAGGGCGGGCTCGCCGACCTGGTAGTAGAGGTGGCTGAGGGTGCTGTACGCGCTCGCCCGGCTCGGGTCGAGCTTCACCGCCTGCTCCAGGTCGGCGCGGGCGCCGGTGAGGAGACGGTCCAGGGTGTCGGGGTTCGAGTCGAACCGCGATAGCCACCGACGATAGTGCGCCGTACCCCGCAATTCGAGGGCGGCCGGGTTGTTCGCCTCGATGGCTAGCCCCGAGTCCGCCAGCGCGACGGCCCGGCGCAGCATCGAGACGGCCTCGTCGGCGGTTTCCGCCAGCGGCAGGCTCTCGTAGGCGACCTGACCCCTGAGCACGACCGGCTCCGTCCACGTGCGGGCCGTGTCCATGGCCTCCGCCTTCGCCAGGTCCTCGTCCGCCTGCTGGAACGCCCGCGACGCACCGGGTCCGTCGTCGTGGCGGAGGGCGGCGGAAGCGTCTCGGAGGGACTTCTTTCCCCGGGCGAGCTGCACCCAGGCCGCCGTGCTGGGTGCCTGCCTCTTTCCCTCCCGCACCTGGATCTCCTCACCAAGGAACCCGCGCAACGAGTTGGACACCTCGGCCGCCAGGCGGTCCTGCACGGACACGAGGGAGTCGGTGGGCCACGTGTACGTGTTGCGCTGGATCTCGGCGCCGCTCTCCCCGTCCACCAGGTGCACGGTCACGCTCAGCTGTCCACCCGACTCGCGGACGCCGCCCTCGATGAGCGTACCGGTCTTGAGGATGGAGGCGATGCTGTCCGGGGACACGTCGAGATCGCGCACGCTCTCCGAGCCGTTGCGCGACACCACGTCCAGCTCGCGCACCTCGGATAGGGAGGTGATCAGCCCCTCGGTGAGCGCGTCCGCGACGGGAGCCAGCGAGCCGCCGGTCGACTGGTCCTGGAAGTACAGCACCCCGATCCGGCGAAGGTCCATCGTCGAGCCCTCGGCCAGCGACTGCACCCGCCGCGCTTCACTCGTAGCGCGCAGGTCCGAGACCACGATGCGCGCGCTCATGCCCAGGCCGGCCAGCGACACGATCGCCACCAGGACCATCTCTGCCGGCTTGGCCCGCTGGTGCCCCTTCTCACCGTGGTACCACCCGAGGATCAGGGCGACGACGAAACCGAAGAGATAGAGCGTGAGGCCGACGCGGTACGCGAAGGCGGGCAAGACGTCGCGGTCGACCAACTGGTCGACCACGGCGAGGGCCATCCACCCGCCGGCCAGGTAGGTCAGGACGATCTGGGTGATGCGGCGCTGCTTGACTTCGGTCCAGAGGCTCAAGAGAAGGACTCCCGGGGGGTGAGCTCTCGAAGGCTGAGAGTGATCACGCCGCCCCACGCTGTCAATCACCCGACCCCGCCTCCCCAGACCTCTTTTGTACGTCGCCCCCTTGCCGCTAGGTTCCCAGAGCCGCCAGGGGCATCCCGGGGCGCATCGGCGACCGCGACAACGCCGACGAAATCCGGGATTGAGAACGACCCTTGGAACCTGATCCGGTTCAGACCGGCGGAGGGAGCGCGGCGACGGGAAGCGGGGCGAGCTTCCCATCCCCTGGTGGCCGTGGGCGACGTGCGTCGCCGACGGCCTTTTCGCGGCCGCGCTCCCACCCGCGTGAACTGCCCTCGAGGGGAGTGCAGCCATGAGTGAGACGAACGGAACCCGACAAGACGCACCCGTCGTCGATGCGAACGGGAGCGGAAGCGCCGCCACCGGAGACGCGGGTGTCCACGCCAGACCGCGGGTGGCCCCGAAGACCGAGGACGTGGGGACCGACTACCCCGGCGCCTTCCCCAACTCCCGCAAGGTCTACGTGGAGGGCAGCCGCGGCATCCGGGTCCCGATGAGGGAGATCCACCTCACCGGTGGGGAGCCGCCCCTCCGTGTCCACGACACCAGCGGGCCGCTGGGGGGCGACGTCCGCGAGGGCCTGCCGCCTCTGCGCGAAGCGTGGATCCGCGCGCGGGGCGTGCACGAGACCGGCCGCACCCGTGCCCCCGCCCCCGAAGTCGAGATGCCCGAGACGCTGGCCCGTCGGACGCTCCGGGGCGGGAGCGGGCCGATCACGCAGATGGAGTGGGCACGGAAGGGCGAGGTCACGCCCGAGATGGAGTTCGCCGCGCTGCGCGAGGGGATGGAGCCCGAGTTCGTGCGGTCCGAGGTCGCGCGCGGTCGCGCGATCATCCCGGCGAACATCAACCATCCCGAGCTCGAGCCGACCATCATCGGGCGCGCGTTCAAGGTGAAGATCAACGCCAACATCGGGAACTCCGCCGTGAGCTCCTCCATCGAGGAGGAGGTCGACAAGCTCAGGTGGGCGACGCTGTGGGGCGCCGACACCGTCATGGACCTGTCCACCGGCAAGCACATCCACGAGACGCGCGAGTGGATCCTCCGGAACGCCCCCGTGCCTATCGGTACCGTGCCCATCTACCAGGCGCTGGAGAAGGTGGACGGCGTGCCC
>CAZPZU010000067.1:0-28002 GCA_964591135.1 uncultured Gemmatimonadaceae bacterium | reverse complement strand
ACCGCGGCTACCTGTCGCCCTACTTCGTGACCGACCCGGAGCGCATGGAGGCGGTGCTCGAGGATCCGATGATCCTCATCCACGACAAGAAGATCTCCTCCATGAAGGACCTGCTGCCGATCCTCGAGAAGGTCGCGCAGATGGGCAAGCCGCTCCTGATCGTGTCGGAGGACGTCGAGGGCGAGGCGCTCGCGACGCTCGTGGTGAACAAGCTCCGCGGCACGCTGAAGGTGGCCGCGGTGAAGGCGCCCGGCTTCGGCGACCGCCGCAAGGCGATGCTGCAGGACATCGCGATCCTGACCGGCGGCCAGGTGATCAGCGAGGAAGTCGGCTTCAAGCTCGAGAACACCGTGATCGGCGACCTCGGCGAGGCGAAGCGGGTCGTGATCGACAAGGACAACACCACGCTCATCGACGGCGCCGGTGAGGCCGACAAGATCAAGGGCCGCATCGAGGAGATTCGCGTCTCCATCGACAAGAGCACGTCGGACTACGACAAGGAGAAGCTCCAGGAGCGCCTTGCGAAGCTGGCCGGCGGCGTGGCCATCATCAACGTCGGCGCCGCGACCGAGACCGAGATGAAGGAGAAGAAGGCGCTGGTCGAGGACGCGCTGCACGCCACGCGCGCGGCGGTCGAGGAGGGCATCGTGCCCGGCGGCGGCGTCGCGCTGCTGCGGGCGCAGAAGGCGCTCGCGAAGCTGAAGATCGATCGCGAGGACGAGCAGATCGGCGTGCAGATCCTCAGCCGTGCGCTCGAGCACCCCATCCGGCAGATCGCGCTGAACGCGGGCGCCGAGGGGAGCATCGTGGTCGAGAAGGTGCGCGCCGACAAGTCCGCCAACTTCGGCTACAACGCGCTCACGGACGCCTACGAGGACCTGGTCGAAGCCGGCGTCATCGATCCCACCAAGGTCGTGCGCATCGCACTGCAGAACGCCGCGTCGATCGCCGGACTGCTGCTGACGACCGAGGCCGTCGTGGTCGAGATGCCGGAAGAGGACAAGGCTCCGGCGATGCCCGGCGGCGGCATGGGCGGAATGTACTGAGTTCGCGAAGCGCCTCCGGCGCTTCGCGAGACTGGCCGTCGGGGGCCCGGTCACCATCGCGGTGGCCGGGCCTCTTCGCTTGTGGGGTCCGGCGGCCGACCTCCGGGATCGTTGCGGCCAGCGGTACGCATCGTGATACTGCGGTGCTGCCCGCCCCTCGTGGCGGGACCTTCCTGAGGCGTCACCGATGTTCGCTTTCGTCCGGACCCTCGTTTACGCGTCGCTGTTCGCCGCCCTGCTGCTCGTGTTCCTCCCCGCGCGGCTGCTCGAATGGTCGGGCGTGACCCGACCGGCCGTCCTGGGCGGAGCGCAGATGGTGGGCGGGCTGCTCACGCTCCTCGGGGGCTCGCTGGCTCTCTGGTGCGTCCTGACGTTCGCGACCATCGGGCGCGGCACGCCGGCGCCCTTCGATCCTCCGCGCCGGCTCGTCGTGTCCGGGCCGTACCGCCGGGTGCGCAACCCGATGTATCTGGGGGCCGTCCTGGCCCTTGCCGGGGCGGCGGTCTTCTACGGGTCGGCCGCGCTCTTCGCGTACGCGGCGCTCTTCCTGCTGAGTGCGCACCTCTTCGTCACCAGGTGGGAGGAGCCGACGCTGGCGCGCACCTTCGGGGCCGACTACGAGGCCTACCGTGCGGGAACGGGGCGGTGGGTTCCTCGATGGAGGGTGGGCTGACCCGACGGAGGCCATGCTCGTAGATTCCGGATTGGCAACGTGCTCATCGACGGGAGGGCGGTAGGATGAACGTGGACATCACGTCCGATACGGAGCCGCAGGCCGAAGAGGACGTCGTAGAGCCCACCCGCCGTTGGGGCCCGCACGCACGCGTCGTCCTCCGGATTCTGGGGATCTTCCTCGCCGCAGCGCTGATCCTGATCCTTCTGGGGCTCCTGTTCCCGCCGAGCTACTGGCGGTTCTGACCCGACCGGAATCCTGTGACGCAAGGCATGATCTCCACCGAGCTGCGGCAGCTCCTGGGCCACATGGAATGGGCCGATGCCGTGGTCTGGCAGGCGGTGCTTCCCCTCGAAGCGGCCCGGGAGGACCAGCGTGTCCGCCATCTCCTCCACCACGCACATACCGTGCAGAGGGCATATCTGCAGCTCTGGCGGGGGGAAGAGCTCGACGTGAGGGAGCTGGACTCCTTTGCGGGCCTGCCGACGCTGTGTCGTTGGGCCCGCGCGTACTACGACGAGCTTCCACGGTTCGTCGCCACGCTGGACGCCGAAGGCCTCCATCGCCATGTGCGTTTTCCCTGGGCGGAGTCGCTGGTCGAGCGATTCGGGGAGGCGCATCCGACGGATGTCCGCCAGGCGATCCTCCAGGTGACTTCCCATTCGACGTACCACCGGGGGCAGGTCAACACCCGGATCCGTGAGCTCGGGGGGGAGCCGCCGCTGACGGACTTCGTCGCGTGGATCTGGGCCGGCCTGCCGGCACCGTCCTGGCCGGAGTCGGCGCCGTGACGACCGGGAATGTCGACGGTGACCCGATGGAAATGGACGCGATGGAGGTGACCTCGATGTCCGCGGGGAGATGGATCGATGCCGCAGCGCTCGTGATCGTCGTGGCGTCGTCGGCCTGCGGCCCACGTGCCCGCGAGAGCGACACCGCGCTCCGGGACTCGTCCGGCGTGACGATCGCGGAGAACGCGGCGACCGACGTCGCGCTCGGGTGGACCTTCGAGACGGACTTCGTGCTCGGGGGCGCCGACGAGGGACCCGAGGCCTGGAGTGGGCTGGATGCGGAGGCACTCGGGACGGACGCCGCGGGCGACATCTACGTCCTCGACACGAGCGCCAAGCGCGTGGTGGTCTTCGATCGGGACGGGAACCTCGTCCGGACCTTGGGTGGGGAGGGGGGCGGCCCGGGTGAGCTGGGCTTCCCCTTCCGCATGGCCGTGTCCGCGGAAGGCGAGATCTGGGTCGCGGACGTCGGCAAGGGCGGCTACGTCCGTTGGGGGCCCGACGGCACGCCCCTCGAGGAGGTCAAGCCGTTTCTGACGCCGCCGCCCGGCCGACAGCACTACTTCACGGTCTCCGGCGGCGCGATGACGGTGAGCACACGCGTGCAGGCTCCCGACGGCGACGGCACCCTCTATGCGCTCCGCAGGATCCGCGGGCCCGACACCACCGACATCGTGACGGTGGTCGCCGCGGAGCCGCGAGAGGTCAGGATGCTCGAGTGCGGCGGGATGCTGCGGCTGCCGCCCCTTTTCTCCCCGGAGATCGTGTGGTCCCAACGGGACGGCGCTCTGGCCGTCGCGGCTTCAGACACCTACGCGGTCGACCTCTACGAGGGCAGCGCGCTGCGCCGCTCGATCCGGCGGGCTCTTCCTGTCCGTCCCGCGTCCGACGACGACGCCGTCCGGGAGCTGGGCGAGGGGATGCGGGTCCGCTTCGGCGGCAACCAGCCTTGCGTGTTTCCGGCGGAGCGGGTGGTCGAGCAGCAGGGCTTCGCGCCGACGATCCCGTGGGTCGGCTCCATCGGGATCGACGCCGACGGCGACGTCTGGGTGGAGCGCCGCGCGCTCGGCCGCGACGCCCTCGGCACCATCGACGTCTTCGACGGGGAGGGACGCTACCTGGGCACGCTTCCCGACGGCACGCCGTTTCCCGTGCTCTTCCTCCCGGACGGCCGGGTCGGGGTCATCGAGAAGGACGAGCTCGACGTGCCTCGGCTCCTCGTCCAGCGGGTAGAGAGGAGCGGCCGCGGGTGAACGATCGCACCGAGGAGCTCCGCAGCTTGCCTCCGGCTCCGCGACCGGATGACGTGGCGTCTCCGGAGGCTGCCGTGCTCGCCCTGTACGACCTCATCTCGGGGCCGGCAGGCGTCGAGCGCGACTGGGTACGCCTGCGTTCGCTGTTCGATCCCCGTGTCCGCTTCCTCATCGGGAGATGGCTCGCCGATCCCCACCGACCGTGCGACGTCGTGTACGAATGGGACCTCGACGCCTTCGTGGTCGAGGGCCGGGCCTTCTGGCAGGCCGAGGGGTTCTGGGAGTCACAGGTGGGCGCCCGGGTCGAGAAGTTCGGCAACGTCGCGCACGTCTTCAGCTCCTACGAATCGCGCATCGGATCGCCGAGCGCCGAGCCGGTCGGCCGGGGCGTGAACAGCATCCAGCTCCTCCGGCACGCGGATCGGTGGTGGATCGTGGCCGTGGCGTGGGACGTGGAGACGCCGGAACACCGGATTCCGGCGCGTCTGGATGGAGGAAGCAGGGGGTGAGGGGTCTCCGGGGGCGCGTCCTGTCCGCGCTGGGGGCGATGGCCGCGCTGGCTTGCGGCGGGCCCCGCGAGCCGGCGCGCGACGCCGACGCACTCCTGCAGACCTCCTCGCTCCGCTACGAGCTCCACCGCGAGGAGCTGGGGTGGCGCGTCACGGTCCCGTACACCTTCCGCAACGACACCGGCGGGCCGGTCTACCTCCCCAACTGCGAAGGCGACATCCGGCCGCTCCTCCAGGTCGAGCGGAACGGGGCCTGGTTCGACGCCTGGCGACCGTTCACGGTCAAATGCCAGAGCCCCCCGGTCGCGATCCCGGCGGGCGACACGCTTGCCGATACGTTGCGCGTCTTCGGCGCGCCGGCGGGCTCGAACCTCGTGCCGGCCTTCGCCTTCGAGGACGTCGAGGGCGTGTACCGGCTGCTCTGGTACCAGGCGGTGTCGTCCGCGGACGAGGGGGTGGTGGATCCGGACGCGCTGCTCCCACTCCCGCAGAGGGTCTCCAACCGATTCCTCTTGGAGCGGTGAAGGCGCCGCGTGAAGGCGCACCGTACCTTGCTCCGTCCACCGGATCTCAACCCCGGAGGAGGAAACGGAAGATGGACCAAGTAAGGCCCGGCCCGGGCACTCTCGCGGTGTGGGCGGGGGAAGAGGGGCGGGTGAGCGGCGCGCCCACGCAGACCCCGATGGTCGGCTCGGTCTCGTTCGGTTACCGGGACCTGGAGGGTTGGCTGGAGGTCGCCCGCGGCGAGCGCCCGGGGCACATCTACGGCCGCAACACCAACCCCACCGTGGCCGTCTTCGAGGAGAAGGTCCGCCGCCTGGAGGCGGCCGAGGCCGCCACGTCCTTCGCGACGGGGATGGCGGCCGTGAGCGGGACGCTGTGGGCGCTCCTGGAGCCCGGCCGCCGGCTGGTCTCGGTGCGGGACACGTACGGGGGCACCAGCGTCGTGTTCACCGACTACCTCGCGCGCTGGGGCGTCGACGTCGTGTTGTGCGACACGACGGACGCGGACGCGATCGAGGCGGAGGTCGCGCGCGGGTGCGATCTCCTCTACCTCGAGACGCCGACCAACCCGACCCTCGAGGTCCTCGACCTCGCCCGCCTGTCGGCCGCCGGGCGGGCCGCGGGCGCGACCGTGGTGGTGGACAACACGTTCGCCACCCCCGTCAACCAGAGTCCGCTCGAGCACGGCGCACACCTTGTGATCCACTCCGCCACCAAGTTCCTGGGCGGCCACGCCGACGCGCTCGGCGGTGTGGCCTGCGGCGACCGGGAGCGGATCCGCAGGCTGTTCCGGTTCCGGGAGATCACCGGCGCGACGCTGCATCCCGAGGCGGCCTACCTCCTGCTGCGCGGCCTGAAGACGCTCCACCTGCGGATCGCACGGCAGAACGCCAGCGCCCTGCGGATCGCCACCTGGCTCGAATCCGCCGAGGGCGTGCGCGCCGTGCGCTACCCGGGCCTCGCGTCCCATCCGGCCCACGACGTGGCAGCCCGACAGATGCGCGGATTCGGCGGCGTGCTCGCCTTCGAGCTCGAGGGAGGGATGGCGGCGGTGGAGCGACTGCTCCCCGCCCTCCGCTGGGCGCATCTGGCGGCCAATCTCGGGGCGGTGGAGACGGTGGCCGGCACACCGGCCACCACCAGCCACGTGGAGTGCACGCCCGAGGAGCGAGCGGCGCTCGGCATCCCGGAGGGGCTCGTGCGCTACTCCGTGGGCATCGAGGACCCGGACGACCTCATCGCCGACCTGGACACGGCGCTCCGGGTGGCCCGGGACCCCGGCGCCTGACGTGAGCGACCTGGGGTTCACAGCCACGGAGGCCCGCGTGGCGGACGCGGTCGACGAGGGCGCGCTGGTGGCGGAGGCGCAGCGGCTCGTGCGCATCCCGAGCTGGGACGGGCAGGAGACGCCGGCTCAGGAGGCGATGGCCGGGCTGATGGCCGAGAACGGCCTGGAGGTCGACCGGTGGGACATCGACCTGGCTGCCCTGGCCGGACACTCCCACTACGCCGCGGAGATCGACCGGACCGAAGCGGTGGGGGTCGTGGGCACGCTCCCGGGACGCCGCGGTGGGCGTAGCCTGATCCTGAACGGACACGTCGACGTGGTGCCACCCGGCGAGGAGGGTGCCTGGCGCCATCCTCCCTTCGACGCCGTCCTGGAGAGCGGGCGACTGTACGGGCGGGGCTCGCTGGACATGAAGGGCGCGCTCGTCGCGGGGCTGCACGCGCTGGCCGCCGTGCGCGCGGCGGGGGTGCGGCTGGCGGGAGACGTCCACCTCATGAGCGTGATCGGCGAGGAGGACGGCGGAACGGGGACGCTCGCGAGCGTCCTGCGCGGATACCGTGCCGATGGTGCCGTGGTCATGGAGCCCACGGATCTCGCGGTGGCACCGGCGCAGGCCGGCGTCCTCAACTTCCGCATCCGGGTTCCGGGCCTGGCCGCACACGGGGCCGTGCGCGAGGAGGGCGTGAGCGCCCTGGACAAGCTGTTCCCCGTCCATGCGGCGCTCCGGGGCCTCGAGGAGGAGCGGAACCGGCGCCTGGGGGGCGATCCGCTCTTCGCGGCCTACCGGCTTCCGTTCCCGATCTGCGTGGGCACGGTCCGGGGTGGTGACTGGGCCAGCTCCGTGCCCGACCACGTGACCGTGGAGGGGCGGATGGGCCTGGCGCCCGGCGAGTTGCTGGAGGACGCCCGCCGGCAGATGGGCGAGGCGATCACCAACACCGCGGACGGCGATCCGTGGCTTCGCGACCACCCACCCCTCCTCTCCTGGTGGGGTGGCCGCTTCCTGGCCGCCCGCACGCCGCCCGACCACCCGCTGGTGGGCGCCGTACGCTCGGCCGCGGCGACGGTGACGGGGCGGGAGCCGCCTCTCCAGGGAATGACCTATGGGGCCGACATGGGGCTGCTGGCCGAGGTGGGCGGCACACCCGCCGTGTTGTTCGGCCCCGGCGACATCCGGCGGGCGCACCGGCCGGACGAGTGGGTCGCCGTCGCCGACCTCGTGGCGACGGCCCGAACGCTCGCGGTGGCGGCGGTCCGCTTCTGTGGGTAGCCGCAGGACAGCTGAGGCACTCCCCTCCGGGCACGTATTCGATCTCCGTGTGGCGGGCGGACCCGGCGCAGCGCACCGAGCGCACGGTGGAGGTCGGCGCGGGGCGAACGGAGGTCCTTGTCGACGTCCCCGCCCATTGACCTCGTCCCCCGCGCGGGCGATCCTTCGGCCGTAGCCCTCAGCCACGGAGCAGGACTCGGATGTCCGCGCACCGCACGACCTACACGACCACGACCACCACCGGCCGGACGACCGGCCCGGGGGCTGTGCACGTCGGTTAGGCAGAGGCGACAGAGACCGACCAGAGGCGCGGCCCCGGAGCCCGGGGGCCGCGCTTTTCGTTGACCACCGGGCGTCCGACCCAGATCGTAGCGGACCACCCGAAACCGAACGAAACGACATGTCCAGAGAGCAGATCCACATCACGCTTCCCAACGGCGACGTCCTCGAGCTCCCGAGCGGCTCGACGGCCGGCGACGTCGCGCGCTCCATCGGACCCGGCCTGGCGAAGGCGGCGGTCGCAGCCGTCGTGGACGGCGACACGGTCGATCTCATGACGCCCATCGACCGCGACGCCTCGCTCCGGATCCTCACGGAGAAGGACGCGGAGGCGCTGCCGGTGCTCCGCCACTCCGCGGCCCACGTGCTGGCCACGGCGGTGCGTACGCTGCGACCGGGTGCGGGGATCGGCTTCGGCCCGGCCATCGACGACGGATTCTACTACGACTTCGACGTGGAGGCGCCGTTCACGCCGGAGGACCTGGAAGTCTTCGAGAGCAAGATGAGCGAGGTCGCACAGGAGGACCTTCCCTTCGAGCGGCGCCGCGTGACGAAGGAGGAGGCGCGCGATCTGTTCGCGGACGATCCGCTCAAGCTGGAGCGCCTCGAGGAGCTCGGTGACGACGAGGTGATCACGGTCTACCGGGACGGCGTGTTCTTCGACCTGTGCCGGGGTCCCCACGTGCCGAGCACGGGCAGGATCAAGCATTTCAAGCTCCTCTCGGGCGCCGGCGCGTATTGGCGGGGCGACGAGAACCGCCAGATGCTGCAGCGCATCTACGGCACGGCGTTCTTCAAGCAGGCCGAGCTGGACGAGCACCTGAAGCGGCTGGAGGAGGCGAAGAAGCGCGACCACCGCCGCCTGGGCCGCGAGCTCGACCTGTTCAGCACGGACGAGCGGGTGGGGCAGGGGCTCATCCTCTGGCACCCGAAGGGTGCGCTCGTGCGCATGG
The DNA here is from genome assembly GCA_964591135.1 of uncultured Gemmatimonadaceae bacterium. Lineage (GTDB taxonomy): Bacteria > Gemmatimonadota > Gemmatimonadetes > Longimicrobiales > Gaopeijiaceae > SZUA-318. Next base: position 19,436 of record CAZPZU010000067.1, on the reverse strand, counting down.
AGATCGAGAACTACGAGCGCGATCTGATCCTGCGCCACGGCTATCAGATCGTGTACACGCCGCACATCATGAGCGAGCGGCTGTTCGAGATCTCCGGCCACCTGGAGAACTTCAAGGAGAACATGTTCGGGGCGATGGAGGTGGAGGGCGCGCGCTATCGTCCGAAGCCCATGAACTGCCCCGGCCACATCGCGGTCTTCCAGTCGAACCAGCACTCCTACCGGGACCTGCCCATCCGCATGGCCGAGTTCGGCACGTGTTACCGCTACGAGCGGAGCGGCGTGCTGCACGGCATGCTGCGCGTGCGTGGCTTCACGCAGGATGACGCCCACGTCTTCTGTACGCCCGAGCAGGTCCCCGACGAGATCGACCGGCTCCTGGACCTGGTGGACGAGATGCTGACGACGTTCGGCTATCCGTACGACATCGAGCTGTCCACGAAGCCGGAGAAGGCGCTGGGCTCCGACGAGGACTGGGACGGCGCGGTGAAGCTCCTGGCCGAGCGGCTGGAGGCGCGAGGCGTTCCCTTCGAGATCGACGAGGGGGGTGGGGCGTTCTACGGGCCGAAGCTCGACTTCAAGCTCATCGACGCCATCGGCCGGAAGTGGCAGGGCCCCACGGTCCAGCTCGACTTCAACCTGCCGGACCGCTTCGAGATGGAGTACGTCGGCGAGGACAACCACCCGCATCGGCCCATCATGCTGCACCGGGTGCTGGTGGGCTCCATGGAGCGCTTCGTCGGTGGGCTCATCGAGCACTACGCGGGGGCCTTCCCCACGTGGCTGGCGCCGGAGCAGGTACGGGTGCTGCCGATCTCGGAGCAGTGGGTCGAGAGCGCAGGGGAGTTGGCGGCCGAGCTGGAGAAGGCCGGCGTGCGGGTCCACGTAGAAGCGCGCGAGACGCTCGGCTACCGGATCCGCGAGGCCGAGACGCTGAAGATCCCCTTCATGGCGGTGGTGGGGGAGCGCGAGGCCGCCGACAGCACGGTGGCGGTGCGCAAGCGTGGCACCGGCAGGAAGCAGGAGGTCATGCCGCGCCCCGACTTCGTGGCTTTGGTCGCGGAGCGCATCCGTACGCGCGCCCTGGACTGACGCCGGCGGGATCTCAGCGCGCGTCGCGGGGCTCGAGCAGCCGCGTACGCCGCTTCAGCGCGTGCAGGACGAGGTAGGCGAGCGTGCCCGCCGCGAAGTAAAGCACCCACGGTCGCGCCTCCGCCCACCCCTGGTGGAGCGCCCGCCCGCGCACGAGAGCGACGGCGGCGGTCGACGCGACGAAGCCGTACAGCGCCTGGTAATCCCGCCCCAGGACGAAGCGGAGGCTGAACGGGTAGGGCCACGGCCGCCACGCGCCGAAGCCCGGAATGAACGGCGGCGTGTGTGCGGCCCAGCCGGCGAAGGCGTCTCCGAAGCTCTCGAAGAGGAAGCGCTCCTCCGCCATCATGATGCGCTCGTAATAGAGCCAGAACACGAGAATCGTCACGAGGATGACGAACGGCTTGCCCGCGAACGCCGCCACGCCGATCCACATGAAGAAGTTCCCGAGGTAGAGGGGGTGGCGAACCAGCGAATAGATTCCACCCGTGTTGAGCTCTTCGGCGCGAAGCTCCTTCGTACCGCGCCCCGACGTCCCGATCGCCACGTGGCCGACGGTCCACCCCCGGATGGCCAGGCCCAGCAGGCCGAGGGCGATCCCCGCGACGGCCCACGCCGGCGTCGCTCCCGCCCCGCCCAGGGGAACCGGCCTGGCCGCCGTCGCGGCGAGGACGTAGACGAGCACCACCAGGGGCGGATAGCTGCGCCAGCGGAAGAGCCAGCGGCCCTCTCGGAGGGACTCGGACACGAGGCCGGGAGCTGGGGGGGGGACCTTCGGAGTGGAATCCACGACGTCTCGCTGGGTGGTGGTGGGCGCTCCGCTCGCGATCAGTTTGCCCAAGGAGGACGGGTTCGGGAAGGGCCGACGGGCAGGGGGGCCGGGGTGGACCTCCGCCATCCACGGTCACTCCGGTTGACCCGCCGCGGCCCAGCCACCATCTTTTCCGACCACCCGTATGGGTGGGTCGACAATGAAGAAGCGGGCCGCTGGACCGGCGGCTCCACCTTCAGGGCCCGCGCTGGCGGAGCTGACGTGAGGGTCGCGAGGTGTCCGGTCGGGACGGGTTCGTCCCGTGCCGGCTTCCGGTTGCGGCCCGAGCGAAGTCTCGGGCCTTTTGCTTGGTAGTGCATCGGGGGGAGCGGGTTCCTCCCGGGGTGACCCAGGATCGGAGGTAGCTCAGATCAGCGAGAAGCGAGTCCGCGTCAACGAACAGATCCGGATCAGCCCCATTCGCCTCATCGGCGACCAGGGAGAGCAGATCGGCATCGTCTCCATCGACGAGGCCAGGGATCGCGCGGCGGAAAAAGGTCTAGATCTGGTCGAGGTCGCGCCCGACGCCCGGCCGCCCGTGGTCAAGATGATGGATTACGGGAAGTACAAGTACGAAGCGGCCCGGCAGGCGCGCGAGGCGAAGAAGAAGCAGCACACGATCCAGGTCAAGGAGGTGAAGTTCCGACCCGGGATCGAGGAACACGACTACGACTTCAAGACCCGCCACGCCCGGCGGTTCCTGGAGGAGGGGAACAAGGTCAAGCTGACCATGATGTTCCGGGGGCGGCAGGTCACGCATCCGGAGCTGGGCCTGGAGGTGCTGGCGCGCGTGACCGAGGATCTGCAGGACGTGGGAAAGGTGGAGCAAAACCCGAATTTCGAGGGGCGGGTCATGTCGATGGTCCTGGCTCCCTTGAAGGTCAAGTAGGTGAGATCATGCCCAAGATGAAGACGCACCGGGGTGCGGCGAAGCGCCTGAAGCAGACCGGCACGGGCCGGCTCAAGCGGCACAAGGCGAACAAGAGCCACATCCTCACGAAGAAGACGACCAAGCGGAAGCGCCGCCTGCGCAAGGCGGGTCTCGTCGCCAAGCCCGACGAGAAGCGGCTGAAGCGGATGCTCCCGTACGGCGGATAAGGAGGACGACCCATGCCTCGCTCGACATCCGCCCCCGCGCGGAACAAGAAGAAGAAGAAGCTCTTCAAGGTCGCGAAGGGGTACTTCGGCGGCCGGAAGAACCTCTGGCGCACCGCACAGGACGCGGTGGAGAAGGGGTGGGAGCACGCCTATCGCGACCGGAAGAAGAAGAAGCGCAACTTCCGGCGCCTGTGGATCACGCGCATCAACGCAGCGGCCCGTGAGCACGACCTGTCATACTCCCGCTTCGTCAACGGCCTGAAGGAGGCCGGCGTGGAGATGGACCGCAAGGCGATGGCCGACCTGGCCGTCCGCTCTCCGGAGGCGTTCGCGGCCCTCGTGGACCGCGCCAAAGAGGGACTGGCCGCCAAGACGAACTGAAGGCGCGCACGATCCGCCCTCGACGGTCGGCGAAGAGGCCCCGCGGCATCGTGCCGCGGGGCCTCTCGTGTACGGGGCCCGGGCCGTCGGGCACGGAGGTTTGCGCCCCCCTTCACGCCTGATAGCTTTCGGCCTGCCCAAGCCGAGAGACACCAACTCACGATGAGCGAACTCCACCCCATCGAGGCGCTGAAGGCGCTGGAGAGCGAGGCCCTCGCGGCCATTCGCGCCGCCGAGGACGCGCGCGCGGTCGAGGAGGTCCGTGTCACCTACCTCGGACGCAAAGAGGGTCGCATCAGCCAGATCCTGCGCGAGGTCGGAACGCTGCCTCCCGAGGAGCGTCCCGCGCTCGGCCAGGAGGCCAACCGGGTCAAGGGCGTGGTGAGCGACGCGCTCGAGGCCCGCCAGCAGGCCCTCGCAGGCCCGACGACCGGCGCCGTCGAGGACCTGACGCTCCCGTCCCGCAGGCCGTGGAGGGGTGGGCTGCACCCGGTCACCCGGACGGTGGACGAGATCTGGGGCATCTTCCGGGACATGGGGTTCAGTCGCGCGCGCGGCCCGGAGGCCGACACGGAGTGGTACAACTTCGAGGCGCTGAACACGCCCCTCGACCACCCGGCGGCCGACGAACAGGACACGCTCTACCTGGTGGACTCTGTCCTCCTGCGCAGCCACACCTCGCCGGTGCAGATGCGCACCATGGAGCGGTACCAGCCGCCGATCCGCATCATCGCGCCGGGGTGGGTGTACCGCCGCGACACCTACGATGCGACGCATACCCCGGCGTTCCTGCAGATCGAGGGACTGGTGGTGGACGAGGGAATCACCTTCGTCGACTTCAAGGCGACGCTCGCAGAGTTCGCGCGCCGCTACTGGGGACCGGGCACGCAGACCCGCTTCCGCCCCTCGTTCTTCCCGTTCACGGAGCCGAGCGCCGAGGTGGACGTGAAACGCGTGATCACCCGCCCGGACGGCTCCACCGAGGAGACGGACTGGCTGGAGATCATGGGCGCGGGGATGGTGGACCCGAACGTGCTCGAGAGCGCCGGCTACGACGCCGAGCGCTACACGGGCTTCGCCTTCGGCATGGGGCCGGGTCGGATCGCGAAGCTGAAGCACGGCGTTGACGACCTGCGCACGTTCTTCGAGAACGACGTCCGCTTCCTGGCTCAGTTCGCCCGATGAACGTCTCGTTCCGCTGGCTCAAGGACATGGTGCCCGGGCTGCGCCTCCCGGCCCGCGAGGTCGCCGACCACCTGGCGCTCAGGGGGGCTCCGGTCGAGGAGATGGTGTCGCCCGGAGTGGAGCTGGGCGACGTGGTCGTCGGGCGCGTGGTGACGACGGGACCGCACCCGAACGCCGATCGGCTGTCGCTGTGCAGGGTGGACGCCGGCGCGGGCGTCGTGCAGGTGGTCTGTGGCGCGCCCAACGTCAAGGGGGGCTCCTGGTACCCGTTCGCCCCCGTGGGCGCGACGCTGCCCGGTGGCCTGAAGCTCAAGAAGGCGAAGATCCGAGGCGAGCATTCGGAGGGGATGCTGTGCTCTCCGAAGGAGCTCGGGCTCGGCGCCGACCACAGCGGCATCATGGAGATCCACGGCGACTTCACGCCGGGCGAGTCGTTCGTGGAGGCGCTCGGCCTCGACGATACGACCATGGACGTTGAGGTCACGTCCAACCGCGGCGACCTGCTGAGCCACATCGGGATCGCCCGGGAGCTCGCCGCCGAAGGGGACGGCCACACGGTCCTGCCGGAGATCCCGGGGGATCCGCAGGTCGCCCTCGCGTGGGAGGCGGGGGCACCCGAGGTCACGGTGGGAGGGGTCTCCATCCGCATCGACGACGCTGACTTGTGCGCCCGCTACCTGGGCGCGGTGGTGCGGGGGGTGCGCATCGGGCCTTCGCCAGCGTGGCTGCAGGAGCGCCTGCGCGGCGCGGGGGCGCGACCCATCAACAACGTGGTGGACGCCACCAACTACGTGATGCTCGAGCTGGGACAGCCCCTGCACGCCTTCGATCTGGCCAGGCTCGGCGGCTCGGCGATCGTCGTACGTCGCGTGCGCCCCGACGAGAAGACGTTCACGACGCTGGACGACGAGGAGCGCGCACTCGGCCCGGACATGCTCATGATCTGCGACGCGGAACGCCCGGTGGCGATCGCCGGCGTCATGGGCGGGTCGGACTCGGAGGTGTCGCCGGACACGACCGACATCCTGCTGGAATGCGCGCTCTTCGATCCGAAGTCGGTGCGGGCCACCCGCCGGGCGTTGGGAATGTCGACGGACGCCTCCTACCGCTTCGAGCGAGGCGTGGACCCGGAGGGGATGCGCCGCGCCGTGGAGCGGGCCGTGGCGCTCATCGTCGCCACGGCCGGCGGGGAGATCGACGGACCGGTCCTGGACGTGTGCCCACGCTCGTTCGAGGCCCGGGTGGTGGCCCTGCGGCTGGCCCGCATCGGGCACGTCCTCGGCGTGCCCTTCGACGCGGCGACGGTCCGCGGCCACCTCGAGCCGCTCGGCTTCACCGTCGAGTCGGAGGACGAGGGGACCCTGCGGGTGCGGGTGCCGGGATTCCGGAGCTGGGACGTCACCCGGGAGGTCGACCTGATCGAGGAGGTCGCCCGGGCGCACGGCTACGACGCCTTCCCGGCGGACCTCGGCGCCTACGGGTCGAACACCGTGCCCGACCACCCCGCGTTCCAGCTCGAGGACGGGCTGCGCGGCGCGCTGGCGGCCCGTGGGCTGTTCGAGGCGCAGACCCCGGCGTTCGTCCCGAAGGGGGAGGGCGACGTGCGCGTGGCCAACCCCCTGAACACGCTCGAGCCCTACGTACGCAGGACAGTGCTTCCCTCGCTCCTCCGGCGGGTGGAGTACAACTTCGCCCGCGGCAACCGGGATGTGCGCCTGTTCGAGATCGCGACGTCCTTCCGCGCCGCGGGGAAGGGGGAGCCTCCCCGGGAGGAGACCCACGTCGCCGCCGTCCTGAGCGGGCGGCGCGAGCCGCCCCACTGGTCCGTGCCCGAAGAGGTGTTCTCCGTCTGGGACCTCAAGGCCCTGGCCGAGGAGATCGCCGAGCGCGCCTATCGCGGCGCCTGCAGCGTCGCGCCCGCGCCCGAGCCGGGTGCGCCGTGGGACGAGGGGGCGACGTTCGAGGTGCGCGACGGCGCCGGTGCGGTGGTCGGTCGGGCGGGTCGGGTGCGCGCGGAAGCCGTCGACGCGCCGGTGTGGGCGGACGACGTGTGGGCCCTGGAGGTCACGCTGCCCGCGGACATCGCCCCGGAGCCCGTTCACCTGTACGAGCGCCTGCCCCAGCATCCCGCGGTGGACCGGGACCTGGCGTTGCTGGTCCCGGACGGAGTCACGGTCGCCACCGTGACGGAGGCCATCCGCGGCCGGGCCGGCGGGCTTCTCGAGCGGGTGGCGTTGTTCGACCACTACCGCGGCGAGGGCGTGCCGGCGGGCATGAGGTCGGTCGCCTTCAGCTTGCGCTTCCGGGCCGCGGAGCGGACCCTGAAGGACAAGGAGGTGGACCGCGCTGTGGAGACCATCGTCGGGGGCCTGAAGGAGGAGCTCGGTGTCGAACTCCGGGGATAACGCCGCGCCGTCCGAACGGGTCGTGTTCCAGAGGCTGGAGCGTGCCGTGGGGGAAGCGCTCGGCCGGCTCGAGAGGACACGCCTGCGGGCGGAGGCGGCGGAGGCCAGGAGCGGGGAGCTCCAGGAGCTGCTGAAGCGCTTCACGGGCGACGAGGGAGCAGCCGGCCGACTCCTGACCCGGCTCAAGACGCTCGAAGAGCAGAACGAGGATCTCCGCACCCGGTTGGAGAAGGGTCGCGAGAGCGTCGAGCGCCTTCTGGCCCAGATCCGGTTTCTGGAGGGGCAGCGATGAGCGAGAAGGCGTCCGTCACCGTCCGGATCGCCGGCGAAGAGCACACGATCCGGGCCAATGCCGAGCCCGCCTACACCAGGAAGTGCGCCAAGCTGGTGGACGAGCGCATCCGCGAGATCCGGTCGAAGTCGGGGCTGATCGAGAGCCACAAGGCCGCCATCCTGGCCGCGCTCTCCATCGCGGACGAGTATTTCCAGGCGGTCGACGAGGCGGAGCGGATCCGCAAGGAGGCCGGCGCGCGCACCGCCGATCTCCTCTCCCGTGTGGAGCAGGGGCTGAAGGCTGCCGGGCCCGAGTAGCGCGCCGGTGTCGCCTCACAGGGGGCCGCCGGTGGCTCCCCGGCGGGGGGCAGCTTGCGATTCGGCGCCGCCAAATCCTATTCTCTGACCAACCTGCGAGCCTTCGCCTGCCCCGTTGGTCCGGCATCGCGAGGGTTCCGACGCGATCCACCCGCGGCTCCGTAGAATCCCGGAGCCGAGTTCGGAGTCGATACATGATCACCCCGCTGGTGGGTTTGGCAGCGGTGGGGCTCATCCTGGGCGTATTGATCGGTTTCTTCCTGGCTCGAAGCCGTGAGAGGGCCCACCGCGAGCTGGAGAAGGCCGAGTCACGGGACGAGGCCTCCCGCATCCTCAAACGAGCGCAAGAAGAAGCCGAGAACCTCAGGAAGGCCGGGGAGCTGGCCGGCCGCGAGGAGAGCTTCAAGCTTCGGGAAACCTGGGAGCGCGAGGAGTCGCACCGCCGCGAGGAGGCGGAGCGCCTCGATCGCCGCATGCAGGAGCGCTCCGAGGCCCTCGACCGCCAGTTCGAGCGCCTGAACGAACGCGAGACCGAGCTGGAGGCCCGTGCGGCCGGGCTGGTTCGGGGCGAGCGGGCGCTGGCGGACCGCGAAGCCGTCATCGAGCGCGACACCGCGGAGGCGCGGGCGCGCCTGGAGCAGCTCGCCGGGATGTCCGCTCAGGAGGCGAGGAAGCAGCTCGTCGACGACCTCCAGGACGAGGCGCGGGCCGAAGCCGCCAACGCGCTCCGGGAGATCCGGGAGCAGGCGCAGCGCGACGCGGACCGCGAGGCCAAGAAGATCATCGGGCTCGCCATCCAGCGCATGGCCGCCGACCAGACCGCCGAGACCACCGTCTCGGTCGTACAGCTTCCCTCCGACGAGATGAAGGGTCGCATCATCGGGCGGGAAGGTCGCAACATCCGGGCGTTCGAGCAGGCGACGGGCGTCGACGTCATCATCGACGACACGCCGGAGGCGGTGGTCCTGTCCGCCTTCGACCCGGTGCGCCGCGAGGTGGCGCGGGTCGCCCTCGAGCGCCTGATCGAGGACGGACGCATCCACCCCGGCCGCATCGAGGAGACGGTAGACAAGGCGACCGCCGAGGTCGAGGCGGGGATGGTGCAGGCGGCCGAGGAGGTCCTCTACGAGCTCGGCATCCACAATGTGCACCCCGAGATCGTCAAGACGCTCGGACGTCTCCGCTTTCGCACCTCGTACGGCCAGAACCAGCTCCAGCACGCCAAGGAGGTCGCGCTCCTGGCCGCCAACATGGCCGCCGAGATGGGCCTCGACGTCCAGGGTGTGAAGCGCGCGGGGATCCTGCACGACGTGGGCAAGGGGATGACCCACGAGCACGAAGGGACCCACGTGGAGCTCGGCTACCGGCTGTGCAAGAAACACAACGAGAGCGAGCTGGTGCTCAACGCGATCCGGGCCCACCACGACGAGGAGCCGCACTTCTTCGCCGAGACGTTCCTGGTGACCGCCGCCGACGCGATCAGCGGGTCCAGGCCGGGCGCGCGTCGCGAGATGTTCGAGGGCTACGTGAAGCGGCTCGAGAAGCTCGAGGAGATCGCCATGGAGCACCCGGGGGTGGAGCGGTGCTTCGCGATCCAGGCGGGCCGGGAGCTGCGCGTGATGGTCGAGCCCGAGAAGGTGGGCGACGGCGAGATGGCGCAGATCTCCGAGGCCGTCGCGCGCCGCATCGAGAGCGAGCTGCAGTATCCCGGTCAGATCAAGATCGTGGTCGTCCGGGAGACGCGCGCCGTGGACTTCGCGCGGTAGGACCGGCCCACCCGCCGAAGGGCCCGCGGCGCGGGGCCCGGAGCCCCGGGGAACGTGTTACCTTGGTGGCCGGATCGCGCGGGCGTGCCCACGAGGCCTCGTCCGCGAACTCGACAGCAACCCAGGGTGGGCTTTTCGGGTCATGAGCGCGCAGATCATCTCCGGGACGGAAATCGCGGCCCGGATCCGGGAGGAGCTCACGGCGAAGGTCACCGGGCTGAAGCGGGATCATGGCCTGACCCCGGGGCTGGCCACCGTGCTGGTGGGGGACGACCCCGCCTCGCACATGTACGTGGGCATGAAGAACAAGGCGGCCGCGAAGATGGGGATCCACTCGCGCCAGATCACGCTCGCGGCCGACACCTCCCAGGACGAGCTGCTGGGGGTGGTGGCGGGTCTGAACGCGGACCCGGACATCCACGGGATCCTCGTACAGTTCCCGCTTCCCGACCACCTGGACGAGGCCCGGGTGACCGAAGCCACCAGCCCGGACAAGGACGTGGACGGCCTCGGCCCCATGAACGCAGGGCGCCTCATGACCGGGTCGGGCGAGTTCTTCGCGCCCTGCACCCCGGCCGCGGTGATCGAGATGCTCGTGCGCTCGGGCCACGATCCGGCCGGCCGGCACGTCGTGGTGCTCGGCCGCTCCAACCTGGTGGGCCAGCCCCTCGCCAACCTCCTGCTGCGCAAGGCGCCGGGCGGCAACGCCACCGTGACCGTCTGCCATTCGCGCACCCCCGACCTGGCCGCGGTCGCCCGTACGGCGGAGATCCTGGTGGTGGCCATCGGGCGGCCGGAGATGATCACCGCCGCCATGGTCGCGCCCGGCGCCGTGGTGATCGACGTGGGCACGCACCGTGTGGACGATCCCGCGAGCGAGAAGGGCTACCGGGTCTGCGGGGACGTGCGGTTCGACGAGGTCAAGGAGGTCGCGGCGGCCATCTCTCCCTCGCCCGGCGGCGTGGGGCCCATGACGATCACGATGCTTCTGTCCAACACGGTGGCCTCGGCCGCCCGATCCGCGGGAAGCTGAGCGGGGCGGGATCGTGACGGACGATCTGAGCCTGGACCTCTTCGAGGAGGGGGACGCGGGGTCGCCCGCACAGCCGCAGGCGCCGCCGCCCGAGCCGGAGCCGCGTGTCTGGTCGGTCTCGCAGGTGAACCGGGCCGTGCGCGCGCTCCTGGAGAGTACGGTCGATGCACTGTGGGTCGCCGGCGAGGTGGGCAACTGGACACGCTCCCGGCAAGGCCACTGCTACTTCACCCTCAAGGACGAGCGGGCGCAGCTGCGGTGCGTGCTCTGGCGCAGCGACGCCGAGCGGCTTCCTACGGATCCCGACGAGGGGATGCGCGTGCGCGTGTTCGGCTCTCTGACCCTCTACGAGGCCCGGGGAGAGTACCAGATGGCCGTCCGGCGCGTGGAAGCGGAAGGAGCCGAGGGCCTCTGGCGCCTCGCCTTCGAGAAGCTGCGCCGGAAGCTGGAGGAGGAGGGGCTCCTCGACGCCACGCGCAAGCGTCCCCTCCCGCGGTTCCCGTTGACGGTCGGGGTCGTGACCTCCCCCACCGGAGCGGCGCTGCACGACATCCTCACCGTCCTGCGCCGCCGCGCCCCGTGGGTCCGCGTGCTCGTGCGGGGTGCGCGCGTCCAGGGGGAAGGGGCCGCCCGGGAGGTCGCCCGAGCCGTAGAGGCCCTGGGTGGAGGTGGGGAAGTGGACGTCCTCATCGTGGGACGGGGAGGGGGCTCGCTCGAGGACCTGTGGGCGTTCAACGAGGAAGCCGTGGCCCGGGCCATCGCCGCCTGTCCCGTCCCTGTGATATCTGCAGTTGGACATGAAGTGGATGTGACCATCTCCGATCTGGTGGCTGACTTACGCGCTCCGACCCCATCCGCCGCGGCAGAGGCCGCCGTGCCCGACGGCGTCGCGGTGCTCGCCCAGCTGAGGGGTGTGCCCGAGCGGCTGGCGCGTGGCCTGCGCGGTACGGTCACGCGGCGGCAGACGGGCCTCGTGGAGCGTCTGCGGGGCCTCTCGCGGGCCATGGAGCGACGCCTGGCCCCGGCGCGCCAGTCGGTCGACGTCGCCACCGGACGCCTCGAGCGCGGCGTGGTGCGGCTGCTGGAGCGTCGCCGGGAGAGGCTGGCGGGGCTGGCGGGCCGCCTCCAGGCCCTCTCTCCGCTGGCGATCCTGGAGCGGGGGTATTCGGTGGCCAGGGCGGAGGAGGGAGGGCTGCTGCGCAGGGTCGCCGACTTCCCGGCCGGCCGAAGCTTCGTGTTGCGCGTGGCGGACGGCAGCGTGGCCTGTGCGTCGGAGGGCGCGCTCCCGGCGCGTCCCGAGGAGGAGCGATGACGGAAGAGCCGAAGGATCCGAAGGGAGGCGCGGACGAAGCGGCCACGCTGGAAGGGCGGCTCCGTCGCCTGGAGGCGATCATGGGCCAGCTCGAGTCCGACGAGGTCGACCTGGAACGGGCGCTCGCGCTCTTCGAGGAGGGTGTGACGCTCGTCCGGGAGGCGGAAGCCGTCCTGTCTCGCACCGAGCTGAGAGTCGAAGAGCTCCTCTCGGGAGGGCGGACGCGGCCGTTCCAGGAGGAGGAAGCGGAGTCGGAGGAGCGGGACCGTTGAGCCGGGTCGTATTCGATCTGGATGCCTACCTCGCGGCCGAGGCGGGCTCGGTCGGGGCCGCGCTCGGTCGTGCCGTGGCGAGCCTCGACGGGCTCGTGGACGCCGACGTCCACGGCGCCATGGAGCACGGCGTGCTCTCCGACGGAAAACGGCTCCGTCCGGTGCTGTGCGTCACGGCGTTCCGGGCCTGCGGCGGCGAGGTCACCGATGCCGCGTACGACCTGGCGGCATCGCTCGAGCTCGTCCACGCCTACTCCCTGATGCACGACGACCTTCCGTGCATGGACGATGCCGAGCTCCGGCGCGGACGCCCCACCACGCATCGGGTGCGAGGGGAGGACGTCACCGTACGTGCCGGCGCCGCCCTGATCCCCGCGGCCGCCCTGCAGGCCTGGGAGGCCGCACGCGCCCTGGGCTGCGACGCGGCGCGGGCTCGGGCAGTCGTGGGCGCGCTCGCCGAGGCCGCCGGGGCCGGAGGCATGGTGGGGGGGCAGTGGGTGGACCTCGAGGGGGAGGGAGCGTCGCTCGACGCCGAGGAGCTGGACGGGCTGCATCGCCGCAAGACGGGTGCGATCCTGGCCGCTTCGTTGCACATGGGCGCTCTGGCCGCCGGGGCCGGCGAGGCACGGTGTGCCGCCCTTCTGCGCTACGGACGGGCGATCGGTCTCGCGTTCCAGATCGCCGACGACATCCTCGACGCCACCCAGTCCGCTTCGGTCCTGGGCAAGAACCCGTCGGACGAGGCGTTGTCGAAATCGACCTACGTCGGCCTGTACGGTGTCGAGGAGGCTGGCCGTCGCGCCGAAGCCCAGGTTGCGGAGGCGCTGGCCGCGCTCGCCGAGGGCGGGCTGGAGGCCCCCGCTCTCGAGGCGCTCGCCCGCTACGTCGTGGAGCGCGAGCGCTGAGGCTCCCGGGCGGGGGGTGCCGGACCCGGGTACGAACCGGGGGGTAGGTGTTCGCCGCCGGGCGCTCGGGTATCTTTAGTGCTTGGCATCGAATCTCGCGAAGGAGTGATCGGGTGGCCCTGCTGGATCGGATCCATTCTCCCGAGGACCTGCGCGCGTTGCCGCGGAGCGAGCTCCGCCGCGTCGTGGACGAGGCCCGCAATCGCCACATCGACGTCGTGTCGCAGAAGGGAGGCCATTTCGGTGCCAGCCTCGGTGTCGCCGAGTTGACCGTGGCCCTCCATTACGTCTTCGACACGCCGCGCGACCAGCTGGTGTGGGACACGGGCCACCAGGCCTACATCCACAAGATCCTCACCGGACGCAACGACGAGCTGGCGACGATCCGCCAGCGCCACGGCCTGGCGCCGTTCTGCCGGCGTGACGAGTCGGAGTACGACGCGTTCGGAGCCGGGCACGCGGCCACGTCGATCTCCGCCGCGTGGGGGATGGCCGTCGGCCGGGACCTGACCGACGACCATTTCGAGGTCGTCGCCGTGATCGGAGACGGCGCGATGGGATGCGGCCTCGCCTACGAGGCACTCAATAACGCCGGCCACACCGGCCGGGACTTCATCGTCGTCCTGAACGACAACGACATGTCCATCGCGCCGGCCGTGGGCGCCATGAACAAGTACCTGACCGGGATGATCACGAACCCGGCCTACAACAAGGTGCGCAGCCTGGTGAAGGAGGTGCTGCACCGGGCGCCCACCAGCATCGGCGGGGCGATGGAAGAGCTGGCGGGCCGGCTCGAGGAGAGCGTGAAGCACATCCTGACGCCCGGGCTCATCTTCGAGGCGCTCGGGCTCCGCTACGTCGGCCCGGTGGACGGCCACGACGTCGACGCGCTGGTCGACACGCTCACGCGCGTGAAGGAGATGAAGGGGCCGATCCTGGTCCACGTCCTCACGCAGAAGGGAAAGGGCTTCGACCCCGCCGAGGCAGACCCGTGGACGTGGCACGCATCGGGCCCCTTCGACAAGATGACGGGGAAGGGCACCAAGAAGGGCGGCGGGCTTCCGCGCTATCAGCAGGTGTTCGGGAAGGGGCTGATCGAGCTCGCGGACGCCGACCCGCGCGTCGTCGCGATCACCGCCGCCATGCCCGACGGTACCAGCACGGACATATTCCAGAAGGCGCATCCCGACCGCTACTTCGACGTCGGCATCGCCGAGGGTCACGGCGTCACCTTCGCGGCTGGCCTCGCGACACGCGGCGTGAAGCCGATCGTGGCCATCTACTCGACGTTCCTGCAGCGGGCGTTCGACAACATCGTCCACGACGTCGCGCTCCAGGGCCTGCCGGTCATCTTCGGGATGGACCGGGCGGGCATCGCGGGCGAGGACGGGCCAACGCACCACGGCACCCTCGACATGGCCTACATGCTCGCCGTGCCCGGCATCACCGTGACGGCGCCGAAGGACGGCGCCGAGATGCTCGCGCTCCTTCGCCTGGCGACCGAACGCCACGACGGCCCCTGGAGCGTGCGCTGGCCCCGCGACACGGTCCCCGCCGAGGTACCCCCGTTGGCCGAGATCCCACCGATCCAGCCCTTCACGTGGGAGATCCTGCGCAACGGGCCGGACGCCGTGATCCTCGCCGTGGGCACGATGGTGCTCCCGTCGCTGAAGGCGGCCGAAACGCTGGCCGCCGAAGGTGTGCGCTGCACGGTTGTCAACTGCCGTTTCCTCAAGCCCTTCGACACCGACGTCTTCGAGGAGATGATGCGGAGCCATCCGCTGGCCCTCACCGTGGAGGAGGGGCAGATCACGAACGGCTTCGGCGCCGCCATGGCCCGGGAGCTGGACGCGCTCGAGCTCGATCGGCGCCCGCACATGGCGTCCATGGGCATTCCCGACCACTTCGTCACGCACGGAGCGCGCGCCGCCCTCATGGCAGAGCTCGGGCTCGACGCGGCCGGGATCGCCGAGCGCGTCCGCAAGCTGGCGAGCGTGCACGAGGGCACCGGGGTCCGATGAACGTCCCGAAGGGCCGGGAGCGCCTTCCCGGCCCGATCCGCCGTCTCGGCGTGGTGCTCCGCCGCCGCTCCGTCGAGCTTCCCGGCGCCATGACCCGCCTGCTGGAGATCTGCGAGGGGCGGGGCGTGGAGGTCCTCCTGGACCGGCAGGGGGCGAGCGAGGTCCCACAGCGCGCGCCACGCGTCGATCTCGAGGAGGAGCCGGTGGACCTGGTGGTCGCGCTGGGTGGCGACGGGACGCTGCTGCGCGCCGCCCGCCTGGTCGCGGGGCGGGACGTCCCTCTCTTCGGCGTGAACCTGGGGCAGCTCGGCTTCCTCACCAATACGGCCGAGGCCGAGCTGGAAGTGGGCCTGACGCGCGTCCTGGACGGAGAAGCCGAGATCGACCGGCGTTTCACCCTCCAGGCCCGCGTGTACGGCGTCGGCGTCGGAAAGGGCGATGCGCTCTACGCGCTCAACGACGTGGTGATCCACAAGCCCGGGGCCGCGCGTGTCACGCCGGTGCTCCTCACCGTCGGCCGCGACGCCGAGCGCGCCGAGATCGGGAGCTTCTCGGCCGATGGCGTGATCGTGGCGACGCCGACGGGCTCGACCGCCTACAGCCTGTCGGCGGGCGGGCCCATCATCGTGCCCGAGGTCGAGTGCATCGTGGTGACCGCGATCTGCCCGCACTCGCTCACGGTGCGCCCGCTGGTCCTTCCGGCGACGGACTCGCTCACCGTGCGCCCGCTGGACCCGTCGCACGAGCTGCAGCTCACCGTGGACGGACAGGTGGCGCGGATGCTGGACCCGCGCGATGAGGTGGTCGTGGGCCGCGGGGAGCACGACGTGCAGCTCGTCCGCCTGCCGGAACAGACGTTCTTCGGGACGATGCGCAGGAAGCTCAATTGGGCGGCCCGGCCCCCGGAACGGGCCTGACCGGCAGAGCGCGCGGCGTCTTTCACCATTGAGGGGCGCAGCCGTCCGGTTCTACCTTGGACGATGATGCTCATCGAACTCCGAATCCGGAATTACGCCGTGGTCGAGGACCTCGGCTTGACGCTGGGCCCCGGCCTCAACGTGCTCTCGGGCGAGACGGGCGCGGGCAAGTCCATCGTCGTGGGCGCCCTCTCCCTCCTGCTGGGAGAGCGGGCGTCGTCCGGCGTCGTGCGCGCCGGAGCCGACCGGGCCACCGTCGAGGCGGTCTTCGACGTCGGCGACATGCCGGAGCTCCTGGCCCGACTGGACGAGCTCGGCTTCGCGCCGGAGGACGGCCAGCTCATCCTGCGCCGCGAAGTGGCGGCGGAGGGACGCAACCGCGCGTGGGTGAACGGGTCGCCCGCCACCGCCAGCGTGGTGGGAGAGCTGGGCTCCGCGCTGGTGGACATGCACGGACAGCACGAGCACCAGACCCTCCTGCGCCAGGTCGAGCAGCGCGCCATCCTCGACGCCTACGTGGACGGACGGGAGGCTCTGGACCGTGTGGCGGCCGCCCACGCCGCGGTGCGCGCGCGCCAGGGCGACCTGCAGGCGCGGGAGCAGCGCCAGGGCGAGCTGGAGGAGCGGGCCGAGTTCCTGCGCTTCCAGCTCCAGGAGATCGACGTCGCGAAGATCAGGCCCGGCGAGGACGAGGAGCTCGAGGCCGAGGCCGAACGGTACGCGCATCTCGAAGAGCTGGTCTCCGGGGCGGCGTCGATCCACGACGCGCTCTACGGGGGAGAGAACGCGGTCGCGGACCGCATCGCCGAGGCGCGCAGCCAGCTCGCCCGCATGGCCCGCATCGACCCGGCCCTGGAGGAGTTGGCGGAGCTGACCCAGGACGCCTACCACGCGGTGGCCGACGCGGGGAGGCGCGTCGGCGAGTACGCGTCGGGCGTCGAGCACGATCCCGCCCGCCTGGAGCAGATCCGCGAGCGCCTGGACGGGCTCTTCCGCCTGAAGCGGAAGTACGGTCCGGATCTTTCCGGCGTCCTCGACACGGCCGCCAGGGTGCGGACGGAGCTCGCGGAGCTCGAGGACGCGGAGCACGATCTGGTGGAGCTGCGCGCGGGTGTCGCGCGCGCGCGCTACGATCTCACGGAGGCCGCCGCGGAGATGACGGCCCTGCGGACGCGCGGTGCCGAAGAGCTGGCGGATGCGATGATGGAGGTGCTTCCCGACGTCGGCCTCGCCTCGGCCACCTTCGAGGTCCGGCTGCGCCCCCTGGACGAGATCGGTGCCTACGGCGCGGAAGCGGTGGAGTTCCTGGTGTCCACCAACACGGGATTCGACCCCATGGCCCTCGCCCGCGTGGCGAGCGGGGGCGAGCTGTCCCGCGTGATGCTCGCGCTCAAGTCCATCCTCGCGGACGTGGACCGCGTGCCGGTGCTCATCTTCGACGAGATCGACGCGGGGGTGGGCGGCATCGTCGCCATGGCCGTCGCCCGGAAGCTCGCCGAGATCTCGGAGCGCCATCAGGTCTTCGTGGTCACGCACCTGCCGCAGCTCGCCTGCCGCGCCCACGCCCACCTGCTGGTGGAGAAGAGGGAGGGCGAGGACACCACCGTTGCTGGCGTGCGCCTGCTGGAAGGGGAGGGACGGGTCGAGGAGATCTCCCGCATGCTGGGAGGGGATCCCGAGTCGAAGACGTCGCGCCAGCACGCGCGCGAGATGCTCGCGGCCTGGAAGGTTCCGGCCTAGCCGGGGTGCTCCCCCCATCGGCCCACGGCGGCGCCGCGAATCGGCGCTACCGACGGCCCCACAGACGACGGAACACGCTGGCGCTGAACTCGATCCTGGTGTTCTTGGGTGCCTGGCCGCCGCCACCGCCCGTCGCCCGGATCACACGCGCGCCGAGCTCGAGTGGAGCACCCGTCCGTCCCTCCCTCCACAGCCCGAGCGTCGAATACCGGAAGCCCAGGGCGAACTCCTGGAGCGTGACCTCCGTCTCGTGGTCCAGGTCGAGCGCGCTCACCGGCAGGAGCCCCTCCGCCTGGCCCGCCAGGATCTCGTAGCCGTCCCGGGCCTTGTGGTAGCGGCGCACGTCGAGCGCGAGCGCGAGCGCTTCGCCCAGATGCCAGCGGGGAGAGAGCTCCACGAACAGGTAGTCGCCCGGTTTCCAGCGCACGACCCGCCGGGAATCCACCGGCGGAAACGCCCGCTCGTGCAGCGCCACCCTGCGGTACAGCGTGCCGGATCCCTGCACCCCATAGCGCGCCGAGCCGTGCAGGTCGAAGTGTGCTCCCACCCGTACCGCCCCGTCCACGCGCCCTTCGACGTCCATCTGCCCGTCGCCGCTGCCCAGGTCGAAGGCGACGGCGGGGTCGTCCACCTTCCCGGTTCCGAAGCGGACGAGCGCCCCCCCCCACAGGTACCAGGCGAGGCGAGGTGAGACCGACGCGGAGTCGCGCACCTCCCCGTCGAGCAGGCGTAGGGCCGCGGTGACCTCCACGTCCCCCAGTGTCCACAGGCCCACGTCGGCCGTGTTCAGGGGTGCGCCGGCGACGGACGGATCCTCCGCGAGGCCGGCGAAGCCCTCGGCATCCAGGGTCGAAGCCGCGAAGGGCATGGCCGCCGACACCCCCTCCAGCCCCGCCGACGTGAGGTCGACGTCGAGGGAAGCGAGGACGGCGGAGAGCGTGGCCGCGGCGGAGGAGGTGGCCGTGGGGAACACCGGCGACGCCAGGTACGCGGTGCGCGTCAGCGTCCGGAAGGAGCTCACACGGTCGGCGAGCGCCTGAGCGTCCGCGCACCCCGGGTCGCCGGCGCCGCACAGCGAAGCCGCTCGCTCCGCGGCGGCGGCGGCGGAGCGCTCCAGGTTGGCCAGGAGCGTCGAGACGGCGTCCGGGTTGTCGGCGTTGGGGTTCGCGCCCACGTTGGCCGCCGGATCCGGCACGAAGCCCAGGTCGATGGCGGCCCGGGTCTTCACGTAGGGGACGTTCACGCCGAGGGTGAGCCAGTCGAAGACCCCGAGGCGGATCCCCGTGTCGATGCGCTTCACGTCCTGGTTGAGGCGACCGTACGTGTCGCCGATGCGGACCAGGTAGCCGCTCTCTCCCGTCAGGGCGCGCACGCTCTCCCGCAGCGCGGCGATGCCCGGGAACACGCGCTCGGGGTCGGAGAGGTCGGCACCCAGGGGCTCGACACCGTCCACGACGAGCCCGTTGTCGAGGTGGGCCCCGTATCGGCTGTCCCACGTCGTGAAGGAGGGGGTGAAGTCGACGCGCACACGTCCGGCCGGGACGAAAGGCTCCGCGAGCGGTCCCGGGAGGACCTGGGCCGCTCCCCGGCCGGCTCCGACGAGGACGACGACACCCGCCGCCAGGCACGCCCACCCCGCCGCGGGAAGCCGCAGGACGCGCGCAGGGATGTTCTCGGGGGGTCGGCAGGGCATGGTGTCGTCGGATCGTCGGCAAAGGTGCGCGACCCCCGAAAACGGGGCGTGCGTCGCGAAACATAAGGGTGCCCGAGGCGCCGTGGAACACGCCATCTCCTTGCGCCCGTAGGCGCTTGACCTCCCCGAGAGCCTTTCCTACCTTCGTAAGCGCACAATCCAATGCGGGAATAGCTCAGTTGGTAGAGCACAACCTTGCCAAGGTTGGGGTCGCC
>CAZPZU010000066.1:0-28280 GCA_964591135.1 uncultured Gemmatimonadaceae bacterium | reverse complement strand
GTGGCGGATCGCTCGATCCACCTGTTCGACGGCCAGATCGTCAGCGAGGACGACGTCAAGCGTCACCAGCTCGAAGAGGCCGGCTTCGACATCGCCTGAGGACGGGGAGGGGCGGTGGGGTGTGAAGGTGGGGGCCCCGGAGCGGCTCGGTCGCTCCGGGGCCTCCGTGCGTCGGGGCTACTCGGTCCGCAGCGCCTCGGACGGCTCGATCGCCGCGGCGCGCCGTGCCGGGAGCCAGCTCGCGAAGAGCGTGACGAGGAAGAGCATCACGGGGACCGCCGAGAAGGTGACCGGATCGAGCGGGCTCACGCCGAAGAGGAAGCTGCGCGCCGTGATCGCCAGACCCGCGCCGGCGATCATCCCGATCAGGCAGCCGACGGCGGCCAGCGCCGCTCCGCCCCCGAGCACAGTGCGGACCACCCTCCCCGACGTGGCTCCCAGCGCGCGCCGGACACCCAGCTCCCGGGTGCGGCGCGCCACCCGGTAGGCGAGCACGCCGTAGATCCCCATGGCGGCCAGCACAAGGCCGACCATCCCGAACGCGCTCACGAGCTGGGCCGCGAAGCGCTGGGGGAAGAGGCCCGTGCCCACGACCTTGCGCACGAGAACGGGGGTACCGATGGCGACGTCCGGGTCGAGCGCGCGCACCACCTCCGCGACGCCCTGGACCGCCGCGGCCTCGTGGCCGGGCGCCCGCACGTGCAGGCTCATCTGCGGTGAATAGTGCTGCAGGTAGGGGAAGAAGACGAAGCCGGCCGGTTCCTCCGTGACGAAGACGTAGCGGCCGGGTCCGGTGACGCCGATCACCTCGACAGGCTCCCGCGTGAGGCCGATGAAGCGACGGCCGATCGGGTTCTCGCCCTTCCACAGCCGGTCGGCGAGGGTGCGGTTGATGATGGCGACGCGCGGGGCGGACTCGTCGTCGGCGTCGGTGAAGCCACGGCCGTCCAGGATCTCGATGCCCATGGTGGAGAAGTACTCCGGGGTCACCGTGCTGTAGGCTGCGTACGTCGAGGGTGCGTCCGGTGCCTCCTCCGGGCGCACGCCGCCGCCCGAGCGAGCGCCCGAGAGGAGCACGAACTGGGAGAGCCCCGCAGCGTCCACGCCCGGGAGCGCGCGCACGCGCTGCACGAGCTCACGGTCGAAGGCGCGGCCGCTCTCGCGGTCGTAGTCGTGCGGGGCGCCCAGGTCGATCGTGGTCGCCACCACGCCCTCCGCGTCGAAGCCCACGTCGGCGCTCAGGCCCCGCTGCACGGAGCGCACGAAGAGCGCGCCCACGACCAGGAGCGTCGTGGCCAGCGCGATCTGGGCGCCCACGAACACGTCCCGACCCGCGCCCCGCCCCTCCACCCGCCCGGCACCGCCGGACTTCAGGGCGGGAACCAGGTCCGGGCGCGAGGATCCGAGGGCGGGGAGGAGCCCGGAAGCCAGGCCGACCACACCCGTCACGACCACGGCGAAAGCCAGCACGTGCCCGTCGGGCGACAACCCGAACAGCAGCGGGGGCACCTGCGGCGGGAGCTCGATCCTCTGCAGCCAGCCCGTGCAGAGCCACGCGAGCGCCACGCCCGCCGCGCCGCCGGCGCCGAAGACCAGGAGGCTCTCCGCGAGCAGGTGGCGCACCATGCGCGCGCGCCCGCAGCCCAGGGCGAGGCGCACCGCCATCTCGCGACGGCGCCCGATGCCACGCGCCACCATGACTGCGGCGATGTTCGCCGCCGCGATGAGGAGCACGAGCACGGCCATGCCGAGGAGCATCGCCAGGAAAGCCGCCACCGTGCCGCGGTCGTCGTCGGGGACGACGGCGATGTGCGCGAGGAGGGCGCCGCGGACCTCGGCGCTCTCCTGGCGCGACTCGATCCGCCGTGCCAGGGCGTCGACGGCCTCGGCGGCCCTGGCGCGCTCCACCCCGGGCCGCAGCCGCGCGATCGGTACCATCCGCAGCGCCCAGCTGCCCGGGTCCAGGCCGCGGAGCCCCACCGGCGCCCAGAGGCGGTCGGCGACGAAGGTGGCGCCGCCGAAGCCGGTCGGGGCCACACCCACGATCGTGACCGTTCGCCCGTCGAGCCCCACGGACCTTCCTACCGCAGACGGGTCGCCGCCGAAGCGGGACACCCACAGGGCGTGGGAGATCACGATCTCGGGCGCGTCGTCCGAGGCGTAGGCCCGACCCAGCGCTGGGCGCACGCCGAGGGTCTCGAAGTAGTTGCCCGAGGTGAGCGCGCCGTTCACCGAGACGGTGGCCTCGGGGAGCCGCAGCGAAAAGCCGTCCACCAGGCGGAATGCCGCGACCGACGTGAAGAGCTCCGTGGAGGCGTCCCTGTACTCCTCGCAGCGGGTGTAGGGGATCAGCATACCCTCCAGCCCCGTCGAGACCGCGCCGGAGCGTCGCTCCTGGATCGTCCCGAGCCGTTCCGGTTCCGGGAGCGGGAGGGGGCGGAGCAGCACCGCGTTCGCCGCGCTGAAGACCGCGGTGGTGGCGCCGACGCCGAGCGCAACCGTCAGCGCCGCGACGAGGGAGAGGACCGGGCTCCGCGCCAGCGCCCTGGCGCCGAAGCGGAGGTCCTGCCAGAGCGACTCGACCACCGGGAGGCGCCGACCGTCGCGCAGACGCTCGCGGTGCCGCTCGACGCCGCCGAAGGCCGCGAGCGCCCGCCGCCGGGCTTCGGCCGGCGCCATGCCGGCGCGCAGGTTCTTTTGCGTCTCCATCTCGATATGGAAGCGGATCTCCTCGTCCGCCTCCCGCTCCGCCGCGCCCCTGAACACCAGGTCCCCCAGTCGGGCGCGGAGCCCCCTCACGAGACGCCTCACGGGGACGCCTCCAGGATCCACGCCACGGCGCCCGTGTAGCGCCGCCAGCTCTCCGCCTCCTCCGCCAGCCCCCGCCGCCCCTCGCCCGTGAGGCTGTAGTACCTCGCGCGCCGGTTGTTCTCGGTGATGTCCCAGCGGCTCGTGATGAAGCCGCGGTGCTCGAGGCGCTGGAGGGCCGGATACAGGGAGCCCTGGTTGACGTCGAGGATCCCCCGGGAGAGCTCCTGGATGCGCTGGGAGATGCCCCATCCATGCATCGGCTGGAGGGAGAGCGTCTTGAGGATGAGGAGGTCCAGCGTGCCGCGGAGGACGTCGTTGCCCGGGCTGGAAGCCATGGATCGCGGGGTGGCGGGCGGAGGGGAAGCGGCCGGTCGGACGCTCGGACGTCCGCTCCTTCAGGGTTCCGACAGGGACGCTACGCGCGCCTCCTGTCGGAAGTCAAGGGGAATGGGTACTGGAAGGGCTCCGCGAGGGCCTGGCCGCCGGGTTCCCGGGTGGAGGCGTGGCTCCTCATTCGGGTGGGTTGTACGCCCGGGCCACGAACTCCGGGTCGTCCTGGTAGCGCCGCTCCGCCATCAGGAAGTTGTAGTAGGCGCACTGCGGAGTCCCGGGGTGGTCACGGCAGATGGCCGGACGAGCGCGGTGCACCGTGCACAGGCGGGTCTCGCGATCCAGGAATCGGCAGGCCGTTCCGTACGTCTCGTCCTTCTTGTGACGCAGGACGATCTCCCCCGGCTCGTCGCCCTTCTTGGTGAAACGCCTCTTCGCGGTCTCGAAGTCCAGCCCGAAGTGGCGGGCCAACCGCTGGATGTCCCTCTTCGTGACCTCGATCCGAGGGTAGGAGCAGCAGTACGAGGGACAGTTCTGGCAGTCGTAGAAGACCGGAAGGCTCTTGGCCATTCGGCAGGTACGCGAGCGAAGGTTGGCACGAGAGGCGCCGGAAGCTACACGGGGTCGGCGATCGTGGCCAGGGACGGGGCCGAGCTTTCCCGAGCCCTCGGCATGAACGTAGCTTCGAGGGTCCGCAGCGATCGCCTCCGGAGCCCGACCGATGCCACGCCTCGCCGTCCTGGCCGCAGCCGCCTTCACCCTGTCGGCGGCTGCCACTCGCACCGAAGCCCAGACGTTCCAGGAGAACGACCTTCTCCTCACGCGCGCCGAGCGCACCGACTTCCGTGAGACCACGCGCTACGACGAGGTGATGGAGATCGCGCGCCTGTTCGCCGAGCGGAGCCCGGACATCCACCTCACCACCTTCGGATACACGATGGAGGGGCGCGCCCTGCCGCTCCTGGTGGTGGGGGCTCCGGACGCTTCGGCCGCGGCGGTGCGGGCCACCGGGAAGACGCGCGTCTACCTGCAGGGCGACATCCACGCCGGGGAGGTGTGCGGCAAGGAGGCGCTCCTCATGCTGCTGCGCCGATACGCGTCCGGCGTGTATCCGGCGTGGGCGGACTCGGTGGTGCTCCTCGTGGCACCGATCTACAACGCGGACGGGAACGAGCGCATCCGGCTCGACAACCGGCCGAGGCAGAACGGACCCATCGGCGGCATGGGCCAGCGCCCCAACGCACAGGGCCTCGACCTCAACCGCGACCACACGAAGCTCGATTCCCCCGAGGCCCACGCGTTCGTGCGCCTGCTCAACGACTACGACCCCCACGTGGTGGTGGACCTCCACACGACGAACGGCACCCATCACGCCTACCAGCTGACGTACGCGCCGCCCCTCCACCCGAACACGCCGGTCGGCATCGACCGCTTCCTGCGCGTCCGCTGGCTGCCGGAGCTGACCGAGCGCATCCGCGAGAAGCACGGGTGGGAGTACTACTACTACGGGAACGCGCAGCGCACGCCGGACGGCGGACAGGGGTGGTACACCTTCGACCACCGCCCCCGCTTCCAGAACAACTACGTCGGGCTGCGCAACCGCATCGGCATCCTGAGCGAGGCCTATGCGTACCTGACCTTCGAGGACAGGGTGCGGGCGACGCTCTGGTTCGTGGAGGAGGTGGTCGACTTCGCGGCGCAGAACGCCACCCGGATCCGCGACATCACGACGACGGCGGACCGAGAGCGCGTGGTCGGCCGCGACCTCGCGACGCGCGCGGACTTCCTGGAGGGTGAACAGGTCACGATCCGCATGGGCGAGGTCGACCGCGAGCGGAATCCCTTCAGCGGGGAGGTCGTGCTGCGCCGCCGCGACGTGTCCGAGCCCACGCGCATGACCGACTTCGGCGCGTTCCGTCCCACCGAGACCGCGACCGCTCCAGAGGCCTACTACATCCTGCCCGAGGCCGAAGAGGCGATCGTGCGGACGGAGGCCCATGGCATCACGGTCGTGCGCTACGCCAACGCGCGGCGGGTGAGCGCCGAGCAGTTCGTGGTGGACTCGACCGTCGTCGCCGACGGGGAGTTCCAGGGCCGCAGGGAGCGCACGGTATGGGGACGGTGGGAGCCGGTCACGTTGGAGTTGCCCGCGGGCACCGCCTACGTGTCGGTCGATCAGCCCCTGGGTCGGCTCGCCTTCACCCTTCTCGAGCCGCGCTCCGACGACGGGTTCCTGGCCTGGGGTATCCTGGATGCGTCGGTGGAGAAGGGATCGCTCCCGGTACTGAGGGTTGCGGCGATCCGGAGGTGAGACCGGACGGGGATGCATGAAGGTCCCGCGGGGCGCTCCGGCGGAGCGCCCCGCGGGACCTTGTCAGTCGAGCTCCTCGAAGTGGTGGAAGACGTGCACGCCACGAGCCTCGAGGTACTTTACCACGGACTCGAAGCACTCTTCCCGGCGACCGACGATCTCGGGCGGTGCCACGCCCGGTTCGCTCCACTGGCCGGTTGCCACCACCTGCACCATCGCGGTGCAGCTGAAGCCGGTCGTGCGGGCCATCGACGACGTCTCGGTGTCCGGGTCGTAGTAGTCGAGGAGGTTGAACACGTGCCGGACCTCGGATCCGTCCTTCACGCCTTCGACCTCGATGCGCATGATCGTGAGGTCGGGCTCGCCCTCCTCGAACTGCCACTGGTCGAAGAGCAGCGCCGAGGTCACGTCCAGCGGCCGCACCTGACCGGAGGCGGCCTGTACCGGCACTTTGGAGAAGAACCCGGTCTCCCGCAGCAGGCGCATCACCTCGGCGTGCCCGGGATAGCGAAGCGTCTTCTCGACCATGTCCGGAGTCGCGGACGTCTTCAGGAGCGAGCGCAGCCCATCGGTGGCGAAGGCCTCCAGCGTGCCGAGTCCCGGGAAGTGCACGAGCTCCACGTCGGATAGCGCGGGAACGACCACCTCCCTCCCTCCCGTGCGGAAGCGCGCGGGCCGCGTGTACTCCTCGAGGACGTCGGCCGGAGAGAAGGGCGCCTTGTAGTCCCACGGCCAGCGGCGCTCCACCGGGAGCCCGCCGACCATACAGCGGAAGGAGTGGGTCCGGTCCAGTGCCGCCTCGAGCCGGCCCAGCACGAGGTTGCTGAACCCCGGCGCGATGCCGCAGTCCACCAGGCAGGGCACGCCGGCCGTCTTCGCCGCGGCGTCCAGGCCGAAGGCGTCTTCCGGGAAGAAGGAGATGTCGACCACCGGCTTGCCCGCCTCGAGCACCCGCTCGACGGTGCGGTAGCCCATGAAGCCGGGGACGGCGCCCACGACCAGGTCCGCGTGCTCGATGGCGCGCGCCACGTTCGCCGGGTCCGAGAGGTCGAGGCACATGCCGTTGGCGCCGTCTTCCATGAGGCGGTCGACCGCCACGGGGTCGACGTCCGCGACGGTCACCGTGAAGTCCTCGACCGCGGTCAGGTCACGAACGATGGCGCCGCCGACGCGGCCACCTCCAAGTACGACGATTTCCAGGGGAGCCTCCAGGTCGGGTTCCGTTTCGGACCCGGAAAATCAGGCGAAGGCGGCGCCGCGGTGCAAGGCCCGGTGTGCAAGGCGGGGAGGGTTGGGCGTCATCCGGTGTGACAGGGAGAACGGCCGCCCCGGGACTCGGCGGCCCCGGCCGGGAGGAATCATGGGACACGGACGCGGGTTCTTGGTTGCACTGTTGGTGATGGCGGCGCTCCCCGATCCGGGCGTCGCCCAGGGGTGGATCGAGCCGCCGCGCGGCGTCGACCGTACGGGCTTCACTGTGGACAAGTTCCGCAGCGAGGTCCACGTAAGCCTGCAGGGACGCGTCGCGCTGGTGGAGGTCTCGGAGTGGTTCCGTAACGAGGGCCGCCGCGTCGCGGAAGGCCACTACCTGTACCCGCTCCCCGGCGAGGCCGTGTTCCAGGGGTTCTCCCTCTTCCAGGGTGATGCCGAGCTGCGGGGCGAGATCATGGACGCCAAACAGGCGCGGGCGATCTACGAGGAGATCGTGCGACGCAGGGCCGACCCCGCGCTGATCGAGCTGGCCGGCCAGGGTCTGCTGCGGGCGCAGATCTTCCCCATCGAGCCGGGCGAGGAGCGGAGGGTGACACTCCGCTACACGCAGGTCCTGGCTCGCGCAGGGGAGGCCCTGCAGTTCGTCTATGCAGGGGCGGTCAAAGGCGGAGTCGATCGTCGGCCGTCCGTCGAGGGGGTCGACGTCCGCCATGGCGCCCCCGAGCCGGCAAGGACCTCCTTCGAGGTCGTGGCCGACGACGGCGACGCCTACCTCGACCCGTTCTCTCCGACGCACGAGCTGGAGGTGCGTCGTGACGACGGGCGGCTCACCGTCCGGGTAGAGGACGAGGTCCGGGGACGTCTGTCGCTCTTCTTCCCGCTGGCGGGCGAGGCCGTCGGGCTGTCGGTGGCGACGCACCGGCCGGTGGGCGAGGACGGGTACTTCATGCTCACGCTCACGCCGGGACGGAATGCGGCGCGCGCCGAGCCGCGGGACGTGACCGTGGTGCTCGACGTGTCCGGCTCGATGTCCGGCGAGAAGATCGCGCAGGCCAAGGCGGCGCTGCGAGGCCTGCTCGAGACGCTGTCGAGAGACGACCGCTTCCGCCTCATCGCGTTCTCGAACGCGGTGAGGGTGCTCGACACCGAATGGTCGACCGTCAGCGACGCACGTCTGAGGGAGGCCCGCCGCTGGGTGGATGCCCTGGTGGCCGACGGTGGCACGAACATCGGGGGGGCGCTGGACGAGGCCTTCAAGGTGCACAGCCCGGAGGATCGCCTGCCCGTGGTGATCTTCCTCACCGACGGGTTGCCCTCGGTGGGAGAGCAGTCGCCGGAGAAGCTCGCGGACCGCGCCGAGGCTCGCGCCGGACGCGCCCGCGTCTTCGCCTTCGGGGTGGGGCACGACGTCAACACCCATC
This sequence comes from uncultured Gemmatimonadaceae bacterium, assembly GCA_964591135.1. GTDB lineage: Bacteria > Gemmatimonadota > Gemmatimonadetes > Longimicrobiales > Gaopeijiaceae > SZUA-318. The sequence continues at coordinate 20,195 of CAZPZU010000066.1, read as the reverse complement.
TGCTCGACCGCCTGGGAGAGGCGGGGCGGGGGAGCACGCAGTACGTGGAGCCGGGGGAGAACGTGGAGCGCGCGCTCGGGCTGCTGGCCATGAAGATCCGCCATCCCGTGCTCACCGACCTCGAGATCGCGGGTGCGCCCGTACGCCTCGAGGAGATCTACCCGGTCCGCCTCCCCGACGTGTTCGCTGGTGAGGAGCTGGTGCTCTTCGGGAGGTATCGGGGCCAGGGCCAGGGTCCGGTGCGCATCCGCGGGGCGCGTTCGGGGAAAGTGGAGGATTTCGCGGCGACCACGTCCTTCCCGCGCGCCACGGAGGCCAACGCGTACATCCCGCGCCTGTGGGCGTCCCGCAAGCTCGGCTATCTCACGCGCCAGGTGTGGACGGAGGGCGAGACGCCGAGCCTGGTCGAGGAGATTCGAACCCTGGCGCTCCGCTACGGCCTGCCGAGCGCGTATACGTCGTACCTGGTCCAGGAGCAGGACGTCGTCGCGGACCGTCCCCTTCCGGTCGGGGTGGGTGGGGTGCGACAGCGCACGGACGTGTCGGCCTCGATCCTGCCGACGGCCCCGGCCGCGGCTTCCGGTGCGAACGCGGTGCGCCGGGCGGAAGAAGCGCGCATGATGCGAGAGGCGAAGTCCGTGGGAGCCCTCGCAGCCGCCGAGGACGAGCTCGCAGGGCGCCTCGGCTCGGACGGCACGCGCACGGAGGGGGGGCGCATCTTCCGGCAGGACGGCGGGGTATGGATCGACGTCGCGCACGCTGACGACGCGGCGGTGTTCAAGGTCAAGGCGTACAGCTCGGCCTACTTCCGTATCCTGGAGGCGCTCCCCGAGCTCCGGCCCGTGCTGACGCGGATGGACGCCGTGATCGTGGCCGGCGCGGATGTGAGCCTGCAGGTTGGAGACGACGGAGCGAGCGACCTCAGCGACGCGGCGGTAGCCGGGCTGGTGGCCCGCTTCCGTGGACCGCGTGGAGCACCGTGAGCCTCGACTGGAACGAGCTGTACCGGAGCGTCTTCCCGGACCTGGTCCGGTTCCTCCACCGCAAGGTGTGGGATCCGGACCGGGCCCGGGACCTGGCCCAGGAGGCGTTCGTGCGCGCGCTCCAGCACGAGCCGCGGAAGCCGCGTCCCTGGTTGTTCCAGGTGGCGTCGAACCTGGCGCGCGACGAGGCGCGCACCGTCCTTCGCCGCAAGCGGCACCTGGCGCTCCTCAAGAGCGAGGCCGAGGATCGCCAGGAGGAGGCGCCCGACCCGATGGAGGGGGCGGCGGAGCGGGAGCGGTGGGCGGCGGTGCGCGTCGCGTTGGACGCGCTCAGCGAGCGGGACCGGGAAGCGCTGCTGCTGTGGGATGCCGGGATGAGCTATCCGGAGATCGCCCGACAGACGGGACTTGCGGTCGGTGCGGTCGGGACGACCCTGGCGCGCGCGCGCCGCCGACTGGCCGAGGCGTACAAAGCGAGGGAGGGGACCGATGTCGCACGTGGATGAGGGCACGCTGCACGCGTACCTCGACGGGGCGTTGGACGCCCTTCCGGCCGCGGAGGCCGCCCGGGTGCGCGAGCACCTCGCGACGTGCGAGGTGTGCACAGCCCGCCTCGAGGAGGAGCGTGCGCTCAGGGACGAGGCCGCGGCGATCCTCGCGGGGGCCGCGCCCGACGCCATCGAGCCGCCACCCTTCGAGGAGCTGCGGGCACGCGCGCGAGTGAGGGAGGGGACGCCGGGGTTCGGGCGGCGGTTGGCGCGCCTGGCCTGGGCTGCCTCCGTGGTGCTGGCCATCGGAGCCGGATGGATGCTCCGCGCCGCGACGGCCCCGGATTCGGCTCGCCAGGATTCCATCGGCGACGGGGCCCGCACCGCGGCGTCGCCCGCGCCGGCCGCGGAAGCGGTCGAGGGCACCACCCCCGCCGCGATGGGCGGCGTCGGCGACGCGACCGGCGCCGACGCGGACGTCGGTGAACGGCTGGCGGATGCTTCACCGGGAACCGGGGAACGCCCCGCGGCCGCCGCGGAAGGGACGGATCGGATGACGGCGGCGCCGGTGGCGGACTCGGGAGCCGCGCGACCTGCGTCGACCACGGTGGGCGTGGCTTCGGAGCGCCATGCCCTGGCGGACCTGGCTCCGGTCCCGCGCGTGCTTCTCGAGTCGTCCCCGGTATCGGACGAGGTCGCGGGACGGGTCGTCGGCCTGGACACCCTGACCTTCCCGCGAACGGCGGCCGAAGCGAAGGAGGCGGTGGCGGCTGCGCCGCGTCGGGAGGAGGAGGCGGCCGCGAAGACGGCGGTCACGGCCAACCGGGTCGTGACGCAGCCGACCGAGCCCGCCGCACAGGAGCTTCGGCGTTCGCGTGCGGAGGCGCCGCCCCCCGTGGTACAGGCGACACAGCGTGCGGACCTGCCGATCGCGGTGGCCGGGATCAGGTCGACATCGCTTTCGGTGCCCGGGCTCCAGGTGCTCTCCGTGACCGGGATGGAGGGGGAGGGGCTCGCCGGTGCGGTCCGCGTCCGCCAGCTCCTGGCGGACGGCGACACGCTGGAGCTCGTGCATCTGCCATCCGGGAGCGATCCGTCGGCGCTCGCGCCCGTGGCGGGCGACGGACGCACGGAGATGGTCCTGCCGAGGAACGGCGGTTGGCTCGTCGTCCGCGCGCACGCCTCGCGCGACGCCCTGCTCGAGCTCGTGCGCGGGATGGAGGGAGGCGGCTGAGCCGCGGATCATCTCGTGTCGGGGCCGGTACCGACGGCTGTCGCCGATGCCTGTCGGTCCAGGCGACGGGCTCCTAGACTTGGGACCCGACTTCCGACCCGGCGCCTCCGCACGGGAGGTGGTCGGGCGACCATCCTCGCCAGGTGGGCCATGGAGAACAGACACGGGGGGATCCTCGATCTCGTCCAGCGCTGGGACGGTCTCGGCGTGGTCGTGCGCTACGATGCCGCCACGAGGACGTGGATCTTCGTCGCGCTGCACGACGATACCCTGGGGCGTCCCGTGGGAGGCTGCCGCATGAAGGTCTACCCCCGGCCCGAGGACGGGCTGTGGGACGCGTTGCGGCTGGCGGAGGGAATGACGCACAAGTGGGCCGCGATCGACTTCCCCTACGGTGGGGGCAAGGCGGTCCTCGCCGTTCCGCACCCACTCGAGGGGAAGGAGCGGGTGGGGCTCCTGCACCGCTTCGGGCATCTGCTCAATGGCCTCGGAGGAGCCTTCGGCACCGGTGAGGATCTCGGCACGACGCCCGAGGACATGCGCGAGCTCGCCACCGTCACCGAGCACGTAGTGGGCAGGCCCCGGGGTGCGGCGGGGCCGACGGACCCCGGTCCGTTCACCGCGCTCGGCGTGCTGTCCGGAATCCGCGCGGCGCTGCGGCACAGGGGGTACGGTGAGGACCTGGCCGAATGCCGTGTGCTCATCCAGGGCGTGGGTGACGTCGGCGACCCGCTGGCGCGGCTGTGCGCTCGTGCGGGCGCGGCCGTGCTTCTCAGCGACCTCGACCAGGCGAAGGCGGTCACGCTGGCCGTGGAGCTGGGTGGGAGCGTCGTACCCGAAGAGAGCGTGTACGACGAGGAGTGCGACATCTACGCGCCCTGTGCTGTGGGAGCGACGCTCAATGCGGAGACGATCCCGCGGCTCCGATGCGACATCGTGGCGGGCTCGGCCAACAATCAGCTCGAGTCCGACGAGGACGCGGACAGGCTGGGCGACAGGGGGATCCTGTACGCACCCGACTTCATCGTGAACGCGGGCGGGGCGATGGCTTTCGGCCTGGCCTATCAGGGCGAGCGCCGTCAGGAAGCGTTGGAGCAGCGGGTCGCCGGCATCGGCGACGCACTGGAGCAGATCTTCGCGGAGGCCACCGAGGCGGGTGGCGGGCCACTGGCCGCGGCGCGGCGCCGGGTGCAGCGGATCCTCGCGCGCGGGCCGCGCCCGGCCTGAAAGGACACGCACGTCGTCCTCCGGAAGGGACACCGCAAAGAAACGCCCCGGTTCGAGAAAGAACCGGGGCGCTTCGTCCCAGGTCGGCAGTTGGCAGGCGGCAGGGCCGCTCAGTGGACCTGCGGTGGCCTTCGGCCATCCTCAGAACGGCCGCTCAGTTGACCACCCTGCCCGGTCCCGGCAACACGTGGAAGAGGTGGTCCAGCCCGAGGGCCTGGAGGACCGACCACGTCGTATCGGGCAGCGCCTTGACCCACACGCGCTGATCCGGCGCGGATTGCAGGCGGGCGGTGAGGATGAGGGCCAGATCGCACAGTCCGGGCTGACGGAGACCGGTGAAGTCGAAGACCACACCCGGCTCCGGCCCCTTCTGGATCGTCGATGACGACGCCTCGGTCACTAGACCGAAGCGGAGGTCCGCTCGCGCGGCGCCCTTCCCGTTCGGTTCCATGGTTCGCCTCCTCTCTCGGCCCCTCCGCACCCTCGTCACCCCTCTACAGTACAAGACCCGTGCCAGGGGGAAGGTGTTAAGTCGGACAGTCCGTCGGTTGGGGAAGCATCGCGGCGGAAGCGGGAACACGCGATGTCCGGATCCGTAGACTCTGGCCCGAATGGCGATAGGGCCGGAGATTGGATCAGTACGCGGCTTGGCAGTCCGGCTTCACAGGAGGGACCGAGTGAACGACATCCGACGGGCCATGGGAGCGGCTCTGGTGGCGGCGGTCACCGTGACGCCGGCGGTTCGTGGACAGGACGTCCGCGACGCATACTTCCGAGCCGTGGCGGAGTACTTCAGCCTGCCGGCGGCCGAGATCTCCATCCTCGGCGAGTGGCGCATGCCCGCCGACGAGATCCCCGTGGTGTTGTTCCTGGCGCACCACGCCGGGGTCTCACCGGAGGCCATCGTGGCCCTTCGCCGATCCGGGCGGGGATGGAGCGAGCTCGCCGGTCGGTACCAGGTGGACGCCGCTCAGTTCTACGTGCCGATCCCCGAAGGAGCGTCGGCCGGGATCCTGCAATCGGCGTACGACCGATACCGCTCGACTCCGACGCCCAACTGGAGCCAGGTGCAGCTGGCCGACCGGGACATCGTGTCCCTGGTGAACCTGCGCGTCCTCTCCCAGACCCTGCACGTGGCCCCCGAGGACGTGCTCGCGGCGGCGAGCGACGGAAGCTGGGTGGAGGTCTACGCGCGACTGCTCGGCGACCCGGACGCCTCGCCGGACGGAACGCCGCGCCCGTGACCCGCGCGAGGATGATCCCGCTCACGGATTATCCGCCTCTGCCGCCCGACCGCATGCTCGAGGAGGCGGAAGCGTTCCTCGCCCGCATGAGGCGGCGGCGCACGGTTCGCGACTTTTCGGGTCGTCCGGTCCCCCGTGAGGTGGTCGAACGCTGCCTCCTCGCGGCGGGCACCGCGCCCAACGGCGCGAACCGGCAACCCTGGCATTTCGTCGTAGTGGGCGATCCGGAGCTGAAGCGCCGCATCCGGGAGGCGGCGGAGGAAGAGGAGCGCGAGTTCTATGGGGGGCGGGCGCCGCGCGAGTGGCTGGACGCGCTGGAACACCTGGGAACGGACGAGCACAAGCCGTTCCTGGAAACGGCCCCCTGGCTCGTCGTGATCTTCGCGGAGAGCTACGAGGTGGCCGCCGATGGCAGGCATCTGAAAAACTACTACGTTACGGAGTCCGTCGGGATCGCGACGGGGATGCTCGTCACCGCGCTGCATCACGCCGGCCTGGCCACCCTGACCCATACACCCTCGCCCATGAAGTTCCTGAACCGCCTTCTGGACCGCCCCGACAACGAGCGGCCCTTTCTGGTCCTCGTGGTCGGCCACCCCGCGGCGGGAGCCACCGTTCCCGAGATCACGAAGAAGTCCCTGGACGAGATCGCGACCTTCGTCGAGTAGCTCGGATCGCACGCGGGCTCTTCCAGGAGAAACGAGAAGACGGTGAGCAGTACGGCAAGCCACATCCATTCAGACATCGACAGCGGGCCCCTGGGCGCGGGGCGCACGCTCGCGCGCGTATCCGGCGCGCGCCCCGGACCCACGCTGTTGTGCATCGCCGGGGTGCACGGGAACGAGCCCGCGGGCGTGCGAGCGGCGCGCAGGGTCGGCGAGCGCCTCGCGCCCCTCGCCGGTGCGATGCGCGGTGACTTCGTGGCGTTGGCCGGCAACTGCCGGGCGTTGGCAGCGCGACGCCGCTTCATGCACCGCGACCTGAATCGGGCGTGGACGGACGAGCGCCTGGACCGGCTTCGCACGGAGGGCAGGCTGAACGGAACCATCGAGGACCACGAGCAGGTCGAGCTCCTCGACGCCATCGAGGACGTGGTCGAGGCGGCGCGGGGCCCGATCTACGCGTTGGATCTCCACACGACCTCCGGCTCGGGCGGTCCGTTCACGACGTTCGGGGACACGCTCCCCAACCGTGCCTTCGCCTCGCACATTCCCGTGCCCATGATCCTCGGGCTGGAGGAGCGGGTGGAGGGTACGTTGCTGGCGTTCCTCGGCCGCCACGGCCTGGTCGCGGTGATGTTCGAGACCGGACAGCACGAAGAGCCCTTGGCGGTGGAACGGGCGGAAGCAGGCATCTGGGTGGAGATCGCGGCGTTGGGCCTGCTTACCGAAGGCGGGCTTCCGGAGGCGACCGCCGGCCGCAAGCTCTTGCGGCGCGGCATGGAGGAGCTCCCCAACCTGATGGAGATGCGCTATCGGCATCCGGTGGAACCCGCCGATCACTTCCGGATGAACCCGGGTTGGCGGAACTTCCAGCCCGTCCGTGCCGGTCAGGCCGTGGCGCGGGACGCCCGGGGCGAGATCCGCGCGGAGGAGAGCGGCCGGATACTCATGCCGCTCTACCAGGAGCAGGGTGAGGACGGCTTCTTCCTGGTCCGTGAGGTCGCGCCGACGTGGCTGCACATCTCCTTCGCGCTTCGGTGCCTGGGAGCGGATCGCGTCATCCATCTCCTCCCCGGGGTGGGACGCGATCCAGACTTCCCGGACGGCATGGTGGTCGACAAGCGCGTCGCTCGCTGGTACGCGCTGCAGCTCTTCCACCTCCTGGGCTTCCGCAGGGAGGAGGATCTCGGCGACCGTCTGGTGTTGCGCCGTCGCCGGTTCGACGACGCTCGGTACACGCGGTGCGGGCCTCACCCGGAGCCCCTGAAGTAGGGAGCGGCGCATGTGCGGGCGCTATACGCTGGCCGTTCCCTCCGACGAGCTCATCGAGGTATTCGACGTGCCCGAGCCGACCTTCGTGCTCGCTCCGCGTTTCAACGTGGCGCCGGGCCAGGACGCGCCTGTGGTCGGCGAGGATCGTCGGGGCCGGCGCATGGGGCTCCTCCGCTGGGGATTCGTCCCCGCACGGGCCGACGACGCGGGGCGTCCGTTCGTCAACGCGCGCGGGGAATCCGCGGCGCGCACTCCGTCGTTTCGCGAGGCCTTCGCGCACCGTCGCTGCCTCGTGCCCGCCGACGGCTTCTACGAGTGGCATGAGGAAGGTGGCCGGAAGATCCCCTACTGGTTCCACCCGGTGGACGGCCGCGTGCTCTCCTTCGCGGGGATCTGGGAGCACTGGGAACGGCCGGGCGCGGAGCCGCGGGACGGCTTCGCGATCCTCACGGTCGCGGCGAGCGACGACGTCGGGCCGATCCACGAGCGCATGCCCCTGATCGTGGCACCTTCGGACCGCGCCGCGTGGCTCGCGAAGGACGCCGATCCGGGGCTGCTTCGCCGGATCGTCTCGCCCGCGGCCTCCGGCTTCCTGGAGGCACGGCGCGTGTCGGTGCGCGTGAACTCGGTGAGGGACGATGACGCCGATCTCCTGCGCGAGGTGTAGCCGCCAGCCGCCACGGTCGTCGGTTCTCCGTAGGCGCGGTGTTTCAATTCGCCAGGACGGTGCGTCCCTGGGCCCACGCCCGCAGCGCGTCCATGCGCTCCGCCATGGTGACGGAGAGCGGCCGCGTGCCTCCGGCCTCGGAGAGGAGCGCTCGCGTGTCCAGCTTCGTTCCGTTGGCGAACGCGGTATAGAGGCCGCTCACCACCACCTCCTCGATCTCGGAGCCGCTGAAGCCCTCCGAGGCCCGGGCGAGGGCGTCCAGGTCGAAGCCCGCCGGGTCGTGCCCCCTGGCCGCCAGGTGGATGCGGAAGACCTCGCGTCTCGTGCTCTCGTCGGGGAGGTCCACGAAGAAGATCTCGTCGAAGCGTCCCTTGCGCAGGAACTCGGGAGGCAGGCGCTGGATGTCGTTGGCGGTCGCGACGACGAAGACGTCGCCCTTCCGGTCCTGCATCCATCCGAGAAAGCTCCCGAGGATGCGCTGGGACACGCCGCCGTCCTCGGTGCCTCCCGCCGCGAACGCCTTCTCGAGCTCGTCGATCCACAGCACCACGGGCGCCATCCGCTCGGCGGCCCGCATCGCCCGCTTGAAGTTTCCCTCGCTCTCGCCGACGTACTTGTTGTAGAGGTTCGAGGGATCGAGCTTGAGCAGCGGTAGACCCCACTCCGAGGCCACGGCTTTGGCGGACAGGCTCTTGCCGCATCCGGGAACGCCCAGGAGGAGCACGCCGCGCGGGAACCCCAGGCCGAACTCCTCCGCCTTCTCGGGACTCTTCACGACGGCGGTCCGCTTGGCGAGCCATCCCTTGAGCGTCTTGAGGTCCGCGACGCCGGCCATGGTGGTCTCGGCCGGATAGTACTCGAGCAGCCCCTCCCGTTCGACCACCTCGCGCTTGGCGTCGATGACACGGTGGATGTCCGCTGCCGTGAGCGATCCGTCCTCGACGATGGCCTTCGTGAGAACCTTTCCGGCCTCCATGAGCGTCAGGCCGGACAGGTTCTTCACGAGCGTGTTCATCTCCTCCCGACTCAGCGAGACCTCGATGTCCTGGCGGGCGGACAGATCGCGGACGATGCGCCCGAGGAGCTCGCGGAACTCCTCGTCAGATGGCCCGGGAAGCGTGAGCACCGCCGCGATCTCCTTCAGCGGGGGCGGTAGCTCGACGCCCTCGCCGGTGAGCACGAGCGCACCGTCGCGCTGCTCGAGCGAGCGGGCGGCGTCGCGAAGGTGGGATTGGAGGAGATCTTGCCCGTCCAGGCTCCGGGCCAGGGCCTGCAGGTGGTAGATGCCGGGCTGGCCACCGGACTCGATGTTGCGGATCGCCTTCACCGGATCGCGGGAGTCGTAGATCGCGTCCTGGAGGCCCGAGCGCACGAGCCCGCGCGAGCGGGTCCAGATGAAGAGCGGGATGCCCATCGCGTCGGCCAGGTGGCGCAGGAGCCCCTCGGCACGCTCCTCCTCGGGCGTGTCGACGTAGATGAGCCCGTATCGGGAGCGGACCAGCAGCTGGAGGTCCTTGAGTGCGTCCTTCGGCATGTCGGCGGCCCGTCAGGAGGCTTTCGGGAGTCGGGTGATCGAGTCGTTCACGGTGGGGTCGAAGTGAACGTCGAGCTGTGGGAACGCGATCACGATACCGGACTCCTTGAGCTTCCACCACACCGCCTCGTGCAGGTCGGACTGCGCCCGGCGGGAGCGCCACGGGTCGTTCGTCCACACGGAGACTTCGAAGTCGACCGAGGAGTCTCCGAAGGCGGTCATGAGCACGAGAGGCTCATGGGATTGCACGCTCCAGGTCATGGTCGCGGCGGCCTCTTCCAGCGCCTCGCGGACCTGCCGCATGTCGGAGTCGTACGTCACGCCGACCGAGATCCGGACCCGGTAGAGGGAGTCCTCCATGGTGAAGTTCGTCACCGTTCCCTGGGAGAGGGTCGAGTTCGGGATGATGAGCTGCTCGTCATCACGGGAGCGCGCCACCGTGCAGCGCATGCGCATGTCCTCGACGCGGACCACGCGCCCCTCGACCTCGAGGATGTCGCCGGGCCTGATGGAGCGTTCGAACAGCAGGAGGAGCCCCGAGATGAAGTTCTGTGCGACGCTCTGGAAGGCGAACCCGATCCCTACGCCGAGGACCGCGCTGGCCGCGAAGACGGCCGACAGGTTGATGCCCAGGTTATTGACGGCGGTGGCCAGGCCCACGAAGAGGATCACGTAGTGGATGAGCCTGCGAGCGATCGCTTTCGTGCCGGGATCGTCCACGCCACGGCGCGACAGGGCCGCGTCGGTGCTCCGCCGGAGGAGCCTCGACACGATCAACGTGACCGCCACGAAGGCAGCGAACGTGGCAAGATCCATCAGCGTGATGCTGCGGCCCTGGATCGTGAAGAGCGGGTGTTTGATGGCCTCGTCGAAGACGCGGGCGATTTCGGCGACGTTCATGGGCGCTCCGCCTGTGAGGGAGGGTGGACTACCCTCAACGTGCCCGCCCCGGCGGTGGCGTGTCCAGCGCGCTTGGGCGTTCCAACCCTCTGGCCACTCCTCCCGTCCATACTATAACAACGCTATACTATAGCGTCGTGAGTCTATGGGGCGGCGCCACCGGGAGGGTCGTCATGGGCCGTATCGGCCTCGGAGAGTTCGAGCACCAGGTCCTGCTCACCATCCTGCGTCTGGGCGGGGAATCCTACTCGGTGCCCATCGTCGCGGAGCTCGAGGCGCGCACGGGCCGCGAGGCGGCCACGTCGGCGGTGTACATCGCGCTGCGCCGTCTGGAGAAGAAAGGGATGCTCACCTCCCGCCTGGAGACGCCGGACGAGAGCGGAGAGCCCTACCCGCGCCGGTACTTCGCGATGACCGAGGCGGCGCTCGAGCCCCTGAAGGACGTCCGCCAGGCGTTCCTGAGCCTGTGGGACGGCCTCGAGCCGGCACTGGACGACTGAGGGAGCCGTGAGCGAGGAACACGAGAGGGTTCGGCCGCCCCCTCTGGCCCGACGGCTGTTGCGCCGGGCCGTGGGCGCGCGCGACGCGGACGAAGTGGAGGGAGAGCTCAGAGAGGCGTTCCAGGTGCGGGCTGCGGAAGAAGGCCCGGACGCCGCGCGATGGTGGTACCGGCGGCAGGTGCTGGGCTTTGTGCTGCGCGCCCCGTGGGCGCACCGTCAGACACGGGAGGAGGGGAGCATGGGCTGGTTGGGTGACGTGGGTGGGGATTTCAGGTGGGCGCTCCGCGGGCTCCGCAAACGCCCGACGTTCACGTTCGTGGCCGTGGCGACGCTCGCCCTCGGCATCGGGTCCAACTCGGCGATCTTCACGCTGGTCAGCGCGCACTTCCTGACGCCGCTCCCCTACGGCCGGCCCGGCGACCTCGTCCTGATCTGGGAGGCCGAACGGGCGACCGGCGACGTGATGACCGTCTCCCCGGGGAACTACTTCGCCTGGAAGGACGAGGCGGGCTCGTTCACGGACATCGCGGCCTTCAACGTGGACATGGCCACGGTCTCCGGCGGCGACGGTGCGGCGGAGGAGGTGGCGGCCAGCGTGGTGACCCCGGACTTCTTCCAGGTCCTGGGGGTCTCTCCCGAGCTCGGAGCCGTCTTCACGGCGGAGACGGCGCGCGACGCCTCCGGGGACCTGGTCGTCCTCAGCCATGCGCTCTGGACACGGAGGTTCGGGGCCGATCCCTCGATCGTCGGGAAGGATGTGCGCATCGACGGACGCCCCCACACGGTGGTGGGCGTCGCTCCCGCGGGGTTCCGCCAACCCGAGCGGCGGCTCGGCTGGCAGAACACGCAGCTCTGGCGCCCGCTTCTCCTGGAGGGGGAGCACGACGACTTCGACTCCCGCTACCTGCGCACGGTGGCGCGACTCGCTCCCGGCGCATCCCTCGACCGGGCGCGCGCCGAGATGGACGGCCTGGCCGACCGGCTGACGCGGGCCCACCCGGAGCAGAACGGCGCGTGGACGGTCACGGTCCGCACACTCGACGACTACCTCCTGGGAGACGCGCGCCCGGTCCTGTTGATCCTCCTCGGCGCGGGCGCCACCGTGCTGCTCATCGTGTGCGCCAACGTCGCGAACCTGACGCTCGCGCGGGGCCAGGAGCGCCGGCGCGAATTCGCGGTGCGGGCGGCCCTGGGCTCGGGCGGCGCACGCCTCCTGCGCCAGGTGATCGTTGAAGGGCTGGTGCTCGGTGCCGCGGGCGGACTCGTGGGCACCCTCGGCGTGTACGCGGCGCGCGGAGCGCTGCAGTCGCTGCAGGCACGGTACTTCTCGGGTCTGGTGGACGTCGCCGTGGACGCCCGCGTCGTGGGCTTGACGGTGCTCGTCGCGCTGCTGGCGGGCGTCGCGTTCGCCTTGCCACTGGCACGCACGGCCGCCCGCTCGGACCTCGGAAACGCGTTGGTGGAGGGCGACGCGCGTGTCGGGTCCGGCCTGGCGACGAGCGGGACCCGGAACCTGCTCATCGTCGGGCAGATCGCGCTCGCCACGACGCTCCTGGTGGTGGCGCTGCTCCTGGCGCGCTCCTTCGACGCGCTGGTGCGCGTGCCGCCGGGCTTCGATCCCCACGACCGGATCACCTTCGACGTCACCGCGCCGAGGGCCCGCTACCCGGACCGGGCGTCGCTGGAGCGGTATTTCAGCGACCTTTGGCGAGAGGTGGAGGCCGTGCCCGGCGTCGAGACCGTGGGCATGACCTCCGATCTCCCGTTCTCGACCGAGAACCGCTGGACCACCTTCGGCGTGGAGGGGAGGCCGTTCGACGAAGCGAGCGCGCCCCGCGCCGACTTCCACACGGTGCTTCCCGAGTACTTCGCGGTCATGGGCATCCCCGTGCGGGAGGGCCGAATCTTCACGGAGGCGTGGGAGCCCGTGGAGGACGTCCCCATCGTGGTCAACGAGCGGATGGCGCGCATGGTGGAGGCGGAGGGGAGCGCGGTGGGGCGGGTGATCCTCCTTCACCGCGACGAGAACACGATCCCGCTGCGCGTCGTCGGCGTCGTGGGCGACGTCCTGGACGACGGCTACGCCGCGTCGGCCGAGCCGATCTTCTACATGCCCTACGGGGCAAACCCGCAACGCGGTATGTCAGTGGTGGTCCGTGTGCGCGGCGACGCCTCCGGCGTCGTAGACGGCATCCGGCGTGCCGTGGCACGGGTGGATCCCGACGTGCCCGCGGCCGGGCTGCGCACGATGGACGCGATGCTCGCCGAGACGGTCGCCAGGCCCCGGGCGGCGTCCCGGATCGGTGCGGCCTTCGCGCTGCTGGCCCTCCTCGTGGCGGTGGCCGGCATCTACGGGGTCCTCAGCTACGCCGTGCAGAGCCGGACGCGCGAGATCGGCATCCGGGCTGCCCTGGGCGCGGATGCCGGCACGCTGGTGGGCATGGTCCTCGGCCACGCGACGCGTCTGGTGGCGTTGGGTCTGCTCCTCGGCCTCGGCGGCGCGCTGGCCGCCGGCGCCGCGCTGTCGGGGACCCTGTTCGGGGTGCGCGCCTGGGATCCCGTCAGCCTGGTTGTCGCCGCGGCGCTCCTCGGCGGAGCGGGCACGCTTGCCGCCTGGCTCCCGGCGCGCCGGGCCGTGCGGGTGGATCCGAAGGTGGCGTTGAGCGCGGAGTAGCCGGCGGGGCCGGGTCTGGCGGCCGCCAGACCCGGGCTCAGCGGCCGACCCGCGCCGCGGCTACCTCGTCGAAGGCTTCGCGGATCCGGCCCAGCCCGTCCCGCAGCTCGTCCTCCGGGTTGCCGAAGCCGATGCGCAGGTAGGAGTCCATGCCGAAGTGGTCGCCGGGGACCACCAGGACACTCTTCTCCGTGCGCAGCTTCTCGGCGAACGCCGTCGAGTTCACGTCGGCATGGTAGCGCATGTAGCAGATCGCGCCGGCGTCCGGCAGCCGGTAGTGGAAGCGCCCTTCCTGCGCTTCCATCCACCCGCGCAGCAGCCCGAGGTTGGCGCGGATGATGCCGCGGGTGCGCTCGAGGATGCGGGCGCGCGTGGCGGGCTCCAGCGCGACGGTCGCGAGGGTGTCGGAGAGGCTGGCCGGACTGATCGTGGTGTAGTCGGTACGCCCCCACAGCTCGGCGACGACGTCGGCGGGGCCCACGATCCACCCCAGGCGCAGCCCGGGCAGCCCGTAGGCCTTCGACAGCGAGTTCGTCACCAGCACGCGCTCGTGGCTGCCCCAGAAGGACGGGGTCTGGTCGCCGACCACCTCGGCGCCTCCGTACACCTCGTCCGCGAGGATCCAGGCGCCGTGGTGCTGCGTCAGGCCGGCGATCGCTTCCATGGCCGCGGGGCTGAGCGCCACGCCCGTGGGGTTGTTCGGGTTCGTGACCAGCACGAAGCGGGCACCCGTTTCGAGGGCGGCGGACAGCGCGTCGAGGTCGGGCTGCCACCCGTGCTCCTCCACCAACTTCACCGGGTGGATGCGCGCCCCGAAGGACTCCAGAAGCCCGGGCACCTGCCCGTAGTTGGGGAGGAGGACCGCGGCCTCCCCCTCCGACTCCATGAGGTGCCAGAACGAGGTGAAGTTGGCCTCTGCGCCGCCGACCGTGACCAGGACGTTGGCGTCCGTGGCACCGGGATAGAGGGCGGCGATGCGGGCGCGCAGCGCGTCGGAGCCGTTGGACTGGCCGTAGCCGAGGCGTACGTCGTCGATGCCGTGCTCCGCCCCCGCGAGCTCGAGCAGCTCACGTACGGTCATCGGATGGACGCCGGACTCCGAGAGGTTGATTTCCACCCGGTGCTCGTAGGTGGACTGGTATCGCTCCATGCGGAAAGGCGCGTAGCGCACGGGAGGTGCTCCTGGGCTGGCACGCGGATGATCCGTCGTGTGGGTTGGTCGTGGATCCGGACGGGACCCAGGCGGATCCTAGACCGGAGGCCCGTCCCGGACAACGGCCTGTTAGATTCCGGTTCCGCCGGAACGTCCGGCCACTGCCGGGCGCGGCCTCCCTCAGCGAACCCGACCATGACCGATCTCATCCTTCCGGACGACCAGGTCCACCGCGGCCACGACACCCGGATCGTACTCGTCGTGCTCGACGGTCTCGGCGGCCTCCCGCACGCCGACGCCGGCGGCCGCACCGAGCTCGAAGCCGCCCGCACGCCCAACCTCGACGCCCTCGCGGATCGATCCTCCCTCGGGATGATCGACCCCGTAGGTCCGGGGATCACCCCGGGAAGCGGCCCCGGCCACCTCTCCCTCTTCGGCTACGACCCGACGAAGTACATCATCGGACGGGGGGTGCTGTCGGCCCTCGGCGTGGGGATCGACCTCCACGCCGGAGACCTCGCGGCCCGCCTCAACCTCGCGACCTTCGACGAGAAGGGACTCGTGGCGGATCGCCGGGCCGGCCGGCCCAGCGACACACAGGGCCGCAGGGTCGTCGACAAGCTCAATTCGTCGCTGCGACAGCCGGAGGGCTTCGAGGTGTCGCTGACGCACGAGAAGGAGCACCGCGTGGTGCTCCTCGTCCGTGGCGAGGGCCTCGGCGCGGAGCTCACCGACACCGACCCGCTCGAGGAGGGCGTGCCCGACCTCGACTGCCGGGCGACGGCCCCCGGCTCGGAGCGCTCGGCGGAGATCGTGCGCGACTTCCTGGCTCAGGCCCGTGAGATCCTGGCGGACGAGCCCGCCCTGAACGGCTTCCTGGCGCGAGGGTTCGCGACGTACGAGCGTATCCCCACGCTCCAGGAGCGCTTCGGGCTGTCGGCGGTGGCCCTCGCCAAGTACCCGATGTACCGCGGCGTGGCCAAGCTGGTCGGCATGGAAGTTCCCGCCATTCCGCTGAACGTCGAGCAGACGGTGGCGCTCTATCAGAAGAACGGCCCCGCGCGCGCCTTCTCGTTCCTGCATTTCAAGGACACCGACACCAAGGGCCACGACGGTGACTTCGATGGGAAGGTGGACGCCATCGAGGAGATCGACGCGCTCCTGCCGCGCATCCTGGACACCGAGCCGGACGTGCTGATGGTCACCGGTGATCACTCTACGCCGGCGGTGTACAAGGAGCACTCGTGGCACGCCGTCCCCGTGCTGCTGGCCTCGAGGTGGGCGCGCCCGACCGGCGGCGGCTTCGGCGAGTCCGCGTGCCGCAGGGGAGACCTCGGCCGCTTCCGCGGCACCGACCTGATGGCCCTGGCGCTGGCGCACGCGGGTCGGCTCGTGAAGTTCGGCGCGTAGCACCACGTCCGGGATGGAGCTGGATACGCTGCTGGAGCGCGCCCTCGGGTTGGCCGACGAGGGCGACTGGGAGACGATGGCCGAGCTCCTGCGCGAGCACGTGGCCGAGCACGAGGAAGATCCGGCGGTCCACTGCTGGCTCGGCGTGGCGGAGCGGGAGCTCGGGATGCCGGGCATCGCGTACGAGCGCTTCAAGCGTGCGCTCGCGCTGGACCCGCGGGATCCCTACGTGCTGGCAACCGCGGGCAACGGGGTGGCGGCGTTCGACGATCCGGACGCGGAGCAGGCGCTGCGCACCGCGGCGCTCATCGCGCCCCAAGTCGCGCTCACGCGCTTCATGTACGGGGCCTACCTCGCCCGGGAGGGGTTCGTCGCCGACGGACTGCGGGAGCTCGAGGTTGCCAGGGAGCTGGACCCGGACGACGCGCAGGTAGCCTACGAGCTGGGCGTGGCGCGCTACCTCTCCGGCGACGCCGACGGCGCCGTGGACGCGATGGGCGAAGCCGTACGGTTGGACCGGGAGGACGCGTGGGGCCGGATCGTGCTGGGCCTCGTGCTCCTGGAAGCCGAGCGCTTCGAGGAGGCGGCGGGAGAGTTGTCGGAGGGGGCGCGCCTGGACCCCGAGGACGTGGATGCCCAGCTGGCCTCCGCCCTGGCCGCGTGCGTCACCGGGGCCGACGACCTCGCCTGGGAGATGCTGGAGCGCGGGCGCATGAGTGCGGGCGAGGAGGATGCCGCCCTCGTGCTGGCCGTCGAGGAGCGCCTGGACAGCGGGCCGGACGCGGCGCGCAGGTTGTTGATGGACGAGTTCTCGCCGGACCTGCTGCGCAGGCGGGTGCAGGAACGGCCCTGATTCGACGAGCGGAACAGCCGGACGATTCGGAGGACGACGATGATGGGGTGGAGGATACGCGGCGCGGCCCTGGCGGCGGCGGCCCTGGGGCTGCTCGCCACGACGGCATTCGCCCAGGAGGATAGAGGACCGGTGGAGGTCTACATACCCTACACGCAGTTCACGCTCGCCAACGGCCTGAACGTGATCGTCCACGAGGACCGTTCCCTCCCCGTGGCCAGCGTGAACCTCTGGTACCACGTGGGCTCGAAGAACGAGAAGCCGGGGCGCACGGGCTTCGCCCACCTCTTCGAGCACATCATGTTCGAGGGGTCGGCGCACGTGCCCGAGGGGGACTTCGACAACCTTCTGGAGGCCGCCGGCGGCGTGAACAACGGCTCGACCGGCAACGACCGGACGAACTACTGGGAGAACATCCCCGCCAACGCCCTTGAGCTCGCGCTGTGGCTGGAGGCCGACCGGCTGGGCTTCCTGCTCGAGACGATGACGCAGGAGAAGCTCGACCTGCAGCGCGACGTGGTGAAGAACGAGCGCCGCCAGGGCGTCGACAACCAGCCCTACGGAAATGCCTTCGAGACCGTGTACGAGAACCTGTACCCGGCCGACCACCCCTACCACTGGCCGGTCATCGGCTCGATGGACGACCTGTCCGCGGCGACGCTCGACGACGTGAAGGCCTTTTTCCGGACCTACTATGCGCCGAACAACGCCTCCCTTTCCATCGCGGGCGATGTCAGCCTGTCGAGGGTGCGGGCGCTCGTCGGGAAGTACTTCGCGGACATCCCCTCGGGCCCGCCGATCCCGACCGTGGACGTTCCGGACGCCACGCTCGCGGCGGACCGGCCGGTCGTCCTCGAAGACGCGGTGCAGCTTCCCCGCCTCTACGTGGCCTGGCACGCACCGAAGGTCTTCACGGACGAGGACGCGGCGCTGGACGTGCTCGCTTCCGTGCTGACCGAGGGCAAGAGCTCCCGTCTCTACAAGCGGTTGGTCTACGACGAGCAGATCGCCCAGGACGTGAGCGCGTTCCAGGACGGCCAGGAGCTCGCCGGGACCTTCTGGATCATCGCGACCGCCAAGCCGGACGTCGGGCTCGAGCGGATAGCCACGGCGATTCGCGAGGAGCTCGACCGGGTCGTCTCCGGGGGCGTCGCAGCCGCTGAGCGCGAGCGGGCCGTCAACGGCGTCGAGACGGATTTCGTACGCTCCCTCGAGCGCGTGGGCGGATTCGGCGGCAAGGCCGACCGGCTCAACGAGTACCACTTCCTCGCCGGCACACCGGGGTGGGCGCGCAAGGACCTCGACCGGTACCGCCGTGTGACCGAGGGGGGGCTCGCGGACGTGGCCCGACGCTGGCTGGCGGGTGTCCCGGCCGTCTGGCTGAGCGTCGTGCCCGAGGGACGCCCGGAGCTGGCGGCGAGCGCGGCGGGGACGGAAGGGGAGGTGCGGCCATGACGAGGAGGGCACGGCGGATGATGGCGAGTTGGACGGCTTTGTCGCTGGCGGGGTGCGCGTCTGTCGCGTACACGTCGTCGGACCCCGGCGAGGGGACGCCGGCCTCGATCACGGTGGGTCCCGGGGGGAGCCCCTCCGGGCGCGGTAGGACGGGGACCGACCGCACCACCGTTCCCACGGTGGGCGCCCCCGAATCGATGGAGATGCCCGAGATCCAGGACTACGAGCTGGACAACGGGCTGAGGGTGGTGCTCGTCGAGCGGCACGCGCTTCCGCTCGTGAGCCTCGAACTCCAGTTCCGGGGCGGCGCGTCGGCGCACGAGCCGCGGCTGGCGGGCCTCGCCTCGCTCACCGCGGACATGCTCGACGAGGGAACCAGCACGCGCTCGGCGCTCCAGATCGGCGATGCGGTGGACCTGCTCGGAGCGAGCCTGTCCAGCACGGCGGGCTACGACGCCAGCCAGCTGCGTCTGTTGGTGCTGCGCACGCACTTCGAGGCTGCGCTGGACATCGTGGCGGACGTGGTCGTGCACCCGACCTTTCCCGAGGCCGAGCTGGAGCGGCTGCGTCGCGAGCGCCTCGCCCGCGTAATCCAGCGCTCGGACGTCCCTGCGGCGCTGGCCGACGACGCCTTCGCCGAAGTGCTCTACGGAGACGGACATCCGTACGGTGTGTCCCTCCTCGGGACGAAGGAGAGCCTGGAGTCGCTCACCCGCGACGAGGTGGTGGCCTTCCATCACGCCCGCTGCGCGCCGGGGCAGGGGGCGCTGATCGTGGCGGGTGACGTCACACGCGAGGCGCTGGACTCCATGCTGACCCGGGCGTTCTCCGGGTGGACCGGTCGGGGCCAGGATCCTCCGGCACCCCCCGGGCACGTGGCCGCGGCTCAGCGGACGATCTACCTCGTGGACAAGCCGGGTGCGACCCAGAGCGAGGTGCGGGTCGGCCGCGTCGCGGCCGATCGCCGCACGGATGCCTATTACTCCCTCGCGGTCGCCAACACGGTGCTGGGCGGCTCGTTCACGAGCCGTCTGAACTCGAAGCTCCGCGAGGAGAAGGGCTACACCTACGGCGCCGGGTCGTACTTCGACCTGCGGCGCTTCCCGGGACCGTTCCAGGCGTCCGCAGCGGTGGGCACCCCGGTGACCGACAGCGCCGTCGCGGAGTTCGTGCAGGAGATCGACCGCATGCACGAGGAGGCGGTGCCCGCGCCGGAGCTCGACCGCGCCCGCAACTATCTCGCGCTGCGGCTTCCCCAGCGGTTCGAGTCGCTCGACGACGTCGTGGGGAGGCTGTCGGAGCTGGTCCTGTACGGCGTCCCGCTCGACTTCTACAGCGGGTACGTCGCGGGCGTCGAGGCCGTGGACGCGCGCGAGACCCTCGCGGTCGCGTCCGAATACCTCCGCACGAGCGGAATGGCCATCGTGATCGCCGGCGACCGTGCGTCCATCGAAGAGCCGCTCCGCGCGCTGGGCCTGGGACCGGTCGTGGTGCTGGAGCCGCGTGCGCCGTCGCAGGCGGGAGGCTGACGGATGGGAATCCTCTCCGTTCCCGTCGAGCGTCACACGCTGGGCAACGGCCTCAGGATCGTCCTGTCGCGCGATCCGTCCGTGCCGGTCGTCGCCGTGAACCTGTGGTACGGCGTCGGCTCCCGGAACGAGGCGCCCGGCCGAACCGGGTTCGCCCACCTCTTCGAGCACATGATGTTCCAGGGCTCGGAGCACGTGCCGAAGAACAAGCACTTCGAGCTGGTGGAGCGGGCCGGCGGCACGCTCAACGCCAGCACGTGGTTCGACCGCACGAACTACTTCGAGACGGTTCCCTCCCACCACCTGGAGCTGGCGCTCTGGCTGGAGTCGGATCGCATGGGCTGGATGCTCCCGGCCATGGACCAGGAGAAGCTCGACAACCAGCGCGACGTGGTGAAGAACGAGAAGCG
>CAZPZU010000065.1:0-28623 GCA_964591135.1 uncultured Gemmatimonadaceae bacterium | reverse complement strand
CCCTCGCGCTCTCGGAGCAGATGGGCGTGGCCCTGGACGACGAGGAGAGGGCCCGCCTGACCGCCGCACAGGAGGTGAACCCACAGGTCCTGCTGGCCCTCATGCAGGCTCGCTTCCAGTGGCAGAAGCTGACGCCGGAGGGGATCGACACCGCAGAGGACTACTACCGTCTCGCCCTCCGTCTCGATTCCCTGAACGCCGAGGGGTGGTGGGGGCTCGCCCAGGTATGGGGGATCCGTGCGCAGATGGGGCTGGCCACCGGCGAGGAGGCCATCGAGCGCGGTGCCACGTACCGTACCCGGGCGACAGAGCTGGACCCCGACCTCGCGGCCCGCGACGGCGGCGTCCGGGCGTGGCTCCTCTGGGACTTCGAAGGTGCCGAGGAGGCATACAGGAAGGATCTCGCCCTCGACCCCACTGACGCCGTGACACGGGCCTACTTCGCGCACGTTCTCCTCTACCGGGGGAAGCGAGACGAGGCGGAGACCGAGATGACCGCGGCGGTGCGAGCCGATCCCTACAACGTCCGGGTGCAGAGCATCTACGGCCAATACCTGAACTTCACCCGTCGCTACGACGAGGCGGAGGCGGCCTTCCGCCGAGTCCTGGACAGGGAGCCGAACGAGCCCATGGCGCTGTCCAACGCCCGGACGACGTATCACCTCATGGGTCGCTACGACGAGGCGATGCCCATCTGGCGGGAGTATTACGCCTCCCAGGGTGACACGGCCGCGGTCCGCGCTCTGGACGCGGGTTGGGCGCAGGGCGGGTACGCGGTTGCGCTGCGGGCCGTAGCGGAGGTGTACGTGGCACGGGGGGACCCCGCGAAGCTCTGGCAGATCGCCACCCTGTACACGCGGGCGGGCGACGTCGAGGGCGCGCTCGACTACCTGGAAAAGGCCGCCGGCGTGCGGGATCCCAACCTTCCCTACATCACCGTCGATCCCCTCTTCGACGGCCTCAGGGACGAGCCTCGCTTCCAGGCCCTGATCGACACGCTGTACGCCGCCGGCTGAGGGGAGGGACGGGGCGTCGGCCGCGGGGGGCCCTGGACCTGCCCCCTACCCGAACAACGCCCGGATCGTCACGAACACCACGGACGGCCCCAGCAGGCAGCCTAGCCCCGTGTAGAAGGTCGCGGTCATGGCGCCGTAGGGCACGAGCCGCTCGTCGGTGGCGGCCAGACCGCCGGCTACGCCGCTCGTCGTGCCCATGAGGCCGCCGTAGACGAGCGCTGAGCGCGGGTTGTCGAGGCCGATGAAGCGCGCGACGAACGGGGTGCCGGTCATGACCATCATCGACTTCACGAGCCCGGCTGCGATGCTGAGGGCGATGATGTCCGACGGCGCGCCGACGGCCGTTCCCGTCACCGGCCCGACGATGTAGGTGGCCGCGCCCGCCCCGATGGTGGTCATGGCGACCGGGTCGCGGTAGCCGAAGAACCACGCCACCGCCGCGCCGACCACGAAGGAGCCGAGCACGCCCACGAAGAGGGACACGATGGCGCCGATTCCCGCCTTGCGGATCTCCTCGAGGCTGACGCCGAACGCCGTGGCGATGATCGCAAAGTCCCGGAGCATGGCGCCGCCCAGGATCCCCACACCGGCGAGCACCGGGATGTCGGCCAGCCCCTGCGTGCCACCCGTGACCACCCCGCCCACCCACGCGAGCACGAGCCCGGTCAGGATCGCGATGGCCGATCCGTGCAGGCGGCCCTTGGTGAGCCGGTCCGAGACGAGGTAGGACAGCCACACCGTGATCCCGACGAAGGCGAAGGCCGTCACCAGGCCGTTCTTGGCCAGGACGCCGGACAGGAGCTGCCACGCGCCGCTCATGGCGACTCCTCCGGCCCGGCCCGCCTCGTCGCGCTCCGCGCAGGCCGATCCGACGGCACGTCCGGCAGCGTTCCGGTCGGCTCACCCGGCGGACGGCCCAGTCGGCTCAGCGGCGGAACCAGCAGGAAGCTCACGATCACGGCGAGGGCGCCGGCCAGGATGGCGGCCGGGCCGCCACGCACCGCAGCGATCACGTTCTGCTTGGCCGCCATCGCCACCACGATGGGGATGTACACGGCGCTCCAGAAGAGCACGCCCTGCTGCGTGAGCGGCTTCATGCCGCCGCGCTTCCTGAAGATGTCGGACAGCACGATGAGCAGAAGCATCGCGATGCCCACCCCGCCCACGTTGGCCTGCACGCCGATGAGCTTGCCCAGGGCCTCGCCGATGAAGATGCCCAGCACCATGCACCCCGCGAGGAGCGCCGTCCCGTAGATGACCATCGGCGCCAGCCTACGGCTTGTCGGTGGCGACGGCGCCGTCCACCAGCCAGTGCGTGAACCACTGGCGCAGTCGGCCCAGGCGGTCGACCAGAAGCCACGGCTCTCCCGTGCGTGATAGGTCGTGCGTGGAGCGCGGGTAGCGCACGAACTCCGCGGGCACGCCCTGCTTCCTCAGCCCGATGAACCACTCCTCCGCGCCGGTCATCGCCGTGCGGTGGTCCTCCTCCGACTGCACGAGCAGCGTGGGCGTGCGCACGTTCTGCAGATAGGTGGCGGGCGACAGCTCCCGGTACAGATCGGAGTTGTCCCACGGCTTGCCGTAGAACTCGAACTCCGTCAGGCCCTGGGCGTCCGACGAGCCGTACCAGCTGAACCAGTCGCTGATCATGCGGTCCGTCTCGGCAGCCTTGAAGCGGTTGGTGTGCGCGGTGACCCACGCGGTCATGAAGCCGCCGTAGCTACCGCCCGTCACGCCGATGGCGTCGGCGTCCACGTCGGGTCGCTGGATGGCGATGTCCACCGCCTTCATGAGGTCCTCGTAGTCCTCCATCCCCCAGCGGCCGCGCGTCGAATAGGTGAAGTCGGCCCCGTATCCGCTCGAGCCGCGCGGGTTCGTGTAGAGGACGAACATCCCGGCACCGGTGAGGTTGTGGAACTCGTCGAACCACCCCTCGCCGTACGCCGAGTGCGGCCCGCCGTGGATGTAGAGGACGAGGGGGTACTTCTTTCCTTCCTCGTAACCCCAGGGGTATTGCAGCCACGCCTCGATCTCGAGCCCGCCCACCGAGGTGTACGTGAAGCGGTCGGCCTTCGGCCAGGCGATCTCTTCGTTCAGCGCGTCGTTGAACCCGGTGAGCTTCGCCTCGTTCTTCCCGTCGACGCCCGCGATGAAGAGCTCGGTGGGCGCGTCCACCGCGGTGGCCACGAAGGCGACCTTCCGGTACGCCTGGTCGTAGGAGAAGCCGTTGATGCGCCGCCGCCCCGAGATCACCTCGGTCATGACGCCGCTCTTCGGATCGATCTGGTAGAGTGCAGTGCGCCCGCCGATCGCCGCGCTCATGACCAGCTTGCCGCCCGGCATCCAGTCGACGCCCTGGGGCTCGTACTGCCAGTCCCCGAGCACGTTTCGGGGCTCGGCCGTGCCCGACCCGCCAGCGGCGGGTACCCCGTCGACGATCCAGATCCGGCGTGACGTGGTGCGCTCCAGGCTGGACACGAAGGCGATCTGCCGGGAGTCCGGCGACCAGATCAGCCGTCCCTCGCTCCCGTTCTGGTGGGTGAGGCGGCGGGGCTCGCCGCCTCCCACCGGGAGGACGAAGATGTCCGCGTCGTTGCGCGGCGTCTCGTCGCGCGCGGCGTCGTAGGGAAGCCTCGCCAGGGAATCGCGCTCGGCCTGCACGACCGAGTCCGGGCGGAGGTCCGGGTCGGCCGTGAAGGCGATCCAACGCCCGTCGGGTGACACCTGGACGTCACGGTGGGAGTACGGCGCTTCCGCAATCTCGATCTTCGCGGTGTCCCCCGTGCTCTGCCGGTAGATCTTCGAAGCCTTCCACTCCCGGGCCTCCCGGCGGTTGGGGATGAAGCCCCGCCCGTTGGCCATGATCGGGAAGTCGATGAAGTGCATCCCGTCGAAGCGCCGCGCGTCCGTCGGCTCGGTGATGCTCGCCCACGGCGGGCGCGCGATCGGCTTCATCCGCGCCCACGGATCCTCGCGCCGCTCGGCCGCGGACTCCTCGGGTGCTTCCTCCTCCCCACGCCCTCGCCCGAATCCGAAGCCGCCCGATCCGCCTTCGGTGAAGACGGTGAAGGAGCCGTCGGCGGGCATGGAGCCCTCCGGCATCCCCTCCGGCTGGAAGGCCTCGCCCGAGGGCGCGCGGTCCATGCGCAGCGCCCAGGTGCTGCCCCGTCCGCCCTCGCGCCGCGAGGTGAAGAGGAGGAGCTTGCCGTCGTGGGACCAGCGCGGGTTCGAGCTCTCCGTGCCCGGCGACGTCATGCGCGTGGGCTCGCCTCCGGTGGAGGACACGAGCCACACCTCGGAGTGCCGCTTGTTCGCGCCCTCGTCCACCGTGGTGACCGTGAACGCCACCCAGCGTCCGTCGGGCGACATGGCTGGCGAGGACACGGTCGTGAGGCGGTACCAGTCCTCGGGTGTGAACGCTCGCCCGCCCGTCGAGGTGGCCGGGGTTTGGGCGGAGAGGGGGGCGGCGAAAGCCAGCAGGGCGGCGAAGCCGAGAAGGGTGCGACGCATGACCGGAGCTCCGGTGGGCGTGGACGCGCGGGATGCGGATGATCCTCTGGAAACGGGGCCGAGATTAGCCGCATCCCGCGGCCAGCGTCAACGCGGGGGCCGGGCCGCTCGCGCTCGGGCGGCGGCGGCTCCCCGCGCGCTCAGTCGTCCATGCCGCGCCGCGCCGTCGGAGGCAGGATCCCGTTCAGCCTCAGGTACATGGCGAGCTGCCCGTAGTGGTCCGCCCAGTCGTTCGCGACGCCCACGGCCACGGTGGCCCGCGTCACCTGGCGGTTGCCGAAGTAGGGCACCATGTCGCCGAGCTGCGCGTCGGTTACGTGCGCGAGCGCCTTGGCGCAGTAGTCGTACGAAGCCTTCGCGGCAGCGACGAGGTCGGCCTTCGGCGCGTCGCCCTCGGGCACCTTCGCCTGCGGACTGTCCATCCCGGACAGGGCCGAGCAGAGGAAGTCGTTCGAGCCGGCGACGTGGCTCACGATCTGGCCGAAGCTGTTCTGGGCGTCGGTCGGCTTGAAGCCGTACTTGTCGGCAGGCATGGCCTCGGCGGCGGCCACCATGTTGGTGGACGATCGCTCGAGGTTGGCCCGGACGACGTCCATGACGGGGCTCTGTGAGGACTGCGCGGCCAGGGGCGCGGCCGCGGCGAGGCATAATGCGGTCGCCAGCAGCCCGGGGCAGGGGGGACGGTTCATGACGGCACTCCTTCATCTGGGAGGGTCGGACCACCACCGGCGGACACCGCCCGTGCGGGGACCGCCGATCGACGTTCCGGGAACCCGGATGATAGCGCGTGCGCCGCCGACGCGCTCTCCGGAGGCCGGACGCGCGAGGGGGAGAAGGAGGGGAAGGAGCGTTCGCCCGACCGGGCGATCAGGTCAGGAGGCTCAGGTGAAGCCGCTGCCGCCGCAGCATCCTCCGCCGGAGCCCGAGCTCGAGTGGCTTCCGGCGATGACGTTCACGGCCGTGAACGCCCGCTCCACCTTCTGCGAGCCGCATTCGGGGCAGGTGCGGCCCTCCCCGGCCGAGTATGCGGACATGGACAGCCGCACCTCGAAGGTGGTCCCGCATTCCTGGCACACGAAGTCGTAGCTGGGCATGCATGAAATAATATGAATAAGCTGATGTTATGGAAGGGGCCTCGCTATGATTTTCACCTTTGCATCTCGCCGACCCCTTCGGCACATTCGAAATACACCCTTCAACACACCAGGGCGCCCCCGCGTCCCCCATAACTCGCGCGTATGCTCGCAGAAAGGCTTTCTCGTGCGCGACTCCTCATCGTGGACGACGAGGAGGCGAACGTGCAGCTCCTGCGGAGGATCCTCGAAGCCAGCGGGTACGCGGACATCCGGAGCACCAACGATCCGCGGACCGTCGAAGGTCTCATCGAGGAGGTCGACCCCGACCTGGTGCTGCTCGACCTGCTCATGCCGGTGATGGACGGCCACGAGGTGCTCCGGGTGATCCGCGAGCACACGCCGGAGCACGCCTACCGCCCCGTGCTGGTGCTGACGTCGGACCACAGTCAGGACGCCAAGCGTAGAGCTCTGTCCGGAGGTGCGAAGGACTTCCTGACCAAGCCCCTCAGTCCGTCGGAAGTCCGGCTGCGGGTGCGGAACCTGCTCGAGGCCAGGTTCCTGCACCAGAGGCTCGCGCAACAGAACGAGTGGCTCGAGGAGCGGGTGCAGGCGAGGACGGCCGAGCTCGAACAGGCACGGATCCAGACGCTACAACGCCTGGCTCGGGCTGCGGAGTACCGGGACGACGCCACCGGGGAGCACACGAAGCGCGTGGGGCGTACGGCGGGTCTGATCGCGCGTGAGCTCGGGTGGGAAGAGCCGAGCGTGACGACCATGCGCCTGGCGGCGCCGCTGCACGACATCGGCAAGATCGGCATCCCCGACTCGATCCTCCTGTGCACGGAACGTCTGTCCCGGGAGCAGTTCGAGGTGATGAAGACGCATTGTGCGATCGGCGCGGACCTGTTGGTGGGCACCGGGGTGCCCCTGTTGGACCTGGCGGCCGAGATCGCGCTCTGCCATCACGAGCGATGGGATGGCCTGGGCTATCCACGCGGGCTCTCCGGCGAGGAGATCCCGCTGTCCGGGCGGATCGTGTCCGTGGCGGACACCTGGGATGCCCTGACGACCGAACGGCCGTACAAGAGCGCCTGGACGGAAGCCGAGGCGCTGGCCGAAGTGGAGCGGAACTCGGGGCTGCAATTCGATCCCGAGGTGGTGGAGGCGTTCCTGCGAACGCTGGCCCAAGCGGGTACCGGCGGTTGAGCGCTCACATGGTCCGCCTGGGTCTCGTGTTCGCTGCGACCCTTCCGGTGCTCTCCTGCGCGACGCTCCGCGTCGGGGGCGGAGAGGGTGCCGAGACGCGAGAGCGGCTATCGAGGGCCGTGCTGGCGCTGGACCGCTCCGACTTCGGATCCGCGACTGCCGATCTCGAGTGGGTCGCCGCGCGCTGCCGATCCGGCGAGCGGGGTCGCACCGCGCTGCTGCTCCTCACCGCCGCCGAGCTGGACGTACGGAATCCCGGGCGGAGTCCGGATCGGGCGCGGCGGCACGCGGAGGCCTACCTGTCGCTCCCGGGGATTCCCGACGAGGAGCTGCCCGTCGCCCGGACCCTGTATCTGCTGGCCGTCGATCTGGGGGGGAAAGCGGTTGCCGAAGACCTGCTCGCGGTACCGGATGCGCCATCGGACGACGTGGTCCGCTCTGATGCGGCTGCTCCCCCGGTCGCGGCTCGCTTCGCGGACTGTGGGAAAGGCGAACCCCGGGACCACCTCCCGCTGCCGACCCATGCCGGTCCGACCACGGCGCGGCGGCTCACCGCTCTCCAGGACTCCCTGGACCTGCTCCAGGCGGAGATCGAGCGGGTCCGTAAGCTCTTGAAGGGCGGTAGAGGCGGTCGGGGCGGAGGCCGATGACCGTCCGGATCCGCCTCCTGGCGGGTTTCGCGGCCGTTACCGCCCTGATGCTCCTCCCGGGCCTGTTCGCCGCAGAGCGCCTCGCCGAGCTGCGCGACCTCGCCGTGGAGGGACGGAGCAGGCACGCCGGCGCCGTGCTCGCCGTGGGTCGTCTGCAGACCGGCCTCGCCGAGCTCGACCGGGACGAGCGGAGCCACGTGGTCACCGGTGACCCCGGCCTGCGCGCGTCGGTCGAGGACGAGATCTCGCGGATGCGCCACGAGTTGGATTCTCTCCGCGTGTCGCCGTACGCGAAGCCGGCCGCCGAGGTGGACCCCATGGTCGACAGCATCGCCGACGTGGCTGCGACGATCCACGGCTTCATGGCACGGGACAGGGTCGCCGAGGCCACCGACGCGTTCGGTCGCCTCGAGCCGCTGCTCGGGGAGAGCCAGAGGCGTGTGCGTGCCCTCGCCGGTGCGATCGACCGGATCGCGCAGGCGGACTTCCGGCGGGCCGAGTCCATCAGCGCGGCGGCGCGCCAGTCGACGCTGGCTGGCGTGTTGTTCTTCGTCCTCGTGGCGATCGTGCTGGGAGCCTGGACCACCTACGCGCTCGTCCGACCGCTCGGACGCCTCGCCGAGGCGACCGACGCGGTGGCACATGGGAGGCTGGAGGACCCGCCCGACCTTCCCTACCACCGAAAGGACGAGATCGGCACCCTGTCGAAGTCGTTCCGCGCGATGACGCGCCGCCTCGCCGAGCTGGACCGCATGAAGGCCGAGTTCGTGGGGGTGGCCAGCCACGAGCTCAAGACGCCCATCAACGTGATCAACGGCTACACGGAGCTCATCGAAGAGGAGACGCAGGGTGAGCTCACCGAGCACCAGATCCAGATCCTGGACGGCATCCTCGGGCAGACCCGGGCCATGTCGCGCCTGGTGAGCCGCCTCATGGACATCAGCCGCCTGGAGGCCGGGACCTACCGGATGGAGTTCGACCTCGTCCACGTCGAGGACGTGGTGACCGGGCTGCTGCGATCGTTCGACGTGCTGGCCCGTGCCAAGAGGGTGGCGTTGCAGGTGCAGATCCACGACTCGGCGCCCGAGACGGCGGTGCTGGACATCGACATCATCCGCGACGAGGTGTTGGGAAACCTCGTGTCGAACGCGCTGACCCACACGCCGGAAGGGGGGTGGGTCGAGGTCGAGGTGTGGGGCGAGGAGGACGACGTGGTCTTCCAGGTGACAGACTCGGGCCCCGGGATCCCCGAGGAGCATCGCCCCTACATCTTCGACAAGTACTACCAGGTGGAGCGCTCGCGGGCGGTGGGGACGGGTCTGGGCCTGGCCATCGCCCGGGAGATGGTCGACGCGCACGGAGGAAGGATCTGGCTCGAGCCGCGAGCGGAGGGACGTGGCGCCGCCTTCCGTGTCGCGCTGCCGACAGCGAATGTTCCCGGAGGATCGGCGACGGTTGCAGCCGGTGCGCGGATCCACGGCCCCAGCGAATCCCGATAGGATCCTCCATGCTTCCGAAGAGCACCTTTCCGATGCCGAGCCGCGCGGCTCGGGCGCTCGTCCTCTGCCTTCTCGTCGCCACGAGCCGGCTCTCGCCGGCCGGTGCGCAGCAGGTCACGCCCTATCGCCCCGACCGCGTGACCGCCGACACGTACGCGCGTGCCGAGCGGTTCCTCTCCGACGCCACGGACCCCCTCGTCTTCGGCGCGTCCGTCCGTCCGACCTGGACGGAGGGAGACCGCTTCTGGTATCGGAACGACATCCCGGAGGGGACGGAGTTCGTGCTCGTGGACCCCGCCCGGAAGAGGCGGGAGCGCGCGTTCGACCACCAGGCGCTCGCGCGGGCGCTGTCGGTGGCGATGGACACCACCATCGCTCCGTTCGCCTTGCCCTTCACGAGCTTCGACTTCGTGGACGGCGGGATCCGCTTCGACGTGGGCGAGCGCACCTTCACCTGCGATCTGCGGGCCGCTCGGTGCTCGGGCGCGTCGCGGAGCGAGGGGCTCGGCCGGGATTACGTGCTCTCGCCCGACGGGACGAAGGCGGCATTCCGGCGGGACGACAACCTGTGGGTGCTCGACGTCGCCACAGGCCGTGAGACGCAGCTCACGACGGACGGGATCGAGGGCTTCGGTTATGCCACGGACAACGCCGGGTGGCGGAAGAGCGACGCTCCGGTGGTGCTGTGGTCCCCCGACTCGAGGAAGATCGCGACGTTCCAGCAGGACGAGCGAGGTGTCGGGGACATGTACCTGGTAAGCACCGCGGTGGGCCATCCGACACTGCAGGCGTGGAAGTACCCGCTGCCCGAGGACTCGGTGATCTTCCGGATCTCGCGCGTGATCGTGGACCTTGACGGCCCCCGCGTCGTGCGCCTGAAGATGTCGCCCGACCAGCACCGCTCCACGATCTGCGACGACATCTACTGCGACGGTCGATTCTCCGACGTGGAGTGGAGCCCGGACTCGGAGCGGCTCGCGTTCGTCTCCAGCTCCCGCGACCACAAGGACGCCACGCTCCGTGTGGCCGACGCCGAGACGGGGGACGTACGCGACGTGCTGTCCGAGCACGTCGAGACGTTCTTCGAGTCCGGCTTCAACAAGGTGAACTGGCACTTCCTGCCGCGCTCGAACGAGGTGATCTGGTACTCGGAGCGCGACGACTGGGGCCACCTCTACCTGTACGATTTCGCGACGGGCCAGCTCAAGCGGCAGATGACGAAGGGAAACTGGAACGTGCTGCAGCTCCTGGAGATCGACCAGGATGCCCGCACGCTGTACTTCACCGGGGCGGGACGGGAGCCGGGCGATCCCTACTTCCAGTACTTCTACAGCGTGAAGATGGACGGCGGGGAGCCGAAGCTGCTCACGCCGGACAGCGCGAACCACACGGTTACGCTGTCGCCGTCCGGGAAGTACTTCGTGGACTCCTGGTCCACGCCGGTGGTGCCCCCGGTGACGGTCGTGCGCGACCTTCGCGGGCGCGAGGTCGTGGCGCTGGAGAAGGCGGACATCTCGAAGCTGGTGGCCGCCGGTTGGAAGCCGCCGATCCCCTTCACCGTGAAGGCGCGCGACGGGAAGACCGACCTGTACGGGCTCATGTTCACGCCCACGGACATGGATCCCGCGCAGAAGTACCCGGTGGTGAACTACGTGTACCCGGGCCCGCAGACCGGCTCCATCGGGAGCCGCAGCTTCGGCGCGGCGCGCCGCGACCACCAGGCGATGGCCGAGCTGGGCTTCGTGGTCGTAGCTCTGGACGCCATGGGCACGCCCATGCGCTCGAAGTCGTTCCACGCGGCCTACTACGGCGACATGGGCGACAACGGGCTCCCCGACCAGGTCGGCGGCATCCGCCAGCTCGCCGCCGCGCACCCATGGATGGACCTGGACCGCGTCGGCATCTGGGGCCACTCCGGCGGCGGCTTCGCGTCGACGGATGGCATCCTCACGTACCCGGACTTCTACAAGGTCGCCGTCTCCGAGTCAGGCAACCACGACAACCGCATCTACGAGGACGACTGGGGGGAGAAGTGGCAGGGCCTCCTGGTCGAGCACCCGGACGGCACGACCAACTACGACAACCAGGCCAACGAGCTGAAGGTGGGGAGCCTGAAGGGGAAGCTCCTCCTCGCCCACGGGACGCTGGACGACAACGTCCCGCCCGACAACACGCTGGCCGTGGTCGACGCGCTGATCGCGGCGAACAAGGACTTCGACCTGCTCCTCCTCCCGAACCGCCGGCACGGGTATGCGATGGAGCCGTACATGATCCGCCGGCGGTGGGACTACTTCGTGAAGAACCTGCTCGGGGCCGAGCCGCCGGCGGAGTATGGCATGGGCGAGGAGAGGCCGATCTCCTGAGGAGACGAGGCAGCCGGTCCGGGGCGGGGAGCGCTCGGTCCGGCCGCCTCGGTTGCGTCACTCCTCTCGGAGTGTGACCGCCGGATCCACGCGCATGGCGCGCCGGGTGGGTGCCCAGCACGCCACCCCCGCCACCGTGGCGAAGAGGAGGGCGGCGGCCACGTAGGACGCGGGATCCACCGGCGCGACGCCGAACAGACGGCTTTCCAGCACATGGGACAGCGCCCAGGCGCCGCCGAGCCCCAGCACGACACCCGCGGACACGATCGAAGCAGCGTGGCCGAGGACCACCGAGGCGACGTCGCGGGCCTCGGCGCCCAGCGCCAAGCGCACCCCGAGCTCCCTGCGACGGGCGACCACGCCGAAGGCGACGACGCCGTAGAGGCCCACGGCCGCCAGCGTCACGGCGAGGATCGACAGCAGCCCCAACAGCCGGCTGAAGATCCGCTCCTCCGCGTGGACGTCGTCGACGCGGGCGGAGAGGGGTGTGGGGTCCGGCACGGGCTGGTCGGGGAGGAGCTCTTCGACGGCGCTGCGGATAGTCTGCGCTACCTCGGGGTCGAAACGTCGCGTCCGGACCAGGAGGGTGAAGGAGTGGAAGGGTGGCGCGTCCGCGTACGTCACGAAGAAGGCGTCCTGGGGCTGATCCGGCGCGTAGGCGGTGCTGAAGTCACGCACGACCCCGACGACCGTCATCGGCCGCCGATCCACGAAGCCCGCGGACACGCTCCTCCCCGCCACGTCCGTGCGGCCGAAGAGGCGGCGGGCCAGCGACGCGGTGAGGACGACGCCGCCGGACTCGCCCGGTCGCCAGTCCCCCTCCCGGAAGGTGCGCCCGCTCACCGCCGGCAGCCGCAAGAGCTCGAACCATCCGGGCGTCACGGGCACCATCTGGACCCGGAGGGCGTCGTCGTCGGTCGATTCCGGGAGCCCGATCCGCCCAAGGAGTCGCGAGCCGTTGGGCCCATAGGGGTCGAGGGCAGCGCCCTCCACGTCGGGCAGCGCCTCCACTGCGGCCGGCACGCTCCGGTACAACGCCTCGAGCGCCGCCGGCGTGGCGTCACGGGGAGGAGCCAGGAAAACCTCGGACACCCCCTCGATGGAGAGCCCGGTGTCCGCGGCGTAGAGGTTGTGGACGGTGCGTGCCAGCAGGAGCGCCCCCACGACGAGCGAGAGGCTGAGGGCGAGCTGGCCCGCGGACAGCGCCCAGCGGATGCGGCCCGATCGGCCGGTGTCGCGTGTCCCCGCCTGCCGCAGGGAAGCCACGATATCGAAGCGGCCGGCAAGGAACGATGGGACGGTGCCGAACAACAGGGCGGTGAGGATGGACACCGCGCCGGCGAACACTACGACGCGCCCGTCGAGGACGAGGCCCTCGAATGCGGGCATGCGCGTGAGTTGCGCCCCCCTGAAGGGAAGGGCGACCAACCACCCCACGCAGAGGCCCCCGAGCGTGCCGAGGAGCCCGAGGAGGAGGCTCAGGACCAACTGCTGCCGGGCGATCCGGCCCGGCGAAGCCCCGAGCGCGCGCCGCGTGGCGACCGCGCCCCGCTGCCCGACGTTCCGGAAGAGGAGGAGGTTGGCCACGTTGGCGCAGGCGATCAGGAGCACGAGGCAGACGATCCCCGCGAGGGTCCGGAGAGACCGGTACGTGATCGCCCGGATGATCGGTGGTGTGTCCAGGCCCGGATACAGGCGGGGGCGCAGCTCGGCGAGGCGCGGATCCCCCTCGTCCCGTGCCAGTCGGCCGAGGATCTCGGCTACCTGTCCTTCCGCCGCCTCCCCGCGCGCGCCGGGAGCGAGTCGCACGACGATGTCGCCATGGAGGTCCGCGTCGCGGCGGCGCAGCCCCTCCGCCGTCGCACCGAAGAGGGGAACGAGGGCGCCGAAGGGCAGCCATACGTCGGCCTCCACCCCCCGCTCGGGGCCCCTGAATCCTCCACCCGCGACTCCGACGACGGTTACGCTCCGTCCGTTCATCCCGATCGATCGGCCGACGGCGCCCGTGCTCGTCCCGAAGAGGCGCGTGCTCAGCCGTTCGCTGACGACGGCTCTCGACGGATCCGCGCCCAGCTCCGTCTCCGGCGCTTCCAGGAGATGGCCCACGGCGGGCCGCACGCCGAGCACCTCGAAGAAGTCGCCGTAGATGCGCTGCCCCCGGACGGCGATGGGACGCGCGTCGTCGCGTGAGACGGTCAACCCGAGGAACCCGTACGACGCCATCCCGTCGAACAGCGTTCCGTCGCGGCGCAGCGCGTCGAAAGCCGGCGTCGAGATCCCCTCGCCGTTCGTTCCCTCCGGTCGGGCGGGCGAGCGGAACTGCACGTACGCCGCGCTCGTGCTGTTCGCCGCGCCCGGCAGCGGCCTGAGGAGGAGCTGGTTCACCATCCCGAAGACGGCGGCCGTCGAGCCCACGCCGAGCGCGAGCGTCACGACGGTGAGGGCCGCGAAGCCTCGCTCCCTCGCTAGCGTGCGGAAGGCATCTCGCAGGTTGGCGAGGACGTCACTCCCGATGCTCGACTCCGCCGGTCGTCCGGAACCCGCCGACGGCCGATTCCCTCGACCCGGCCCGGGCGCGGCCCCACGACCGGGGCGTCGCCGAAGCGCCCGGGCCAGCGCCGACGCCATGACATCGCGCACATAGCGCCGCGCGGCGGGGCCCCGGCCGTCCCGCAGGGCCCGATGCGCGTACAGCTCCTCGAGGTCCCCGATGATGAACTCGCGGTCGCGTTCCGGGAGCAGGATCCAAGCGAGGAGTCGAAGGAGTCGGGGCCCCCGCCCGGTGCGGCTCACGAGGCCCCCTCCGCGAGGGCGTCCATGCGCGCCACGACGCCGTCGGTCAGCTCGCGGATCCCGTCGTACCAGTCGCGCAGCTCGCGAGCGCCTTCGGGGAGCAAGCGGTAGACCTTGCGGCGGCGGCCGCCCCGCTCCGGCGTGGAATCCCCGATCCAAGCCTCGACGTAGCCCTTTGCCTGCAGCCGCTCGAGCACCGTATAGAGCGCGCCCGGGGCCACGTTGCGCCCTACGCGCTCCTCGATCTCCATCGCGATCGCCGCGCCGTGCGCCTCCCCCTCTCGGCGCAGCAACGCCAACAGCACCACCTGCTCCAGCTCGCCGAGGGCCACCTCCTCACCTCCCGGTCAACGGATACCTGGCGATTCGATGACTACAACGTAGGTGTCGGATCGGTGGGGATGCAAGGGCGGATGGAAGGGTGGCCGGAGGGCCGCAACGCGAAGGTGAACGGAGAGGCCGGCCGCGTCTGGTCCGGTTGGCCACGTCGCCCCAGTATGGGGTCGTGCTTTCACCCTGCATGGATGAGACGATGACGTACTTCCCGAAGCTCCGCCGGGCCCTGACCCCGGCGATCCCGACCCTGGCGCTCCTTCTCGCCCTCGTTCCCACTCGGACCGTCGCACAGGACGCGCCCCGGGCGATGACGGTCGTGGACCTCATCGACCTCCCGTCCATCGGCGACCCGCAGCTCTCGCCGGACGGCGCCCAGATCGTCTTCACCCGCTCGGAGGCCGACTGGGACGGCAACCGGACCCTCTCCCACGTCTGGCGCGTCGCCGCGGACGGCACGGACGATCTCCAGCTCACCCGCGGCGAGAGCGGAGAGTCGAGCCCGCGGTGGTCTCCGGACGGCGCGCGCATCGCGTTCCTGGCGGATCGCTCCGACGACCAGCCCCGGCAGATCTGGCTGCTCCGCAACACCGGTGGCGAAGCGGAGCCGCTCACGAAGCACGCCACGTCGGTGGGCGACATCCAGTGGTCTCCCGACGGCACGTGGATCTACTTCACCGCGTCCGAGCCGAAGCCCGAGGAGCAGGTGGCGCGGGAGAAGGCGAAGGACGACGTCTTCGCCTACGACGAGAACTACCAGCAGGATCACCTCTGGCGCGTGCGCGTGGCGACAGGGGAGGAGGAGCGCCTGACGGAGGGCGACTTCTCGGTCATCGGGTACACGCTGTCGCGCGACGGCACGATGATCGCCCACCACCGCGCACCCGACCCCCTCTACGAGGATGCGGAGAAGGGGGAGGTGTGGGTGATGGCCGCCGACGGCTCCGGTGCCCGGCAGCTCACCGACAACGGCGTGACCGAAGGAGGCGCGGAGCTCTCACCCGACAACCGTTGGGTCCTCTTCGAGGCCGACGCACGCGCCGACCTGGGGGAGACCTACTACAACACGAACCTGTTCATCGTCCCTGTGGGTGGCGGGCCGGTGCGCGAGCTCGCCCCCGGGTCCGGATACGGGCTGGACCGGGCGACGTGGAATGCGGACGGGAGCCAGATCTTCGTGCTGGCCAACACCGGCGTACGGGACGAGGTGCTGCGGGTTCCAGCGGAGGGTGGGGAGCTTCAGCGCGTCTTCGGAGACGACGCGGCATTGGGTTCGTGGACCTACGCCCCGAAGCTCGATCTCCATGTCTTCACCCTGCGCACGTCCACCAGCCCCGGCGACGTGTGGCTGTGGGTCACGGGCAAGGCGCAGCCCCAGCAGGTGACGCACGTCTTCGACGACCTGGCCGCGCGCTTCCGCCTGCCCAGGGAGGAAGCCATCACGTGGAAGGGCGAGGACGGGGTCACCGTGGAGGGGCTGCTCTACTATCCCCTCGACTATCGCCAGGGCGAGCGCTACCCGCTCATCGTGCAGACGCACGGCGGCCCGGCGTCCAGCGACCAGCTCGGAGGGCTGTGGAGCTCGTCGAACTACGTGCCCGTGCTCGCCTCCCTCGGCTACGCCGTGCTCAAGCCCAACTACCGGGGGAGCACCGGCTACGGTGACGAGTTCCTGCGCAACATGGTGGGCAGCTATTTCGACCAGGCGCACAGGGACGTCATGGCCGGCGTAGACGCGCTCATCGCGCGCGGCATCGTGGATGGCGAACACATGGGCAAGATGGGGTGGAGCGCCGGCGGCCACATGACGAACAAGATCATCACGTACACGGACCGCTTCAAAGCCGCCTCGTCGGGGGCCGGCGCGGCCAACTGGATCTCGATGTACGCGCAGTCGGACGTGCGTACGTACCGCACGCCGTGGTTCGGGGGCACGCCGTGGCAGAAGGACGCGCCCATCGACGTGTACTGGGACAACTCACCCCTGAAGTACGTCAGCAACGTGAAGACGCCGACGATCTTCCTGGTGGGCCAGCAGGACCCGCGCGTGCCCATGCCCCAGTCCATCGAGATGTGGCGCGGCGTGAAGGCGCAGGGCGTGCCCACGCACCTCTACGTCGCGCCCCGCGAGCCCCACGGGTGGCGCGAGCTGCGCCATCGACTGTTCAAGGCCAACGTCGAGCTCGACTGGTTCGAGAAGTGGGTGATGGGGCGCACGTGGACGTGGGAGAAGGCGCCGGGCGCGGACGAGCCGGAGAAGACTGTGTCGGAAGGGGAACAATCGGGTCCGGCTCCGGCTGGATGAGGCGGACGCCGTCGTGCTTGACGCGCCGGCACATCATCGCTCAGGGTGGAGCCCCGAGTACTGCCCAACTCGATCGGAGGGACGACACCATGGCTGGAGGGATTGCACCGATGCTCGGTGCACAGGTTCGAGGCGAGGTGTTCACGGCCGGACACGACGGATACGACGCGGCGCGGGCCGTATACAACGGCATGATCGACCGAAGACCGGAGGCGATCGTGCGTGCACGGGACGAGGCCGACGTCCTGGCCACGATCCGGGCGGCTGGGGAAGCCGGTGCGACGCTCGCCGTCCGCGGGGGCGCCCACGGCGTCCCCGGCTACGCCACGTGCGACGGCGGTGTCGTGCTCGACCTTTCGGACCTCCGAAACGTGAACGTCGACCCCGAGCGCCGGACCGCCCGGGTCGGTGGAGGCGCGCTCCTGGGCGATCTCGACCATGCGACGCACGCATTCGGGCTCGCGACGCCCGCGGGCTTCATCTCCACGACCGGCGTCGGGGGACTGACGCTGGGAGGCGGGTTCGGGTACCTCTCACGGCGCTTCGGGCTGACGTGCGACAACCTGATCTCGGCCCGCATGGCGACGGCGGACGGGCGGCTCGTCACCGCCAGCGAGGAGGAGAACCCCGACCTCTTCTGGGCGATTCGCGGTGGCGGAGGGAATTTCGGGGTCGCGACCTCGTTCGAGTTCCGTCTCCACCCGGTCGATCAGATCGTGGGCGGCCCGATCTTCTTCGAGCTGGACGCTGCCCCCGAGGTGATGGCCTTCTTCCGTGATCATTTCTCGGCCGCCCCGCGAGAGCTGAGCGGCTTCTTCGCGTTCCAGATCGCCCCGCCGCTTCCCTTCATTCCCGAGGAGCGTCACGGAGAGACGCTGTGCGCGCTGATCGTCTGTTGGAGCGGGGATCCCGCTCGAGGGGACGAAGTGCTGAAGCCGATTCGGGCGGCCGCGCCGGTGGTCGCCGAACACCTCGGCGCCATGCCCTACCCGGTGCTCCAGGGCGCGTTCGACGGGCTGCTTCGTGCCGGTCTGCGGCACTACTGGAAGTCCGACTTCGTGCGTGAGGTTTCCGACGAGGCCATCGCCGCGCACATGGAGCACGGCCCGAAGGTGCCGACGGTGTCGTCCACGATGCACATCTACCTCACCGACGGTGCTGTGCAGGAGGTGCCTGCGGACGCGACCGCGTTCCCCCGACGCGATGCGGACTTCATCATGAACATCCCGGGCTCCTGGGAGAACGCGGCCGACGACCAGGCGAATACCGCGTGGGTGAAGGACTACTACGCCGCGCTGCACCCATACTCCGGCTTCGACGGCGGCTACACGAACTTCATGGCCGCGGACGACCAGAAGCGCGTGCGTGCGAACTACGGCCCGAGCTACGACCGCCTGGCCGAGATCAAGCGTCGCTGGGACCCCGACAACCTCTTCCGTCTCAACCAGAACGTAGAGCCCGCCGGGGCCGCGTGACCGGAGCGGGTGGCGCTACCGCTTCAGCCTGAAGAAGAGGATCGCCCCGACCAGGCCGAAGCCGATGGCCGTCTTGATGATCGCGTCCCGGTCCCACTCCTGTGGGGCCGGGGCCGATCGGGCGGACGCCTCCTGTCCCGTGTGGATCGAGCAGAACGCCGAGCCCTCGGCCGCGTCGCGCTTGCAGCGCTCCCCCTTCCTGGTCGTTCCCTGGCACTGAGCCACGCGTCACCTCCTTGGCGACCTGCCGGAGTGGTACGATGGGTTACCCCCTACTACGAAAGAGGGGGGCGGGTGGTTCACCGGGCCAGCGACCTGAGCCGCACCCGCCCCGCCAGATCCGGCGTCGGCGCCTCCGGATGCACCCGCACGTGCACCGTGTCCCCCGGGAAGAGATCCACGAAGTTCTCCGAGTACCTCGCCCCGACGCCGTCGACGGTGAGGCGCACGGCGTAGGCGAACCGTGGCGCCGTCACCGCCACCGTCCACGCGTCGCCGTCGGGCTCCGCGGAGACTACGCGCAGCCCGGGATCGGGGAGCGCGAGGTCCTTCGGGTCCACGAAGAACGCGCGGTCCTTCGCCAGGACCGGCCCGTTCCCACCTCCGGGGCCCCGGAGCTCGGCCAGGACGACCACCCCGCGCGGGTCCGCGCCGGCCGGCAGGAGCGAGCCCCGGGTGCCGCGCCACGCGGGTCCGGCACCGGAAACCCGGACGTCCCTTCGCGCCAGCTCACGCCCGTCGAAGTCCACGACGCGCACCCGGAGCGTTCCCGCGACGGCGGTGTCGGCGGCCACCCACACCGCCAGCGTGTCCGCCCACCGGTCGGCGAGCACCGCCACGGGGGCGAACACGCGTTGGGCCTCGTACTGCAGCGCTTTCCACCGCCCGAAGAAGTCGACGCTCGACCACGACACCACGGGCCAGGTGTCGTTGAGCTGCCAGAAGAGCGTCCCGCCGGTGCGGGGCCACGAGCGCCGGTGCGCCTCGAGGGCGAGGCCGACCCCCTCCGCCTGGGCGAGCTGCGTCACGTAGCTCCACGCATCCAGGGAGTCGTCGGGCGGCACCGGCCAGGCGCGCTCCAGGTAGGTGCCAATCGTCAGGTACCAGGTGGGGTGCTTGTCGTGGGCCCACATCACCGGATCGCCCAGGTCCGTCGGCGGCGGATCCCCGAAGGCCGCCAGGGTCGCAGGGGCGGGGAGGGCCTGGAAGCCGAACTCGCTGGCGAAGCGCGGGATCCTCTCCGCGTACGCACGAAACGGCTCCATCCCCCACCACACGCCCCAGTAGTGGCTGTCGCCCTCGGTCAGGCTCTCCGGGTGGCCCCAGCCCAAGCGCGGCGAGGAGGGGACATAGGATGTCGCGGGATCCTCGGCGCGCACCACGGTCGGCAGGACGTCCTCGAAGATCCGACGGTAGGCCGCGTCCACCAGCTCCGCCGTGGCGGAGTCGTACTCCTCCCGCCAGCCCCAGTTGGCCCACCCCTCCGCGATCTCGTTGTTGCCGCACCACAGCGCCAGGCTCGGATGGCGTCGGAGGCGGCGTACCTGGTCCGTCGCCTCGGCCGCCACGGACCGGACGAACGCCTGGTCCCCGGGCACCAGCGTGTTCGCGAACATGAAGTCCTGCCACACCAGCACCCCGCGGGCGTCGGCCAGGTCGTAGAACACGTCGGGGAGGTAGATGCCGCCTCCCCACACACGCAGCATGTTCATGTTCGCCCGCACCGCGTCGTCCAGGATGCGGGCGTACGTGGCGGAGTCGGCCCTGGGCGTGAAGTGGTCCGGGGGCACGAGGTTCGCGCCACGCGCGAACACGGGCCTTCCGTTCACCTCGAACCGGAAGGACTCGCCCACCGAGTCCGGCTCCGTGACGAGCCCGACGGTGCGCAGGCCGATGCGGCGCGTCGCCCGGTCCCAGCGGCGGCCCTGGGCGAGGTCGATGTCGACGTCGTAGAGACGCCCCACCGGCTCACCCATCCCTCGCGGCCACCACGCCTCGGCGGCCGGGACGGTGAGGGTCGTCTCGAACTGCGCGGGCCGTCCGGCCGGTGGAGCCGTCACCTTGCGGATCACGTTGGCGAAGGAGCCGTCGGGGCTGCGGAAGCCGAGGCGCAGGGATCTGCCGCCGTTCGCCTCCACCGTCACGTTCACAGGCACCCGCGCGGTGTCGCCGGCCCAGGTGGGCGGCCCCGCCCACGCGTCGACGATGCGCGCGCCGCTCCACGCCTCCAGGCGCACCGGCCTCCAGATCCCGCTCGTCACGTAGCGCGGCCCCCAGTCCCACCCGTACTGGTAGGCGGCCTTGCGGGTGAACGCGCGGGTCATCGTCTCGTCGGGCTCCTGGTGGGGGATCGGCCAGGGATTCGCGAGGGCGCGTATGGATCCTTCTCGCACGGCGTTGCCGAAGCGCACCAGCATGGTGTTGGACCCGACGCGCACCGCGTCGGCCACGTCCACGCGCCACGTGCGGAACTGGTTGTCCGCCCGCAAGACCACCCGACTGTTGAGCGTGACGTCCGCGTAGGTGTCCAGCCCCTCGAACACGAGATCGACGTGCGCCTCCTGCAGCGTACGGGAGTCGACGTCGAAGTCGCAGCGATAGATCCAGCCCTCGTCCTCGATCCCGGCGAGCCGGCCCTCGTTGGTCCCCGTGAACGGATCGGGGATGCGGCCCGCGGCGAGCAGGTCCGTGTGGACGGTTCCCGGCACCGTGGCCGGCACCCAGACCGTGTCCTCCTCCGCGCGCATCCACCACATGCAGTCCGGGTCCACGACCCGCACCGCTGGGCGGGGGGCCGGGCCGCAGGAGGCGGAAGCGACGGCCACCGCCGCCGCGAGCAGCGCCGTCGCCCGTGGCGTCATCGCCGTGCGGCGGCCTCCGCCCGGGCCCTCGCCTCCACGACGGCCGGCGGGTCGGAGTCCGACGGCGGCCGCTGCCACCGCTCCCGCCCCCAGGACGTGTCGGGCGTGGGGCCGAGCGTGATCTCGAGCGATCCGCCCGCCGCGACGTCCGCGTGGCGCACGTAGGTGAACGGCCACGGGCGGCCGTTCAGCCGTACGGCCCGGACGTAGCGATCCGCCGGACCCGACCGGATGGCACGCACGACGAACGTCCCACCCTGCACGCGTAGGCGGGCCTCGTCG
The DNA here is from genome assembly GCA_964591135.1 of uncultured Gemmatimonadaceae bacterium. Classification (GTDB taxonomy): domain Bacteria; phylum Gemmatimonadota; class Gemmatimonadetes; order Longimicrobiales; family Gaopeijiaceae; genus SZUA-318. The sequence continues at coordinate 7,254 of CAZPZU010000065.1, read as the reverse complement.
AAGCGTGGCGTGCCGAGCACGTACACGCCCGACGCGGGATCGGCCGGATAGAAGCCGATCGCGCTGAAGACGTACCACGCCGACATCTGGCCGCAGTCCTCGTTGCCCGCCAGGCCGTCCGGCGCCGCTCGGTACTGCGTGTCGAGGATCTGGCGCACCCGGTCGGCAGTGCGGTCGGGACGCCCCGCCCAGGCGTACAGGTAGGCGATGTGGTGGCTGGGCTCGTTGCCGTGGGCGTACTGCCCGATCAGCCCGGAGATGTCCGGCGAGGCGTTCTCGCCGACGACGGTCGTGTCCTGGTCGAAGAGGTCGTCCAGGTGGCGCACGAAGGCCTGGTCGCCGCCCATCGCCTCCACCAGCGCCGCAGCGTCGTGCGGGACGAACCAGGAGTGCTGCCAGGCGTTGCCCTCGGTGTAGTCCGTGTTCACGCGGTGGTCGGCGCGGAGAGGATCGAAGGGCACCACCCAGCTTCCGTCCGCGTGGCGGCCGCGCATGAATCCCGTGGACGCGTCGTAGACGTCGCGCCAGCCGCGTGAGCGATCGAGGAAGTGCTCGGCGACGTCGTGCTCGCCCAGGGAGGCGGCCAGCCGTGCGATCGTCGCGTCGTCGTAGGCGTATTCGAGCGTCTTGGTCACCGCTTCGACGCCGAGCTCCGAGGGGACGTAGCCGTACGTGGCATAGTCGTCGAGGTCCCGCAGCCCCGACGTCTGGCTCGCCACCACCGCGGCGAACGCCTCCTGCGGGTTCACGCTGGCCAGGCCCTTGAGCACCGCGTCGACGACGACGGGCACGGCGTGGTTGCCGGTCATCGTGTTCGTCTCGTCACCCACCAGCGACCAGACCGGGAGGAGGCCGTACTCCCGGCGGAACGCCAGCATGGAGGCGACGAGGTCGTGGACGCGCGCCACGTCGAGGATCGTGTTCAGGGGGTGCGCGGCCCGGAAGGTGTCCCACAACGAGAAGATCGAGTGGTTCACGAACCCCTCGGCGCGATGGACCCGACCGTCCCCACCACGGTAGCGCCCGTCCACGTCCTCGAAGAGCACGGGGGCCAGACGGGTGTGGTAGAGCGCGGTGTAGAAGATCGTGCGGTCGGCCTCCGATCCTCCGGAGACGCGCACCTTCGACAGCTCGTGCCGCCACGCCTGCGCGGCGCGGCCACGCGCGCCGTCGAAGTCCCAACCGGGGGCCTCCGCCCGCAGGTTCGCCAGCGCCCCGACCTCGTCCACGTAGGAGATCGCCACCTTGATCAGGACCGGCTCCGTGGCGGTGGACGGCGCGAAGCGCAGCAGCGCCCGCGTGCGCGGCGACACCATCGCGCGCTCGACCGAGACGACCGGGCGGGAGGTGGCGAGGGCGAAGTAGACGCGCTCGTGGGCGGCCCACCCCCTGCTGTAGCGGCGACCGACGAAGAGGGTGTCGGCCATCCGACGGAGCTCGGTGCGCGTCGGCGTGTCCCAGTTCTGGTGGAACCCGAGGTCGATCACCAAGCCGGGGTCCGCCCCCTCCGGATAGCGGACCCGGTGGAGCCCGACGCGGGGGGTGGCGGTGAGCTCGACCTGGATACCACTCCGCTGGAGCTCGACCGCGTAGTACCCGGGCTCGGCCCACTCGTCCGCGTGGTCGAGCCGGTCGGCCCAGGGGCGCGTTCCGTCCGGGAGCGTGTCCACCGACAGGTCCTTCGCTCCGGCAACCGGCATGACGAGCACGTCGAGCAGGTCGCCGATGCCCGTCCCGCTCAGGTGCGTGTGGCTGAAGCCGGTGAGCACGGAGTCGGACCAGTGGTAGCCGGAGGACCAATCCCACCCGGAGCGGCCGTTGTCCGGGCTCACCTGGACCATCCCGAAGGGCACGGTGGCACCCGGATACGTGTGGCCATGCCCGCCCGTGCCGATGAACGGATCGACCTCCGTCGCCGCGGGCGGCTCCACGAGGCGGGCGGGCCGATCGGGCGGGGTGCAGGAGCCTACGGCCACCGTCACCGCGAACAGCGACGCGACAAGCGCCCCTCCCCGCTGCGGCCTCCTCATGCGCGCACCAGGTGTGGACGCTCGGCGAGCACGGTGAGGATCAGCTCGCCGAAGAGGGTGTTCGCCCACGCGAACCAGGGGCGCGTGAAGTCAGAGGGGTCGTCCTTGTCGAAGGACTCGTGCATGAAGCCCGTCCCCGCGTCGGTGCGCGCGAGCGTGCGCAGCACGCCCGCGATCTCGTCGTCGGAGTCGCTGGTGAGAGCCTGCATCGCCAGGCCCAGCGGCCAGATGCGGTCCATCCCTGCGTGCGGCCCCCCGACGCCCTCGGCGGCGCGCCCGCGGAAGAAGTAGGGGTTGTGCCCGGAGAGGACGAAGGAGCGGGTGCGAAGGTAGAGCGGATCGTCCGGGGCACACGCGCCCAGGTAGGGGAGCGAAAGCAGGCTGGGCACGTTCGCGTCGTCCATGTGCAGGCGGTTGCCGAAGCCGTCCACCTCGTAGGCCCACACCTGCCCCAGCTCGGGGTGGCGCACCACCGCGTGGCCATGCAGGGCGGTTTCCACCTCGTCGGCGAGGGCGACGCAGCGCGCGCGGAGACCGGCGTCGAGGCCCGCCGCCCGAGCCAGCTCCGCCAGCTGCCGGAGCGAGACCACGGCGAAGTGGTTGGACGGCACGAGGAAGGGGAAGATCGTCGCGTCGTCCGACGGCCGGAAGATCGACACGATCAGCCCCACGGGGCGGATCGGGTTCCCGTACCCGCCCCCCGCCACCGTGTCGGTCTGCCACCCGGTGACGCGCTGGAAGTGGTAGGGCCCGTGGCCGTACTTGCGCTGCTGCGCAACGAAGGTGTCCACCACGAGGCGCATCGCCTCGCGCCAGGCGTCGTCGAAGGGGGACGTGTCGCCCGTGAGCTTCCAGTATCGGTGCGCGAGCCGGATCGGGTAGCAGAGCGAGTCGACCTCCCACTTCCGCTCGTGGAGCTCGGGCTTCATGTCCGTCAGGTCGTCCTTCCACGGGCTCTCCGTCGGCTCCTTGTAGAACGCGTTCGCATACGGGTCGATGAGGATGCAGCGCGTCTGGCGGTGGATCACGCCCGCGATCAGCCGCTGCAGATCCGCGTCCTCGGACATGAGCGGGAGGTAGGGCCACACCTGGGCGCTCGAGTCCCGCAGCCACATGGCGTCGATGTCGCCTGTGATGACGAACGTGTCGGGCCGGCCGTCCACCTCGCCGACATCCACGGTCGTGTCGAGGGTGTTCGGGAAGCAGCGCTCGAAGAGCGATGCGAGCTTCGGGTCGGCCACCTCGCTCTTCACCCGCTCGATCGTGCGCTCCACGGCGGCGCTGGTGAAGCGGCGGTCCGCCTCGAGTGGGCGCCCGCCGGTGCGCTGCTGTGCCCGCGCTGGTCGAGGCCCCGGGGGCGGGGTTGCGGTGCGCCCTCCCCGCTCCGCGGCATCGAGGGGCGATGCGGCTCCCGCGCCCATGGCCGCGGCTCCCAGCGCGCCGGCGGCGCGGCGCAGGAAGGTGCGGCGGTCGGGGTCTGGGGATCGCGCCTGGATGTCCAGTATCTCCTCCGGACGGGTACGCGCTGAAGGTAGGATCGGGCCCGAAGGGAAGCCAGAATGAGCCCGGAGCCTCCTACCGGTACGGATCGTCCGTCGCGAGGTGCGCGGTCACGTAGTCGGCCACGCCCTCCTCCACGGTCCGGAAGGGACGGTCGTAGCCGGCGGCGCGCAGACGGCCCATCTCGGCCTGCGTGAAGTACTGGTAGCGGTCGCGGATCTCTTCGGGGGTGTCCTTCCACGCGACCGTCATCTCCCGTCCCACGGCGGCGTAGAGCGCCCCCATCAGCTCGAGCCAGGTCTGGGCGCGGCCGGTACCCAGGTTGTACAGGCCGTTGACGCCCGGGTTGTCCAGCAGCCAGAGCATCACGTCCACGCAGTCCTTCACGTAGACGAAGTCCCGCTTCTGGCCGCCGTCCGGGTAGTCCGGATGGTGCGAGCGGAAGAGCGTGACGGGCTCGCCGCGCGCCGCGCCGGGGTAGGCGCGCGTGACGCCGCTCATCATCCCCCCTTTGTGGTACTCGTTGGGGCCGTAGACGTTGAAGAACTTGAGGCCCACCCATTGGGGGGGCGTCGGCGCACCGTCGGCCACCTGACGCGCGACCCAGCGGTCGAAGACGTGCTTGCTCCATCCGTAGGCGTTCATCGGCAGGAGGCGTGCCAGCGCATCGGGAGAGCCGTCGTCGTCGAAGCCGGCGGAGCCGTCTCCGTACGTGGCCGCGGAGGACGCGTAGATCAGCGGAAGGGCGTGCTGGACGCACCACCGCCAGATCCGCTGGGGCAGGCGGACGTTGGTCTCCGCGATCAGGTCCGCGTCGGTTTCCGTTGTGGCCGAGATCGCGCCCATGTGCACGACATGCGTGACGTCGTGGACCCTGTGCTGCAGCAGGTCCTCGAGCCCGTCCGGATCGACCAGCTCGTCGATCTCGTGCCGGCGCAGGTTCTTCCACTTGTCGTCGTGTCCTAGGCGGTCGACGACCGTCACGGGGCCCTTGCCCGCCTCCCCGAGGCCGGCGACGAGGTTCGAGCCGATGAAGCCGGCTCCTCCGGTGACGATGATCATCGTGCTCCCTTCGCGTGGTTCCGGGTGCGGTTCGACGGGTGGATCGTAGTCTACCGCCGGGAACGTGGGTCGCCCAGGCGTTGCAGCCCGTTTCGGGCCCGGGGAGGTGGGGGGCTCTACGACAACGACAAGAGCGCCTCCACCAGCAGCAGGTCGTCCAGGAACGGCGCGTCCGCCCCCGAAACGAGCGGGGTGTCCACGACGCCGACCCCCAGCTTCTCGATCTCCCTGACTTCCGTCGCGCGCATGCCGGACGCGGCCGCATCCACGAGCACGAAGTGGAGCAGCGCGTCCACCGGGGGACGCTCGTCGGAACCCTCGCGCAGGTAGCGGACGAGCGTGCGGACCTTGTCGGGCAGCGTGAGCCCGATCTCCTCGGGGTCGTGGCCGGGGTTCGGGATGTACACCTTGGGCACGTCGGTCTCGGCGATGGCGTCGGCGACCCCCTGGGGGAGCAGCGTCGCGATGACGCTCGTGTAGAAGCTCCCGATCGGGTAGCAGACGAGGTCGGCCTGCCGGATGAGCGAGACGACCGCATCGGCTATCCGCGGCCGGTACGGTCGGGGGCGCGTAGACGACCGGCTGAGGAACAAGGACTCGACGGGGCTGTCCAGCGGCGACGAGGCGTCTCCCGCGAGCAGGTGCTGCCCCACCACCGTGCGGCCGTTCGCCAGCTTCGCCACCAGATGCAGATCCTCGTCCACGACGGGGCGCACGACGCCTCGCACCTCGACCAGCTGGGAGAAGAGGAGGAGGACAGGGTCGAGCCGGCCCCCCTGGTCGAGGTAGCCCCCGGCCAGGACCAGGTTGCCGATATTCGCGCCGCGCAGATCAAACTCGGCGGGCATCGCCTCCTGGAAGAGCCCCAGGTTGCTCTGCACGAGCGAGCGCAGCGGCTCCGGGATGTAGCGGACCCGTTCGTCCTCTCCCCGGACCATGCGACGCAACGCGCCCCGCAGGGCGGTCGGCTTCCCCTCGTGGGGGAAGCGGTACGCGAAGAGGGCGTAGATCTCCGGATGCCCGAGCACCGATCGGTCGGCCAGCGCCATCATCCGATTCCGCAGGTCCCCCACCGCGGGCATGCGGAACGCCGCTCGTAACACGGCCGAGCTTCCCCCCGAGTCGAACGGGGTGAGGATGTGCACCGAGTTGTGCGTGTACTCGATCAGCCTCCGGCTGGCCCCGCGCAGCGCGCTGCCACCCGAGAAGAAGACCGGCCGCGGGCCGCGCTCCGGCGCCTGCCGCAAGTGCGCGAGCCGCGGCGGGTCGGGGACCCGTGGCGGGCGCGTCACGCGCTCCGTTCGGGGCGGATGTACCACCTCCGCGCGCTCGACCGGTCGACCTACAGGCGCAGCGCCGTCACCAGCTGCCGGTCCGGATCCAGGTCCTCCACGCGGACGTCGCCGAAGCCCGCCTCCTCGAGCCACGCTGCGATGTCGTCCTCGCCGTAGGCGTCGCCCCCGTCGGTGTGCAGGAGCATCTGCACACCGAAGCGTCCGGCGCGGCCGCTCCGGCCCCGCAGGAACTCCGCGACGGCCACCAGGCTGCCGGCGGTCGTCACGTCCGCCACCTTCTTCAGCAGCGCGACGTTCCGCTCCGGCGGATAGATATGGAGGATGTTCGAGAGCAGAGCGATGTCGAACGGGCCGCGGGGGAGGGGATCGGTGTTGAAGTCGCCGGAGAGGACCGTCAGGCCGTCCACCTCGCCCAGGCCGTAGGCTGCCGTCACGTGGTGCACCACGTCATGCGTGTCGAGCATCGTGGCGGCGACGCCACGCTCCGCGAAGGCGCGGCTCATGTGGCCCGGTCCGCCACCCAGGTCGAGAAGCGACGCCGCGCCGGAGCGGCGCTCGAGGCAGAGGTCGACGATGCGCTTCACGCGCTCCTCGGGCGCGGAGGCCATGGCCGACATGAAGCGGGCGACCCTCGGCTCTTCCCGGCTGGCCGGGCGGTCCTCGAGGGGCCCGCCGTGGTGGAGCACCTCGTCCAGGTGCGTCCACGCCCTCATGCTCCGCAGCCAGTGCGACAGCCCGCCCGCCACGTAGCCGGACCGCTCGGGGTCGCAGAGCTCCTCGCGGCACCGCGGGGTGGGGCGGTAGGCGCCGTCGTCCACGTCCAGGAGGCCCAGCTCGACGAGCGCCTCGCAAACGATGTTGGTTGCGCGCCCGTCCAGGTCGAGCTGCTCGGCCAACGCACCGGCGTCCGCCGGCTCCTTTCCGAGGGAGGCGAACAGGCCCACCTCGTGGGCGGCAGCCACCAGCAACGTGGATTCGGTGAGGTCTCGAAGCTCGGCGAGCGTGCGGTCGCGAAGGTCCATCTTGTCTTCCTTCCATGCGTCGGGGGTCCGGTTCGTCCCGTCCCGGGAGGGATCACTATATTCGTCGCGACCGGCCCGTGAGCACAGCCCGGCCGCCTCGACCCCCGAGCTTCCGAGCCATGGAAACCAAGCGTCCCACCATCGCCGCCGCCGAGGAGATCCTGGGCGGGTACTTCCCCGTCCTCGACCACGGCTTCGTCAGCCTGGTCGACTACATGGGCTCCGACGAGGACGTGGAGCGCGCCGCGCGCGTCAGCTACGGGGCCGGCACACGCAAGGTGTCGCAGACCCGCGGCCTCATCCGCTACCTGCGCCGCCACCGGCACACCACGCCCAGCGAGATGG
>CAZPZU010000064.1:0-28825 GCA_964591135.1 uncultured Gemmatimonadaceae bacterium | reverse complement strand
GCAGACGTGTTGTCCGAGCTACAGGCCCATACGCCGACCAGTGCGGCCAAGGCCAAGTACTTGATTCGCTTCATGTCACCAGTCCCCATGAAGAGTGGATGGCTGCCCCGTGGGCAGATATAACCGGACTGCTTGTGAGCAAGTTCAATGCCACGCTACACATGGGTTTAAAGCATTTGATGACAGTGACTTATCGGATCAGACAACTTGTCCGCACCCCTCGAAAAACCGCGAATCCTCAGATTTCCGAGTCCTCGGCCAGAAATCGCTCCGCCATGTCCACGAACGCGGCCGATCCGACGTACACCGGCGTGCGCTCGTGCAGGCGCTCCGGATGGATGTCCAGGATGCGCCGGCGGCCGTCGCTGGCCCGCCCCCCGGCCTGCTCGACGACCATCGCCATCGGCGCCGCCTCGTACAGGAGACGGAGCTTTCCAGAAGGGCTCTTGCGGTCCGCCGGGTACATGAACAGACCGCCCTGGAGGAGGGTGCGGTGGATGTCCGCCACCAACGAGCCGATGTAGCGGGAGCCGAAGCCCCCCTCGCGCTTCATGTGGCTCACGAGCCGCTGCTGGCCGGCCGACCACCGATCGAAGTAGGCCTCGTTGATCGAGTAGACCTTCGCCGGCGGGTCGGGGATGCGCAGGTTCGGGTGGCTGAGGAGGAACTCCCCGATGGAGGGGTCCAGCGTGAAGCCGTGCACGCCCGCGCCCGTCGTGTAGACGAGCATCGTCGAGGAGCCGTAGACCACGTAGCCCGCGGCGAGCTGCCGGGAGCCGGGCTGCAGACAGTCCTCCAGCGTGCCGCGCTCCCCCTCAGAGATCTTCCGGTGGATGGAGAAGATCGTCCCGATGGAGACGTTCACGTCGATGTTCGACGAGCCGTCGAGAGGGTCGTACATCACCACGTAGGGGCCGGCCGGGAATCGCTCCGGGATGGGGATGGGGTCCTCGCTCTCCTCGGAAGCGAGCACGGCGATGTGGCCGGTGTGGTCGAGCGCCCGGTAGAGCACGTCGTTCGCGAAGAGGTCGAGCTTCTGCACCTCCTCCCCGTGGACGTTCTCCTCGCCGGTGCGGCCGAGGATGTCCACGAGGCCGGCCTTGTTCACCTCGCGGGAGATGACCTTTGCCGCGAGGGCGATGTCGTGCAGGATGTTCGTGAACGCCCCGGTGGCTTCCGGGTGGAGTCTCTCCTGCTCGAGGAGGAAGCGGGAGATCGTGACGACGTGGGTTTCGGGCATGGATCGGGAGGGCGCGCGGGGAGCGGCTGAGATCCCCGAAGTTGGACCGGCCATGCACCCGGGGTCAACGGCGGTCGGACGCTCCGCCCCTGCGAGCTCCGCGCACGACGAACGAGCCGTCCCGCCTCCCGAGCACACGGAGCGTCCCCTCCCGGTCGGTCCGGTGGATCTCGACGCCGAAGCGCCGCAGGCGTGCGAGGACCTCCGGAGCCGGATGACCGAAGCGGTTCCCGCGCCCCACCGAGACCAGGGCGAGGCGCGGGTGGGTGGTGGCGAGGAGGACGGAATCCGTGGACGTGGCGCTGCCGTGGTGCCCCACCTTGAGGATCTCCAGGCTCGGACCCACCTCCGCGCTCACGGCGCGCTCCACGGACTTCGGGGCGTCCCCTGTGAGGAGGGCGTCGAGCTCGCCGTAGCGGACGGCCAGCACGATGGAGACCGCGTTCGACTCTGTGGCGTCCTCCGCGGCCGCGACCTCGGGCCCCGGAGGGCTGAGCACCTCGAGGGAGACACCGTCGATCTCGAACCGCTGCCCCGCACGCGCCATGCGCCACGGCACACCGCGGGCTTGGGCGGCCTCGAGGAGCGCGACGTACGCGTCCTTCCCGGTGGGACGCGAGGGCTCGAGGACGGCACCGACCTCGAGGGACGCGAGCACCGCCTCTGCGCCTCCCACGTGATCGAGGTCCGGGTGCGTGAGGACGAGGAGCTCGAGGCGCCGTACGCCGCGGCGCCGGAGCTCGCGGACCACAGGCGCGCCTCCCGGATCTCCCGGCCGCGGAGGGCCGGCGTCGACCAGGGCCCAACGACCTCCGGGCGTGCGCAGCGCGATGGCGTCCCCCTGCCCCACGTCGATGGCCAGGATCTCCAGCGTCCCCCTGGCCTGCACCGTGACGAGGGCCGGCCACGCCGTGATCGCCGCCACGGCGCCCAGGGCGGCGACCCGTCGGCGCGCACGCGCCCGGACGCGACGCCCGCGTGTAATCAGCGCGGCGAAGAGGGCACCCGCCACGGCAACCGGAACCCAGCTGCGCGGCACCCACAGGCTCGCCCACGAAAGCGCGGCGCACATACGCGTCGTGGCTTCCAGCGCCGACAGGACGACGTCCACCCCACCCGCCAGGAAGCGCCCGACGGCCGGGTGCACGGCGTCGGCCGCCAGCGAGGCGAGGGCGCCGGGGAGGGAGAGCGCCACGAGCGGCGAGGCCACGAGCGTAGCCGGAATCCCCACGAGCGAGACCCGCTCGAAATGCCACGCCACCACGGGGAGCGTCGCGATCGTCGCCGCGACCCCTGCGGCGACGGCGGAAGCGACGCTTCCCGGCAACCGCAGGCGTCCCCCGCTGAGGCGCGCGCGCACCCCCGGCGCCCAGGCGGTCAGTCCGGCGGCTCCGGCGAAGGAGAGCTGGAACCCGGGGGCGGCGATGCGGCGGGGGTCCATCGCGAGAAGCACGACCAGCGCGGCCCCGAGAGGGCCCCAACGGGCCGGAGGGCGACCCCGCATCCGGGAGGCCGCCACGGCCGTGAGGATCACCGCCGCCCGGCACGCGGCGTCGGGGAAGCCGAGGAGCGCCACATACGCCCACGTACCCAGAGCCGCACCCAGCGCGGCTCGCCTCGGACGGAACCGCACGCGTCGGAAGAGCGTGAGCAGTATGAGCGCCACGACGCCGACGTGGAAGCCGGAGATGGCCAGCAGGTGCGCGATTCCGCTGCGTGCGAACGCCTCGCGGAGCTCGGGATCGAGCCCCTCCTTGCGGGCGAGGGTAAGTGCAGCGACCAAGGGTGCCCGGGGCCCGTACATCGCTTCCAGGCGCCGGACGAGGTGCCCGCGCCAGCGCGCCAGCGCCCTGGGCGCCGACGGACGGGGATGCGCGATCGGCGTCACGGAGTCCGCGACCAGCATCCACCCCACTGGGCCCTCGCGCCACCGGCCCGTGACGCGGACGCCAACACCCGCCTCGACCTCCCCCGACGCCAACACGTACGTCGTCCCCCCGCACCCGCGGTCCTCCCGCGCGAACGGCGCGGACCTGCCGCCGGCGGCACGCGCGACGAAGTGGCCGGTGAGGGCGCCCCGAGCCCCGTCCGGTCCCGCGGCCGGGCAGGCGCCGGAGTGGTGGGCCGCGAGGGACGCGAGGGCGCCGGCCACCAGGGCGGCGAGGAGAGCGATCCGGGATGTGCCTTCGCGACGGAGCCTTGCCGCGATGGGCGGGACGATGAGGAGAGGAAGGAGGAGCGCGGGGACGAGGCGCCCGAGGTGGGGGGCGAGGGCGGCGCCGGCTGCGAAGGCGAGGGCCAGGCGCGCCACCGGGGGGAGGCCGTCGATCAGGGTGGCGGCGCCCCCGGGTGGAGGAGGTCGGGGATCACTCCGTGTCGCGCTCTCCCGTGAAGAGGTCCTGCTGGCTCCGATCCACGAACATCTGCCCCTCGTGGCGACCTTCCTCGGTCAGGCGCGCGCGCAGGATCCGACGCACCTTGAGGTCGGTGTGGATGCCGGCGCCCAGCATGATCAGCATCCCCACGACGAGCCCGCCGAACGCCACGACGGTGAGCGGCACCGCGTAGAACGTCGCGATGCCCAGGCGGAGCGTGACGTGCTGTCCGCCGTTCAGCGACGCGAAGCCCACCGCGAGGGCGAGCACGACGACCACGCCGAGGGCGCCTGCCAGACGGCTCACGGTCGCCCCGCCCCTACCGGCTCTTCCGCCCGCGCACCGACGAAGGTGGCACCCGTGGTATGCTCGAGCACCACCGGAACGTACCGCCCCACCAGGGAGAGCGTCCCGGGAAATGCAACCACCTTGTTGCGCCGCGTGCGGCCGAGCACGTGCCCCGGGCTGCGGGCCTCCTTCTCCACCAGGACCTCCTCCACGCGTCCCACTTCGCCGGCGTTGATGTCGGCCTGGATACCCCGGCTCACCTCGATCAGCGTCTCCAGGCGAGTCTGCGCGACCTCCGTGGGGAGGAAGTCCTCCGGCGGAAGCCGCGTGGCCGGGGTACCCTCGCGCGGCGAGTACTTGTACGTGAAGGCATCGTGGAAGCGGACCGTGCGTACCAGTTCCAGCGTCCGATCGAACTCCTCCTGGGTCTCGCCGGGGAATCCCACGATGAGGTCCGTGGTGAGCGCGACGTCGGGGATCCCGCGGCGCACCATGTCCACCTTCTCGAGGTAGCTCTCGACGGTGTAGCGGCGGAGCATGCGCTTCAGCGTCCGGTTCGAGCCCGACTGGGCGGGGAGGTGCAGCATCTCGCATACGGCGGGCTCGGTGGCCATGACCTCGACGAGCTCCGGCGTGACGTCGTTCGGGTGCGGGGAGGTGAACCACACCCGCCGGATTCCGTCCACCCGGGCGACCGCGGCGAGCAGCCGGGGGAAGTCCCACACCCCGTCGACCCAGGAGTTCACGGTCTGGCCCAGGAGCGTCACGTCGCTCACGCCCGCTTCCGCGAGCCCGCGCACTTCGGCGAGGATCTCCTTGGCGCCCCGGTCCTTCTCCGGCCCGCGCACGTACGGGACGATGCAGAACGTGCACCGGTGGTCGCACCCCCGCTGGATCGGGATCCAGGCGGACGCACCTTCCTTCCGGCGCTGCTCGAGCCCCTGGTAGTTCTCGCCGAGGTTCAGGTCCAGGACGGCCAGCTGCCTCCGCCGGCGGCCGTTGGTCCCGGCGGAGCTCGCCGCGCCGCCGGTGCGCGCGCCCGCTCCGAGCTCGTCGAGCGCGTCGGGGAGGCCGCGGTATCCGTCGGGGCCCATCACCAGGTCCACCTGGCCACCCCGGTCGAGCAGCGTCTCGCCCAGGCGCTGCGCCATGCACCCGGTCACGCCGAGCACCAGGCCGGGGCGCTCGCGCCTCAGCGCGCTCAGCTGGCCGACCCGGCCGAGCACCCGCCGCTCCGCGTGCTCCCGCACGGCGCAGGTGTTCACGAGCACGACGTCGGCCTCCTCGGGGGTGCCGACGATCTCGTAGCCGCGCGCGGCGAGGATGCCCTCCATCAGCTCGCCGTCGGAGATGTTCATCTGGCAGCCGTACGTCTCGACGTACGCGCGCCGGGTGCGTCCGGTCGTGCTCATGTGGTCACATCGTAGGATTCGCGAGGGGCCACGCAATATACAGATGGTCCGCCGTGCCTCGAAGGACTCCGTTCAGCAGCCCCTCGGGGGACGGTGGCGCCTCCGGTGCCGCGACGCGGAGGTAGTCGCCCGTCAGCGCCGTCCCTCCCCGGCCCTCCAGCACCACGCTGGCTTCTCCGCCCAGGCGCGCGGCACGGTAGGCCCGCCCCTTCTCCTGTGCCAGGGTGCGGAGCTCGCGGCCGCGCTCCCCCGCGACGCGCTGCGGGACCGGGTCGGCGAGGTCGACGGCCGCGGTCCCCTCCCGCGGGGAGTAGGGGAAGACGTGCAGGTAGGTGAAGGGGAGCTCGCCGACGAGATCGACCGTGTCGCCGTGGTCTCGTTCGGTCTCGCCCGGAAAGCCGGCGATGACGTCGGCTCCGAGCCCCAGGTCCCCGATCCTACTCGCGATCTCGCACGCCCGGCGTCGGTATTGCTCGCGCGTATGCCACCGGCGCATGCGGTGCAGGACGGCGTCGGCCCCGCTCTGGAGCGGCATGTGCAGGTGGGGTGCCAGACGACCCCCGCTGGTGGCGAGGAGCCCGAGGAGGTCGTCGTCGACCTCCGTGGCCTCCACGCTGCCGAGACGGAAGCGGACGTCGGGCACGCGCTCGAGCAGAAGGCCGACGAGCCGCGCCAGCGACCAGCGCGGATCGAGATCGCGGCCGTAGTGTCCGATGTGGATCCCCGTGACGACCAGCTCGGGGTGGACATGCGCGAGGGCGCGGGCCTCCGCCACGATCTTCTCGGGCGGCCGGGAGCGGGACGCGCCACGGGCCAGGCGGGTCGCGCAGAACGAGCACTTCCGGTCGCACCCGTCCTGGACCTTGAGCCATCCGCGGGTGGCGCCTAGCCGTCGGCGGAGGAGCTCCCCCCCGATGGGCTCGCTGTCGATGCGGTCGAGCGGCACGCGCAACTCGATCTGGACCGGTCCGTCGGGTGCGAGCGCCCCGGCGACGGCGACCGGGTCGTGACCCTCGACCACCCCCGCCACCTCGTCCATGCCGTGGTATTCGGCCGCCCTCAGCGCCGCCGAGCACCCCGCGACCACGAGGCGGAGGCCGGGGCGCTCGCGAGCGAGGCGGCGCAGGAAGCGTCGGGCCTCGGCGTCGGCCTGGTTGGTGACCGTGCAGGTGTTGACGACGCAGGCGTCCGCTTCCGACCAGGAAGGAACGGCCCGGGCGCCGCGCGCCTCTGCCTCCTGGCGCATGCGCTCCGTGTCGTACTGGTTGGCCTTGCAGCCGAAGGTGTGGAAGTAGACCCGCACGGAGCGACGGAGCCGCTAGAATCCGGACACGCGCACGGAGATCGTCCCGCGCCAGAAGGACTCGGAGAGGACGGCGTCCTCCCGGGTGCCCTTCTCCAGCGCCAGGTCCAGCGCGGCGCGCACGAAATCCCCGGACCGGCTCAGATGGAGACCGAGCCCGCCGGCCCACACGGACTCCGTCGGCGTGCCCTGGTTCAGCACGAACGGCAGGTCGCTCTTGCGGTAGCCGAAGCGCAGCGGCGCCTGACGCCCGAAGATGCTCGCCCGGCTGAGCTCCAGCCCCACCCCGTAGGACGTCGTCGTGCCGACCGACGTCCCCTGGGTCAATTGGCCGTCGATACCCGACCAGTCGGCTCGCGTCAGCCCCGCCGACAGCGACAACCCGGGCGCGAGGACCGCGGTCCCACCCACGCGAAGCTGCAGCGGAATGTCGAAGGACTGCGCCGCTCCCTCGGTGTCCGACGACGGCGAAGCTTCGAGCCCGGACGACCAGGTGAGGCTCCCCGCCACATGCCCGAACGAGCCGATGTTCGCGTAGACTCCCCCCGTCAGGGACGCGCCCGAGTAGGTCCAAAGGCCTCCCGCCTGATAGGGCTCCACGGGCTCCTGCCCAGCGGGTATCACGAAGTCGCGCACGAGCCGACGTACGACCGACCCCGTGTAGCGCGCAGCGGAGATGCCCACGGAAGCACGGTTGCCGACGCGGCGCGCGACGCCCAGACGCACCTGGGACACGCCGCCGTTCGAGGTGAAGTGGTCCGTGGCGTCCACCGGGCCGTTCACGAGGTCGACGGTGACCGGTCGCTGCGCCTCGTAGCGCTGGTCGAACACCGACTCGAAGCTGAGCGTCACCACACCCAGCTTGGGCGTGGGGTAGGCGATGCCCATGCTCGGGAAGCGGGTTCCCTGGAACGTGGACACGACCGCGGCGTCCGCGGGCTGCACGTCCACCCAGGAAGGCTGGGCCGTGATGACCACGGTGGGGAGCGCGAAGCCCACGGCGGCGGCCGGATCGGAGGCCAGCAGGGCCGCGCCCTGCAGCCCGATGCCGACGCCGCCCAGTGCCCGGCTGCGGGCGTCGATCGGGTCGGCGGGGACGCCGAGACCCGCCGCGTTGAGGAGCGATTGGGCCGACGCGGCCGCCGGCAGGGCGGCCAGGGCCAGAAGGGCGACGAACCAGGGACGCCGCGTCATGGCAGCTCCACCGATCGGCCCGCGGTGATCACGAGCTTCAGCACCGGTGCGTCCAACGTGGCCGGGCCGTAGAACGACGCGAACGCGATCGACACCGGCTCGAACGTCGACAGGAGCGCGAGCGTGTGCGGCGGCGGTAGCGCCGCCGTCGTATCCGGTGACAGGAGGGAGCGCACGAACTGCGTGATCGGGATCTCGATCTCGCTGTCCGCCTCGTCCGTGAAGAGGTCCGCCGCGAAGCGCTTCCCGATGCTGGTCGTCAGGAGCGACGTGCCCAGAGGCGACTTGGGGAGCGTCGAGCGGTCGAAGACCGGACGCACGTCCAGGTTCACGGTGTCGGTGGGCGCGAACGACGGCGTCGTCCTCCGCGTGCGCAGCACCAGCGACGCGTAGTTCACCCGTTGCGCGGTGAGCTCGAGGGGGCACGTGACGGCCGCGCACAACTTGGGCTCGCTCAGGGACTGCGGGACCGTGACGTCGAAGACCGATCGCCAGGAGGGCGTTCCCCCCGCCCGTAGCTCGTCGTCCGGTGCCGGAGCGGAGGGCGTATAGACGAACGTCATCTGCAGGCGGTTGGCCACCAATACCACGGTGGTGTCGGGGTTGCTGGACGGCCGGGCGTCGACCTGCAGCAGGACGTTCCTGACCTGCAGGCGGACTCCCCCCGTGAGCGCCACCAGGCGCGTGCCCTGGTTCGCCGAGGTCGTGTCCGACCAGGCCGCCACCTGCGCGGAGTCGAGCTGGAAGACCGCCGAGTCGCCCTGTGAGCGCTCCCAGACGGTGGTCACCGCGTTGAATACGGGGCCCGCGCCGGGCTCCTCCCACGGCTCTTCGTGACCGAGGCTGTCCACGGCCAGGTCCCACGTGGCGGTCGGTGGGTCCCACGTCTGACCGAACATCCCGATCTCGAGAGACACGGGACCGTCGGCGGCAGAGCCCACGGTGTCGACGACGGCGATGATCCGCCCCCCCAGCACCTGGAGGAGCGTATCCGTACGCTGTGTCCCGGTGGTGTCGCGCACGGTGGCGCTGGTCGGCACGTTCTGGAGCGTGAGGAGCGTGTGGGCCTCCAGCGAGTCGCCGTAGGCGTGCGCCACGATGCCGAGACCGAGCTCGTCGGTGGTGCCGAACCCGCCGAAGACCGCCAGGTTCGAGCCCCACTCGCTCCAGGGAAGGCGTACCTCCACCGTGACGGGTTCGTCCGGCAGGAGCGTCTGGTCCACCCCGGTGGGCGAGACTTCCTTGCACGCGGCGCTCCCGAGGACGACGAGCCCCAGGAATGCGGCCGTTCGGTTCCGGATCACGCCCTACACCTCAGGTTCGGCACGGTCCCTCACGTACTCGGGTCTTCGTTGCGCGCCGCTCTCACGGCAGTTCCCGGAACGGCGCCGGGAGCAGCTCGCCCAGCGTCCACTCCCTTCGATCCCCATCCGCCTCCGACACGATGCTCAGCTCCGGCGCGAACTCGGCCAGAACCTGCCGGCACGCGCCGCAGGGCGCCACCGCCTGGGCGCCGTCGGTCACGATCGCGATGGCCTCGAAGCGACGCGCTCCCGCCGCCACCGCCGCGCACACCGCCGCGCGCTCGGCGCACTGGGTAAGACCGTACGAGACGTTCTCGACGTTGCACCCGACGTGCACGGTGCCGTCCTCGGCCAGCAGTGCCGCCCCCACGCGGAATCCCGAGTACGGAGCGTGCGCCCTCTCCCGCGTCGAACGGGCCCGCGCGAGCAGCGCGTCAGGATCCAAGCCCGCCGTCCTGCCAGACGCGAGGAACCCTCGCGGTGAAGCCGGTCAGAATCTCGTAGCTGATGGTTCCCGCCAGCTCCGCCACCTCGTCCACGGTGATGTGCGCTCCGCCGTCGGCACCCACGAGCGTTGCCACCTCGCCCGCTTCCACCCCCGGCACGTCGGTGATGTCTACCACCGTGACGTCCATGGAGATCCGTCCGACCATCGGGACGCGCGTTCCGCGCAGCAGCGCGGAGCCCCGGTTTCCGAGGGCGCGGGGCAGCCCGTCGCCGTAGCCGATGCCCAGCGTGGCCCACCGCTCGTCGCGCTCGCTGCGGTACGTGGCGCCGTAGCCCACCGTCGTGCCGGCCGGCGCCTCGCGCACGTGCACGACCCGGGCCCGCACGGACGCGACCTCCTCCGGAGCGGGCAGCCCGGCGCCGACGCGCCCGCCGTAGAGGAAGATCCCCGGGCGCACCGCGTCGGCCGCGTACTGCGGACAGCGCAGGGCTCCCGCGCTGTTCAGGACGTGCACGAGGGCGCCCGCGGGCGGGGCGGCGCGGGACAGCGTCGCCTGCAGACGCTCCCACTGCTCGGCCACGGTGTCGCCGGATTCGTCGGCGGAGTGCAGGTGGGTGTAGCTCGCTTCCCAGCGTACCCCGGCTCGGTGCGCCTCGTGGGCCAGGGGCGCCCACGCGTCGACCTGCCGCCAGTCGAAGCCGGCCCGGCCCATCCCCGTGTCGATCTCCAGGTGGAACGCCGCGGGCCGCTCCCCGGCCTCGTCGCGGAGCCGGTCCAGGGCGCCCGCGCTGGAGACCGAGAGCGTGAGGTCGGCCCCGAGCGCCGCGCGCACGGAGCCCGGCGGCGCGGGGCTGAAGACGATGACCGGACGGGTGACGCCCATCGCGCGCAGCGCGACCCCCTCCTCCACCGCGGCCACGCCGAACGCCCACGGATCCTCGGCCGAAAATGTCTCGACGGCCTTCGCCACGCCGACCCCGTAGGCGTCGGCCTTGACCATCGGGACGAGGCGGGCGTCCGGGCCGACCGCGGCACGGATGCGGCGCAGGTTGGCGCGCAGCGCGCCAGGCCGGACTTCCATCCAGGCCCGGCTTCGAGGGTCCGTTGACATAGACCTGGAAAGATGCGAAGAAGGAGCGCCGGAGCAACCCGCCGGCCGGCCCTCGAACCCCCCTCGCGAAACGCCGCCAGGAGCCCGTCGACCCTCCATGAGCGACCGCACGCCCGACCCCCGGCCCGAGCCGCCCCGCTTCGAGGGTCCGGGGGAGATGGACCGCGCCCTCGCGCTCGTGCGCTTCCTGCGCGTCCATTGCCCGTGGGATCGCGCGCAGACCCCCGAGAGCCTGGTGCCCCACCTCCTCGAGGAGACCCACGAGGTCGTGGACGCGATCCGCGAGGGGTCCGACGCGGACCTGGCCAAGGAGCTGGGGGACCTCCTCCTCAACCTGGCCTTCCAGGTCGTCCTGGGAGAGGAGGAGGGCCGCTTCGACGCGGCCGGCGTCTACGCCCGTCTCGAGGAGAAGATGGTGCGCCGCCACCCGCAGCTCTTCGGAGGCGGCGAGCGCCAGGAGTGGGAGACCCTGAAGGCGGCGGAGCGGCCTGCGGACGAAAGCGTGCTCGAGGGGCTGGCCAAGGGGCTCGATCCCCTCACCAAGGCGCACCGCATCCAGGAGCGGGTGGCCGGGGTCGGCTTCGACTGGGAGGACCACCACGGCGCGTGGGACAAGGTCGTCGAGGAGCTGGACGAGGTGCGCGAGGCACTCGCCTCGGGGGAGGCACCCGCGGTCGAGGAGGAGCTCGGCGACCTGCTCTTCGCGGTCGTGAACCTGACCCGGCTCGCCGGGGCGCACGCCACCACCGCGCTGGACCGGGCGAACCGGAAGTTCCACGGCCGCTTCGCCCGCCTGGAGCAGCGCGCGCGGGAACGCGGGATGCGGTTGGAGGAGGCGGGCCTCGAGGTCCTGGATCGCCTGTGGGACGAGCTGAAGGCCGAGGACCGCGGCGGGCGTTGAGCCCGCGGAGCGGTCAATAGCCGGCCCGCTTGTCCACCAGGTTGAGGAGCTCTTCGCCGGCGAACCAGCGGCGGAGGTTCTCGACCATCAGCGCCGCCTCGCGCGCCCAGAAGGAGCCGGTGACCGCGGACACGTGCGGCGTGATCAGCACGTTGGGCAGCCCCCAGAGCGGATGCTCCTCGTCCAGCGGCTCGTGCGCGAAGACGTCCAGCGCGGCGCCGCGCAGCCGGCCCGTGCGGAGCTCCGCCACCAGGGCGTCTTCGTCGACGAGCTTGCCGCGCCCCACGTTGACCAGGAGGGCGCCGTCCTTCATGCGCGCCAGCGCGTTCGCGTCCATCAGCCCGCGCGTCTCGTCCGTCTCCGGCGCACATAGCACGACCACGTCGGCCTGTCGCAGCACCGCGTCCAGGCCCGCGGGGCCGTAGGTCAGCTCGATGCGGTCCTCGAGCGTACCCACTCCCCCCACCGGGGTGAGCGCGGCGTCGCCCGGGCGCGGAGGCGAGCGCTTCACCGCGACGATCCGCGCGCCCAGGGCGGCCACGCGCCGGGCTACCTCCCGGCCGATCCCTCCGAAGCCGATCAGGCCGACCACCGTGTCGCCGAGCTCGCACAGCGGCGCGCCCGCGCCGTAGAACGGCTCCTTGGACCAGACACCGCGCGCCTTGGCCGCCACCGCGAAGTCCAGCCCGCGCCCGAAGTGGAGGATCATGCCGAGCACGGTCTCCGCCATCGGGGGCGCGTGGATCCCCGCGGAGTTCGTGAACAGCACCGGGCTCGCGAGCATCTCGGGCGTGAGAGAGCTGCCCACGCCCGCCGCGCCCGAATGGACCCACGCGAGCCGGGGCCCCGCTCGCAGAAGCTCGGCCGCGATGCCGTAGCCGAAGTAGATCTCGGCCCCGGCCACCGCCTCGAGCACGCCCGGGGCCACCCGGCCGGCGCCGTCGCCCGAGCCGTCCGTGGCCTCCTCGATCACGACCAGATCCCACCGCGGCGGGAGCACCTCGCGCAGGCGCGCGCGCACCCAGGCGGGCATGGCCCACACGGGCCTGCGGTCCATCATGTCCAGGACGGCGCGCGGCATGGTCGGCGGCGGTGACGGGCTACGGGAAGAGGCGGTTCATCAGCCGCGGGAAGGGCGCGAACTCGCGGATGTGGTGCCGCCCGGTGATCCAGGCGACCGTGCGCTCCACCCCCAACCCGAAGCCCGAGTGCGGGAACGTGCCGTAACGGCGCAGGTCCAGGTACCAGGAGTACGCCTCTTCGGGCAGGCTCTCCTCGCGGATGCGGGTGCGCAGGCGGTCCAGGTCGTCCTCGCGCTGGCTCCCGCCGATGATCTCGCCGTAGCCCTCCGGCGCCAGGAGGTCGTCGCAAAGCACCGTGCGCGGGTCCTCGGGATTCTCCTTCATGTAGAAGGCCTTCGCCTTCTTCGGGTAGTTGTAGACGAACACCGGGAGGTCGTGGTTCTCGGTCACGACCTGCTCGTCCGGCGCCCCCAGGTCCGCCCCCCACTCGATGTCGCTCCCGCGTGCCTTCAGCACGTCCACGGCGGCGGTGTAGCTGATGCGGGGGAACGGCGGCCTGATGTGCTCGATCTTCGACGTGTCCCGCTCCAGCACCTTCAGCTCCTCGGGACAGCGTTCCAGCGCGCGCTCCACCAGGTAGGACACGAAGTCCTCCTGCAGGCGCATGTTGTCGTCCGAGTCGGCGAAGGCCACCTCGGGCTCAACCATCCAGAACTCGGTGAGGTGCCTGCGCGTCTTCGACTTCTCCGCCCGGAAGGTCGGGCCGAAGCAGTAGACCTTCCGGAACGCTGGACAGGCGGCCTCGACGTAGAGCTGCCCCGTCTGCGCCAGGTACGCCTTCTCCCCGAAGTAGTCGGTCGAGAACAGCGTGCCGGCGTGCTCGCCGATGGATCCCGTCAGGATGGGGGTGTCGATGCGGGTGAAGCCGCGCCCGTACAGGAAGTCGTGGATCGCCTGCTCCACCTCGGCGCGCACCTTCAAGCCGGCGCGCTGCTGCGAGGAGCGCAGCCAGAGATGCCGGTTGTCGAGGAGGAAGTCGACGCCGTGCTCCTTCGGCTGGATCGGGTATTCCTCGGCGAGGGAGACGATGGAGAGCCTGTCCACGCCGATCTCGTAACCACCGGGAGCGCGCTCGTCCGCGCGTACCTCGCCGGTGATGGAGACCACCGACTCCTGCGTGAGGCGGCCCTGCGCCTCCCACGAGGCCTCGTCCACCTGCTTCTTCACGAGCACGCACTGGGCGATCCCGGTTCCGTCCCGCAGCACCGTGAACGCCACCTTTCCGTGGCCGCGGGTGGTCTCGACCCACCCCTCCACGGTGACGCGCTCTCCGACGTGCCGGCCCAGCTCCTTGATCTCCACCATGACGTGCCGTCTCTGTCGTGTTCGGGGAACGCCCCTTCGCGGGGCGCACAAGCCTATCATCCAACGCCGAACATCTCCAGACGCCCCCGGTAGCGGCTCTCCAGGTGCGCCTTGACCGCGGCGTGCTCGGGAAGCGAGAGGTCCGGGTCGCCCTGCACCAGCTCGCGGGCCACCACCTGCGCGCGAAGCAGAAGGTCCTCGTCCTCGAGGAGATCGGCGAAGCGCAGGGCGGGAGCTCCGTGTTGCTGCGCGCCGAAGAGGTCGCCCTGCCCACGGATGCTCAGGTCGGCGCGTGCCACCTGGAAGCCGTCCGCCGTGTCGCGGAGGACCTTCAGCCGCTCGAGCGCTCCCTCCCCCGGCTCGGCGATGAGGATGCAGTGGCTCTCCGCGGCGCCCCGACCCACCCGGCCCCGAAGCTGGTGGAGCTGGGACAGTCCGAAGCGCTCCGCGTGCTCGATGACCATGACCGAGGCGTTGGCGACGTCGATGCCCACCTCGATGACCGTGGTCGCCACCAGGAGGTCGACGTCGCCGGCGAGGAACGCGCGCATGACCCGGTCCTTCTCCTCCGACGGCAGCTGCCCGTGCAGCAGTCCCAGACGGCGGCGCGGAAAGACCTCGGTGCGCAGGCGCTCGAACTCCTCGGTCGCGGCCAGGAGATCGACCTTCTCCGACTCGGCGACCAGGGGATAGACGACGTAGGCCTGCCGACCCGCCTCGAGCTCGCCGTCCACGAAGCTGTACACGGCCTCCCTCCGGTCCGGAGCGCGCAGCACGGTCTTCACCGGCGTCCGCCCGGGCGGCAGCTCGTCGAGCAGGCTCAGGTCCAGATCCCCGTACAGCGCCATCGCCAGCGAGCGCGGAATCGGTGTCGCGGACATGATCAGGACGTCGGCGCGCCGGTCACCGTGCTCGGCGAGCGCCATCCGCTGGCGCACGCCGAAGCGGTGCTGCTCGTCCACGACCACCAGGCCGAGCCTCTGGAACGCCACCGCGTCCTGGATGAGCGCGTGGGTCCCCACGATCAGCTTCGCCGATCCCGTGCCGATCGCATCGAGGGCCGCGCGCCGCTCGGCCGCGCCAAGGGAGCCGGTGAGGAGAGCGACGTCCACGCCGAGGGGCGCCACCATCTCGCGGATGCGCCGCGCGTGCTGCTCGGCCAGGAGCTCTGTTGGCGCCATGAGCGCGGCCTGCGATCCGCCCTCCACGGCCAGGAGCATCGCGAAGAGCGCGACGATGGTCTTGCCGGAGCCGACGTCGCCCTGGATCAGGCGGTTCATGCGCCGCTCCGAGGCCATGTCCGCGTAGATGTCCCGCAGCACCCGGACCTGCGCCTCGGTAAGCTGGAAGGGGAGCGCCTCGTGAAGGGGGCGGATCAGCTCGTTGGTGCGCACGTGCGCGATGCCGGGCTGCGCCTCCGTCTGGCGCCAGCGGACCCGGGCTTGCATCACCTGGAGGAAGAAGAGCTCGTCGAAGGCGAGCCGGCGTCGTCCGGCGCGCGCGTCCGTCGGGGCGGACGGGCGGTGCAGGAGCGCGAGGGCCTCCGAGAGGCGGAGCAGGCCGTGGGCCGATCGCGCCTCGTCGGAGAGGTATTCGTCGTCGTCGGCCCACGACAGGAGCGCATCGAGGTTCTTCTCGAAGACTCCGCGCAGCACCCACTGCGACACCTCCTCCGACGCCGGGTAGGTCACGAACACCGTCCCGGTCCGTCCGGCGTCCTCGCCGCGGCGCGCCAGGATCGTGTGCTCCCTCGGCTGGAGCTGGTGGCCGTGGAAGAAGCGCACGGGCCCCGTGACCAGCAGGACGTCGCCCTCCTGGATCTTCCGCTCCAGCCATGCCTGCCCGGGCCACGCCACCGTGATCATACCGCTCTCGTCCTGGATCACCGCCTGGAAGATCCGCAGGCCCTTGCGGGTCGGGATCACCCCCCTGGAGCGCACCCGCCCGATGGCCGTGGCGTCCATCCCGACACGAAGCTCGCGGATGGGCTGCACCGTGGACGCGTCGTCGTAGCGGCGCGGCACGTGGTAGAGGAGCTCGCGGGCGGTCGTGATCCCCATGGTGGCGAAGGCGTCCGCCCGTCGCGGCCCCACGCCCTTGAGGAACTGGATCGGCCGGTCGAGCTGCGAATAAGCCACGACCCTACTCGAAGACGCCGTCGACGAAGGCGTCCGCGTCGAAGGTCTCCAGGTCGTCGAGGCTCTCGCCCACGCCGACCAGCTTCACCGGTACGCCGAACTCCTCCTGGAGCGACACGACGATCCCCCCACGCGCCGTCGAGTCCATCTTGGCCAGCACGATGCCGGTGACGTCGACCGCCTGCCGGAACGCCTCGAGCTGTCGGACGGCGTTCTGCCCCACCGTGGCGTCGAGCACCAGGAGCGTCTCGTGGGGCGCGCCCTCGACCCGACGGCGCACCACGCGGTCGATCTTGCGCAGCTCCTCCATCAGACCGCGGTTCGTATGCAGCCTGCCCGCCGTGTCGATGAGAAGCACGTCGGTTCCCCGCGCCTGCGCCGCCTCGATGGCGTCGAAGGCCACGGCCGCGGGGTCCCCTCCGTGCTGGCCGCGCACGAACGCGGCGCCCACGCGCTCGGCCCAGACGCCGAGCTGCTCGACCGCGCCGGCGCGGAAGGTGTCGGCGGCGGCGACCATGACGCTCCGGCCCTCGCCCCGCAGATGGTGGGCGAGCTTCGCGATGGAGGTGGTCTTGCCCACCCCGTTCACGCCCACGATCAGGTAGATCGTCGGCGGCGTATCCGCGGCGTCCAGGCCGGCGTCGGCGCCGGGCGCCAGGATGTCACGGATCTCGGAGCGGAGCGCGTCCCTCAGACCCTCACCCCCGCGTACCTTCCCGCGGCGGGCAGCGTCCTCGACCCGGCTCACCAGGCGGAGCGTCGCCGCCACGCCGAAGTCGGCCGCGAGGAGGCGCTCCTCCAACGTCTCCAGCGACTCGTGGTCCATGCCCCCGGCCAGGACGCGCACGTCCGTGAGCGCCAGGTCCACGACCCGCTTCCAGAGACCCTTCTTGCGTTCCGGTGCCTTCCTGAAGAGACGCGCCATGGCTCCGCGCGATTGGAGTTCCGAGGATGTCGAGGACGCCGCGAGAGGAAGACGGACCCTGGTACCCTACCGCAGCCCGGCCCGACGCCGCCCCACCCACTCGGCGCACAGAAGGGCCAGGATGAGAAGATAAGGCCAGGGTGAAGTCCTGAGGGGCCGCCCGGACTCCCCCACCAGCGAGGCGGCACGCGCGGACGAGGGCGCCTGCGGCGTCGTGCGACGGGGCATCATCTCGGCGGTCCGCGCCTCCACGTCGAAGCGCCCCTCCCCCGCCTGCCCGTCCGGGGTGGAGGCGGCGTAGCGGTAGGTGCCCGGCGGCAGGACGCCCACCGAGCGCCCCGGGCCCGCCGGCAGGACCGTGTCCACGACCGTGCGTACGGAGTCGGTGATCTCGAGATGCACCGAGTCCTCCGCCTCGCCCGGAACCCACCACCGAACGGGGCTGCCACGCGGTACCACCCACCGCTCGGGGCGGACGTCGCCCGAAGCCGTGGCCGGGTCCTGGGCCAGGAGCCAGCCGGCGACGCCCGACCACAGCCTCCGGTAGACGTCGCGTCCCACCCCGTCCCGGGCCGCCCAACGCCAGAAGCCCGAGGCGAGGGCGATGGCGCGGCGGCGGCCGCCCGAGCGATCCAGCAGGAGCGCCGGCACCCCCGGCCCCGTGCCACGGAAGCGCAGGAGGAGCGGGACGCCCGCGGGGTTCCGGCCGGTGAGCGGCAGCACGGGCCCAAGCGGCGGCAGCCCATCCAGGCGCACGCCAGCGAGGTCGGCGGCCAGAGGAGACACCGTCGTCTCCTCCACCGGGTACCACTCTCCTTCCGTCGCACCCGACGTGGGCACGCCGATCGCGTCGGCCGCGCGCGCGTCCATCGGCCACAGGAGCACGCGTCCGCTGCGCCGTGTGAGGGAACGGCCCCACCCGTCGGTGCCGGCGTCGAGCCCGTGCACGACCAGGAGCGCCGCATCCCGGGCCGCGGCCCCCACCCGGGTCGAGTCCAGCGTGGGTCCACGCTGGAAGGCGCGCCCCATGGGCGCGAACCGATCGGCGCCGACGCGCAGGTACCCCGTCGCCCGCAGGCCCGTGGCTTCCCCCAGGACCTCGAGGAGGTAGCGGGGCTCCCAGTCGGGCCGGAGCGAGATGACGACGAGTCCCCCCGCCTCGTGGCCGGCGGACATGTAGGCCACGCCCTGGTCGTCCGAGGCGAAGCCGTCCCCCGGGACGTGCACGGTGACCGTGTAGCGGAGCCGCCCCTCACCCTCGGGCGCCGGCAGCTCGAGGGGAATCCGGCTCCGCGAGCCCGTCGGGGGAGCGGCGACGATGCGCGAGAGCACCGGGCGCCCCTCCTCGCGGACCTCGACCCGCACGGAGTCGGGCACTCCCTCGGTGAACAGCTCCACCTGGGCCTTGACGGGCCTGCCCCGCTCGAGCTGGTCCGCCACCACGAAGCTCGCCACCCCCGCGTTGACCACCTCCTCGCCGAAGGGCGCGAACGCGACCGCGACCGGAGCGGTGGCCAGGGCGGACGCCGCCTCGACGGGGTCGTCGAAGCGCATGTCCGATAGCACCCGGAGCTCGCCGACGCCCGCCTCGGCGGCACGCGCCACGGCGGGCGCCAGCGCCGTGCGCAGTCCGTCGGGCGCCTCGTTCCCCATCGCGGTGTCGCGCACCGCGTCGCCGAAGCGCACGACGGTCCATCCTTCCGCGGCCAGGTTGCGGGCGCTGTCCAGCGCGCTGTCCCACGCCGGAGCGCTCCCCGCCGTCATGCTCAGCGACGCGTCCAGCAGCGCCCAGCGCGGCCGATGCCCCTCGGGGCCACCCCAGGGAACACGGAAGTCGAAGAGGAGCGCGAGGAGCAGCGCGAGCGCGAGGGCCCTGAGGATCGCGAGGCGGCGCCCGCTTCCAACGGGAAGCTCGGCGCGGAGGTAGATCCAGAAGGCGTAGGCCGCGAGCGAACCCGCGAGGAGCAGGAAGAGGAAGACGCGGATCACCCTCCGGATTCCAGCTCCTCGTTCCGGTCGCTCTGGTCGGCCCGATCGGCCTGGTCGTCCTGGGCGATGGCCTCGGCGGTGCGCACGGGCCCGCCTCCCGGGATCGTCTGGAGCAGGGCCATGCGGGCGCTCATGTCCGCATGCCAGCGCGCGAAGTCGTCGGTCGGCACCGGGTCGCCCGCGGGCAGCTCGATCGCCAGCGGATCCACCTGCTTGCCACCGCGGAGCATCTCGTAGTGCAGGTGCGGCCCGGTGGCCAGCCCGGTCATGCCCACGTACCCGATCACGTCGCCCTGGTGGACGCGCGACCCGACGACGATCCCCCGGCGGAAGCCCTGCATGTGGCCGTAACGGGTGACGAATCCGTTCGGGTGGCGGATGTCGATCATGTTGCCGTAGTCGCCGTTCCAGCCGCGCCTGACCACCACGCCGTCCGCGGTGGCCATCACCGGGGTGCCCGCGTCCGCCGCGTAGTCGATCCCGCGGTGGGCGCGCCAGCGCTTCAGGATCGGGTGATAGCGCCCGGAGGTGAAGCGCGACGAGATGCGCCTGTATTCGAGCGGCTTCATCAGGAAGGCGCGCCGCACGGACTTCCCGTCGAGGTCGTAGTACGACCCCTCCCCGTCGCCGTTGGGATCGAAGTAGACCGCGTAGTAGGGCGTACCCGAGTTGGTGAGCTGGGCGGCGAGGAGCCTGCCCCCCCTCATGGAGCCGTCGGGCCGCACCTCACGCTCGAACACGAAGCGGTAGGTGTCCCCCACGCGGATCTGTCGGGAGAAGTCCACCTGCCACTGGAAAACCCGGTCGAGGTAGTCGATCAGCCGGTTGCGATCGGCCACCGGCATCCCCTGGAGCGCCGGGTTGCGGACGACCGCGGTCCACAACACCGATTCGATCTGGCCGCTCGCGTAGAGGGTGTCCACGAAGACCGGCGTCTCGACGGTCTCGGAGCTCCAACCCGTCAGCTCGGAGCGCGAGAGGCGCACCGTCCGATCGGAGTCCATGGCGACGTCCACGCCGCGCAGCCAATCGTCCTCCTGCCGGTAGCGCAGCGTGATCTCGGTGCCCGGACGCATCCGCCGCGGGCTCGCCTGCTCCTGGAAAGCCAGCAGCAGCGCGTACTGCTCGTTGCTGTCCATGGAGCCGCGGAGCAGCTCGCCGAGCGTCTGGTTGCGGCCGAGCGTGAGGATCTCGACGTGCTCGGCCGGACGCGCGTAGACGGGATCGAGGGTACCGACGTCGGGAGGCGTCCCCAGGGAACACGAGGACGCCGCCACGGCCACGAGGGCCGCGGTCCAGAAGCGCCGGGGGGGTGGTTGGTCTGAACGCACGAAGACTCGACACCTCCTGGAAGCCCGCAGGTCGCGAGGCGGGGGAGGAAGATCCCGCCGGACGGCCTGCCGCCAGGAGCGGTGCCCGGTTTCGGACTCAGTCCATCTGGCGGCGAATGAACGTCGGTATGTCCAGCTCCGAGAGCTGTTCACGCGTCACCGTGCGCTCCGGGAACCGGTTCAGCGGAAGAACGGGCTCGGGACGACCGCCACCTACCGCGGCCACCCGGACTTCTTCCTCGATAACCTGGCGATGCTGGGCTGGTTGCGCCATGGGCTCGACCTTGGGCTGAGGGTATGCCTGCGGCTGGGGGTGGGCCTGCGTCCTCGGACGCTTGAAGTCCGGACGGATCACCTTCTCTTCGTTCGACGAGTCGAAGCCCGTGGCGATGACGGTCACGCGGATCTTGCCTTCGAGCTCGGGGTCGTGGACGGCTCCGAAGATGATCTCGGCCTCGTCTCCAGCTTCTTCCTGGATGATCGACGAGATCTGGGTCACCTCGTCGATAGCAAGGTCCATGCCTCCGGTGATGTTGATCAGGACGCCCCGGGCGCCGGCGATCGAAACGTCGTCCAGAAGCGGAGAGGAAATGGCTTCCTGGGCAGCCTCCTGGGCGCGGTTGTCCCCCTCTCCGAAGCCGGTTCCCATGAGGGCGGGGCCCCGGCAGGCCATGATCGTGCGCACGTCCGCGAAGTCCACGTTCACCTCGCCGGTCACCCGGATCAGGTCGCTGATCCCCTGGGTGGCGTGCAGCAGCACCTCGTCGGCCTTTTTTAACGCGTCCCGGAACGAAGTGCCCTTCGGCACCACGGAGAGGAGCCGGTCGTTCGGCACCACGATCATCGTGTCCACGCAGCGGCGGAGCTCCTGGAGCCCGAGCTGGGCCTGCCGCTCCCGCTTCTTCCCTTCGAAGGAGAACGGCCGGGTGACCACACCGATGACCAGCGCGCCCATGTCACGGGCGATCTCGGCCACCATCGGCGCCGCGCCCGTGCCCGTGCCGCCGCCCATCCCGGCGGTGACGAACACGAGATCCGCACCCTCGAGTGCGGCACGCACCTCCTGCTCGCTCTCCGACAGCGCCTGCCGCCCGATCTCGGGGCGCGCGCCGGCCCCGAGCCCGCGCGTGAGCTTCTTCCCGATCTGGATCGTGACCTGGGAGCGCGCGGTCTTCAGGGCCTGGGCGTCGGTGTTCATCGAGATGAACTCGACGCCTTCGAGATCCTCGTCGATCATCCGGTTGACGGCGTTGCCGCCCGCGCCGCCCACCCCCACCACCTTCATGTGGGCGTTCTGGATCGGGGTCTCCTCGAACTCGAAGATCATCATGGTCTCTACTCCCTCCTGAGTAGTGATCGGGACTCCTAGAAGAACTCTTTCAGCCACGTGCCCAGCTTGGTGAGGACGCCCGACGTGATCGTCGACGCCCCCTGTCCGGTCTCGGCGAACCTGTCGGCACCCCACAGGGCGAGCCCCGCCGCTATGCTGAACTTCGGGCGTGCCACCGCGTCGGCGAGCCCGCGGAGCCCCTCGCGGGGCACGCCGTGGCGCACGGGCGCCGCGAAGATCTGCTGGGCCAGCTCCACGATCCCGGGGAGCGCCACGGTGCCGCCCGTCAGGACGATGCCGGCGCCCAGCTTGTCCATGAGCTCGGCGTCCTCCAGTTCCTGCTGCACGAGGCCGAACAGCTCGTCCAGGCGCTGCTCGACGATGTGGGCGATCAGCTCGCGGGCCACGGCGCGCTTCTGGTTCGGCGACGGGCCCGGAAGCTCCACGGTCTCCCTGGGATCGACCAGCTGCGCGTAGGCCGTGGCATGGTGCTCCTTGGCCTTCTGCGCTTCCGCGTATGGGATCGAGAGGCCGCGCACGAGGTCCGCGGTCAGCGTGGTGCCGCCGAAGGGGAGGATGGCGACGTGTCGGATCTTCCCCTCGTAGTAGGCCGCGATGTCGATGGTGGAGGCACCGATCTCCACCATGCAGACGCCGACCTCCTTCTCGTCCTCCGTGAGGACGGCACGCGCCCCCGCCAGCGGCTCGAGGACGAGCTCCTGCACACGGTAACCCGCCCGGTTCACCGCCTTGCGGATGTTGGCGGCCGCGGTGGTGGCGGACGTCACCAGGAAGACCTCCGCCTCCAGGCGGACGCCGGACATGCCGAGCGGGTCCTTGATCCCGCGCTGGTAGTCGACGCGGTACTCCTGGGGGATGGCGTGCAGCATCTCCCGGTCCGGGGGAAGCGCGACCGCGCGCGCGACGACGTGAACGCGCTCGATGTCGTCCTGGGTCACCTCCTCCTCGGAGATGGCCACCACCCCCATGGAGCTGGACGCGCGGATCTGGTCGCCCCCCATCCCGGTGTAGACCCGGTCCACGGTCGCGCCCGCCATCAGCTCCGCCTCCTTGATGGAGGAGCGGATGGAGTCGGTCATCTCCTCGATGTTCGTGACCAGGTCACCCCGGAGCCCTCCGGTGCGCGCCTGCCCCACGCCGAGGATCGTCAGGCCCGGGCGGCGCGGGTCCGTGACGACCTCGCCGATGACCGCGCAGGTCTTGGTGGTTCCGATGTCGAGACCGCCGATGAGGTTCGAGCGCATGGGTCCTCTATCGCGTGCGGCGGACCACGACCTGGTCCGCGTATCTGAGGTCGATCTCCTTCGGCGTCCGGCGGGGCTCGCGCCCCAGTGCGTCCTTCAGCGCCGCCAGTCCCTCGCGCACCCGCCGCGCGGACGCCCCCGGCTCCAGGAGGAAGTCCACCTCGGGGTCGCTCCAGCGGGCCACCACCGTGTGTGGCCCGCGCCAGGCAACCTCCGACACCATCTGGAGGAACGTCGTGTCCGCCTCCTGCAGCCGGCCCACCTCGGCCGCCAGCGCGCGGGCGCGGGACGGAAGCAGCCGCGTCGCCCGCGCGGGCGCCTCGTCGATCAGGAGCACGGGCAGATCCAGCCGGTGCATGGCCGGATCGACCGGCAGCCGCCTACCCTCGGCGTCCACGGGCTCCAGCGTCGGCGTGGGCACGAGCGCCACCGGGCGGCGCTCCGTGACGTGGACGACGAGGGTGCCGGGCATGCGCCGTTCGACCCGGACCTCCTCCAGCATCGGATGCTCCTCCAGCCGGCGCGCCCACGCGTCCGTGTCCCCCCACACGCTGGTCTCGGGCGTCAGGCCGAGCATGCCCACCACGTCGTCGCGCGCCACGTACTTCAGTCCCGTGACGTCCACGGCGGTCACCCGGAACGCCTCCATGGACGGGAGGGCTTCCAGCACCCTGGACCCGCCGGTCCACATCCCTCCGAGAGCGAGGGTCCACCCGAGGATCCGAAGCTCTCTACGCATGGGCACCCCCCTCCAGGATGCGCAGGACCTCTCCCCCGACGCGCTCGACCGAGCCCGCTCCGAGCGTGAGGAGGACGTCGCCGTCCCGTAGGCTCGGCGCCAGCTCGGCGGGCAGATCGTCCAGGTCGGCCTCGTGGTAGTGCACCTCGGCGGCTCCGGCGTCGCGTGCAGCTTGCGCCACCAGCGCACCGGTCACCCCCGGGATCGGTGCTTCCCTGGCGGGAAATACGTCCGTGATCCAGACCACGTCCGCGGTAGAGACCGCGTGGCCGAACTGCCGGTGGAAGTCGCGTGTGCGCGAGTAGAGGTGCGGCTGGAAGGCAATGACCAGACGGGCGCGCGGGAAGGATGTCCGCGCGGCCTCCAGCGTGGCTTCGATCTCGGTGGGGTGGTGCGCGTAGTCGTCCACGACGCACACGCCGCCGGCCTCCCCCAGCCGCTCGAACCGCCGCCCGACCCCCGTAAAGTCGGTCAGCGCGGAGCGGATGGCGTCCCACTCGACGCCGACCGCGCGTGCCGCCGCCGCGGCTCCGAGGGCGTTGCGCAGGTTGTGCAGGCCGCGCGCGGGAAGGGAGAGCCCTCCTCGGTCCACCCCGTCTTCGCGGATGCGGCACGTGGTCGCGCCGGCGTCCAGGGAGACGTCTACGGCCCGCAAGCGGCTCCCCGCCGACAGCCCATACGTGGTGCCGGCCTCCCCCACCGCCGCGAGCAGCGCCGAGGCTCCCGTATCGTCTGCGCACACGGCCACGCACCCGCCGGGACGGACGCCCTTCAGGAAGGTGCGGAAGCCCGTGCGCACACCCTCGAGGTCCCCGTAGATGTCCAGGTGGTCGGCCTCCAGGTTCGTCACGACCGCGACGTCCGGGGTGAGCGTGTGGAAGGAGCGGTCGTACTCGTCGGCCTCCACCACGTACAGCCCGGTCCCGCCGAAGCGGAGGTTGCCGCCCCACGCCGCCACCCTTCCCCCGACCAACCCGGTGGGCTCGAGCCCCGCGGCCGCCAGGATCTCGGTGGCCATCGCGGTGGTGGTGGTCTTTCCGTGCGTCCCGGCGATGGCGACCAGACGCGCCCGGTTCACCCAGGCCCCCAGGGCCTGGGCGCGCTTGAGCACCGGAATGCCCCGCTCCATCGCCCGCAGTAGCTCCGGATGGTCGGGCGGAACGGCAGACGTCACCACCAGGGCGGACGCGGCCTCCACGTGCGAGGCGTCGTGGCCGAACAGCACGGTGGCGCCGATCCGCTCGAGGTCGTCGACCGCCCGTGACGGCTTCAGGTCGCAGCCGCTCACCTGGCCGCCGCTGCGCAGGAGCAGCTCCGCGAGGCCACACATCCCTGCGCCACCCACCCCCATGAAGTGCACGGGGGCCCCGGAGGCCAGCGCGCGCAGATCGACGTCCACGCCGGTCATCGCACGGCTCCCGGAAGGAGGGACGCGATGGCCTCGGCGATGCGCGTGGCGGCATCCGGCCGGGCCCGCGCCCGCGCCGAGTCGGCCATGCGCGCCCGCAGGCCCGCGTCGCTCGCGATGCGCACGACGTGCGCCCACAGCGTCGCGCCGTCCAGGCCGGCCTCGGGAGCCACGATCGCCGCCCCCGCCCCGGCGAGCGCCTCGGCGTTGCGCGTCTGGTGGTCCGCGGCGGCCGTCGGGAGCGGAACGAGCACGGCGGGGAGGCCGTGGCCGAGCAGCTCGGCCGTGGCCATCGCGCCGGCCCGGCTCACCGCCAGGTCCGAGGCCGCCAGCGCGGCGGGCATATCCTCGATGTAGGGAAGCGCGTGTACCCACGGGGACGTCCCGAGCCCGGCGAGCTCGGCGGAGACCGACCCATGGTGGCCCGGACCCGTCGACCAGAGCAGCTGCAGATCGGCCGGTCGATCGAGCTCGCCCTCCACGACCCCGCGCACGGCCTCGGTGACCGTACGGTTGAGCGCGAGCGAGCCCTGGCTCCCGCCCACGACCAGCACGACGCAGCCCAGCGGCCCCAGGCCGAAGCGGGCCCGTGCCGCCGCCGGCGCCACCACCGCCGCCGGCCGTACGGGATTCCCGCTGACCCGCACGCGCCCACGGACCCCGGCGGGCAGCCTGTCGGCGGCCTCGGGAAAGGCCACGTGCACCTGACGCGCCCACCTGCTCAGGAGGCGCGTCGTGACGCCGGGCACGGCGTTCTGCTCCTGGAGCACGAGGGGGATCCCGCGCACGCCCGCCACGATCCCGGCTGGGCCCCCGGCGTACCCGCCCGTCACCACGACCGCCTCCGGACGCAGCTCCTGCACGAGCTCGGCGACCCGCAGCAGCGACGACCCGAGCGCCGGGAGGGCCCGCAGCCCCCCCAGGCCCGCGCCGCGCGCGAACCCCCGCACGGGGAGAAGCGCGTGCTCGACGCCGCGCTCGGGGAGGATGTGCGCCTCGACGCCGCGCGCCGCCCCCACGAAGAACGGGCGCACGTCGGGACGCAGCGCGACGAGCGCGTCGGCCAGCGCCAGCGCCGGGTAGAGGTGGCCCCCCGTTCCGCCGCCGGAGAAGACGACCACGACGCGCGCGGGCTCATGCACGGGCCCCCTTCCCGCCGGGTGCGGCCCGGGCGACCGAGATCAGGATCCCGAGCGCGGCCATCGTGACGACGAGGTTCGAGCGCCCGTAGGAAACCAGGGGGAGCGCGAGCCCGGTCGTCGGGACCAGCCCGAGGCCCACCGCCATGTGCAGGACCGCCTGCAGCGCGATGAGGTTCGTGACGCCGACGGCCAGCAGCTCCCCGAAAAGGTTCGGCGCCCGACCGGCCACCCGGAACCCGATCATGATGATGGCCAGGTAGAGCGACACCAGGAACACCACCCCCAGGAGGCCCCACTCCTCGCCGACCATCGCGAAGATGAAGTCGTTGTGCGCGTAGGGCAGGAACCCGAACTTCTGCCGGCCTTCCCCGAAGCCGACGCCGGTCAGGCCCCCGGAGCCCAGGGCGACCAGCGACTGGCGGACCTGGAAGCCCGCGCCCGCCGGGTCGGAAGCCGGGTTCAGGTAGGCCGCGATCCGCTGGGCGCGGAAGCCCACGGCCAGCTGGTGCCGCAGAACCGGCAACGCGACCACGCCCATGAAGAGGAAGTGCGCCATGCGCGCGCCCGCCGCGAACACCACCAGCACGCCGAGCAGACCGATGAGCATCGCGGTGGACAGGTCCGGCTCCAGGGCCACCGGCAGCAGGAGCACGCCCCACATCAGGAAGAACGGACCGAGTCCGAGGGAGAGGCTCTTGAAGTGGTCGCTCCCCGCTTTCTTCACGGCGATCGCCGCCGTCCACACGATGATCGCGATCTTGGCGAGCTCGGACGGCTGGATCGTCACGCCCAGGACGCGCAGCCATCGGCGCGCGCCGTTGATCTCCGGAGCGATCCCGTGCGTCCAGGGGAGCACGACCAGGACCAGCAGGACGACCGAGCCCCAATAGAGCGGCCAGGCCAGACGCGTCCAGAAGCGGTAGGGAATCGCCGCCAGCCCACCGAGCACCAACAGCCCGAAGAGCGCACCTGCGCCCTGACGCAGGACGTAGTACGTGTCGGGCCGGTGCTCACGCAGGGCCAGCACGGACGAGGCGCTGTAGAGCGTGACCAGCCCGAAGGAGAGGAGGAGGAGCGTGAGCACGACGATCGCCGTCGGCTCCCAACCCCGCCCCAGACCGGAGTCGGGCAGCCTGCTCGGGCGCAGGGGTGCCACGTCGAGGGGGCGGGCCGCCATCAGGCGATCTCCCTGGCGAGCGCGGCGAAGCGGCGACCGCGATCCTCGTAGTTCTCGAACATGTCGAAGCTGGAGCAGGCCGGGGACAACAGGACGATGTCTCCTTCCACGGCGCGTGCGCCGGCGGCCGCGACCACCTCCGCCATGCTTCCCGTCTCCACGGTGAGCGGCACGAGGCCCTCCAGCGCCGCCGCGATCCGGGGGGCGGCGGCGCCGAACGCCAAGATGGCGCGCACGCGCCCTGGCAGGGCCGGCCCGAGCGTCCCGAAATCCTCGCCCTTGTCCTTGCCCCCGAGCAGGAGCACGACCGGGCGGGACAGGCTCTGCAGGGCGCTGCGGGTGGCCGCGACGTTCGTCGCCTTCGAATCGTTGACCCAGAGCACGCCTCGCCCTTCCGCGACGGGCTGCAGGCGATGGGGCAGCGGGCGGGCGGTACGAAGGCCGCGCGCGATCCCCTCGGCGTGTGCTCCGGCCACACGGGCCGTGAGAGACGCGGCCAGGGCGTCGAGCTGGTTGTGACGCCCCAGGAGCGGCAGCTCCGTGACCGCGACCAGGCCCTCCTCGCCGTCCACGCGCAGGGTGAGGCTTCCGTCCCTCACGAACGCTTGCGCCCCCTCCTCGTCTGCGAGCCCGAACAGGTGTCGGACCCCCGGCGCATCTCCCGCGAGCGCCGCGACGTCGCCATCGCCGGCAGGGAGGATCCAGCGGCTCGTATCGTCCGCGTTCAAGAACAGGCGCGCCTTGTCCGCGTAGTACGCCGCGACGCTCCCGTACCGGTCCAGGTGGTCCGGCGACAGGTTCGTCACCACCCCGATGTCGGGGTGGAAGCGTTCCGTGTCAGCGAGCTGGAAGGAGCTCATCTCGAGCACGTACCAGTCCGGCGCATCACCCAGGAGAGCGAGCTCGGAAGCCGCCGGAGCGAGGCCGCCGCCCACGTTACCGCCCGCCGCCGCCCGCATTCCGGCCGCCTCGAGGAGGTGCGCCACCAGTAGGGTCGTCGTCGTCTTGCCATTGGTTCCCGTGACCGCGATCAGTGGACCAGTGAAGAACCGAAAGGCGAGCTCAGGCTCGGAGATCCACCGTACACCACGACTCCGGAGCGCTTCGAGCACCGGAGCGTCCGGCGGGATTCCGGGACTGACGACGACGATGTCGGCCCTGGCCAGTCGCTCGAGGTCGTGTCCTCCCGATTCCACGTCGGCTCCCAAGGCTCGGAGCTCGGCTCCACCAGCTGAAGCCTGGGCATCAATGCGCAGATCCGAGACATAGACTTCTCCTCCCTTCTCAAGAGCCAGCCGGGCCGCGGCTCGTCCGCTGGCCCCCAGGCCGATCACTGCCACCTTCGCTCCGCTCAACCCATCCACTTCGCTCGCACCGCCACCACCCCGACTCGCCGTCCTTCCGCTCCGCTCCGAACC
>CAZPZU010000063.1:0-28895 GCA_964591135.1 uncultured Gemmatimonadaceae bacterium | reverse complement strand
GGCTGTTGCCCCCGACGAACAGCGTGAGCAGCATCTGCTCGATGACCTCGTCCTGTCCGACGATGAGCTTGCGCAGCTCCCGGATGATCTGCTCCCGCCCGTTCTTCATGCGGTCCGCGAGCGCCACGTCGTCGGGGCTGTCGAGCTGCACGGTTCCGATCACGTCGTCCGCCAAGGGTCGTTCTCCGTGGGTTTCAGTGGGTCATGCCGTAGATGATGTAGTTCACGCCGAGCTTGTACGCTTCGTTCGACAGGTCGATGGGGTAGTAGCCCCGGTCGCTGAACTCCCAGTATTCCGAGATGTCGTTGTCGTAGTTGATGATCGCCATCAGCCGCTTGGTGCGGTCATTGTCCTCGAAGATCCCGTACCACACGGGGTCGGTCGGCCCGTAGGGCGGGATCACCTGGTGGGGGTCGACGCGGAAGAACGAGTCGAAGATCTCGTGACTCCCGTCGAGCTGGACGAACTGGACGCCGGGAAGCACGCGGTTCATCTGGAATTCGAGGTTGTCGAGGGCGGGGGGGTAGCGGAAGTCGTCCACGATGAGGAAGCCGCCCTTGAGCAGGTAGTCGTGGAGCCCCCGGACCTCCTCGTCCGTGGGGTTCCACCCGGCCACCTCGATGATGTACGCGATGGGGTACTGGAAGAGGCGCGGGTCGTCCAGCGTGAGGACGTTCGAGCCCTCGGTCAGCGGCCGGATGAACGTCGTCTCGTCGAGGATCTTCGTGAAGTTGCGCTCGCCCCGGGGATAGTCGTGTGCCCACGACGGGCCCCGGCCCTGCACCCAGCGCATGCCCTCCCGCCACGGCGTGTAGCGTACGCGCATGAAGTGGTAGCGGCCGTCGTAGGGAGCGTTGAGCTCTTCGTCGGACCCCGGCACGTCGGCGGCAGGGGGTCGGCGCTGCCCTCTGCGACGCCCGGGCACCACCTGGATCGCCACGGAGGTGCGCGCCGCGAGGGCCGCGACCCCTTCGGCCGCCACGCTCCCGGAGCTCACGTCCGCCGGGGCGGTCGCGAGATGCAGGGCGCCGCCTGCGGCCATGGCCGCGCTTGCGGCAAGCGTCATCACGAGCAACCGCGTCCCGCCCGTCATGGTGCCCCCGTCCCGGAGCGCCTCAGCGCCAGCAGCAGCTCGAGCGCGTCCTCGTAGGCGGGCGCGATCTCCAGCGCCCGCAACACGGTGCGGCGCGCGTCCTCCCGCGAGCCCGCGTCCATCTGTGCCACCGCCAGGTGGTAGAGCGCCTCGGCGCGGTCGGGCGGGTCGAGGGCCACGACGGCCGAGCGCTCGCGCACCGCGCCGAGGCGGTCGCCGAGGTTGCCGTCGAGCACGGCCAGGCGGCGGTGCAGGTCCAGGTCGTAGGGGAACACCTCGACCGCCTTCTCCAGCGCGTGGGCGGATGCGGCTGTGTTGCCGAGGGAGTCCTGCACGGCTGCCTCCTCCAGCAGGGCGTCGTAGTTCGATTCCGAGAGGGCGTTCAGGCGTGCCAGGGCCGCGGCCGCGCGCTCCAGGTCGCCGTGCGCCTCGTGGATCTTCGCCAGGTAGTAGTAGGGGCTGTCCGGGCCGCCGTATTCCGGGAACATCTTCAGCGCCTCGGTCAGGTGCGGCTGCGCCTCGTCGTAACGCTCGGCCCGGACGAGGAGCGCACCGAGGAGCATCCGCGCCACCAGGTCGCCGGGATGCGCGCGCACGTAGGCGGCGAGGGCGTCCGGTCCGGCATCGGCGGGCGGCGTCTCCCCGACGCGGGCGAGGCCCCGCAGCGGCGATGCGAAGCGCGCACGCATGTAGTCGTCGAACTCGTCGTCGAACCGCTCGCTGGTCGTGCCCAGCACGGACTCGAAGAGCTTCTCGGTCGTCTGTCCCTCGCGGTAGCCGTCGAGCATCGTGCGGATGGCTCCGAAGCCGTGCTGCTGCTCGATGAGCTGGAAGACGAGCGACGCCTCGAAGTACGAGAACCCGACCTGCTCGGGATACTCCGGCCGCATGAAGCCGTCGTTGAGCTCGCTGAACTTCTTCAGCTTCCCGTCGCGTAGCGCCTGCAGGAACGGAATGCTCGCCTGGTGTCCCCACCCCTCGCGCGCCTTGCGCTGCTCGTGCACGGCCAGGCCCTCGGAGAACCACCTCGGCACGCGGTTGTCCGACATGGCGAGGTGGAAGGCGTGGGCCAGCTCGTGCCAGAGCGTCGACGCCCAGTTGTACTCGCCGCGCTGGCGTGCCGCCGGCGAGTCGAGGACGAGCACGCTCCCGAAGCTCACCCCCAGCGCGCCCAGCCCGGTCTCGCCCAGCGTGCGTACGGAGAAGTCCGCGTGGGAGGGGTACAGCTCGACCCTGACCGGCTGCTTCGGCTCGATGCCGTAGTGGGCGTACAGCGAGTCCCAGGCCTCCTCGGCCACGCGCGACACGTACGGCGCGAGCAGGTCCGCTTCGGTGCCGTGCAGGAAGAGCTGGAAGTGCTCGGTCTCGACCGTCTTGAAGCGCGAGAAGGTGTCGAGCAGGTCGAGGATGTTCTTGAACCAGGGGTTGTAGGGGTCGCCCGCGAAGGCCCGCTCGAGGTCGGCCCGCCCCTCTTCGATGCGCCCCATGCGGAGCTGGTTCATCCCCAGGAGCCCCCACGCCCGCCAGGACGCGGAGTCGAGGGCCACGGCCGTGGCGCCGCGGTCCACCGCGTCGCCGTAGCGCCGGACCTGCACCGCCAGCTCCGCGACCGTGGCGTCCAGGCCCGCGTAGCGCGGGTTGAGGCGGAGCGCGCGCCGACGCGCCTCCAGGAAGCCGGCGGTGTCGTCGGCGAGGAATCGGGCCGCGGCCAGCATCGACATCGCTTCCAGCGAAGCCGGATCCACCTCCAGCGCGCGTTCGGCTTCCTCCTCCCCCCTGGCGAAGTCCTCCCGCGACACGCTCAGCCGCGCCAGGAGCACGTGCGCGTCCGGGTCGTCGTCGTTGACCTCCAGGGCGGCGCGGATCCGCTCGGGCGCGCCTGGCGTGCCGTCGAAGTCGAGGGCGCGGGCCATCCCGAGGAGCGCCCGCGGGTCGTGGGGGTTCACCGCAAGCACCTTCTGGAACTCCGCCTGTGCCTCCGGGCTCTCGTACGCCTCCAGAAAGAGCTCGCCCGTGAGCAGGGGCGGCTCCGCCCAACCCGGGTCGGCGGTGGCGGCCTCGTCGAAGGCCTTCAGGGCGTCCTGGATCAGGTCCGGGTCGGTGCGACTCAGCCGGTGCACGGCGCGACCGACGGCCACCAGGTCCCGCGCCGGCAGTGCGCCCCCCGCGTCGTTGTAGACGTCGATGAAGCGGTCGAAGCGCCCCATCGCCTCGTCGATGCGCCCCCTGCGGAAGAGCAGCTCCGCAAGGTCGACCTCGGCCGTGAGCCGGTCTTCCGCGCCACCCTCCGCGGCGAGGCGGAACGCGGCCTCGGCTTCCTCCAGCCGCCCGCGGCGCACGAGCACCCTTCCGAGGGTGGTCGCCATGGCGGTGGGATCGGGGGCTTCGCGGGCGGCCGCCTCGGCGTCGTCGTAGCGGCCCCGCACCATCAGCGCCTCGACGAGGCTCCTGCGGGCGGTCACCGAGGCCGGGTCGGCGCGCACCAGGCGCTGGAGGTCGCGCATGGCCTGGTCGTAGTCGCCGGCGCGCAGGGCGGCGCGCGCCTCCGCCTCCGTCTGCGCCGACGCAGAAGGGGCCGACGTCAGGCACGCCGCCACGAGCAGGAGCGCTGTGCGCCGGATCACGAGCCGCCCCCTTCCCGCGCCTTGATCTCCCTGTTCTTGAGCGCCAGCTCCACCAGGAGCGCTTCGAGCGCCTCGTCGTAGCGCTCCTCCGTCATCGCGTCGCGGGAGGCGCGTAGACCGTCGATGCGCCCCAAGATCTCGCGTCGCTCCTCGTACAGCTTCGCCAGGGCGGGATCGTCCGTGGCCTGCGCCGCCACCGCCGTACGGCCGAGCCGGAAGCCGGCGGCCAGCCGACCGTCCACGGCCGTCGCGCTGGCGTCGGGGCTGCCCTCGCCGTCCCCGTTGTCGTCCAGGACCGCGTGCTCGACCAGGAGCTCGTTCTCCTCCTCGTAGTGGCGCGCGACCTCGGCGCGCGCGTACACGAACGCCTCCAGGAGGGAGGTGAGCCCGTCCTTGTCCATGTCGGCGCCGTCCCCGGCGATGGCATCGACGAAGTAGCGCGGGAACTCGGTGGCGTTGCGCTCGCGCGCGGTGCGGGTGGCGCTGATCACGATCCGGTTCGGTCCGGAAAGCGGCGCCACGAACCCGCCGCCCGAGCTGCCCGTGAGCACCACCGCCACCATCTGGGTCGGGAAAGCCGCGAGGGCGGCGGCCAGCTCGTCGGCGGACAGGTCCGGACCCGGGAGGTTGAACTGGCCCTCGTCGCCCTGCGCCGTCCCGTGGCCGATCAGCACGATGAGCACCCGGTCCGCGGGAGCGGCGCGCGCCGCGATCTCCCCCATCGCCCGCACGACGTTCTCCTTGGTCGAGCGGTCCTGCACGACCTCGGGGGCGAGATCCACGCGCTCGGCCAGCACCGTGACGTGATCCGTCGGGATCCCGTCACGTTCGGTGAGCGCGGTGCGCAGCTCGGTCGCGTAACCCGCGAAGCTCTGCCGGTAGGCGTCGGTCCCCCCGAGGCCCACCACCACGAGCACGTGCGTCTCCTGCGCTGCAGCGAAGCGCGGGGCGCCGAGGAAGGCCAGCATCGCCGTGCCCGCCATCAGGCAAGCGGCCCCGGCGGAGCCCGTACGGTGCGTGCGCGCGCGTATCATGCGAGCCCCCGCATGCGCCGGTACCCCCACTCCGCGCCCATGAGCACGACGAGGACCAGGAAGAGGATCGGCATGTCCCAGAGGTCGCGCTGCTCGACGAGCGTCACGCCCCCTCCCGTGACGGTGATGTCGTCCGGCAGCGCGCTCACGTTGGCGGGGGTGTAGAACTGCCCGCCCGTCTCGTCCGCGATGCGCTGGAGCACGCTCGTGCGCCGTCCCGCCCCGAAGTACTCCTCGTCGCTCGGGGCGACCACCAGGTGGGTCTCGTCCGTGCCCAGGACCTGGCCGCCGCGCGTCGCGGTGACCTCGATGTCGTACGAGCCCTCCCCGGAAGGCACCAGCCGCGCGGCGTACTCGCCGTCGCGCTCCACCGTCCACTCGGCTGGGATCTCGGCGACCGCCCCGGTCGGATCGGTGACGCGCGCTGTGACCACCGCGTCGTTCACCTCGAGGTAGGTGGAGTCCGAAACGCTCGCCAACAGCCGCACCGCCTCGCCGCGCTCCACCTGCTCCTGGTCGAGCGTGACCGAGACGGCCTCCGGAACGTCGTCCACCAGCCAGCGCAGAATCTGCCGCCACAGCGTCTCGTGGCTCTGGTCCTCCAGCGGCACGTCGGCGCTCATCTGCCAGAGCCACGAGTCCTGGATCGTGAGGGCCAACGATTTCCCCCGCCCGTAGCGTTGGTGGGCCAGCACGACCTGCGGGGGATCCAGTCCCTCGCCCGTGCCCTGCAGGAGCACGGTGGCGCCGGGGCGCGTCTCGGTGACGCGGTTCACGATCGTGACCGGCGGGAGCGCCGCCCACCGGTCGCGCACGTCCAGGCTGTCGTCGACGAGCTGCATCGCGGCGTTCGCCGCGCCCGCCGGGGTGGGCGCGACCTTGACCTCGGCGAGGAAGTCGCCGGGCGCGGCGGGCGTCCCGGACAGGACGACCGGCAGCACCTCCTCCACCGGCGTGCCCGCCCAACCTCCTTCGGCGAAGGAGCCGTGGCCTCCGAGCATGAGGAAACCGCCGCCCCGCTCCGAGACGAAGTCCGCGATCATCTGGAGCTGGTCGTGGGAGAAGAAAGACGCCTCCGTGCTCCCCAGGATGAGCGCGCGGTAGCGGTACAGCTCCGCCCGGGAGCGGGGGAAGCCTCCCGCCAGCTCGTCGGCGTCGTCCACGTCCAGCCGGTAGAACTTGCTCTCGGCGGTCCGCTCCATCGTCACGACCTGCACGTTCTCGTCGTCCCGCACCGCTCGACGGATGAACTTCAGCTCGAAGCTCGGCTCTCCCTGGAAGTACAGGATCTTCTCGCGGTCGCCGCGCACCTCGACCTGGACGTCGCGCGCGTTGTTCCGGTCGACGCGCTCGCCGTCCTGCACCGGGATGCGGAAGCGGACGCGGTGCGCCCCGACGGCGTCGAGCTCGAAGGCGACGCGGGCGACCACCGGCTCGCCGTCGGGCCCCAGCGTCACGTCCTCCTCG
Source organism: uncultured Gemmatimonadaceae bacterium (assembly GCA_964591135.1). Classification (GTDB taxonomy): domain Bacteria; phylum Gemmatimonadota; class Gemmatimonadetes; order Longimicrobiales; family Gaopeijiaceae; genus SZUA-318. Next base: position 22,676 of record CAZPZU010000063.1, on the reverse strand, counting down.
CCGAGAAGCCGGGTCTCGTCCTCCACGATCAGGGGGACCGTGCGCCGGCCCATCCCGGTCTGCGTGACCACGACGTCGACCAGGAGCGTGCTTCCCTTCAGCACCGCGCGTGGAAGCTCGACCCGTCCGACCTCGATGTCGGGCGCGAGGGACTCCTCGCCGAGCCCGACCGTGAAGACCGGCACGCCCGCTGCCTGCAGGGGGACCAGCGACTCGGTGAGCGGATGGCGACCGTTGTCCGCGCCGTCGGTGATCATGACCAACCCGGCCAGCGGCAGGCCCGCCAGCTCCTCGCGGGCCCCGTCCAGCGCGGCGCCCAGATCGGTGTGCGTGCCGTCGTACCCGAGCTCTCCGGGGCCGTCCATGCGCACCGCGCCCGACGAGAAGCGGAAGAAGCGGAGCGTGAACCGCTCGGACAGCTGGCGCAGCAGATCGCTCTCTTCGGGCGCGAACGCCTCGGCCACGAAGTCGCTCCTGGGCCGACCCGCTTCGTCGGCGATGCTCATGCTGCGCGAGTCGTCCACCAGGATGCCGACGAAGTTCTGCTGGGGCACGACCGTGGACAGGATCAGCGACGGTTGCAGCAGACAGAACAGCAGCACGCCCAGGAGGAGAGCGCGCAGCCCCGCCATGACCACGCGGTCCGTGCGTGCCGCCCGCCCCCGGGCGAGCGTGTAGGTGGCCACGGCGGCCATGGCGAGCACGCCCGCTCCCACCAGCCACATGCGCACGGCAGCGGGGCTGGTGAAGGCGAAGTCGCCCTGCTCGAAGACGAGAGGGCGGTACTTGAACAGGAACTCGAAGACGCCGCTCATCGGTTCCCGGTCAGTGGCTCATGCCATAGACGATCATGTTGGTGCCCATCTCGTAGGCGAAGGTCGACAGCGGCAGCGGATACATGGGATCCTCCGCCCACTCCCAGGCATCTCCGAGGTCCGTGTTCCAGTTGATGATCACCATGAGCTCCCCGTCGTCGTCGAGGATCCCGCGGACGTGGGGCAGGTAGCCGTCCTGCTCCCACGTGTGCCCGTAGCCCCGCGTCACGGCCTCGCCGTTCCTGACATTGGGGACCTGGAGGATCGAGTCGATCTGGTAATACGCGGAGAAGAGGGGATGGTCCATGGGCAGCTCGACGATCGGCCGTCCCGGGAGCACCTGGCGGATGTTGTATTCGAACTGGGCCCACTCGTAGGTGCCCCAGAAATCGTCGACGACGAGCATCCCACCCGCGTTCAGGTAGTCGCGCAGGCCGTGGATCTGCTCGGGCGTCAGGTCCATGTGGCCGACCTCGACCGCGTAGAGCAGCGGGAAGCGGCGCAGCTTCGGGTCCGCCAGGTCCACCGCGTTCTCGAAGTCGTAGGCGTCGAGGCGCACGAGCCTCTCGAGGACGACGAGGAACTGGCGGTCGCCCTTCGGGAAGTCCGTGCTCCAGGCGCCGTAGCCGCGGCGCCCCCACCCCCGTCCGCCCCGCCCGCCGCCGTTGTAGATCGCTCGCGTCCAGTAGAACGCGTGGCGCCCGGGGGGCTCGTCGTCGGGGGGCAGCCTCAGCCTGACATCCTCGGATTCCTCCCGGGTCGGGCGGCGTATGCGGGGGAGGGTGTCGCGGGGAAACTGCTGCATGAGGAACCCTGCCCCGATGTCCCGTTGCCCCCCGACCTCGTCGCAGGCCAGGACGCAGGAGGAGAGGGCGAGGACCGCCAGGGTCGAGCTGGCTCGGGAGGGTAACCGCATGGCCTGGTGTGCTGGAGTCGCGCGGGCGGCGGGTCCCGTTTTGCTACGTTGCCCCGCGGGGGAAGGTTCCTGGCGCCGACTTCGGCCCTCCCCTTCTCCGCGGACCCGTCGTGACCGAGAGTACACACACGCGACCGCAGGGGGAGTGTTGAATCCCGCCCCCGGGGAATCCGTAGGAACGGGTGCAGTTCAACGATTCGGAGAAGAGACGCACGGGCATGAGCCGAGACAGCCGCAGCAACAGAAAACGACCGATGGTCATGGCAACGCGGGGCGTGACGATCCGCGACTTCCTGATCTTCCAGCTCAAGCTGGTCGTCGACGGGCTCAAGGACCTCGTGGTCTTCCACCTCTCCATCGGCGCGATCGTGCTGGACATCATCTCCGGGCGTGGCCGGCGGCCGCGGCTCTTCTACTCCGTGCTGCGGATGAGCGAGAAGTTCGATCTGTGGATCAACCTCCACGGCGTCGTCGAGCGGCTCGAGAGCGAGGAGAGCGAGGACGGCCTGTTCGGCGCCAGCGAGGCGGGCTCCGACTCCCTTCTGGGGCAGATCGAGCAGATGGTGCGCGGCGGCGACGTGCCGCGGGCCGGCCGGGCGAATCGGGTGCGCCGAAGCGAAGACGACCCGTCCTGACTTTCGCGGGCGGGCTCGGGCCTCCAGATTGGCGCCGTTTTGCGTGACCCATCAAGGAGGCCTGCCCGTTGTGCCGCTCGATTCCCCTGCCGCTTTCCGTCGCGCTCCTCTTGATGGGGCCGATTTCGATCCTCGCCCAGATTCCCACCACCCGTAGCGACGGCGACCGCCTGCGCGTCGACGCGGTGGAATCCACGGACGGCGTCCGGGTCGACGGCGTCCTCGACGAGGAGGTGTGGAGCCGGGCCCGGCCCGTCAGCGGGTTCGTCCAGGCCGAGCCCCGTGAGGGTCAGCCCGCGTCCGAGCGCACGGAGGTGCGCGTGGCGTGGGACGCCGAGAACCTCTACATCGGGGCGTACCTGCACGACAGCGACCCCGACGGGCTCGTGACCACCGATATCAAGAAGGACTTCAAGGAGACGGAGCAGGACGCGTTCTCGGTGATCCTCGACACGTTCCGCGACCGCCGGAACGGCTACGTGTTCATGACCAACCCGGAGGGTGCCCGGGGAGACGAGCAGGTCGCCAACGAGGGCCGCGAGGTCAATCCGAGCTGGGACGCGATCTGGCGGGTCCGCTCCCGACGGGTCGCCGACGGGTGGACGACGGAGATGGCGATCCCCTTCCGCGCGCTCCGCTTCGACGAGGGCGCGGACGAGCCGTGGGGGATCAACTTCAGGCGGCGTATCCGCCGGAAGAACGAGATCGACTACTGGTCCCCGATCCCCCGGGCGTTCGAGCTCACCCGGCTGTCGCTCGCGGGTGACCTGTACGGGCTGCCGCGCGCCTCGGGCGGGAGGGATCTCAGGGTCAAACCCTACGTGATGGGCGCCGAGGTGCGCGCGACGGGGGTGCAGGACTACGAGACCCGGCGCGAGGCCGGCGTCGACGTGAAGGCTCGCGTGCTCGACGCCTTCACGCTCGACCTGACGGTGAACCCGGACTTCGCCCAGGTGGAGGCCGACGTCCAGCAGGTGAACCTCACCCAGTTCAGCCAGTTCTTCCCCGAAAAGCGGGAGTTCTTCCTCGAGAACTCCGGCGTGTTCTACGTGGGCGACGCCGCCCGCAACAACCGTGTCACCACCACGCCCACCCCGGACGAGGACCTCCTGCTCTTCTTCTCGAGGCGCGTGGGCGTGGCCGACGACGGCCGGGCCATCCCGATCACCGCCGGGGGGCGCCTGACGGGACGGGTGGGCGGCACGAACATCGGCGCGATCGCCATGCGCACGGACGGGATCGAGGGCGTGCCCGGCAGCGATTACGGGGTCCTGCGCGTCCGCCAGAACGTCTTCGAGGGCTCGGACATCGGCGGGATCTTCATGGTGCGCGACGCCCGTCAGACCGGGGCCACGGGGGACGACTACAACCGGGTCTACGGGGCGGACGCGAACATCCGGTTCTTCGGCAACGTGGACTGGAACAGCTACGTCGTGGGGACGCAGTCACCCGGGCTGGACGCCGGCCAGTACGCCTGGCGCACCTCGCTGAACCGCGAGGCCAACTTCGTCCATATCAAGTTCGGGGCCATGCAGCTCGGCGATAACTTCAACGACGACCTCGGCTATTACCGGCGCACCGGCGTGCGCAAGTACTTCATCGATTTCGGCCTGCGGCCCCGGCCCGAGGTCATGCGCCGCCACGGCGTGCGCGAGATGCACCCGCACATCGTGTGGAACTACTACGAGGATCTGTCCGGGCGCATGGTCGCGAAGAAGCTCCACTCCGGCTACACGTTCTTCATGAACGACGGCGGGTACTGGGAGCTGAGCGTCAACCCCGCGTTCGAGTCGATCGACGCCCCGTTCCAGATCTCGCCGGACATCGACGCCATTCCGGCCGGGTCCTACGGGTGGACCGACTACCAGCTCCGCGGCAGCTCCGACCCCAGCAGGCGCATCTCGGGAGGCATCACGGGCATCGTGGGCGGCCTGTGGAGTGGAACGCAGCGGACCGTGAACGCCAACCTGACGCTCCGGCCCTCCTACAAGTTCTACCTCGACGCGAGCGTGCAGCGCACCTACGGGAAGCTGGACGTTCCGGACGCCGACTTCACGAAGACCTTCTGGACCTTCCGGTCGAACTTCTCGTTCAACACGAACATGTTCATCGACGCGCTCGTGCAGTACGACCCGGGGAGCGAGCTGGTGAACACGAACGTCCGCTTCAACTTCATCCACCACCCGTTGAGCGACCTGTTCATCGTGTTCAACGAGCAGCGCTTCGCCACCGGCGAGGGGATCCCGCCGGGGCGGGGGCTCACCATCAAGGCGACGCAGATGGTGGCGTTCTAGGGTTTCCGGCGAACGTTCCTCAGAGGCGACGCGTAGGGTCCCCGGCCCCTCGTGTACACCACCACCACGCCGTTGGACGTGTTGCCGCCCGCTCCGTAGAGGATCTGGGCCTGGACGGGGGACACGAACTCCATGCTCTCGATCTCCGCCGCGGGGGTGTGCAGGAGATAGTCCGGACCGTCGGGGATCTTGATGCCGTCCACCACCACCTGGACGTTGTCACATCTCCGGGAGGGCAGCGAGGAGTCGATCAGGTCCATGCGGTCGCCGGGGTTCCGGAGGACGGTGAGGCTCTGGATCCGCCGGTTGGTCTGGATGCACACCGTGGGCCCCCCCCCTTCCCGGTTGATCTCCGTCACCCTCAGGCCGGGCGAGGCCCTCCTCAGGATCTCGAAGGCCCGGGCGCCGCGCTCCTCCTCCACGGCCATGGCTTCTCCGAAGGCGAGGTCCATCCGGAAGGGAGTCAGCCTGGTCGTCTGCTCCAGCTGTGATCGGGTGGTCACCTCCAACCCTTCCAGCTCCACGGCCTGGGGCGCGACCCCGAGGATGAGGAACACGTCCTTCCCGGGTGGGATCTCCACCGAGTCCGACCTGACGGCATGTCCGAGGTTCCGGATCTCGAGCGAGTAGGAGGCGGGCGTGAGGTTCTGGAAGACGAAGTGTCCGGCCGTGTCCGTGAGGGTCTGGTGCGGCGTGCCGCGAATGCGGACCACGGCGTACGGCAGAGGTCTCCCCGAGAGCTGATCACGGATCAGGCCGTGGAGGTCGCCCAGCGTGTGGGCGGCGGCTTCCATCAGGATCTGCTCCTGGATCACGTCCTTGGGTTCCTGGGCGTCCGATGCCACGGAGACGGCGAGGTCCCGGAAGATGACCGCGGGGCCCTCCACCCCCACGGTGCCGTAGGCGCCGGTGCGCCCGAGGAACTCCACCTGGAGTTGGACCTGTCCCGCTCCCGCCGGCAGGCCGCAGATCCGGTAGCGGCCCGCGGCGTCCGACTCCGCCTCGAGGCGCCTCACGATGCGCCCTTCCTGCCACGCGATCGTGATCCGCGCACCGGGGAGCGCCACGTCCTCGTCCGGGTCCCGGACCAGCCCGACCAGCGCGGCGGTGCCCTCTCCCGCCTCCACCTGGCAACCCAGGCCCATGGCGAGGAGGGGTGAGGGGAGGAGGAGCGCCAGGTCTCGAGCGCCTTCCGAGCCGGCCCCGACCTCGACGGGCCGGGACAGGGCGGTGGTGAGTCCGTCCAGGTCGGCCTGGACCCGGTAGGTCCCGGGGCCGGGCACGTTGAGCAGGAACGCCCCGGCGGAATCCGTGGTGGTCATCGCCACCGTCTCGAGACGGTCGGGACCGCCGGCCCGGAGAAGGACCACCACCGCGCCCTGCACCGGGGCGAGGGACACCTGCTCCGCCACCAGCCCCCCGACGACCTGGCCGTGGCCCCGTCCAGGGGTCCACGGGATCGCGAGGAGGGCCACCAGGACACACCCGAACCGCCTATCCATGGCGACGCTACCTCCGACGCAAGTCCACTTCGATCACGCCCCCGCTGTGTCCTTCACCGTACCGGGTGGTTGCCGTCGTGGCGTCCACGTATCGAAGCTCGAGGATCGTGACGGTGGCCAGCCCGCGGAGCACCTCCGCGGACCCCTGGCGCACGTGGGCCACGTACACCACGGGCAACACGGGGCCGCTCCCCCTGAGGTTCTGGGGGCCCCGGCCCCTCAGCCAGTTGGGGCGGAGCTGGTAGACGAGCTCATAGGCATTGGTGGCGGTGGAGACGTCGATCTCGTCCCGTCCGAGGACGGAGGACGCACGCGACGGGGGCGTGATCCGACCTCCCATCACACATGCGCCCGAGAAGAGGAGCGCGGCGCAGAGTGCCAGAACGCGCAGGCCCCTGCGCGGCGACCGGCCCGGCATGGGGACCTCCATGGGGAAACCCGCTTTCAGTACGGGGCGTATGACCATCATGATAGCGCACCTGTGGCCGGGGCGACCATACTTCGGCAACGCCCGGCCCCGATCGACTCACCATCTCGGACACCTATGACTACGCCATCGGCCCTGCGGCGATTTCTCCTCCCCACCCTCGCCCTGGTGGTGACGGCCTCCGGGTGCATCTCCAGCACCGAGGGACAGCTGAGCACGTTCGCGGGGGAGTGGTGCACCCTCCGGGGCCTGGGGTCGGACGACCTTCCCGTTCCGGGCGTGGCCTACGTCGGCGCCACCATGGTGGTGCAGGGGGCCCGGGTGCTGGGAACCGGATCCACCAGCAGGCCCGGATCGGACACCATCTATCCCGCGCGCTTCCGCGGGGACATCACTGCCGACCAGGCCGTCATCGAGGTCAGCGACCTCGAGGACCAGCCGGAGGTGCCGGGTCCCCAGTTCACGATGGTGATGAACCTCGTCGGGTCCCGGGACATGGTGGGAACCATGGCGGGAGACCCGGACTTCGTCGGTGCCATCACGCTCGTGCGGCTGGGCCCCCGGTGCTTCCTGGAGTAGCCGGACTCGATCCCACCGGGCGCTGGAGAAGACGAGGGGCGCCGGGCGGACATCGCCCGGCGCCCCTGCCTTTTCGACTACTCCTTCGGCCTACCCGTCAGCTGATGTTCGGGTTGGCGTTCCGCTCGGCGAAAGGAAGCGGCATGCAGGTCTGGTTCGAGACCGTTCCCACCTCCGGCTTGTAGTAGTTGTCCCCCGGCTGGAGGATGTTGGGCACCGAATTGGGGTTCCGGCGCCAGTCACCCATGCGGTGACCTTCCAGCCAGAAGTCACGGGACCGCTGCGCCATGAGCTCGGCCAGGAGACCGGCCGGATCCGTCGTGTCGATGGGATCCTGGTTGCCCGCGGTCCGGCGCTCGTTGATGAACGCCAGCATGGTCGCCGGGTTTCCGCCGGCCTCCACCTCGATGTACCTCGCCTCCAGCCCGGAAGCCAGGCGGATGGGCGAGGCCCAGGTCGGATACTTCGACTGGGACCAGTAGCGGAGCACGCCGTCCTGGGCATTGCGCCCGGAGTCCCAGAACTCGACGCGCGGGTCATTCATCTCCCGGTAGTGCGGGGGCACCACCAGCGACTCACGTGACCCGCCCGCGGAGTAGAAGTACACCCCGTTGCCCAGACGCGTCCGGTTCCCGGCGTCGTCGACGTAGGGCACGTCGAACTCGAAGTCGGTGGCCACGCTCCCGACCGCGGCCGCGGCTCCGGACTTGTCCCCCATCTGCAGCAGGGCTCGGCCCTTTCCCACCCTGGACGCGTTCAGGATGCCCGTCGCTTCGGCATCGCTGGCCGCGCCCGCCAACTGGATGGCCTGGTCGAACCGGTCAACCGCGGTCTGGAGAAGCTCGTTCGAGGTCATGAGCGGACCGGGCTCACCGCCCGGGCCCCGCATCGTTCCCTCGCAGAAGGCCTCGGCTTCCAACACCAGTCCGAAGCCGGAGGACATGGCCGCGCGCGCCAGGTTCAGCTCCTGACCCTCCTCTCCGCCGAGGATCTCCAGCACCTGCTCCGCCTGGGAGATCCCCTGCATGAGGGGGTTCCACACGTCAGCCGTGGTCGAGGTGTTCCGGTCGTCGATGAGCCGGCGGCCGTACTCGTTTCGGGTGGGGAACGTGTCCCCCACCCACGCCTCGTTGGTGAACCACGCGGTGTACACGATGTACCCCAGGCCGAACGCCCGCGCGAAGGACGTGAAGGCCGAGCGCGAGAAGATCTCCCCGTCGGACACCGGATCGACGGTCGCCGCGTCGATGACGTCGGGGTTCCTCACGTCGAAGAAGTTGATGTTGCAGGCCGTGAGGGACGGCAAGAGCGCCGCCACGACCGCGAGGGTCCCGACGCTGCGCCGGACCCGTCGATTGATGGTCTTGATTGGCATGATCGTCTCTCGTCGTCAGAAGGTCACGTTCATCCGCACCAGCCACCGCCGCGTTTGCGGTAGGGTGAGGAAGTCCGAACGGGTGAACGGCTCGTTGGAGCTGAGTCCGTTCGTGACTTCGGGATCCGCGCCCTGATAGTCGGTCCACAGGGCCAGATTCCGGGCACCCATGGTCAGGGTGGCGCTGCTGGCGCCGAAGCGCTGCGACACGTCGCCGGGGAGGGTGTAGCTGACGCTCAGCTCCCGGAAGCGCACGTGGTCTCCCTTCTGGTAGTACTGCTCGTTCACCGCCGACGCGTTGTACGCCGTGCCGTCGTGGCCCACGAAGGGACCGAAGCGGCCAAGCCGCTCCTCTGGACTGAGGATCTCGTCGCGCCGGATCCACCGCTCGCCCGTGCCGAACTGCCGCTCACGGAACTGGTCGGTGTTGTTGTAGACGATGTAGTCCTTCATGAAGTCGAACTGGGCGTACACCCGGAACGCGTTGAAGAAGGAGAACGTCGAATTGAGGTTCCCTTCCATGCCGGGGTTCGGATTGCCGATGAACACGGCGGTGTCCGTCACGATGGCCTGGTCGTTGGCGATGTCGTACTGGTCCACGCGCCGCGTCCAGTAGCCGTACGCCGGGTAGCCCGGCAGCACGCGGTTGTTGCTGCCGAAGGGCTCCACGTCACCGAGGTCGGTGACCTCGTTGTGGTTCGTAGAGACGTTCGCCCGGGCGTCCCAGGAGAAGTCGTCCGTCTGGTAGACCGTGGAGTGGGCGGAGATCTCCCATCCGCTGTTCTTCAGCTCCCCGATGTTGACGAGCGGGTCGTTGGAGAAACCCAGCGACGGGGGCAGCGGACGCTCGAGGATGAGGTCCGAGGACACCTTGTTGTAGTAGGTGACCTCCAGGCCGATGCGCTCGTTGAAGAGCCCGGCGTCGAACCCCAGCTCGGTCTCTTTCCCTCGCTCGGGCTTCAGCTCGGCGTTCCCCGGGTTCCTGGGGATCACGCCCGAGCGCACGTCGGTGGACGTGATGGCGTAGGGTGACGAGTCGAATGTCGTGAGCGACGCGCCGCTGTTGGGCGAGCGACCCGTGGAGCCCCATACCGTGCGCAGGCGCAGCGTGGAGAACACGCTGCGGAGCGCGTCCGGGAAGAAGTCCTCCTCGGAGATCACGTACGAGAGCCCCACCTTCGGGTTGAAGAACGCCTGGGCCTCTTCACCGAAGGCGGAGTTCTTGTCGACGCGGGCGCCGACCTGCAGGTACAGACGGTCGCGCCACGCCAGGTCGAGCTGGCTGAAGATGCCGCCCTCACGCTCCTCGGTATACTGCTGCCCACCGGTGGTCGTGGCCGCGGCGTTGATGCTGTTGGCCGAGTTGGTGGTGAGTCCCTGGCCCGTGGCGTTGGTGCGGTCCGTCCGGCGGGCGATGGCCTGCCCACCGAAGGCCAGGTCGGCCACCATGTCGGTGAGGAACGACCAGCGCACGCTGCCGAGGTAGTCGATGCTCACCTCGTCGCGGTTCTCGCGGGCCTGGCTGATCTGTCCGGAGTTCAACGTGGCCGTCCCGTACCAGCCGATGTCGTTCTTGGGATAGAACGACGTGGCCTCGGCGCGGGTCATGTCCACGCCGGCGTTGAGCCGGTTCCGGAACCAGGGCCTGGGCGTGTAGTTGATGGTGAAGACCGGCGTCACGCGGAACACCATGTTCCGGTTTTCCAGGTGCGAGATGGCGTCGGTCTGCCGGTTGGTGGCGTACCACCCGTCGTTGGCCAGACCCACGGAGCGGGGGCTGCCCAGCAGGGCTCCACCCAGGTAGCCGTAGATGTTGTTGTCGTTGTTCGGCAGGTCCTGGTCGATGCGGGCCAGACCCATGGACCACTCGAGCTTCAGGTTCTCCTGGGGCGTGAAGTCGAAGTTCACCCGCCCCGTGTACCGGTTGTACTCGTTGTTGGGGAGGGTCCCCTGCTCCTTGTTCGCGCCGAAGGAGAGGAAGTAGCCGTAGTTCTGGCCGCCGCCCCGCCCCGTCCAGTTCAGCGTGTGGTTGATGCCGTTCTGGAAGACGTCGTAGCGGAGGAGGGGGTTGTCGGACACCAGCGTCCCGGGGGACTGGTTGTAGCACAGCGTACGGTCGGGATTGGTGACGTCGCTCTCCCTGCACTCCGCCCAGTTCGAGGGCGGCGTCCAGGTTTCCTCGAGCTGACCGTACTCGTAGGAGATCGTCTGGGTGAACCCGGCCCCGGCCTGTCCGCGCTTCGTGCGAATCTGGATCACGCCGGCCGACGCGTCGGCGCCGTACAGCGTCGCCGCCGCCGGACCCTTCACGATCTCGATGGACTCGATGTCGTCCGGATTGATGTCGTTGAACCGGCTGCCGGACTGTCCGCCCACGCCGTAGATCTGCTGCGAGCGGCTGTCGGCCCGGACGCCGTCGATGATGAGCAGCGGCTCGTTGGAGAGCTCGATGGAGGCCGAGCCCCGCAGACGGATCCGCTGGGTGCCGCCCGAAGTGCCCGACCCGGTGGTGATGGACACCCCCGTGGTGCGAGCCTGCAGGAGCGTCGCCACGCTGGTGACGGGGGCGACCTGGGCGACCTGGGACGCGTTGACCGAGGAGACCGAAGCCGCCTGGGCGCGCCTGTCCTGACGGCCCGCGGTGCCCGTGACGATGATCTCGTCCAGGGCCACGGCGGACACCGCCAGGGAGAAATCGAGCCTGGACGTCTGTCCTGCCACGACGTCCACGGTGAGCGTCTCGGAGCGGTACCCGATGGTGATGACCCGGAGCTCGCGGCTCCCCGGCTGCACGTTGGGGATCCGGTACGTGCCGTCACTGGCGGTCAGACTTCCGATCTGGGTACCGACCACCACGACCTGGGCGGACGAGATCGGCGCCATGGTGCGCGCGTCCACGACCCGCCCGATCACGCTTCCGGTCTGTGCCCGGGCGCTGCCGGGCACCGCCAGAAGCAGCCCCATGACGGCCAAGAGGCCGGCGGGGCTCCTGAACAGACGATTGAAGTTCATGACAACTCCAGCTGAATGAGACAAGTAAGGCCGACTCGGCCCTCGCCCTCCACCACCTCACCACACCAGCGGGCGGACGTCGACCCAAGTCGAGGTTCGTCCGTTCGGATCAGCCCGACGCGGACGGGTCCAACGCGGGTAGGTTCGGAGCTCGCCTCCATGGAAACGGGGGAATATGGGTGCGGGCAGGAACACCAGGGGGGCAGGTGCTACGGGGAAGCTGTTCGGCCTTCATGTCGTGGTCGCCCGAGCCGACCTAGATTGGCAGCGATTGATGCGTGCGGGGACAGCCCCGCACGTGAAGTCACCGGCCCCCCGGGAGGGGGTCCAAGGGCCAATGGTGGCTCCGGTTGCACCTTTCCTCACGTTTCTTTTACGCTCGTTTGCGCAGGCTGTCAAGAACAATCGGCGGAGTCGGTTCTCCCCGGATTCAGGAGGGTTCACATGCCACTCGGGAAACGCGCGGCCGCGCTGTTGATCGGCCTTCTCCCCCTGGGATCTTCATACGTCTCAGCCCAGGCTCCCATGACCAAGCTCTCCCTGGAGAGCTACCTGGACATGGAGTCGGTTTCGAGCCCCCAGGTCTCCCCCGACGGGCGTCAGATCGTTTACGCCCGCGGGTGGGTGGACCGGACGAACGACCGGCACGAGTCGTCCATCTGGATCATGGACGCGGACGGCGGGCGGAACCGCTTCCTGGTGGATGGCTCCTCACCCGTCTGGTCGCCGGACGGCACGCGCATCGCGTACACGGCGCGCGGTGAGCCGGAAGGCACCCAGATCTTCGTCCGCTGGATGGATGACGAGGGAGCGACCACGCAGATCACGCGCGTCGAGAACGCGCCGTCGAGCGTGCGGTGGTCGCCGGACGGGCGCTGGCTCGCGTTCACGATGAGCGTGGACGACGACGAGAGCTGGGGGATCCGCCCTCCCGGGAAGCCCGACGGGGCGAAATGGACGGCCGACCCGAAGATCGTGACGCGCGCCGACTACCGGCAGGACCGGCAGGGTTTCACGGATACGGGTTGGCGACACGTCTTCGTCGTGCCGGCGGAGGGCGGAACGCCGCGGCAGCTCACGGACGGGAAGTGGAACCACTCCGGCGCCGAGTGGATGCCCGACGGGAAGGAGCTCGTCTTCTCGTCGTTGCGCACGGATGGCGCCGAGCTGGCCTGGCGGGAATCGGAGATCTACGCGGTGGACGTGGCCACGGGCACGATCCGGCAGCTCACCCACCGAAAGGGGATCGACACCGGCCCCATGCCCTCTCCGGACGGGAAGCTGATCGCCTACCGCGGCGACGATTGGAACGACGACACCTACCGGAACACGAAGGTCTACGTGATGGCCCCCGACGGATCGAACCCGCGCATGATCTCGGGGGACTTCGACCGCCAGTCGTCGGACTTCACCTGGGCGCCCGACGGGAGCGGCCTCTACTTCACGGCGAACGACGCGGGAAGCCGGAACCTCTATTTCCTGTCGCTGAGCTCCGGTGTCCGCGAGCTCACCGAAGGCACGCACCTCCTCGGCATCGGCTCGCTCAGCCGATCCGGCATGTTGGTGGGCACGCTCACGAGCTTCCACGAGCCCGGTGACGTCGTGTCGCTGGACGTGAAGAGCCCGGGCACGATCCGGCAGCTCACCCACGTCAACGACGACGTGATCGCCGGCGTGGCGCTCGGGGAGGTCGAGGAGATCTGGTACGAATCCGTCGGCGGCTACCGTATCCAGGGCTGGGTCGTGAAGCCGCCCGACTTCGACCCGTCCAAGAAGTACCCGATGATGCTCAGCATCCACGGCGGGCCCCACAGCATGTACACGGTGGGCTTCAACTTCGGATGGCAGGAGCACGCCGCGAACGGCTACGTCGTGCTCTACCTGAATCCCCGGGGGAGCACCGGCTACGGAAGCGCCTTCGCCAACGCGATCAAGAACGACTACCCGGGGAAGGACTACGACGACCTGATGAACGGCGTGGACGAGGTGCTGCGCCGCGGCTACGTGGATCCCGACAACCTGTTCGTGTACGGCTGCTCGGGGGGCGGCGTCCTCACCTCCTGGATCGTCGGACATACGGACCGCTTCGCCGCGGCCTCCGCGAACTGTCCCGTCATCGACTGGCTGTCCTTCGTGGGCAATACGGACAGTCCCGGCTGGTACCGCAACTTCGAGAAGCTCCCCTGGGAGGACCCCAGCGAGCACCTGCGACGCTCTTCCCTCATGTACGTGGGCAACGTCACGACGCCGACCATGCTGATGACCGGGGAGCTGGATCTGCGCACCCCCATCCCGCAGACGGAGGAGTTCTACGAGGCCCTCAAGATCGAAGGTGTCCCTACGGCGATGATCCGCTTCAAGAACGAATGGCACGGGACGTCGAGCACGCCCTCGAACTTCCTGCGCACGCAGCTCTACCTGCGGGAGTGGTTCCGCAGGTACGCACATGCCCGGGAGGTCACTCAGCAGCCGTGAGCCTACGGCAAGGAGGTGGTACGATGGGGATTCGTCGAGCCCCGTGTGCGACCGCGATGATCCTCCTGTGTGGAGCGCTCGGGGCATGTGCCTCCGGGAGCTCTGGCCGCGCGCCCAGCCGCAGCAGCCGCAGTCCCATCACCCGCGAGGAGATCGGGGACCGCAGCGGGCTGGACCTGTACACGTTGGTGGAGCAGCTGCGACCGAACTGGTTGAGGACCCGGGGGCAGGCGTCGATGGGCGGCATGGGCGGTGTCCGGGTGGCCGTGGACGGCACGCTGCAACCGGGAGGCGTCGACGTGCTGAGGTCACTGAGAGGAGCGCAGGTGAGGGAGGTCAGCTTCCTGAGCGGACAGGACGCCACGACCCGCTTCGGGCTCGACGTGGACGCCGGCGTCATCGTCGTGTCGACAGAGCGGGGAAGGGGCGGGGGCTCGTAGCCCGACGGGCCTCCGCCTGCTCGGTCCCCCTACGGCAAGGGGTGGACGAGCCTCCCCGGTCGTCCGCATCCTACGGGTCGGCGCGGCGTAACCTGGCGGAGGACCGAACCGGGAGGAGACATGCGGAGGTGGCGTGCGTGGGACTCGGGGCCGGAGCTCGCGGTCGCCCTGCTGGTGGTGTTTCTCGCTCCGTCCCTCGGAGAGGGGCAGGGGGTGCCGCCCGAGCCCGCACCGATCCCCGCCGGCCGTGCCGCGCCCCCTGGGACCTACGGCGACATCGACGTGGTGCACTACGACCTGGAGATCGGGCTTCCCGCCCCGGGGGGAACCTCGATACGCGGCGACGCCCGGCTCACCCTCGTTCCCCGCAGGTCGGGCGTCTCGACGGCCGTCCTGGACTTCACCGGGCTCGCGGTGACCGGCGTGGCCGTGGACGGGGCCTCGACGGACTACACCTACGAGGATGGGCGCCTGGCCGTGCCGCTGGGCGAGGGCGCGACGGCCGCGGACACGTTCCACGTGGAGATCCGCTATGCGGGCGTCCCGGACGACGGGCTGGTCTTCCAGCGCAACGTCCACGGGCGCCCGTCGGTCTTCGCCGACAACTGGCCGAACCGGGCCCGTTTCTGGTTTCCCTCGGTGGACGATCCGTCGGACAAGGCGACGGTGAGCTTCACCGTGCACGCGCCGGCGTCCTGGGTGGTGGTGGCGAACGGCGCGGAGGAGGGCCCGCCCACGGACGGTCCGCCGACCGATAGCGGGGCGCCGCGGCGCACGTGGCGGTGGGCGATGGGAGAGCCGGTCTCCCCGTACAACTTCGTCATCGGCGCTGCGGACATGGCGACGATCCCCCTGGGCACCGCCGCCTGCGGCCGGGCCCCCGCCTCTCCCCGCGAGGACGGCTGCGTCGAGGTGTCCGCGTGGCTCCTGCGGGAGGACACGGCGCAGGCGCGGGTCTCCTTCCGGCGGGCCCCCGAGATGGTCGACTACTACTCCGAGCTCATCGGGCCGTTCGCCTTCGAGAAGCTCGCCCACGTCCAGTCGGCCACCCGCTTCGGCGGGATGGAGAACGCCACCGCGATCTTCTACACCGAAGACGGTCTGGCCTCGGGCCGCGACATGGAAGGCACGGTCGCCCACGAGACCGCGCATCAGTGGTTCGGCGACGAGGTCACGGAAGCCGACTGGCCCGAGCTGTGGCTCTCCGAGGGCTTCGCGACATACTTCGGCCATCTCTACTTCGAGCACGCGGACGGCGAGCCGGAGTTCCGCCGCCGCATGGAGGAGAGCCGCAGGGACTACCTCTCCTCCGGGGTCACGGGCCAGGCCGTCATCGACCCGACCCAGCAGGACCTCTTCGCGCTCCTGAACGCGAACAACTACCCGAAGGGTGCGTGGGTCCTGCACATGCTTCGGGGCATCCTCGGTGACGACACGTTCTTCGAGGGCATCCGTGCCTACTACCGGCGCTACGGCGGCCGCACCGCGACCACCGAGGACTTCCGTCAGGTCATGGAGTCGGCGTCCGGGCGCGACCTGCGCTGGTACTTCGACCAATGGCTGCGCCAGCCCGGGTATCCGGTCCTGGACGCCGACTGGGCGTGGGACGCCGACGTGGGTGAAGTGACGGTGACCGTGACGCAGGCGCAGAATCCCGCCTGGCCGGTGTTCCACCTCCCGCTGCAGATCGCGGTGGATCTCGGCGCGGGCCAGGTCGAGCGACACGACGTGGACGTGGTCGGCAGGGTCCAGCGCTTCCGCTTTCCGGCTGCGACCGAGCCGACGGGGATCGTCGTCGATCCGGACGCCTGGGTACTGAAGGGGGACGGCCGGACCCAGCGTGCGAGCCGGGGCGAGCCGCCCGACCCCGGGAGGTGAGCGCCCCGTCGCCCGAAAGGCGCCGGGCGTCGGTGGGGGCCTGTGCGCTCAAGGTCTGCTGCATCCAGGACGAGTCGGAGCTCCGCACGGCTGCGGACGCCGGAGCCGACTTCGTGGGCCTGGTCGGTGCCATGCCCAGCGGGCCCGGGCCCATCGACGACGAGCGGATCGCCCGCCTCGCCGCCGCTGCGACAAGCGTGCGACCCGTTCTACTCACCGCCCGTAGGTGGGCAGAAGACATCGCCGCCCACGTGCGGGCGGCCGGCGTCCCAGCCGTCCAGATCGTGCGCCCCGTCGGCGTCGAGGTGCGTCGCGCGCTGCGGGGCGCGCTTCCGGGAATCGAAGTCTTCCAGGTCGTCCACGTGGAGGGACCCGCGTCGGTCGACCAGGCCCTCGAAGCCGCCGAGGAGTCCGACTACCTCCTGCTCGATTCGGGGCGGCCGACGGCGATGGTGGCCGAGCTGGGTGGCACGGGTCGGGTGCACGACTGGGCCCTGAGCGCGCGGATCGTGGAGGCCGTGGAGGTTCCGGTGTTCCTGGCCGGGGGGCTCGGTCCCGGGAACGTCGCCGAGGCCGTACGCGCCGTCCGCCCCCACGGGGTGGACGTGTGCTCCGGGCTGCGCGATGGGGAGGGTCGGCTCGTGGTGGAGCGCGTGACGGCCTTCGTCGAGGCTGTGCGTGAAGCGGTTCAGACCGAAGGCTGAGTGGGCGCGGCTCCACGCCGCTGTCCGACACGCCACTCCGGTCGCTCCGCCCGTAGGGATTTCCCCCACTGTCCACCCATGGGAATCCCCACCCGGAGCCGCCTCTACTTCCCGACACCCCCCGGAAAGTGCGCTCGGTAGCTTGTTCCTGGGCCAGCAGCCGCGAGGCTGCACAGACAAACCGACCCTCAATTCCAGCGGGGGAAGGATGGCGATGAAG
Organism: uncultured Gemmatimonadaceae bacterium; assembly: GCA_964591135.1. GTDB lineage: Bacteria > Gemmatimonadota > Gemmatimonadetes > Longimicrobiales > Gaopeijiaceae > SZUA-318. The sequence continues at coordinate 5,404 of CAZPZU010000063.1, read as the reverse complement.
CTCCCGACCGTCGGCGCTGCGGCGCTGGCGGACCGAGAAGTATCCGTACGCACCGTGACCGACCTCTCCGTCGAGGTCGTCTCCGATTCCGGTGAGGGCGCACAGAAGTGCGGCCAGATCTTCGGGGCGGTCTCCGCCAAGATGGGCAACGGCGTGTGGACCGTGGAGATCATTCCCGCCGAGGTCGAGCCTCCACCACGCAACCCGGTCGGCGCCTCCGGCATCCGGATCCGGCTCGGCGACAAGGAGGTCACGAACTGGGGCGACGAGACCGACGTGGTGGTCGCGTTCAACGAGCAGGCGCTCCTGGGGCGCCACCAGCTACACGCGTTGTCGCCCGACGCGATCATCCTGCTGGAGAGCATGTGGGCCACCCACCCGGATCCCGACATCCGGAAGCAGTGGGAGGACGCCATGCAGGAGCTCTCCGGTCGCAACTACACGATCATCGAAGTCCCCATGGAGGAGCAGTGCCTCACGGTGGTGGACAATCCCCGCAAGGGGAAGAACATGTTCGCCCTGGGGCTGCTGTGCGCGATCTTCGGCCGTGACGTCGAGAGGGCGAAGGAGCAGATCGCCCACGCCTTCCGTACCAAGAAGCAGGAGATCACGGACCGGAACATCGAGCTGCTCGAGCTCGGCTACGCCTGGGCGAGCGAGAACCTCGACTTCCGCTACGACATCCCGACCATGCCGGCCGGCGCTCCCATGGTCGTGATGAACGGCAACGAGGCCATCGCGCTGGGCGCCGTTGCCGCGGGCTTCGAGACCGCCGCGATGTACCCGATCACGCCGGCCACCAGCGTGTCGCACATGCTGGGCGAGGTCTTCGAGAAGTACGGCGGCGTGCTGCACCAGGCGGAGGACGAGATCGCCGCGGCCGGCGTTGCCATCGGCGCCTCGTACGCAGGCCGATGCGCGTTCACGATCACCTCCGGCCCCGGCATGGCGCTCAAGACCGAGTTTCTCGGCCTGGCCGTCATGACCGAGATCCCGCTCGTGCTGGTCAACGTGCAGCGCGGCGGGCCGAGCACGGGCCTCCCCACCAAGGTGGAGCAGTCCGACCTGCTCGCAGCGATGTTCGGGCAACCCGGGGACGCGCCGAAGGTGGTGATGGCCCCGGCAACGATCGAAGATTGCTTCCACATCATGACCACGGCTCGCCGGATCGCCGAGGCGCTCCGCACCGTGGTCATGGTCCTGTCCGACGCCAACCTGGCCACGGGCGTCGCGCCGTTCCCGCGCCCCGAGCTGTCCCCCGAGTGGCAGTCGGCGCCGCCGGACCTGCGCCCGCTCCCCGCCGGCGCGAAGCCGTACGACTGGAACGAGAGGACCGGCATCTCCCGCCGCTTCATCCCGGGCCAGGCCGGAGGCGAGCATACCCTCACCGGCCTGGCGCACGACGAGCGCAGCAAGGTGGCCTACGACGCCGAGACCGTCGAGCGGTCCCACACCGCGCGCAGCCGCAAGATCGCGGCGTTCCAGCGGACGCTGATTCCCCCCGAGATCAACGGGGACCCGGAAGGTGGAGATCTGCTGATCGTCGGATGGGGGAGCACGAAGGGCGCGATCGAGGAGGCCGTCGCCCGGGCCCGCGCGAAGGGCCTGAGCGTGTCGAGCATCCACCTGACGTTCCTGTCCCCGCTGCAGCCGGGTCTGCCCGAGATCTTCGCGCGCTTCAAGAAGGTGATGACCGTGGAGATCAACTACTCGGACAAGAAGGACGACCCGCTCATCGACGAGTACAACCGCCGCCGGGGCCAGCTCTCCATGCTGCTGCGCTCCGCCACCCTCGTCGACGTGGACTGCTGGACACGCGTGCTCGGCGAGCCGCTACGCCCCGCCAAGATCGTCCAGGCCATCGAGGAAAACATGCCCGGAGGTGCGGCATGATCATGCAATCCTGCTCCCTGCTCCACGCCGCCCACGAGGACGAGGACGACCGCGTCTTCGAGATGTCCGACTACCAGGGTCCGGTAGCACGCTGGTGCTCGGGCTGCGGCGACCACTCGGTGCTGACCGCGGCGCAGCGGCTCATGGTCGACCAGCAGCTGGAGCCGGAGACGACCGTGTTCGTGTCCGGCATCGGATGCTCGAGCCGGTTCCCGCACTACATGAAGACCTACGGCTTCCACGGGATCCACGGGCGCGCGCTGCCGGTGGCGACCGGGGTGAAGCTCACGCGCCCCGACCTGGACGTGTTCGTGGTCATGGGCGACGGGGACTGCGTCTCGATCGGCGCCGGGCATTGGATCCACGCGATCCGCTACAACCTGGACATGGTCGCGATGCTGCTGGACAACAACATCTACGGCCTGACCAAGAAGCAGACGTCGCCGACCACGCCGCAGGGCTACCGCTCGAACACGCAGCCCTACGGCAGCTACCTGCCGCCGATGAACCCGATGGAGGTCACGCTGGGCGTGACCAACGCGTCGTTCGTGGCGCAGACGGCCGAGTGGATCCCCGCGCACCTCTTCGCCACGCTCAAGGCCGCGCACGAGCACAAGGGCTTCGCCTTCGTGCGCATCCTGCAGCGCTGCCCCCACTTCACGCCGGACCTGTACTCCGACGCGGTGAAGAAGCCGGACCTGGTCGAGATCCTCGACCACCCGGAGGGCATCCAGGTCGAGGGCCTCGACAAGATCTACAAGAGCCAGCTCCGCCACGACCCGGCCGACATCCACCGCGCCCGGGAGCTGGCGGAGGACGGTTCGGTCATCCGGCTGGGCCTGTTCTTCCGCGACGAGACCCGTCCCCGTTACGAGGAGACGAGGACGCTCGCCAAGCGGACGTCCCGCGAGAAGATGGACCTCCTGAACCAGGATTTCGATCGCTATGCCGTCTGACACCAAGTCGTCCGCCGGCGCCGGCGAGCTGGCGCTGAATGCCCTGACGGCGCTCGAGCCCCGGGTGGACGCGTTCCACACCGCCGTGGCCACCGCCGAGGAGGAGATCCGCACGTTCGTCAACCACGGCCGCGGCGTGTCGGAGTACCGCACCGAGCAGATGCTCGTGGAGCTCGGGCCGTTCGCCCTCGGCCGCGTCGATCCGGAGGCCTTCGCCGGGCTGCTTCCCGACACCGACGTCATCACCTCCGAGGACGAGGGCGTGCTCGTGCACGCCGAGCAGATTCTCGCCGACTTCGCCGTGGACCACGACTTCCACCACGTGGTGGTGGAGGCCGGCGGGGATCTGCGCGACGCGGTGAAGGACGCGCTCGAGCAGGTGGGCCGGGTGTTCGGCGCCTCGCGCGCGGTGGAGCTCGCGCGAGCCGGTCTCTTCGACCCGGACCAGCACAACGGCTACCTGTCGGGCCTGCCGTTCCGGAAGTGGAATCGGGCCGAGCGCCAGCTCGCACCTCCGCTGGTGGTGGAGGTGGAGGCCGAGGACCTGCTCCCCGCCGGCCTCGGCGAGTTCCTGGACGGGCTGGTGAAGATCGTGCTCGTCGTACAGGGCCCCACGACGCCCGCGCCGCTGGCGCGGCTCATCACGCCGGGGACCTACATCCTGCAGACCGCGGACACGGCGGATCTCGCCGCCTTCGCGCGCTCGCCCAACCCGGGCGTGGCGCTCCTGTTCGACGCGGAGCGGCCAGAGCAGGCCCGCTTCGTCCACGACCCCGAAGCCGGCGCGACATCGTGGCAACGGCTCACCGTGAGCCACATGCCCGAGCAGCCGGACGTGGGGCGGGGGCGGCGCGCGCCCACGTGGCTGGAGGAGTTCACGCACCTGCAGGCGCTGGCCAAGAAGCCGGCTCTGGCCGTCGCCGCCGGAAATGGGGCCGAAGCTCCCGAGCCCGGCGAGCCGGTCACGCCGGCCGACCAGCTCGCGGCGTACCTGCTGAGTCAGGTCGAGCTGGAGGGGTGAGGCCTCGATGAGCCCCGGCGAGTTGATCCTGTCCGTCGCCATCCTGGGGGGCGTCGCCACGGTGTTCGGCGCGTTCATCTCCCTGGCCAACGCGAAGTTCAAGGTCTGGGAGGACCCCCGCGTCGACGGCGTGCGCGACCTGCTCCCCGGCGCCGACTGCGGCGCCTGCGGGGAGGCGGGCTGCCGCGCCTTCGCCGAGGCGGTGGTCAACGGAAAACAGGCACCGGCACAGTGCACGGTCATGGGCGCCGACGCGCGGGCTGACGTGGCGGCGTATCTGGGCGTGGACGCCGGCAAGGCCGACAAGCGCGTGGCCCGCCTGCTGTGCGCCGGCGGGCGCGACGTCGCCCCCTACAAGGGACGCTATCACGGCGTGGAGAGCTGCGCGGCCGCCGCCGCCGTCACCGGGGGCGGGAAGGCGTGCCCCTGGGGGTGCCTGGGCTACGCCGACTGCGCGGTCGTGTGCGACTTCGACGCGATCGTGATGGCACCCAACGGGCTCCCCGTCGTGGACCCCGAGAAGTGCACCGCCTGCGGGGACTGCGTGGAGGCCTGCCCCCTGGGGCTGTTCGTCCTGATGCCCCAGGACCACAAGCTGGTGGTGCAGTGCAAGAACCTTCTTTCCGGTGAGGCGGCCGAGGCCGTCTGCTCCGTCGTGTGCAACGCCTGTGGGCGCTGCGTCGCCGACGCCGCGCCGGGCCTGATCTCCATGATCGACGGCCTGGCCACCATCGACTACGACCAGATCGAGCTGCAGAACCCGAAGGCCATCGAGCGGTGCCCGACCGGCGCCATCGTGTGGATCGAGGGGCAGCAGTTTCCCGAGCTTTTCGTTTCTGCCGGTAGTGAGGCCGCATGAGCAAGCAAAAAGGGGCCGGCGAGGGCCCCAGGTTCCCGGGCATCCTGACCGCCACGGACGGCACCGGGGCCGTCGTCCATTCCGAGACGAACGCCAGCGAGGCCGCCGGCGCCTACCCCATCACCCCGTCCACGCAGATGGGCGAGGGGTGGGCGGTGGCGCACGCCGCCGGCATGAAGAACGTGAACGGTCGCCGGCTGCTGTTCTTCGAGCCGGAGGGCGAGCATGCCGCCGCCGCGGTCACCGCGGGGATGAGCATGACCGGCTTGCGCTCGACGAACTTCACGAGCGGCCAGGGCGTCGCGTACATGCACGAGTCGCTCTACGCGGCCACCGGCAAGCGCCTCACCTACGTCCTGAACGTCGCGGCGCGCGCGATGACCAAGCACGCACTCAACGTGCACGCCGGCCACGACGACTACCACGCAGTGGACGACACCGGCTTCTTCCAGCTGTTCGCGAAGGATGTGCAGGAGTCGGGCGATTTCGCGCTCATCGCGCACCGGATCGCCGAGCTGTCGTTGAACCCGGGCCTGAACGCCCAGGACGGCTTCCTGACGAGTCACGTCATCGAGACCGCGAAGCTCGCCGAGCCGGAGATGATCAAGGAGTACCTGGGCGACCCGGCCGACCTCATCGAGTCGCCCACGCCCGCTCAGCGCCTGACCTTCGGCG
>CAZPZU010000062.1:0-29125 GCA_964591135.1 uncultured Gemmatimonadaceae bacterium | reverse complement strand
GGCTCGAAGTGGGTGGGCGTCGCGCCGTCGGGGCTCCCGAGGCAGCACTCGAGAACGTCCATGAGGCTCGACTTGCCGTGGTTGTTCTCGCCGATGACCACCGTGAGGCGGTCGAGGGTGAGCTCGAGCCGCCCGATCCCCCGGAAGCTCTCGATGAGGACGTGGGTCAAGCGCATGGGAGAAGGCCGTCGAGGGAGAACGTAACGGGAGGAGAGGTCCAACAACGCAAGAATAAAGCGCCTGGCTGTGCCGCGACCACTCTCACCGACCCTGCCGCGCCAGCGCTTCCTCCACCTCCTGGCCCCAATTCTCAACCAAGATCGGGATGGCCCGCACCCTCGGGACGTGGACCTGCCGCATCATGATGAACCGGCGGTCGTCGGGCGTCACGTCATAGACGGTTGTGCGCTCACCAAGGACGATGTCGTCGGGCACCGCGAAGAGGACGTCACGCACGGTGACCCGGAAGCGGTCCCTCGCTTCCACGCCGGCCGCTACCATGGTACGTCCGGCGGAGACGTAGAACAGCTCCCTGCCGCTGTGGGCCCAGAGGGGTGCGGAGCCACCTCCGCGGGAAACTACCCACCGTCCCGACTCGACGTCGGGGAAGGGGCGCACGTACACCTCCAGTGCGCCCGACTCGTCGGAGGCGTAGGCCAGCCACCTTCCGTCCGGCGAGATATGCGGGGAGACCTCGTCGTAGTCGGATGTGAGCAACGGAATCCTGCCCGTGTCCGCGTCCAGGCGATACCCGTAGACGTCCCTTCCTCCTCGCTGACCCGTGGATCCCCCAACACGTATCGCGACCCACTTGCCGTCGCCCGACATGTCCGCTTCCTCGATGTTGCGGGGATGGGACACCAGCAGGAGGGGTGAGCCGGCACCGTCCGCGCGTTGGACGTAGAGCTGAGCGTTGCCGGCTCGCGCCGAGGCGAAATAGACGGATTGCCCATCCGGCGTCCAGCCCGGGATTTCGTCTTCGGCCGGGGCGGTCGTGAGGCGGAGGAGGGGTCCGCCGTCCAGCTCCTTGATCCAGATGTCGTCCCCCTCGTCGGTGTGGATGCCGATGGCCAGGCGTCCTCCGTCGGGGGAGAGGGCGAAGCCGCTGTTCCGGGCGCTCGAATAGCGCCAGGTCGTATCAACGGCATCGACGTCGCCCCCACGCGAGACCCACACCATCTCTCTGTCGGGAGGGTCGCTCGTCCCGGGAAGCATCAGCAACGTGCCGTCCGTCGCCAGGGCCAGGTCAGGATAGATGCCTTCGACCTTCACGCCCTCCAGCAGCAGCACCGCGGGGGCCTTGAGCTCGAGGGACCGGAGGTCGAAGGGTGCGCTGAAGACCGTCCCATCCCGTCGGACGAACACCAGGTGGCCAGAGTCCAGGTACCACGCGCGGAGCGCCTCCGGGACCAGCAGCCTGGCCTCTCCCGAGCGGAGGTCGAGAACCCAGAGGTCGGTTGCGGACCAACCCACGGGTCCCAGCGTGAAGATGAGCGCCTCCGGATCCGGGAGGGCCACGGGGTAGCCCGCGATCGTCCCTTCCGGACAATCCGGCCAGACGTCCTCTGGCACGCCGCCCCCGGCGGGAATCCGTTGCAGATGATAGGCGTTCGCATCGCTATACAGAAGCGTCCCGTCACCCCCCCAGGCGATCGACGCCGGTCCCATGGGCTCAGCCACGGTGGCTGCCCCTCCGCCGGCGATCGACAACTTGCGGAGCTGCGTACCCACCAGGAACGCCACCTCTCGCCCGTCCGGGGAGATCGAGGGGAGGCTCGCCCCCTCCGTACCCGGGAGCATGGATGCGTTCAGGCGGTTCCTGTGCTTCACCCACAGGGCCGTGCCACCCTCCCCCGGGCCCACGTAGACGATGACGCCGGCACCGCGGGCCACGTCGAAGCTCGTCCGTCTCTGGTCGATAGGCTCCTGGCCCTCCGGGAAGGCGAGACCGAAGCGCGCCACCGGGAGCGCGGAGGGTCCGGGTCGAAGCAGGCTCCACGCGGCGACGAGGGTCGCCACCACGGCGACGACCGCCGTTGCCGGCCCCACCCGGTTCCAGGCCTTCACCCCCCCCGCCTGCACCGACGCGGCGGTGGCCGTCGGAAGCCTGAAAGCGGGGTTCGTGAGCGCGGCTGCGAACTCCCCCGCGGAGCCGAACCGGTCCGCAGGGCTGCGGGCCAGCGCCTTCGCCACTGCGGCTTCGACGTTCTCGGGTACCAAATCCCGGGTGCGGCGGATCGGCGCGGGCGTCTCGGAGAGGATCCTGGCGATGACAGCCTGGGGGGTCCTGGCCGCGTGCGGCGGTTCGCCGACGAGCATCTCGTACGTGGTGGCGCCGAGGGAGTAGACGTCGGAGCGGGCGTCCATCTCCTGGTCGCCGGCTGCCTGCTCCGGGCTCATGTAGTGGGGTGTGCCCACGGAGAGTCCCGTCTTTGTCAAGCGCTCGACCCCGCCGGCGCGCCGCATGGCCAATGCGACGCCGAAGTCGGCCACCAATGCCTGCCCCTCCACCAGCAGGATGTTGGATGGCTTGATGTCGCGGTGGAGGATGTCGTGGTGGTGCGCGTGGTCGAGGGCGGCCGCCACGCACCGCACGACCTCCACCACCTCGTCCACCGGGAGCTGATGCTCCCGGTCCAGCCGCGCCCGGAGGCTCTCTCCCTCCACCAGCGGCATCACGTAGTAGAGGAAACCCCCGGCTTGACCCGAGTCGTACAGCGGGAGGATGTTCGGGTGCTGGAGGTTGGCGGTGACTTCGATTTCCTTGAGGAAGCGGTCCCCCCCGAGGATCGCGGCCAACTCGGGCCGCAGCACCTTGAGCGCCACCCGCCGGTGGTGCTTGAGATCCTCCGCCAGCAACACCACGGCCATGCCACCGTGGCCGATCTCACCGAGCAGGGCGTAGCGGGCTTCGAGTGCGGAGCTCAGGCCAGCGAAGGCGTCGTCCATGCGGCCTCCCCGAGAACGGAGCGCGGGCGCGCCCCTGAGGAAGGAGCCTCACCCGCTCGCCCGTAGGTTAGAGGCTCCCTGGGAGCCGGGCAACATCCACGCCCGCCTCAGCTCCTCATGTCCGCCCGGCCGATCTTGGGGAATGCGAAGTTGGCGTACGCCAGCTCGTTGCCCGCGAAGTACGGGAAGGCGTGGGCGCGGAAGTCCTTCCAGCTGTCGTAGACCTTCTTGAACGTCGCGTCCCCCGCCGCCTGCTCCTCTAGGTAGCCATTCGACTCGCGCCACGCGGCCTCCATGATCTCGTTGGAGAACTCCCGCAGCGTCACGCCGTGATCCTGCACGAGCCTGGCCAGCGCCAGGGGATTGGCGGCGTCGTAGGCCGCGAGGCGCTCGGAGATCGTGTCCCCGCAGGCGCTCTTCAGGATCTCCTGGTAGGCCCCGGGGAGCGCGTCGAACGCCTCCTTGTTCACCAGGAGCGAGCCCGTGAGGCCGGGCTCCCACCACCCCGGATAGTAGTAGTTCTTGGCGATCTCGTAGAAGCCGAGCTTCTCGTCGTCGTACGGGCCCACCCACTCCGTGGCGTCGATGGCACCCCTCTCCAGCGCCGGATAGATGTCGCCGCCCGCCAGGACCTGCACGGTGACGCCCAGGCGCGCCATGATCTCGCCACCGATGCCGGGGATGCGCATGCGCAGGCCGCCGAGATCGGCCAGGGTGTTCACGGGCCGCCGGAACCACCCGCCCATCTGTCCGCCCGTGGAGACCGCCGGGAACGAGATGATCCCGAAGTCCGCGTAGACCTCGTTCAGGAGGTCGAGCCCGCCCCCGTGGTAGAACCAGGCGATCTGCTGGCGCGTGCTCAGGCCGAAGGGCACTGAGGAGTCGAAGGCGAGGGCCGGGCTCTTGCCGATGTAGTAGTAGCCCGGCGAGACGCCGCACTGCACCGTGCCCTGCTGCACCGCGTCCATGACCTGGAGCGCCGGCACGATCTCGTTGGCGGCGTACACCCGCATGGTGAAGTTGCCGCCGGTCATCGAGGAGACCCGCTCCGCGATGCGCTCGCCCGCGCCGTGGATGATGTCCAGGCTGCGCGGGAAGCTGGTGACGAGCCGCCAGTGTACCTCGGGGCCCGTGATGCCTCCCGCGTCCGCCGCCGAGGCCGTGGCCGCGCCGTCCGATCCACCGCACGCGGACAGTGCCGCCGCGCCGGTCGCGCCGGCTGCCGCCTTCCTCAGGAACTCACGTCGCTTCAGGGTCATCCGATCCAGTCTCCCTGCAAGGGTCACCCGGAGCGTCCTGCGCGCCGGTCCGGCAGGTCGCAAAGGTAGGGCGCCCCCGCCGTGGGGCAATCGGGGAGCCGCCCACCGCTGGCGCGGCGGACCCATTCCGGAAATCTTTCTTCGTCGACCCCAGACCCGGAGCCCCACCGATGCGCCGCCCGTTCCGCTTCCATGTCTCGCTCGCCTCCGCTCTCGCCGTGGCAGTCGCCGGAACGGCGGGCCCGGCGTTCGCCCAATCTGCGCAGCCCGTCCGGGCCCCATCCGGGATGGTCGTGTCCGAACACTGGCTGGCCAGCGAGGCCGGCCGGGACGTGCTCGCCGCGGGAGGCAATGCGGTGGACGCCGCCATCGCCACCGGATTTGCGCTGGCCGTGACGCATCCGTCGGCCGGCAACATCGGCGGCGGCGGCTTCATGGTGATCCGCTTTCCCGACGGCACGACCACGGCGGTCGACTTCCGGGAGAAGGCACCGCTCGCGGCGGACTCCGTCATGTGGCTCGACGAGAACGGCGAGTATTCCGCGCAGATCCACCACCGCACGCTCAAGTCCGTGGGCGTGCCGGGGACGGTCGCGGGGTGGGACAAGGCGCACAGGCTGTACGGGTCGATGGAGTGGGGGCGACTGGTGGTCCCGGCCATCCGCTTGGCCGAGGAGGGCTTCCAGCTCAGCGACCGCCAGGCGCGGAGCTTCACCTCGTTGATCCAGCGCATGGACGACGTGCCCGCGACGGTGGCCAAGTTCTCGAAGAACGGGACACCCTACGAAGCCGGCGAAACCTGGAAGCAGCCCGACCTGGCGAGGACGCTCCGTCGCGTCATGGAGAACGGCCGCGACGGCTTCTACCGGGGCGAGACCGCCCGGCTCGTCGCCGAGGAGATGCGCCGGGGCGGCGGGCTGATCACGGAGGAGGACCTGGAGCGCTACCAGGCGAGGGAGCGCGCGCCGATCCGGGGGAGCTATCGCGGCTACGACGTCATCGGGATGCCGCCGCCCAGCTCGGGGGGCGTGGCGATCGTCGAGATGCTGAACATGCTCGAGCGCTACGACCTGACCTCGATGGACCACGACGGCGCGCCCTACGTCCACACGCTCGCGGAGGTCATGCGCCGGGCGTTCCGCGACCGCGCCGAGTACCTGGCCGACGTGGACTTCGTGGACGTTCCCGTGCACATGCTCACGAGCAAGGCCCACGCCGACGAGCTCGCGGCCGACCTCGATCCGGCGCACGCATCCCCCTCCGCGCCCGCCCAGATCGCGCAGGGACACGAGAGCCCCGAGACCACGCATTTTTCCGTCGTGGACGGGGACGGGATGGCGGTCTCGGTGACCTACACGCTCGAACAGGGCTACGGCGTGGGTGTCGTGGTGCCGGGCGCCGGGTTCCTGCTGAACAACGAGATGGGGGACTTCAACGCAGGGCCGGGCCTGACGAACGATCGCGGGCTGATCGGTACGACCCCCAACCTCGCTCGTCCGGAGCAGCGCATGCTGTCGTCGATGAGCCCGAGCATCCTGGCGAAGGACGGCAAGCTGGTGGCGGTGATCGGGAGCCCGGGCGGGCGCACGATCATCAACACGGTGCTGCAGGTGATGCTCAACGTCATCGACTTCGGCATGAACATTCAGGAGGCCGTGGACGCGCCGCGCATCCATCACCAGTGGCTGCCGGACGTGATCCGCATCGAGGAGGACGGCGTGGACGCGGCGACGGTGAAGCAGCTCGAGGCCATGGGCCACCAGGTCGACGTGGGAGGGAGCCAGGGCCTCGCGCACTCGATCATGATCGATCCGGCGACCGGGGATCGCCTCGGCGCCGCGGACCCGCGCAACCCGGATTCGGGGGCACGGGGGCACTGAGGGGCTGGTTTCGTGTAGATTCGTGGAGCACGTCGAAAGGTCTCCGAGCACCGAAGGAACGCGAACGTGAGCATCCTGCCCATGCTGACCCACGTGGCCGTTGCCGCCACGCTCTCCCTTCCGGCCGGCGCGTCGCCGCAGGCCGTCACCCAGGCGCCCCAGATCCAGCAGCACGAAGGGCACTACCACGAAGGGCCGCTCGGCGCGGAGTATCTCGCCGTCGAGCAGTCGATCCGGTGCAACTGCGGCTGTGGGCTCGACGTGCACTCCTGCCAGTTCCAGATGCAGTGCGGCACCTCGCCCGTGTGGTCCGCGCGCATCCGCAAGGAGCTCGAGGACGGGATGACGCCGGACGCGATCAAGGCCGGCTTCGTCGCGGAGTTCGGGCCCACGGTGCTCATGGCGCCTCCGGCGGAGGGCTTCAACCTCGTCGGCTACCTCCTGCCGGGCTTCGCGATCGTGATGGCCGGCATGCTCGTCGGCCTCGTCGCCAAGGGCGGCGCGCGGGGCAAGGAGACGCTCGCGCCCGTGCACGAGGTCTCCGACGAGGAGCGGGCCCGGCTCGAGGCGGAGCTCCGGCGGCTCGAGGAGGCCGAGAGCCCCGACTGGTAGCGGTAGCGGCGTCCCTCGGCTCCGATCGGCGCGCCGACTCCCCGGCGCGCGCCGCACCGGTCCACAAGGTGCCGGAGGCGCGTCCATGAGACACATCGAGCTGCCGGTTCGCGGGATGGACTGCGCGTCCTGCGCGGCCCACGTGCGAGGCGCGCTCCAATCCGTGGACGGCGTGGCCTCGGCGGAGGTGCTCGTGGCGGCCGGCAAGGCCCTCGTGGAGTTCGACGAGGGCAAGGTGGACCTCCCCCGTCTCGTGGCCGCGGTGGCCTCGGCGGGCTATTCGGTGCCGGCGGTGGAGGCGGCTCGTGGGGAGCCCTCCCCCGACTCTCGCCAGCCGGCGCGCTTCGCGCGCCGCGCCGTGCGCGTCACGGGTCTGCTGATCGGCGCCGTGCTCCTGGTCGTCGTGGTGGGCGAATGGCTGGGGTTGTCGGAGGCCGTGGCCCGCGCCGTCCCCTTTCCCGTCGGCGTGCTCGTCGTGCTCCTGGTCGGCTGGCCCGCCTTCGTGGGCGTCGCGCGCGCCGGGCTGCACGGGCACGTCACCTCCCATGCGCTCATGACCGTGGGCGTCCTCGCCGCGCTGGTGATCGGGCAGTGGATGACCGCCGCGGTCGTGGCCTTCTTCATGCGCGTCGGGGACTTCGTGGAGGGCTTCACGATGCGCAGCGGGAGGCGGGCGCTGCTGGACCTGGCCTCGTTCGCGCCGTCGTCCGCGCGCGTGGAGCGGGACGCCGGGGAGGAGATCGTGCCGGTGGACTCGGTCCGGGTCGGCGACGTCGTGGTCGTGCGCCCCGGGGAGCGGATCCCCGCGGACGGCGAGGTGATCGACGGAACGGCGTCGGTGGATCAGGCGACCATCACCGGCGAGCCCCTGCCGGTGGAGGCCGCGCCGGGGACGCGGGTGTTCGCGGCGACGATCCCGCGCGGGGGCGCGCTGCGCATCCGCGTGGACCGGGTCGGCGCCGACGCGACGTTCGGACGCATCCTCCGGATGGTCGAGGAGGCCGAGGCGAGCCGTGGGCCCGTGCAGAGCTTCGCGGACCGGTTCTCCGGCTGGTATCTCCCCGTCGTGGCCGGGATCGCGGCGCTCGTCCTGGTGCTCCGGCGCGATCCCCTGGCTACCGCCGCCGTGTTGGTCGTGGCTTGCTCGTGCGCGTTCGCCATCGCGACGCCGGTCGCCATGCTCGCCTCCATCGGCGCGGCCGCCCGGCGTGGTATCCTCGTGAAGGGCGGGCGCTACCTCGAAGCGCTCGCCCGCGCGGACGTGCTGCTGGTGGACAAGACCGGGACGCTCACGACGGGTCGGCCGAGGGTGATCGAGGTCATCGCGATGAACGGTGCGGACCCGGACGAGGTCGTCCGTCTCGCCGCGTCGGCGGAGCGGGATTCGGAGCACCCCGTGGGCGCGGCGATCCGGGCCGAAGGGTCGCGCCGGGGGGTCGCGCTCGCGGCGCCGACGAGCTTCGAGGCGCTGGAGGGGCTGGGCGTGGCGGCGGAGGTGGAAGGGCACCGGATCGTCGTCGGCCGCGAACGCGTCGCCTTCGCCGCGACGTCCCTCGCCGTCGACCCCCCGGCCGCTGACCAGCGGACGCTCGCCTGGGTCGTGCGAGACGGGGAGCCGATCGGCGCGCTCGCCCTGCACGACGAGCTCCGTCCGGAGGTGCCCGCGGCGCTGGAGGCGTTGCGGGCGCTGGGGCTCCGCCGCATCGAGCTGCTCACGGGAGACCGCGAGGGAGCGGCGGCCGAGGTGGCTGCGCGCCTCGGGATCGAGTTTCGTGCGGATCTCCTCCCCGAGGACAAGATCCGCGTCGTGCGCGACCACCAGGCGCGGGGCCACACGGTCGTCATGGTGGGCGACGGCGTGAACGATGCCCCCGCGCTGGCGCAGGCCGACGTTGGCATCGCGATGGGCGCGGCGGGCACCGACCTGGCGCTCGAGGTGGCCCACGTCGCGATCATGCGGGACGAGTGGACGCTCGTGCCCGAGGCCTTCCGCATCGCGCGGAGGACGATGGGGGTGGTGAAGGGCAACTTCGCGCTCACCGGTGTCTACAACGTCGTCGGCCTCACGCTAGCGGCCATCGGGATCCTGCCTCCGGCGCTGGCCGCGGCGGCGCAGTCGATCCCGGACGTCGGCATCCTCGGCAACTCCGCGCGTCTGCTGCGTGGCGGATCGGGCGGGGCGGCCTGACATCCCGGCTCACGCCACCGACGTGAGCCACCCCCGCGTGTCCTCGACCTCGCCGCGGACGGTGGCCATGAAGCGCTTCTGGATCGCCATCGTCACCGGGCCGGCCTTGCCCGAGCCGACCGCGATGCGGTCCACGCTGCGGATGGGCGTGACCTCCGACGCCGTGCCGGTGAAGAACAGCTCGTCGGCGGTGTAGAGGCTCTCGCGCGGGACGTCCTGCTCCCGCACCGGGTAGCCCAGGTCGGCCGCGATGGCCAGGGCCGCGGTGCGGGTGATGCCGGCGAGGGACGTTCCGTCCAGGAACGGCGTGATCACGACGCCGTCGCGCACCAGGAACAGGTTCTGCCCGCTCCCCTCGCTCACGAGGCCGCTCGGGGAGACCGCGATGCCCTCGACGTAGCCGTTGGCCACGGCCTCCATCTTGATGAGCTGCGCGTTGACGTAGTGTCCTGCCGCCTTCGCCTGCACCGGGAAGGTGTTGGGGTGCGCGCGCATCCACGATGACACGCACACGTCCACGCCCTGGGTGAGCGCCTCCTCGCCCAGGTACGCCCCCCACGGCCACGCCGCCACGTACGTCTCCAGCGGGCTGTCCACGGGGTTCATCCCTGCGGAGCCGTAGCCCCACAGCACCATCGGCCGCACGTAGCAGTCCTCGAGCCCGTTCTTGCGCACGGTGGCCCGGCACGCCTCCATGAGGGCGTCCGCGTCGTGGGCGAGGGGCATCCTGTAGATGCGGCAGGAGTCCTGCAACCGGCGGATGTGCTCACGAAGGCGGAAGATGGCCGGCCCCTTGGCCGTGTCGTAGCAGCGGATGCCCTCGAACACCGACGAGCCGAACTGCACGGCCACCGACAGGAGGTGCACCTGCGCGTCCTGCCAGGCGACGAACTCCCCGTCCTTCCAGATCCACTCCGCCGCGGTCAGCGCCGACGTTCCCATGACCCCGCCTTTTTAGAAGAGTGCCTTGATCCAACCGCCGTCCGCTGCCACCGACTGTCCGGTGACGTACGAGGCCTTCTCCGAGCAGAGGAAGGCCGCGAGCGCTCCCAGCTCCTCCGGCTCGCCCAGTCGGCCCATGGGGACTTCCCGCGCCCACCCGGCGTACACCTCCTCGATGGACGCTCCCGTGCGCGCGGAGTTCGCGCTGGCCAGGTCCACGAGCCGCTCGGTGCGGGTGTAGCCGGGAATCACACAGTTCACCGTGACGCCGAAGGGAGCGACCTCGTTGGAGATCGTCTTCGCGAAGCCGGTTACGCCCGCGCGGACGGAGTTGGAGAGGATGAGCCCCTCGACCGGCTGCTTCACGGTGATGGAGGTGACGTTCAGGATCCGACCCCACCGCCGCTGCCTCATCTCGGGGAGCACGGCGCGCACGAGGTTCACCACGCTTTCCAGGTTGTTGGCGATGGCGTGCCGCCACGTCTCCGGGGAGTGGTCTTCGAACGGCCCGGACGGGGGACCGCCGGTGTTCGTGACCAGGATGTCGATCTTCCCCAGCGCCGAGCGCGCCTCGTCCACCAGCCGCTCGACCTCCGCGGGCTCCGTGAGATCCGCCGCCACGGCCGCGACCTTCACCCCGGTGGCTTCGGCGATCTCGTCGCGAACGCCGGCGAGCGTCTCCGCGGAGCGGGAGTTGATCACCACGTCCGCTCCCTCGGCGGCCAGCGCCTCGGCGATCGCCCGGCCCAGGCCCTGGCTCGAGCCGCACACCAGCGCCCCTCTGCCCTTCAGTCCCAGATCCATCGCAGTTCTACTTCCTGTGGAAGTACGTGTCCGTGCCGTCCAGCCAGTCCTGCCGCGGGGGGCTGAAGACGTCCACGTCGAAGGTGTCCTCCAGCGCCTCCGCCTTGTGGGGCACGTGGGACGGAATGTAGAGCACCTCGCCCGCCTTCACGACCAGCTCCTGCCGGTCCGGGGCGTCGTCCGGGCCGATCCAGAATCGGAGCGCACCCTCCAGGATGTAGGTGAGCTGCTCGTTCTCGTGCTCGTGCGTCGGGACGATCGCGCCTTTGTCCAGATAGACGTGGGCGAGCATCATGCGCTCGCCGGTGAAGAGGCGGCGGTGGATCGTGTCGGTGACCTTCTCCCTGGGCATGTCCTCCCAGCGGGCGTGTCGGACGGAAGCGCTCATGTCGGCGGTGCTCCGGTGCGTGTCGTTGCGGGGACCGCCAATGGGCGCAACCCGTGCGGAGATGTCAACTGGCCGAAGCCGACTGACGCGCACACCGCTCCTGACACCCCACAGACGCGCGCATCCTATTCGTCCCGCAGTGAGACGGCCGCGTCGACCCGCGCGGCGCGCCGCGCGGGGATCCATGCCGCGACGACAGCCGTGGCGAGCAGCGTCACCGAGGCGCCCACGAGCGTGAGCCCGTCGATGGCACCGATGCCGAACAGCAGTCCCTCGAGGGCCCGGCCGAGGGCCGCCGAGAGCCCGAGGCCCACAACCACGCCGATCCCCGCGAGGATGAGGCCACGCGCGAGCACCATGCGCACGAGAGACTCGGGCCGTGCTCCGAGGGCAATACGGACTCCGAGCTCGCGCACGCGCTGCGAGACGCCGAACGCGACCAATCCGTAGAGGCCGATGGCGGCGAGGACGAGGGCCAGGAGCGCGAACGTCGCGACGAGCCAGCCGATGGTCCGCGTCTCGCCCATGGACGTGGCCAGGGCCTGCCGGAGATCGACGACGTTGGCGACGGGGAGCTCTGGATCCACCTCTGCGACCGCCTGACGTAGGCGGCTGGCCATGTCACTGCTCGATCCGTCGGTGCGCACGTGGAGCACCATCCGGCTCGAATAGGCCTGGCTCAGCGGATAGTAGACCCCCGGCATGGGCTCGGAGCGCAGCGATCGCATCTTCACGTTCCCGACCACGCCCACCACCCTCCACCCGGGATCACCCGCGAGCCGCCTGCCCACTGCGCTCCGGCCGCCGCTCCCCGAAGGCGATAGGTCGGGCCAGAACATCTGGGCCAGCGCCTCGTTGATCACGACCACGCGCTCCGGCTCGTCCTCGAGACCTCCCAACGTGCGTCCCTGCAGGAGGGGAATGCCGAGCGTCTCGAAATACCGCGGACCGACGACGTTGTTCTCGGCCTCGAACGCCAGGTCGCCGGGCCGGTCGGCCGGTTGTACCGTGGAACGCGAGTGTCCGCCCTGGATGGGTGCTTGGCTCGCGATCGTCACGTTGCGCACCCCGGGGACTGTCGCGACCCGCGCGAGCACGCGCTCGAAGAGGTTCCGCCCCGACGCAGGGTCGTACCGCCCGGTGGGTTGGAGGTCGATGAAGGCCACGACGAGACCGTCCGGATCGAAGCCGGGGGCCGCCGCCCGCGCGTTCACGACGCTGCGGCCGAGGAGCGCCGCGGCCGCGACGAGCCCGAGGGAGAGCGCGAGCTGCGTGACGACGAGCGCGTCGCGCAGGCGGGTGCGCACCCGGCCGGCTCCCGACCGTCCCTCGCGGAGGGCGTCGGACAGGTCGCTGGACGTCGCCGCCCACGCCGGCGCGACTCCGAAGAGAATGCCGGCGGCCAGGCCGATGGCCGCCAGGAAGAGGTACACGCGTCCGTCCGCTCCAACCGACACGGACAGCGTGTACGGGAAGATCAGCGGCAGGAATCGCCCCGCCGCCCGCACCAGGGGGACGGCGAGCGCCGTCGCGAACAGAGCGAGGACGAGACTCTCCGTGACGAGCTGGCGCGCGACACGCGATCGGCCGGCCCCGATGGCCATGCGCACGCCCACCTCGGTCGTCCGGGCGGCGCCGCGGGCCAGGAAGAGGTTGGCGACGTTGGTGCACGTGAGCAGCAGCACCAACCCGACGATGCCCACCAGCAGCAACGAGATCCTGCCCGCCTGCGCGCGCCCTTGCGGGTCGAGGCCCACACCGGGGGCGACCAGCACGCGGATGTCCCCGTTGACCGGGGCCGCCTCGCGCAGGCGAGCCGTCACCACGTCCATCGAGGCCCGCGCTTCCTCGAACGACACCCCGTCGCGCAGCCGGCCCACCGCGTTGATCCAGCTCCACCCCCACTGGTCGAAGGGAAGCTCGCCACGGTAGCCGGGGCTCTGCATTGCGGGGACCCACACGGCGGGAGGCGTGCCGACCGCCTCCGGGCCCGTGAACTCCGGAGGCGCCACGCCGACGACCTCGTAGGGCCGGGCGCCCACCGGGATCGTGCGACCCACGATGCCGGGATCCCCTCCGAAGCGGCGAACCCAGAGGCCATGGCTGAGCACCACCACCGGGTGGCCACCCGGTGTCACGTCGTCCGACGGCTGGAGCAGACGCCCCAGGAACGGCCGGATGCCCAGAACGTCGAAGTAGGCGCCACTCACGAGCTGCCCGGACACCTGCTCCGTGTCCGCACCGCGGCCCAGGACGAACGCTTGCGTCTGGTATCCGGCCACGCCGGACAGCGTACGCGCTTCCCGCTCGATGAGCTTCAGGGCCGGCCACGACCAGTTGTCCCAGCGGGGCGCCTGGTCGTAGCTGCGCGCGATCTGCACGAGCAGCTCCGGCCGCCGGATACCGGCCGGGGGGCGGAGGATCAGCCCGTTGACCAGGGAGAAGATCGAGGCATTGGCGCCGATGCCCAACGCGAGCGTCAGCGCGGCCACCGCCGTGAACCCCGGGGCACGTCGGAACATCCGCACCGCGTAGCGCAGATCCTGCAGCACACCGTCCATCGACCACTCCTCCGTCCTCGTCCACACCGCGTGCGGCAACGCGCCCGCCACGAACGACACCCAACCCGGATAGTCCTCGCCGCGCCCCTCCCCACGCAGGTCGGCGAGGGCATCCAGCTCTCCCTCCCACTCCTCCAGCCATTCCGCGCGGCGGTGTCCCGGCACAAATGGCGCCAGGATCCGCAGGAAGAGCCGCGCCCAGCGGGGCGCCGGGGAGGGGCTCACCTGGCCTCTCCGCCGGTCGCGGCACCCAGGGCCGCAGCCGCCTCCGCGATCCTCGCGGCGCCGTCCGACAGCGCCTCGGCGCCCTCCGCGCTCAGCTGGTAGTAGCGTCGGCGCGGCCGCCCCTCGCGCTCCGCCAAGCGTTGATCCTCCCAGCGTGCGAGGACCAGACCGCTCCGCTTCAGGCGGGCCAGCGTGGGATAGACGGTTCCCGACGGGAGGCCCGTCCGCGCCACCAGGTCGAGTCCGTAGGCGTTGCCGCCGCGGATCGCGGCGAGGATCCGGAGCGACGTGAGGCCGAGGGGGCGCGGCATGGGATAACCTCTATAGAAGTGTAAGGTATGTAGGATTCATAACCTTCGACGCGGCCGGGTGGCAAAGGGTTGCACGGGCGGAACCGCTCCCGTGCGAGACGTGTTAGAAGCCGTGTGTCGACCGATCTGTCCCGGAGGTGAGCTTTGGCCGAGCGCGTGAAGAAGTCCGAGCAGGAGTGGCGCGAGGAGCTGAGCGACGAGGAGTACAACGTGCTCAGGGAGAAGGGGACGGAGCGTCCGTTCACCGGCCGCTACTGGAACGAGAAAGCCGAGGGCACGTACCGCTGCCGCGGATGCGGGGAGCCGCTCTTCTCCTCGGGGACCAAGTACGACTCTGGTTGTGGCTGGCCGTCGTTCTACCAGCCGTTGGCCGACGCGAACATCGAGAAGCGCCGAGACCTGAGCCACCTCATGATCCGGACCGAGGTGCTGTGCGCCAAGTGCGGGGGGCACCTCGGGCACATCTTCCCGGACGGTCCCCGTCCCACGGGCCTTCGTTACTGCATCAACTCGGCGTCGCTCGAGCTGGATCGGGTCGCCGAGGGCGACGGGGAGGACGGGGGAGACGGCGAATAGCCCGAGGTTCAACCGGCACCAAGCTTCTTCTACCTTTCGGCGCCGATCCGGACCTCCTGTGGAGACCCGGCCGATCCGACCCGAGACTGGAGCGCGCGTGAGCCGCACGTCCCCCATCGCCCGACGACGGCGGCGACTGGCGACCCTGCTGATCGCGGGGGTCGCGGGCTGCGGGGGAAAGGCGCCGCCGCCCGCGCCCGGTACGTCCCAGGGCGTTCCGCCCGACCTGCGCGGCAGCCGCGTGATGGTGTTGCCCGTCCAGGACAACCAGGGCGTGCCCGGCGACCTCGACGCCGAGATCGCCTTCGCGCTGGGCGGTCGCGGAAAGGGAGTCGAGTGGATCTTTCCGGCGCAGTTGCAGCGAGCGTTGGATCGATCGCCCGGTCTGGACGCCGAGCTGCACGGCCTGCCGGTGGGGATGTTCGAAGGCGGGGAGGTCCATCGCATCGGCGATCCGCTCTATGGAGATCTGCGCAGGCTGTCCGCAGTCGTGGACGGCGAGGTCGCGCTCATCCCCGTGAGCGCGGTGCTGCACCCGACTCCGGAGGGCTCCTTGGAGGTGGAGCTTTCCGCGACCCTGGTCCACGTGCGCACCGGTCAGGTGCTCTGGTTCGGGGTGGCCGGGGGAGATGCCGGGACTGCGGACGATCCCCGGGTGCTCGCCTCCGCCGTCGACCGGCTGGCCCGAACGTTGCTCTGGTACGCGAGCGGCTGACCGTTCGGACGTCGGGCGTCGTGGAGGCATGGATGAGAGTCTACGGAAGATCGAAGTTGACACCGAACGCGCTCGGCCTGGTGTTGGCCTCGTGCTCACTGGTGGCGTGCCAGCAGCGTGGCGAGCAGGTGCTCCCCACTCCGGCGGAGGTCGCGTCCTACTACTCCTACGAGGGCGGGGTTCGGGCTGCGCTCAACGGCAATGTGGCGGAGGTCACGGTCCCGCAGCCGGCGGCGCAGCTTCGGCGGGGGGGGACCCTCTGGGCCAAGGTGGGGCCGTACGTCCTGCTCTTCTCGGACGAGACGCGGAAGCTGCTGGACGACTATCCCGCGCTCGGCGGCGTTCGGGTGATCACGACCGTCGGGGGCGGGACCGAGGTGGCCCGCGCGCTCCTCGGCCGCACCGAGCTGAGCGACATCCAGTGGCGGCGGGCGCTGAACATCGCGGGACGGGCACGCAAGGATGGCACCGAGCGGCCGGCCCTCCTGGACGACCTCGTGCGGTGGGGCGAGCAGCACACGGAGTTCGGGTACAGCAAGCGTTACGTGGGGTCTGGGTAGGGGCTCGCCGAGGATGTCGACGACCATCACGGTCATTCCGGGCGACGGCATCGGGCCCGAGGTCACGGACGCCACGCTCCGGGTCCTGCGCGCCGCCGGCGCCGCTCTGGACTACGACGAGCAGCTGGCCGGCGTCACGGCGCTCGAGCGGATGGGCAACCCCCTTCCCGACGAGACGCTCGACTCGATCCGGTCCAACCGGGTCGTGCTCAAGGGACCGCTCACCACCCCGTCGGGAACCGGTTTCCGGTCGATCAACGTGGCCATCCGCAAGGAGTTCGACCTCTACGCGAACGTGCGTCCGGTCCGCACCATCGTTCCGGGCGGGCGGTACGAGGACATCGACCTGGTGCTGATCCGCGAGAACACCGAGGGGCTGTACGTCGGCGTGGAGCACTACATCGGGATGGAGGGGGACCCGCGCGCCGCGGCCGAGTCCGTGATGATCATCACGCGCTTCGGCGCCGAGCGCATCAGCCGCTACGCCTTCGAGTACGCGAAGAGGCTCGGCCGGAAGAAGGTCACCCTCGCCCACAAGGCGAACATCCTCAAGTACACACAGGGCCTCTTCCTCGACGTCGCGCACGAGATCGCGAAGGACTATCCCGACATCGTGTGGGAGGACCGCATCATCGACGCGACCGCCATGCAGCTCGTTCTCGACCCGTACCGCTTCGACGTGCTGGTCATGGAGAACATGTTCGGAGACATCCTGTCGGATCTCATGGCCGGGCTGGTCGGGGGGCTGGGCTTCGCGCCGGCCGGGAACATCGGCGACGAGGGCGCGATGTTCGAGGCGGTGCACGGATCGGCGCCCGACATCGCGGGCAAGGGCATCGCGAACCCCACCGGGCTGATCCTGTCGGCGTGCATGTTGCTCGACCACCTCGACCAACAGGCGACGGGCGACGGCATCCGCGCGGCGGTGGATCACGTGGTGCGCGCGGGCGAGGTCCGCACACCCGACATGGGCGGCGGCGCCTCGACGATGGACTACGCGGACGCGCTCGTGCGCGCTTTGGAGTGACCGTGACCAAGGAGACACGAAGGCCCTTCCACCCGGACGACGCCGACCTGGTGCCCTGCACGCGGTGCGGCGAGCCGCGCGACCCGGGGGAGCTGGACCGTCTTCTGTGGTGCGAGCGCTGCCGACGCGTGGCGCGCGACCGCGCGGGGTGGTGGGGCTGGCTGATCGGCCTGGCGTTCGCGGGCTGTGTGGCCGCCTACATCTGGTTGGTGGTGCAGCCCAGCGACCTGGTGATCGGCGGCTGGGTCGCGACGGTCGTCGCCGCCGCCTGGATCGGGGCGAAGGTGGGGCGGGAGATCGTGTTCGGGCTGCTGCGCGCGCGGGCGGACCGCGCCGTGATCTCCTCTCCCGATCGCTGAGCCCGTTCCCGGGACGTTTCACCGTGCGGGTGGGCGTTTCCTGAAACGGACGGGTCTGGTCGACCCCGGGCGTCGAACTCCCGTAAGTCCAGAGGTGACAATCCCCTGGCGCTCCGGCGTGTGCCGACGGCGGCCACGGCACGGAGGTTGTTCCGGCACCGCCCGGGATGCCCTACCTTCGCGTCGGGCCCCATCACCTCGATCCTCCGACGGCCGATAGCGTGCGCGTACCTCTTCTCGTCGCCCTCCTCCTTCTTCTCGCGGCGGCCCTGGCGGCTTCCCTCGTTCCGGCGGGGGTCGCGCTGGATCGCCGGGTGGAGTCCGAGCTGCGCCGCGCGGCGGTGGAGGATCTGGGACGGGCGCCCATGATCCTGGAGGACCGGAACGCGCAGCGGGCAGAAGCGCTGTCCATGCACGCGATGACGGTGGCCGGCGTCGCCGGGCTGGCGGATGCGGTCCGAGGCGGACAGCTCGATCGGGCGGCGTCGCTGGCGCGTGGCGCGGCTGCCATGTACGGCGAGCAGCCCGTCGTGGTGTCCGGAGACGGCTCCGTGTTCGTCGGCCCGGGCATCGGCACCGACGTCCTCGCGGCCCTGCGCCGGGGCGAGAGCCGCGTGGAGTACGTCTACCAGGACGGCATGCCGCGTGCCGTGGGGCTTGTGGCGCTGGAGATCGAAGGGCGGTGGGTGGGCGCCGTCGGGTCGGAGCGCTTCCTCGACGTTTCGCTGGCGACCACGCTTTCGGCGCTCGCCCGGGCGGACGTCACCCTCCTCGGCGCGGACGGCGCCCTGGTCGCCTCCACGTTGGACTCGCTCCAGGCCCGCGCCCTCGGCACGGCCATGCGCGAGGGACGGGGGCGCCCCGAGACGGAGAAGGTCCGCGCGGTGGACGTGGCCGGGGAGCCCCTCTGGGTCGCGGGCGGGAGCATCGGCAACGTGGCCACGGTCCTCTTCAGCCGCTCCGTCTCCCAGGAGCTCGCCGCATTGCCCGGCGTGCGCCGGGGCGCCCTTCTGGCCGGGCTGCTCACGCTGGGGTTGGCGCTGGCCGTCGGCACGATCGTCGCGGTCGCCCTGGCGCGTCCCGTGCAGGGTCTCGCCCAGGCGGCGGGCCGCTTGTCGGAGGGGGACTTCGACGCGCCCGTGCCGCATTCCCGCCTGGAGGAGATCGACCGGCTGGGCAGCGCCTTCCGCATCATGCGCGAGAACCTGCGGGGACGGCTGGAAGAGCTGGCCGAGGCCAACCGGGCGCTCGAGGAGCGACAGCAGCGGCTGCGCGATCTGCAGGCCGAGCTCATTCGCCAGGACCGCCTCGCGTCCAGCGCGCGCATGGCCGCCGAGCTGGCCCACGAGATCCGCAATCCGGTGGCCAACGTGCGCAACTGCTTGGAGGTGGTACGGCGCGGCCTACCGGACGGGAGCGAGGGCTCCCGCTTCGCCGACATGGCAATCGACGAGCTGCTGCGCATGCACGAGCTGGCCGAGAACCTCCTGGACCTGAACCGCCCGAGCGACCCGTCGGAGGGCACCTGCGATCCCGTCGGGGTAGCGAGGCAGGTGGCCACGCTGGCGGGCGTCGGGGACGAACCCGTGCGCGTGACCGTGCACGCAGAGGCGGCGCCGGACGTGCGCATGGCGGTACCGCCCGACGCGCTCAAGCAGATCCTCTTCAATCTGGTCGAGAACGCCCGGGAGGCCGGCGGGGGCGCCGAGGGCGTCGAGATCCGCGTCGCGACGATCCCCGACGGCATCCGTCTCGACGTTCTCGACCGGGGGCCGGGGATCCCGGACGACGCGCTGCCGAAGCTGTTCGACCCCTTCTTCACCACCAAGCACGCGGTGCACGGCGTCGGGCTGGGCCTCTTCGTCGCGGAGGGGCTCGTACGACGCTACGGCGGGCGCATGGAGGCTTCGAACCGTGTCGACGGCCCGGGCGCCCGCTTCACGGTGGAGGCTCCCCTCGCGGGGACGGAGGTGCGGACATGAGCAGTGCGCCGGGTCGCCGCATCCTGGTCGTGGACGACGACCGCACCTTCCGGCTGTCCACGGCGGAGCTCCTCCGCCAGGACGGCCACGACGCCGAGGTCGCCGCGGACGCCTCCGAGGCCGTGGAGCGCCTGGCGGCGGGGACGTTCGATCTCGTGCTCCTGGACATGCGCATGCCGGGGATGGACGGGCTGACCGCCGTCGAGGTGCTGCGCACCCGGGGGCTGAGGGCGCCCATCCTCATGATCAGCGGCTTCGGGACCATCGACACCGCCGTGGAGTCCCTGCATCGCGGCGCCGACCACTTCCTCGCGAAGCCGGTGGACCCGGACGTGTTGAGCGCGAAGGTCGCCGAGCTCCTGGAGCGCCGCCCGGCCGAGGAGCGGGTGCGGGAGGGGGCCCTGGGCGCGATGGTGGGCCACGCCCGCGTGATGCGGGAGGTGTTCGACGCCATCCGGCGCGTCGCGCCCACCGAGACGACCGTGCTCATCACGGGCGAGACGGGGACGGGCAAGGAGCTCCTGGCGCGCGCCGTCCACGACCTGTCCGAGCGGGCGGCCGGCCCGTTCGTCCCCGTGAACTGCGCGGCGCTCGCCGAAGGTGTCTTGGAGAGCGAGCTCTTCGGACACGTGCGCGGGGCGTTCACGGGCGCCGTGTCCGACCGGAAGGGGCTGTTCGCGGCCGCCGTGGGCGGGACGATCTTCCTGGACGAGGTGGGCGACGTCAGCCTCGCGCTGCAGCAGCGCCTGCTGCGGGTGATCCAGGAACGCGAAGTCGTGCCGGTGGGCGCCGTGCGTCCCGAGCGGGTGGACGTGCGCGTCGTGGCCGCGACGCACCGGAACCTCGAGGAGGAGATCCAC
This sequence comes from uncultured Gemmatimonadaceae bacterium, assembly GCA_964591135.1. GTDB lineage: Bacteria > Gemmatimonadota > Gemmatimonadetes > Longimicrobiales > Gaopeijiaceae > SZUA-318. The sequence continues at coordinate 8,927 of CAZPZU010000062.1, read as the reverse complement.
CGCGGGCGCTTCCGGGAGGACCTCTATTACCGGCTCAACGTCTACCGCGTCGACGTCCCGCCCCTGCGCGCCCGCGCCTCCGACATCCCCCTTCTCGTGGAGGCGGCGCTCGCGCGCCTGCGCCAGCGGAGCACCGGGTCGCGGCCCGCGGCCTTCTCGCCGCTGGCGATGCGTCTTCTGCGCAGCCACGCCTGGCCGGGCAACGTGCGCGAGCTGTTCAGCGTGGTGGAGAGCGCGGCCATCCGGGCAGGGGGGCCACGCATCGAGGCCCAGCACCTCCCCGCGCCCATCCGCGACCCCGAGGGGCGGGGCTCGAGCATCGCGACGGAGGAACGCTACCGCGCGGGCGACCCCGAGTCGGAGCGGGAGGCGATCCTCGCGGCCCTCGACGAGGCCGACGGATCCCGGTCCAGGGCGGCGGACCTCCTCGGCATGAGCCGCACCACGCTGTGGCGCCGGATGAAGGAGTTCGGGCTGGGGGAAGGGGAGTAGGTCCCGCCTCGCGGCTCGGGACGGCTCGCGGCCCGTTTCACCGAGGGGCTTGAAACGGGCCCGGCCGTTTCGTGCAACTTGCCCACCACTCACGCACTGCAGCCGTAAGTCGTTGTCTCACAACGTGCTGACGGCCATTGGCCATGCCTCGCGGCCATGGCATGTCCGTTGCGCCTTCGAGGGGTCCGTGCACGAAACGAACGGAACCCGCGGAGGTGAAAGCATGCACTTCAACGTCCAAAAGCTCCTCGTCCCGCTGCTGGCGGTTTCGGCCCTGGCGGCATGCGGCGAGTCCGACATGGGCCCCGAGATGCCCATGCCCCTCGATCCGGCCACCGCGCCGCGCGTCACCGTCGACCGCTTCAGCGACGCGTTCGCGACACTCTTCAAGCGCAGCGCGAATCCCTCGTTCCCCGCCGCCGGCGCCGCCATCGACTTCGACCAGGCGCCGTTCATCACCCAGGGGCTCGGCCCGGACGGCGCCGTGGTCCGCTACTACAACTTCGACGTGATGGCGACGGCGCCGGCGCCGATCTTCGTGCTCTTCCGCGAGGGGAGCTCCACGCCGGTCGACGGTCAGCTCAACATCGTCGACGTGGTTCCTGGTGACGCCGGCTACAGCGACTTCTGGCAGGTGAACAAGGTCGCGGTGCCCGCGGACTACGTGGCGAACACGGTGACCAGCGCGCAGGACGTCGTCGACGGCGGATACACCGTCCAGGCCACGGACATGATCGTGAACTGTCCTGTCGTGCCCGCGGGATCGACGGCCAGCCAGGGACCGGGCGCGAGCGGCCTGACCATGGGGTGGTATCAGGACCAGGTCGTCTTCTACTTCGATTTCGACGAGGCTCCTATCACGGCGACGTCGTCCGGCGCGGTGCCCACGTCGGACATCTTCGTCGCATTCAACGTCAATCCGGACCAGCCGGATGGCGGCCCTGCCTCGGGCTTCATGACGCAGGGCAGCTCCGTGCAGACGCACAACGTGGTGGAGTCCGTTCCCGGCGACGCCGACTATTCGCCGTTGTGGGACGTGATGCCCTACGACAACGCGGCGTTCGACGACGTGCACGACCTCTCCAGCGCCATGCAGCCCATGAACTTCGGGCTGGCGGCGACGGTGAACTGTCCCATCGTCTTCGTGGGCGAGGCGCCCGGCAACGCGGGCACCGCCGAGAAGGTGGCGGTCGACCGATTCAGCGACGAGGCGGGACACCTCTTCGTGCGCAGCGCCGATGCCTCACTCCCGAGCGCAGGTGAGGCGATCGACTTCGACCAGGGGCCGTTCATCACGCAGGGCCTGGGCCCCGACGGCCAGGTGGTGCGTTACTACAACTTCGACGTCCAGCCCACGGCACCGGCTCCGATCTTCGCGCTCTTCTACGAGAGCGGCGACCCTGTGCCTGGACAGCACAACATCGTGGACGACGTGCCGGGCGATTCGGACTACAACGACTTCTGGCAGGTGGTGAAGGTCACGGTTCCCGATGGTTACGTCGCGAACACGGCTACGGGCCTCCAGGACCTGGTCGATGCCGGCTATCCGATGGACTTCACGTCCACGCTCGTGAACTGTCCGATCGTGCCGGAGGGATCCACCGCCACGCTGCGCCTCGATGACGGCGACACGGGGCTGACGACCGGGTGGTACCAGGGGAAGGTCGTCTTCTACTTCAACTTCTTCGAGGCTCCCCTGAGCACGACGATGGACGGCGCGGTGCCCACCAGCGACATCTACGTCGCGTTCAACATCAACCCGGATCAGCCGGACGGCGGGCCCGCGTCGGGCTTCAAGACGGAGCCGGGCACGAGCCAGACGCACAACGTCGTGGAGACGGTCCCGGGTGACGCGGCCTACTCGCCGCTGTGGGACGTGATGCCCTACGACAACGCGTCGTTCGATGCGGTCCTGGACCTGGCGTCGGCGCAGGCCGCGCCGAGCTTCGGCCTCGCGGCCATGGTCAACTGCCCGATCGTCTCGATCCAATGAAGATCCCGCGCCCCTTGGGCGCGGCCGTCGTCTGCCTGGTGGTCGGGGGCTTCTCCCCGGCCACCGCGCAGTCGGTGGCCGCCAGGTCGCCGAACATCGGAGGAGGTTGGACCGCCGCGCCGGGCGTCGTCCAGTTCAACCTCGTGCACCGGTTCACCATGAGCGAGCCGCCGCTCCGCAAGGTCACCAACACGCCGACCTTCAACGTGGGAACCGGCGTCACGGATCGCCTCATGGTTGGCTTCGTGTACGGCTCCAACTCGACGCTCGTGCCCGCGTACCCCAACGAGTGGGAGCTGTATGCGCGGGCGCTCGCTCTGTCTCAGTCTGGCGGAGCTGCGGCGGACGTGTCGGTACAGGGGGGGTACAACGTGGCCTCAGAGAGCGCGGATGCCGAGCTCCTGGTGGCGCGTAGCCTGGGGTCCGTGAGGCTGCTCGCGGCCGGGCGGGCCTTCTCGAGCGCCTACGACAGCGGCGCCGCGCGCTTCGCCGTGACGGGCGGTGTCGTGCTGCGGCTCACTCCGTACGTCTCCCTCGCCGGCGACTACGGCGGGCTTCTGGATCCGGCCCCCGGCGAGTCCGCGGCATGGAGCGCCGGGCTGCAACTCGGCGTGCCCTACACGCCGCACAGCATCTCCATCCACGCGTCGAACGTCGGCACGGCCTCGCTGGAAGGGGCGTCTCGCGGAGAGCGTACCCGGTGGGGCTTCGAGTACACCATCCCCATCACGCTGCGTCGATACACGCGCTCCGGCGGGGACGACGGAGGGGGCCGTGCTCCAGTCGCGAGCGCGCAGGCCCGCGCGGCGGCGATGCAGGTCGACGACACGGTGTTCGTCGACATCCACAACCTCGCCTACGGGATCGAGACCCTCGAAGTGGCACCCGGCGTCACGGTGGTGTGGCGCAACATGGATCCCGTCCAGCACTCGGTCATCGCCGACGACGAGACCTTCGACTCGGGGCTCATCGATCCCGGGAAGAGCTTCACGGTGACCTTCACGGAGCCCGGCGAGCACACCTACCACTGCATGCCCCACCCCTTCATGAAGGCTCGGGTGGTGGTGCGCGACACGATGCACGCTCCGGCGAATCGTGCCGGCGGAAGGGAGGAAGACGAATGAGAGCGAAGAAGAGGGATGCGGCGAGCGTGATCCGGGGGCTGCTCCTTCTCGGCGTGGCGGCGGTCTCCGTCGGATGCAGCGAGCACCAGGATCCGGTGGCTGCGGACGACGGAGGGGGCGAGGTGGTCGAGGTCGAGATTCGAAACTTCGAGTTCTCCCCGTCGGAGCTGCACATCGCTGCTGGGACGACGGTGCGCTGGCGAAACACGGTCGACAACTACCACACCGTCACCCCCGATGGGCACGCCACCTGGCAGCAATGGCAGACGACGAAGACGGGTGAGACGTTCGAGTTCACCTTCGAAACGCCGGGCAGCTACCCCTACTACTGCGCGGCGCACCGATCACTGATGACGGGTACCGTCATCGTCGAGTGAGGCTACGCAGGAAGGGACGCGGCCACGGCGACCGCTTCTCCCTCGACGGTCCGGCTCATGCCGATCATCGGCGAAGCCTACATCGCGCACCGCATAAACGCCTCGCACCATTTGGTGCGATCGCGCGCTGAAACGCGCGCCGGTGCAGCTCCGGTCGCCTCCCTGCTTTGCTCCCAGGAGGTTTCTCCCCGCCCGCCCTCTCGGAGAAGCGAGCATATCCGCGCGCGTGCCTGCCCGGAGATCCGTAGAAGTACGGAGCTTCGGCTTGCGCCCGACCCACGCTCGCACTAAAGTTCACATGCGATCAACCCGTTGCATGATCAGGATGGCGACCGGGCCTCTGCCGCGGTCCTTTTGACCCCGATATTCAACCTCGATGGGTCGAGCTGACCGAATGGCAACCTGCCCGTGAGCACGCCCGCCCGTATCGGCGGCCGCCCCACCCTAGGGTCGGGCGGCCGCGCGCGTCTCCGGGCTCGCGCCGGATCGCGTTATCTTCGGATCTGGTCCGGCGAACGGGAGATTCAACTGCCGACTCCACCTCGCATGGTGTGACTGCGATACCGACTCGATGATAGACAAGCTCCGTTCCCTGTCCGGCCGCTTCGTCGCGTGGACCGGCTCGCTCTCCGCGCTGCCCGGCCGCTTCGCCGCGTGGACGGGTTCCCTCTCCGCCGTCGTGCTGGCTGCCATCGGGATCGCGATCGCCACCTCGGTCGGAGCGGGCGGTTACTACGCCTACCAGACCTACGACTACGTGCAGCACGACAACGACTTCTGCCTGTCGTGCCACCTGATGGTCGAGCCCTATGAGCGCTTCGCGCGGAGCGCCCATCGCGGCCTCGGCTGCAAGGCGTGTCACCAGCCCACGATCATCGTGCGGAGCGAGATGGCGCTGACGCAGATCGTGGAGAACCCCGACTCGCTCGCGGGCCACGCCGAGGTCCCCAACGACCGATGCGCGAGCTGCCACATCAACGGTGACCCGGAGAAGTGGGAGCTGATCAAGAACTCGGCAGGTCACAAGGTCCACCTGGAGTCGAAGGACTCCGTCCTTCAGGGCCTGCAGTGCGTGCGCTGTCATGCCACGTCGCTGCACGAGTTCGCCGCGACGGACAAGACGTGCGGTCAGGCCGGCTGCCACGAGAACAACAAGGTCATGCTGGGGGGCATGAAGGATCTGACGATCCACTGTGCCGCCTGCCACGACTTCAGCAGACCGGTGCCACAGGGTGGCGGCACCGAGGCCGTCCTCGCGGCGCTGAGCCCGGACCGGAACGAGTGCCTGAGCTGCCACGAGATGCGGCTCCTCGTGAACCTTCCAAATCCCGATCCGCACAAGGGTGCATGCGCGGCCTGCCACAATCCCCATACGCAGGCGACACCGCAGGCGGCGGTGGAGTCCTGTACCAAGGCGGGGTGCCACACCCAGGCGGATACGCTCTCGCCGTTCCATCGCGGGATGGGACCGGGCGTGCTGGAGAACTGCATCAACTGCCACAACGCCCACGACTTCCACGTCGATGACACGAACTGCCTTTCGTGCCACAAGGGCGTATTCAGGGACTCGCTGAGGGCGGCCCCGCCGGGGGGTGTGGCGGCCCTGCCGCCTTCCGCGCCGGCGACGGTGCCGGGCTCGTTCGCGGGGATCGGGGCGCCGCCGGCCGGGGGCGCCTGGTGGATCCACCCGGCACGGCAGGCGGCCCCACAGGAGGGACCGCGCTTCCTGCACTCCCAGCATCGCAACGTGGCGTGTACGAACTGCCACGACGCCTCACAGAGCCACGGCGGCCTGAAGGTCACTTCGATCTCGGATTGCAGGGGCTGCCACCATACGGGGCCGCTGAGCGTCAACTGCTCCCGCTGCCACCAAGGCGGTGAGGCCCGTGGGGACCCCCACACCGAGACGCGGACGATGAACCTCTCCGTGGCGTCTCCGGTGCAGCGCGACCTCCCCTTCAGCCACGAGAACCACGCGACCGAGTCCTGCTCCAATTGTCATACGAAGGGGTTGGCGCTGAGCGCGGCGTCAGTCGACTGCGACGCATGCCACCAGCAGCACCACGCGGTGGACAACGACTGCACGCTCTGCCACCAGCAGCCCCCCGCGAGCGCGCACCCAGTCGGGCGGGTCCATGAGACCTGCTCGGGCTCGGGATGCCACGCCAACCCACCCTACCAGACCCTCCCTACCACGACGCGACAAGTCTGCCTGGTCTGCCACCAGGACCGGAAGGACCACAATCCGGGCCGGATCTGCGCCGACTGCCACCAGTTGCCCGGGCACATCCCATCAGGAGGAAGCCTCGCCACTGGCCAGCGGCCTGGTGGAAGCGCGCTTCCCGCCACGAGCAGGGGGATCGCGCCCGGCACATGAAGAATCCTCTCGAGGGAGGCGGATCATGAACGCCAAAGGAACCATGCTCCTCATGCTGACGCTGGCGGCGGTGGGCTGCGGCAGGCCACAGGACCAGGAGACCGGGTCGCTGGATGCCGCCGCGGCGCGCCAGAAGGTCGCGGACATGCCGGCCGATCTGCGGGCACAACTCGACAGCGGGAGCGCGGCGTTCCGGGCCAAGGACCTGGATGGGGCGCTGGCGCACTACAGCGCGGCCACGGCCATCGACGACAAGGTCGCGGCCGCATGGTTTGGCGTCTACATGGTGCAGAAGGCGAAGGGGAACGCCCAAGAAGCCCTCGAGGCGCTGGAGCGCGTCCAGGCGCTGGCCCCGGGGGCGACGCTGGTCCATCCTGCGGCGGGAGACACGATCCGGTGAGGCGCGCTCCGGTAGTACTGATGGCCGTGGTCTCGGTTGCGGCGGTCTCGGCCTGCAAGAACGAGCACCACTTCGAGCCCCCCAACCGTCAGGCGCAGGTGCGTGAGGCGAACATGCTCTACTCCCCCGCGCTCTTCGACACGATCAACTGGGCCAGTGACAGCGCCCGGGCGCTCGACGGGAACGCCGTCTACGCCGCGAAGTGTCGCCGATGCCACGGACCCCTCGGGGAGGGCGACACGCCCTACGCCAACGAGCGGGATCTGAAGGTGCCGTCGCTGGTGGAGCGGGACTGGCCCTTCGCTTCGTCCCTGGACTCCGTACGCCACACGGTGTTCGTGGGACACGCCCAGGGGATGCCGACCTTCGGCGTCGCCGGCATCACGCTCCGCGAGATCGACGCGGCATCCTACTACCTGCTGTACAGCCTCCGGCCCGACATGCTGGGGACCGGAGGCGGCTCGTAGGGTCCGCTTCGGCTTCCTAGTTCTCCCAGGAAGGCTTCGCGACCAGCCCCGGTTGGAAGGTGGCGAGATAGGCCACCAGGTCCCAGATGTCGGCGTCCGGGAGGACGACGTCCCAGGCCGGCATGACCGAGCCGTGGATGTGCTGGCCGCCCGCGGCGATCTTGTCGTGGACCGCGTTCCAGTCGCGTGAGGCCACCAGCGTGTCCGTCGTGAAGTCGGCCGGCTTCACCGCGTCCACGAGGTTCGCCGCGCCCGGGCCGTCTCCGCGCCCCGAGGCACCGTGGCACCCGGCGCAGCGGAACTGGAAGAGGCGCTGGCCGGCGACCGCGCTCCCGGGGATCTCCGGCGGGTAGGCCAGCGCCGGGATGTAGGCGAGCGCCGCCTCGAAGGCCTCCGGCTTCACCAGCTTGATCACGTACTGCATGTGGGGGTGGTTGGGGTCGGCGCCCTCGAGGCTGGCTCGGAAGCGTGCCTGGAGGATCGCCGGCGAGGCGGTCGCGTACTCCTGTGTCTGGAAGGACGGGGGCGTGATCTCCTCCGTCCGGGCGGGGCCGTTGCCGTGCCCGGCGGTGCCGTGGCACGTCCAGCAGACGGACTCGAACACCACCTGGCCCTCCTGCTGCTCGGGCGTGAGCGTCACGGCCTGGTGCACGGCGGGCTCGGCGGGCTGCGCGGCCGCAGTCGTGGACTGCGTCGTGCCGGCCTGCGGCTCCGGACCGGAGCAGGCGACCAGGGTCGCCGAGCCGGCGAGTGCCGCCGAGAGCGTGACGAGGACGAGCTTCCGCATTGCAGCCTCCGGAGGGGGTACGGGAAATCCGGGCCGTCGGTGCGCGTTCCTGCGCGCGCGCTCGCGCGACCTCGCTCAGTATCTTGAAAATCGCCTCCGGGATTGTCTGTAGGACGAATCCCTTTCGGACGCGAGGGTGAATCCCCACAAAGATGGCCGGCTCATTCCGGGCAGAACAGGGGCCACCCCAGCGCGAGGTTCGGGCAGTCTCCGCCATCCCACGCGGCGACATCCAATTGGAGGCGACCCGTGAGCGACACCCCGACCTTCTCGCTGGACCTGGAACGCCGCGAGCGTTTCCAGTTCGACGTGACGTTCGACGATCCGTCGTGGAGCACGATCCGACTCGACGAGCCGGTGCCCATCGGCGACGGTACCGCACCCAACGCGGCCCGCCTGGTGGGTGCCGCGATCGGCAATTGCCTGTCAGCCAGCCTCCTCTTCTGTCTGCAGAAGTCCCGCGTGGAGCTCGCGGGAATGTCGGCGCACGTCGAAGGAGCCCTCGCGCGCAACGAGCGTGGTCGGCTGCGCATCGCGTCGGTGCACGTCACGCTCAAACCCCTGCTCGACGGCGTGCCGCCCGAGCGCCTCGGTCGCTGCCTGGAGCTCTTCGAGGACTTCTGCATCGTCACGGAGAGCGTGCGGAAGGGCATCGAGGTGGACGTGTCCGTGGAGACCCAGGAGACCGCACCTGCGGGGGACTGAGGTCCCGTCGGCCGGGGACCTCAGAGCCCACCGTTGGGACGCCCTCCCCACGGTCGCCGCGCGAGGTTGACCCCGAGAGCCGAAGCGGTACTTTTGACTGCTCCCGACGCCTTGTCGGGAGGCGGTGCACCGCCCCGTTAGCTCAACTGGTAGAGCAACTGACTCTTAATCAGTAGGTTCGGGGTTCGAGTCCCTGGCGGGGCAC
>CAZPZU010000061.1:0-30077 GCA_964591135.1 uncultured Gemmatimonadaceae bacterium | reverse complement strand
CGCCGCCTCCTTCCGCTGCTCCTCGTTAGCGTCCTCCCGATCCTGGGCAGCTCGTCGCCCCGCCAGGCCAAGAAGGCCGTGGCGGTGCTCCGTTTCGACAACAACACCGGCGACGCCCGGTACGACCACCTCGGCCGTGCCCTGGCCGCGATGATGATCTCGGACCTCTCCGTCGTGGAGGAGATCCAGCTCGTGGAGCGGGAGCGCATCGAGGATCTTCAGAAGGAGCTCGAGCTCCAGCAGTCGGCGTACGTGGACCCCGCCACCGCCCAGAGCGTGGGGATGATGGTCGGCGCCGAGTACGTGGTGACGGGTGCGTTCGTCGCGGTGGACCCCGAAATGCGCCTGGACACCCGCGTCGATCGGGTCGAGACCTCGGAGATCGTGAAGACCGCCCACGTGACGGGGAAGAAGGACGAGTTCCTGGCCTTGGAGCAGGAGCTTTCCGACTCGCTCGTGGACGGCCTGGGGGTGGTGCTGTCCGGGGAGGATCGCGAGCGGCTGCGCGCCCAGCAGGAGGCCAACCGCATCGATGACGTGGAGACGATGCTGGCGTTCTCCCAGGCCCTGTGCCTCGTGGACGGCGGCGACTACGTGGACGGCCTCGAGCAGATCCAGAAGGTCCGCGAGGCCGCGCCCGGCTCGAAGATCGTGCAGCTCACCTTCGAGCACCTGAAGGACCGGGCCGCTGCGGACGCCAAGGAGCAGGCGAAGGACCAGGCGAAGGACCGGGCCGGCAGGGCCATAGGCGGACTCCTCGGCCGCAAGCGCGCGCCGCCTCCGCGAAGCCGCCCCCGGCCGGCCTGCTGAAGAAGCGGCGCCGGGGCACGGTCCGCGAGTAAGGACCGCACGGGTTGACAGGCGACGGCGTCGGGCCGAGGGTGGACCCTCGTTCCCGGAGTCCCCTCCTGCCCAGGAGACGCCGCCATGACACGTGTTCCCAGGCTCCCCCTCGCCGTCGTCGCCGTCCTCCTCGCCCCCGGATGCGGAGGCGAACGGCCCGCCGCAACCCCTACGTCCGCACCGAACGTCGTCGAGATCACGGCGGTCGAGCGCACGTTTCAGGCACCGGATTCCGTGCCCGCGGGGTGGACCACCTTCCGCTTCCGCAACGCCTCCACCATGACCCACTTCGCCGTCGTCGAGCGCATGCCCGACGGGATCGGCATCGCGGAGCAACAGGAGCAGGTCGCGCCCGTCTTCCAGGCGGGGATGGACCTGCTGGCCGAAGGGAAGCCGGAGGACGCGATGGCGGCGTTCGGTGGGCTGCCCGCCTGGTTCGGCGACATCACGTTCCTCGGCGGCGCGGGGCTCACCGCGCCCGGGCACGTGTCACAGGCGACAGTCTACCTGGAGCCGGGGACGTATCTGCTGGAGTGCTACGTGAAGACGGACGGCGTCTTCCACTCCTTCAACCCGGACAGCACAGCGTACGGCATGGTCCATCAGCTCACGGCGACCGCCCCGGCGTCCTCCGCGCCCGAGCCGAGCGCCGACCTCGACATCACGCTCTCCAGCACCCGCGGCATCGAGGTCTCCGGTGATCCGGTGGTGGGCCCGCAGACCGTGGCCGTGCACTTCGAGGATCAGACGCCCCACGAGAACTTCGTCGGCCACGACGTGCATCTGGTGCGTTTGGCGGACGACACCGACCTCCAGGAGCTCGTGGCGTGGATGGACTGGACGCAGCCGGGGGGCCTCCAGACGCCCGCGCCCGCCCAGTTCCTCGGCGGCCTCAACGAGATGCCGGCGGGTTCCACCGGCTACATGACGGTGACGTTGGAGCCCGGACGGTACGCATGGATCGCGGAGGTGCCCCACGCCGACGCGAACGGCATGCTGAAGGAGTTTTCAGTGGCCGGCGGGTGAAGGCCTCGTGCGGCCAGGCGCTCGGGGTCGCATCGGCCGTGAGCGCCTTTCTTGCCGACCCCATGGGCGCCCTTGCACATTGACGGCGGAGGACCTCGGCATTCCCCCGGTGGTCGCGGTTCCGCCGCCTGCCCTGCGCTCCCATGTGAACGCCTGCCCGACGACGAGAACGGCAACTACCGCCGTGTAACCCTCGTCGCCCCGCCGTCGCGGCGAAAACCCAGGAGTTCTTCATGTTCCCGTCGACACGCCTTCCGTGCGGGGTGCCAGAGCGCGCCCGCCGGACCGTTCCGGCCGTCCTCGCCACCCTCGCTGCCCTGACGGCTTCGGCTTGCGACTCTCCCACGGTGCCCGTGTCGGAGGAGCCGGTGCTCCAGAAGCCGGAAGCCGCAGCGCCGGTGGCGCCAGTTCTGGTTCCTGTCCCGGCGGAGCTGAAGGGCTGCCAGCTGCCCGTGGCGTACTCCACCGGCGATCCGGATCACCCCGCGGCCATCTATCAGGTCTGTTGGCCGCCCACCTGGAACGGCACCTTCATCGTCTACGCCCACGGATACACCTTCGCCGGTCTCGAACTGTCCATCCCCGCCGAGGTCGCGACGCTCGCGCCCTTCGTCCTCTCCCAGGGCTTCGCCTTCGCGTCCACCAGCTACCGCGTGAACGGCCTCGCCATCAAGGAGGGCGTGGAGGACATGGCAGCTCTGGCGGATATCGTGCGGGGGGCAGCGAGTGATGTTCCCGATTCTCCGGCGTTCGTCCCCGTCCTGATCACCGGCGCCTCCGAGGGCGGAGCCGTCACCACGTTGGCAGCAGAGCGCCATCCCGGCGTGTTCCAGGGCGCGCTCAGCACATGCGGGCCGACGGGCAACTTCCAGAAGCAGCTCGACTACTTCGGGGACTTCAACGTCCTGTTCAACTACTTCTTCCCCCGGGTCTTCCAGGGTAAGGTCACGCCCGCGGGTGTAGGTCGCGAGGTGATGGCCGGGTGGTACTCCACCTACCGCTCCATCGCCCAGGCCGCAGTAAAGGCCGATCCGGCTGCGGCGGCCAAGCTCATCAAGGTGGCCGGCGCCCCCGTGGACCCGGATGATCCCGACGGGCTGTGGCACACCATCGATGCCATCCTCTGGTACAACGTGTTCGCAACCAACGACGCCAAGGACAAGCTCGGCGGACAGCCCTTCGACAACAAAGGGCGGTGGTACTTCGGCTCGGGGCAGGATCTCCGCCTGAACCTGCGCGTCCAGCGCTTCAGCGCCGACCCGGCGGCCCGCGCGGCGGTGGCCGCCGACTACCAGACCTCGGGTGACCTCTCGATGCCCTACGTGAGCCTGCACACCACAGGCGACGAAATCGTCCGGTTCGTCCAGCAGCCCCTGTATCGGCTGAAGGCTCTCCTCGCCGGCGCGGCCCGGGAGCACAGCGCCCTTCCCATCTTCCGCTATGGGCACTGCAACTTCGAGCAGGGTGACCTGACGGTGGGCCTGGCGCTCCTGATGCTCAAGGTCGGCGCGGCGACACCGTCGGCTCTCGCCTCCGCCATGCCGACGCCGGCGGCGCGGGCCAACTTCCAGCGCTTGGCGAAGGAACTGCCGCTCACGCGGTAGGCGCAGGCGTAGAGCCACTCACGGGTGCCCGGGGAGCACCGCCCGGGCACCCGTGGACCGTACGCCCGCAGGTTCGTGGCTCAGACCGCGGCCGACTCGAGCTCCTTCGGCGCCATGGCCAGAAGGACGATCCCGACCACCATGAGGATCGGGACGTCACCGAGGAAGTGTCCGCGCTCGGCGGGGTCACGCATCGCCTGCACGGCCATGATGAGGGCGTGGACGATGCTGGACCACGCAGCGAAGAGAATGAGGCTGCGATGCCGACCCGGGTTGCGCGAGGCGAGCACGAGGAAGATTCCCAGCACCGCGTAGACCCCGATGATCATCTGCTCGTACTCGGGCTGTCCCGGCTGCCAATGCCATCCGGCGGGCCAGAAGACCATGAGCGGCCAGACCCCGAAGATGAACACCAGCCCGACCACGAGGAGAACCGCACGCAACGCTGGACTCGACTGATCGTTCATCGTGAACCTCCTGGACAGCACGGGTGACGAATCCCCTCACTCCTCCCGATGATCCACGGCAACGGCGTCGCACGCCGACCCTTTTGCGTATCTACTGCGCACACCATGCCGATCGAGGGGTCGAGGCGCAAGCAAGTGTCCATCAGCTTCCACGCCTGCTTCATCTCCCCGACTTCAGCTCCTGGAACCAGTTCTCGACGACGATCAGCTCGCCCGGGTCTGCCTCCGTCGTCCGACGGACCATCAGGAAACGTCGGTCGTCCGGTGACACGGCGTACATCGGATGCAGGCCGGACACCACGAACCCCCGGCCGTCGAACACACCGATGGTGCGTCCTACCGAGAAGCTCGGGGTGGTCTGGACCTGGACGACCCGCATGGTGCCCTGCAGGTCCCTGTAGAACAGCTCGTTGCCGTCGTGCGACCACACGGGCTCCATTCCTCCGTCGGGGGAAGCGGCCCATTTCGCATCGCCCGTGTTGGGGAACGGCACGACGAAGACCGCTTCCTTCCCCGTCTCGTGAGAGGCGTAGGCGAGCCAGCGGCCATCGGGAGACAGAGTCGGGCACACCTCGGTGAACTCGGTGGTCGCCAGCGAGATGGGCTCCTCCCCAGCGTCCGGACGGATCGCCAGGATGTCGGCCGCACCCTCCGAGGGCATACCGGGCGCGGCGCGCAGGACGTTGCTGGTCCGGTAGATCAGCCACTGCCCGTCCGGCGACCAGAACGATTCCGCCAGATCGCGCGGCCGGCTCAACTCGAGCATGGCGTGGGCGCTGCCGTCGGCGGGCTTCGTCCACAGCTCTGCGGACCCACCCGCATTCGACACGTACGTCACAGATCGGCCGTCGGGCGTCCACGACGGGTATCCGTTCGAGCTCCCTTCGCCCGTCAGCTTGAGCGTCGCGCCGGTCTCCATGTCCCGGATCCAGACGTCCGCTCCGTTTGCGCTCGTCATCACCACGGCGAGCCTCGAGCCATCCGGCGACAGCGTCGGCCATCCGAGGCCGCCCTGCCACGACGAGTCGAGGGATTCGACGGCGCCGTCGCGGGAGACCCAGACCAGCTCTCGCAGGCCCTCCCCGGGGCCTGTGGCGTACACCAGGGTGCCGGCGACCGACACGGCGAGATCGACCGCTCCGCGGAAGCCCACCCGCTGCTTCGGGCTAACCACCCTCGAAGGGCCGGTCAGCTCGAGAGCCTCGGGATCCAGGGGTGCCACCATGAGGGTGCTGTCCGGCGCCACGTAGACCAGGTGTCCGGAAGCCGCGTAGCGGGCGTAGATGCCTTCCACGAGCAGCTTGTGCGAACCCGTCTCGAGGTCGGCCAAGCCGATCGACTTCGTGCTCCCCGTGACGCTCGCGTGGTCCACGGTGAACAGGACGCCATCGCCGCTCGGCAAGACGTCGGGATACTTGTGGTCGGACTCCCTGTTGATAGGGTCCAGCTCCGTGAATGGATGCGGAACCGCGCCCGGCTCCGGACGCAGTCGCACCAGGCCACTGAACGCGGGGAGAGCCGCATACACGAAGCCGTCCGGACCCCAGGAAGCCCCCCCGGTCCAGTCCAGCACGTCCGTGACGACCAAGATGGGGCCACCCTCGAGCGGGGCGATCTTCAGCGCGCCGTCCGAAAAGAGCCCGACTCGCGCTCCGTCCGGCGAGAAGAAGGGCGATCGGGCCCGCTCGGTGCCCGGCAACTCGGTGGAGCGCAGCTGATCGCGCCGGCGCACGCGGAGCCGCCCCGGCGGCCCGCTGACGTAGACCAGGATGGTCCGGTCGGGCGAAAGGGCGAACCGCCTCCCGGCCATGGCCGCCATCTCCTCTCCCGTGGCGAACGTCATGCTGTAGCGCAAGGGCGGCTCCGCGGGGGCGGGACGCAACCAGCCCCAGAGGGCGGCGACGACGATCACCGCCGCGAGCGAAAGGGAGGTGATGTACGGCAGGCCCGGGTGGGTTCGACGCGCCGGAGTGACCCGGACGGAATCGACCCCGCCAGCGGCTGGCACGTCGATGGACGAGCCCGCGACCTCCACCGCGCTCGCGCCGGGTGACGAGCGAACGGCGTCGGCCAAGGCCCTGGTCTCCTCCGACGGCTCCAGGTCGAGCTCTTCCGCCAGCCGTGCCGCGAATCCGGCGTAGACGCGAACGGCGGCGTCACGCTCCCCGGCCCTCCCCAGAAGTCCGATCAACCGCCTGATCCCCACCTCGCTATGGGGCTCGGTCTCGACGGCCTTCCTCGCCCACGCCACCGCAGCGTGCAGGTCGCCTCGCTGCTCGTCCCGGTCCGCCATGCCGCCGGCCGCCTCGACCGCCAGCCTCCTGTACCGGGCCCGCTCGTCCTCGATCCACCGCTCGAGGTCCGCCTCGGAGACGTGCAGGCCGTCGAAGAAGGGATCCCCGTACAGCTCCCATGCCGATTCCGGGGAGCCCTGATCGAGACGTGCCTCGAACAGTGCGGCGTCACATTCCAGGGTGCCGGCCGCGATGCCCACCTCATCGTTCCCGCGCGTCACGATCACCCCTTCTCCCAGCGACTTCCTCAAGCCGACGGAGCAGGTGGTCAACGGCGCCCCGCAGAGGATCCGTGAATTGGGCGGCGGGAAGCTGCTCTACTACCAGATCGGTCATTCGGTGACGAGCTTCGACTTCACGACCTCTCCGCCGACGATGGACGTGACGTTCAGCGGCCACAGCAATGCCGACACCGCTCCCTCGGGGCCGTGTGAGGCCCTCGGAGACCCGGCGTAGGACCCTTTGCACGACGTCGGGACGGTTCCCTTCGGTGGGACCGTCCCGACGTCGTCGCGTCCGAGGCTCAGGCTGCGAAGCTGGGACGCCTCGCGAGCGCGGTGAAGGAGGCCGAGATCAGCGGGGCGCCGGCGCGGCACCACCCGGCTCGCCCCCCACCGCTTTCCAGCGGTCGGCCGGTGCGAGCCGATCGGCCTCACCCCCCGGCACCCAAAGGACCAACGCCTTCACTGGGAGATCCGACGCCACGCGGTGGATCACCTCGTCTCCGGGCTTCACCACGCCCACCATACCGGGTTCGAGTCGGTAAGCGGTACCGTTGACGACGTGGTCGAGCACCCCCTCGACGACGTAGAAGATCTCGGTGGCGCCGTGCCGGTGCGCGGACGTCGGGTCGGTGCCCACCGGGAAGGTGATCTCCGCCACCTCGATGTCGTCGTTGCCGAGGTTTGCGGCCTCCAGGAGCAGCTTGATGCGGGTGCCGCCCGGCAGGTCGAGCTCGCGCGTCCCGGAGCCGCCACGCGCATAGCGGTCGTCCTCCTGCCCGGAAGCCGGAATGGCCGTGAGCGCGGGGGCCGTGGCGAGCATGGCCATGAGAAGCCTCGTGCGTCGTCGTGGCATCAGCGGATCTCCTGGATGTCGCTTCGTGGTCTGGGCGGGCGGGCATGGATGTCGGCGAGGCGCGCGCACCGTGCGACGGCGCGGATCATGAGACACCTCGGCTGGTGAGTCTGTGGACGAGGACCGCGGCCCGCTCGGTCTGCTCCAGCAGCGTGGGAAGGTCGATCCACTCGTCCACGGTGTGGTCGTTCCCCCCTCCAGGCCCCAGGCCGTCGAGGGCCATGTCCACGAGCCCGGCGGTGAAGGACACGTCGGCGGCTCCCGCGTCGCGGGGGTCCACGGCGGTCACGGGCCCGAACCCCAAGTCCCGGCTGACCAGGTCGAACTGCGCCAGGAGACGGCGGTTGCCCTCGGTGGGGGCCATGGGCGGGTAGCCCTCGTCGAACGTGATCGTGGCATCGGTGCCCGGCAGGCTCTCCCCGGCGATGAACGCCATGCGGGCGCGTGTGGACTCGAGCTGCTCGAGGGAGATCGTGCGTAGATCGCCCGTCACCACGGCGTGGCCGGCCACGACGTTGCTCTTCCCGAACGCGGTACCTCCGGCCCTGGCGTCGTCGTAGTCGACGTCGGTGCCGGCCACCATCGCGCCGGGATTGAACGTGAGCAGCGGCTCACCGGCCAGGCGTTCGTAGAAGCTGTGCAGGATCCGGGCGGCCTCGTAGATCGCCCCGGCGCCCACCTCGGGCTGGAAGAGCTGGGAGGAGTGGGCCGGCGTGCCGGTCACGTCGAGGCGCCACCCGGTGGAGCCGCGCCGGGCCACCACCGCGGTCTTCGGGTCGGAGTCGCCGTTCTCGAAGGCGAGGGCGATGTCGGCGGCGCCGGCGGCCTCGATCAACGCGGCTTTGGACGCCGACAGCGGCGCGCCGCTCCTCTCCTCGTCACCGGTCATGACGATCGTGATCGCCCTCCCGTCCAGCTCACCCGCAGCGGCCAGCGCCTTCATGGCGTGGACGATGACCACGTCGCCGCCCTTCATGTCCACCACGCCGGGACCGTCCGCGCGCTCCCCCGAGCGGTCGAAGTGCTGGAACGGGCTCGAGGGCTCGAAGACGGTGTCGAGGTGGCCGATCAGGAGGAGGCGGGGCCCCTCGCCGTCGCGGCGCGCCACCAGGTGCCCGGCTCGGCCGAAGGCCTCGCCCGGAACCCACTCGGTCTCGAAGCCGAGGGCGTCGAGCTGCTCGCGGAAGACGCGGCCGACCTCGCGCACGCCCTCGAGGTTCATGGTGCCGCTGTTGACGTTCACGACGCGCTCGAGCAGCGTGATCGCCTCGTCGGCGCGCGCCTCGGCCTCGCGCACGATGCGCCGTTCGACAGGAGAGGGGCCCTGGCGGGCGGACAGGGGCGCGGCGAGGGCGAGCGCGCAGGCGGCGAGGGCGAGGGGGAGGGTCTTCATAGCATGCGGGTTTCGGTGAAGAAGGGGGAAGAACCTAGGCGCGCGGCTCCCACGCCGCCATGCGCGCGGCCAGGCGGAACACCGAGAGCGGCGCCGATCCCTCCGCCTTGTTGTTCACGACCACGAAGACGTCACGTTCGGCGATCAGGGCGTCGAGCGCCGCGACGGCGATGCGCTCCAGAGACTCCGGGTCCTCGTCGCGCACGCGGTCGAAGGGCTCGTAGCGGTCCTTCGCGGCTTCGTACCTCAGGCCGGCGTGCAGCATCCAGCGCACCACCAGGGCGGGCTGCTCGAAGTGGCGCACGGCCTTGAGCTGATCCTCCAGCGACGCCATCGCCGGGTGCACCGTGTAGCAGTGCGTCGCCTTCGTGGCGTCCAGCGCCGCGGCGTACTCCGGCGTGAGGAAGGCGGGCGTGCGCAACTCGACCGCGTACAGCGGTCCGGGCGGGAGCGCGTCCAGGAAGCGGTGAAGCCGCTCGGCGAAGGCCGCCCGCCCGCCGACCAGATTGGGGGGAACGGGCGGGAACTGGAAGAGGAGGGGCCCCGCCTTCGCGCCGAGCCCCTCGACCATCGGGCCGATCACCTCGTCGATGGCGTACGTGGCGTCGAGGAAGCGGGGGTTCGGCCCGCGGATGGCCCCCGCGCCCGGGTCGGTGGGGGAGGTGAGGAGCCGATCCGCCTTGACCAGGAAGCGAAAGTCGGCCGGCACGACGTCCGCGTAGGCCCTGAACTCGCCGGCCGGGATGGGGCGGTAGTAGGTGCGGTCGATGCCCACGGTGCGCAACACGGGGTGACGGGCGTACGCGGCGAGCCCGTCGCGGGCGAGCACGGTCTCCGGGACCGTGCGGTCGTAGACGATGCCGACCCACCCGGGGAAGCTCCACGAGGACGTGCCCATGCGCAGGCCGGCCGGAAGCCGGTTCGCCACGGCGGCCAGTTCCTCGGGCACGCGCGCGGGGCCGACGGGCGCGACCCCGGGGATGGGGTCGTCGTCGAAGAGGCCGAGTTGCTCTGACATGCCCTGGGTCTACGCTGCCACGCGTCTCTCCACAAGGCCGGGGCGGGGTACCCTCCTTGACGAACGCATATCTAAGCAGCAAATATATAAACGCAAGATACATATCAGCCACATGCAATGGACACGGCGATGAGCCTGACCCCGCTGACCTATCAGATCCTCCTCGCGCTCGCGGACGAGCGACGCCACGGCTACGGGATCATCAAGGAGATCGAGGGGCGGGCGGGGCCCGCTTCGGCGCCCAGCACGGGCGCGCTCTACCTGGCGCTGCAGCGCATGGAGGCCGAGGGCCTCGTGGAGGAGGCCCCGCGACCGAAGGGAGATGACGACGCCCGCCGCCGCTACTACCGCATTACGGCCCGGGGCCGCGCGGACGCGGAGGCGGAGTCGCACCGGCTCGCGCAGCTGGTGGCCACGGCGCGCGCCAAGCACCTGCTGCCGGAGGGGGGCGTGTGACGCGTCGCCTTCTGCGGCTCCTGCTGCGGCTGGCGCCCCCGGGGTTCCGCGCGCGCTACGGCGCCGAAGTGCTCGCCGTGCACGACGCGCGCCGTGCCGGCGGCGGCTTCCTCGGGGGGGTGTGGTTCGGCACGAAGGAGGCCGTGGGCCTCGCGCTCACGGTGGCGAGGCTGCGCCTCGACGGCTGGCGAAGGGGCGTTAAACGGACGAAGGGGAGGGGGGGAGCATCGATGTTCGAGACGACGACACAGGACCTGCGCTTCGCCGTGCGCACGCTGCGCCGCAACCCGGGATTCGCCGCGACGGCCGTCGCCGTGCTGGCGCTGGGGATCGGCGCCAACACCGCGATCTTCTCGGCGGCCAACGCCTTCCTCTTCCGGCCGCTGCCGTTCGGTGACTCCGACCGGCTCGTCATGCTCTA
Source organism: uncultured Gemmatimonadaceae bacterium (assembly GCA_964591135.1). Classification (GTDB taxonomy): domain Bacteria; phylum Gemmatimonadota; class Gemmatimonadetes; order Longimicrobiales; family Gaopeijiaceae; genus SZUA-318. Next base: position 19,478 of record CAZPZU010000061.1, on the reverse strand, counting down.
CGAAACCAACCCCGAGTTCGGCTGGGACGACGCGGAGGCCGCTCCCGCCAACGTGTTGGACTGGCGCGAGCAGGTGGATGCGTTCCAGGACGTCGCGATGTACTCCGACTTCCTGAACAGGGTCGCGTACGTTCGCGACGGGGAGCCGGAGCTGCTGGGCGTGGTGAACGTTACGGGCAACTTCTTCTCGGTGCTGGGCGTGAAGGCCGAGGTGGGGCGCGGCTTCACGTGGGACGAGACGTGGACGGGGAACGACGACGTCGTCGTGCTCAGCCACGCCTTCTGGGTGTCGCACTTCGGCGCGAAGCCGGACGTGGTGGGGAGCAGACTGACGCTGGGCAGCACGACCGTCGAGATCGTCGGAGTGATGCCGGAGGGCTTCGAATTCCCGAACCCCGACGGAGACATGTGGTCGCCGTGGGGATGGGATCCGGCGAACCGTGACGCGGCGTTCTTTCGCCGGGCCCACTGGGTATCGCCGATCGCCCGGCTGAAGCCGGGGGTGACGCCCGAACGGGCCGACGCGGCCCTCCAGGTGGTGGTCAGGCGCCTCCAGGGCGAGTACCCGGAGACGAACCGGGTCATGGGCGCGGGGCTCCGGCCGCTCAGGGACTTCCTCGTGAAGGACCAGCACACCACGCTCGTCGTGCTGCTGGGAGCGGTCGGGCTCCTCCTCCTGCTGGCGTGCACGAACGTGGCCAACCTGATGCTCGTGCGGGCGAGCGAACGGACGCGCGAGGTGGCCCTCCGCTTCGCGATGGGCGCCGGTCGGCGCCGGATCGTCCGGCAGATCCTCACGGAGGGGCTGATCCTCGCGCTCGTCGGCGGCGCGATCGGCCTGGGCCTCGGCTGGGTCGGCGTGCGGGCCATCGCCGCGCGGCGACCGATCGGGATCGCGGGGGCGACGGCGCTGGCGCTGGACGCGCGGGTCGTCCTCTTCACCGTGGGTCTGGCGGTCGCCAGCGGGCTCGTGTTCGGCCTGGTGCCGGCGCTGCGCGCCGCGCGGGGCGATCTCCGGGAGGCACTCGGGGAAGGGGGACGCGGAGGATCCGCCGGACGCGGGGCGATGCGCACGGCGGGCGTGCTGGTGGCGGTGGAGGTGGGCCTCGCCGTGCTGCTCGTCGCGGGGGCGGGGCTGATGATCCGCACGTTCTGGCTCCTTCGCAACGTGGATCCGGGCTTCCGCACCGAGGGCGTGGTGGCCGTCCAGTTCGGCATACCGTCCGCGCGCTACCAGAATCGTGACCAGGTGCTGGCCTTCCAGGACGACTTCGAGCGGCGCATGGAGGGACGGCCGGGAATCGAGCGCGTCGGGATGGTGGGGCAGCTTCCCCTCAACGGGCAGAGCTGGTCGAGTCAGTTCCAGGCGGTGGGATGGCCACCCGACCGGGTGGGCTTCGAGATCCTCCATCGCCGAGCCGACGCGGGGTACTTCGAGGCGCTGGATATCCCCCTGATCCGGGGCCGGATGTTCGCTCCGGACGACGGACCCGACGCGCCGCTGGTGGTGCTGATCAACGAGACGTTCGCCCGCGAGCACTTTCCAGGCGAGGATCCCATCGGCCAGAAGATCGCGTACGATCGCACGGCCGCCGCCAATCCGGACCAGAGCAACTGGTACGAGATCGTCGGCATCGTGGGAGACCAGAAGCAGAACAGCCCGGCGGAGCCCACGCGGGCCGAGGTGTTCGAGAATCGGAGCCAGGACTGGGGCCGGGGCGATTGGTTCGTGATCTGTACGTCGGGCGACGTGGCCCAGACCGTGACGGTGGCGAGAGACGTCCTCCACGAGATGGATCCCCTCATTCCCCTCGGAACCGTCCGATCCCTCCGGGACGTGTGGCGTGCGTCCATGGTGCGGCAGGAGTTCGTGCTCACCCTCCTGGCCGTGTTCGGTGCGATGGCGCTGCTGCTCGCGGCCGTGGGGGTGTACGGCGTGACCGCGCAGGCGACGCGCAAGCGCACGCAGGAGATCGGCATCCGCATGGCGCTGGGTGCCGCCGCGCCCGACGTGCTCGGCATGATCCTCCGGCAGGGCCTGACGGTAGTCGCGGTCGGGCTCGTCGTCGGGCTGGTGGCCGCCTTGGTGGCGACCCGGGCCATGGTCACGTTCCTGTTCGGCGTCGAGCCGACGGACCCGGCCACGCTCGCCTCGGTGGTCGCGCTGCTCGCCGCCGTGGCCGCGGTGGCGTGCTACGTGCCGGCGCGGCGCGCTACCGCGGTGGACCCGGTGACGTCGCTGCGTTCGGAGTAGCTGCCGGCTTCACCCGGGGATGCCGGGGCCCTACGTTGGCGCCATGGACGTCCAGATCTTCGGCGTGAAGAACGACGCCGACACCCGCAAGGCGCTCCGCTTCTTCAAGGAGCGGCGCATCCGCGTGCATTTCGTCGACTTCAAGGTGCGGGGCCCGTCGCGGGGCGAGCTGCGCCGTTTCGTGCAGAAGTTCGGCGCGGGCGCCCTGATCGACCGGGCCTCGAAGCGCTTCGAGGCGCTCGGCCTGAGGGCGGCGCACCACGGCGACGAGCGCTGGATGGAGATCGCGGAGGAGGAACCGCTCGTCCTGCGCCTGCCGCTGGTGCGCCGCGGCAGCGACGTCACGGTCGGGTTGGCCGAAGCCACGTGGAAGGAGTGGGCCGCGAAGTAGCGCCGCGCCCCGATGCTCCCGGTCAGGCGCCCGTTTCTCCCACCAGCGCGATCCTGGATCCGTCCGGGCTCACCGCGATCCGGGTGATCGCGATGCCCAGGGGGCTCAGGTCCGCGATCTGGCTCCAGTCCGCGGTCCCGGGCCGCCACGCGTACACCCGCCCCTCATGCGCCTGGAGGAGCGTGCCGTCGGGGGTCCAGGCGTGGAAGTCTCCGCCCTGCAGGCCGGCGATCAGCGGCTCCCACGTGCCCGTGGAGGGGTGCAGGCGCCGGATCTCCGTTCCCCCGTCGGCCAGGCGCTGGACGTAGCTCACGTCGTTGCCGCCGGGGATGCGCTGCAGCGAGCGTCCCACGTCCCGCGCCGCGGGGGTGCCCGCTCCGGCCCCCGGGCGCGCCACCTCGAGGGTCGGCGGGTCGCCGAGCACGTACAGAACGGCCGTCGCGGTGTCCGACCAGGCGTGATAGCCGACGGGCTGGATTCCCTCGATCAGGAGGGTGGGGTTCGTGCCGTCCGCATCGAAGCGCCAGAGCCGCTGCGCGGAGTCGGCCTCGACGCGCACGACGGAGAAGCCTCCGCCCCGCATCGGCGTGGGGGAGTATTCGCTCTCGGGCGCCGTGTGCGTGACCTGCCGGGCCGTGCCGGCGGCGAGGTCGTAGCGCCAGATGTCGGCCTGTCCCGCCTCGTCGATGACCGTGTACAGGAAGGCCGATCCGTCCGGTAGGAAGTAGGGCTGGTTGTCGTAGCCCGGCCGCTGCGTGACGTTCAACGCGTCCTGGATGCCCAGCGCGCCGTTCGCGCCTTGGGTGAGCGTCGCGAGCCAGATGTCGGTGCCGGGCGGGGCCTGGGTGACGACCACGGCGGCTCCGGAGCCGTTTGCGTCGTCACCCCCGGCGCACGCCGCGATGGACAGGACGAGCCCGAGGGAAAGGGAGAGGAGCGGACCTACGGAGCTCCTCGTGGCGCGCGCGATCTCGGCGAGGGTCATCGCGGTACCTCTCGTTCCGGGCAACAGGAGGACGGGCCTGGCCAAGATGGGTCGCGGGCCCGTGCGCGCGAAAGACTCTCGGCCGCGACACTCTCGGCCGGGGCGCCGTTGTCACGGCTGCCGCCTCCCATTCGTTTCGGAGACGTGAAGAAACCCGCCCTGCTCCCCGCCCTGCTGGCCGCGCTCGCCGCCGGATGCTCCGACCAGGGCCCGCACGTCGGTGCGCTCGAACGAGAGATCGCGGCAAACCGCGCGCTCTGGGAGGCCAACGGTCCGTCGTCCTACGTCTACGACGTCGAGCGCCTCTGCTTCTGTGGCGTGGAGGCACTCGGGCCCGTGCGCGTCGTGGTCGAGAACGGCGTCGCGGTCGGGCGGACCTACGTAGCCACGGGCGAGGTCGTTCCGGCCTCCTTCGCCGACCTCTTCCCCTCGGTGGACGGGCTGTTCGAGGTCCTCACCGATGCCGTGCAGCGGGGTGCCGCGGACGTGCGCGTGACATGGGGATCGGGCAACGGGCTCCCCCTGGACTTCTTCATCGACTACTCGGTGAACATCGCGGACGAGGAACAGGGCTACAGGATCGTCGATCCGCCACGGACAACCCCCTGAGGGTTTCCGCGCGTCACAGAGGGCGGAACCCGAGACAGGGGGCGCGAGCTCCCGGCAGGAGTGGCGCGTGGCGGAGACCGTCGGACTCACCGGACTGCAGCTGTCGATCCTGCAGGTCCTCTGGGAGCGTGGCGAAGCCACCACCCAGGAGGTCTGGGAGATGGTGGTGGAGCGGCGCCCGTTGGCGTTGACGACGGTGGCGACGCTCCTGTCCCGCCTGGAGCGCAAGCGGGTGCTGGCGCACCGACGGCGGGGACGGCAGAACGTCTACCGCGCCACGGTGACGCGGGCCGAAGTGCGTCGGTCCAAGGTTCGCGATCTCACGGAGAACCTCTTCGGCGGCGATGCCGCGGAGCTTGTCAGCCACCTGGTCCGGGCCGACGAGGTGGACGCGGCCGAGCTCGACCGGATCCGCTCCCTCCTCGACGAGGCCGCTCGAGGCGACGGCGCCGGCGATGGCTGACGGGTTCGCGGCCTTCGCGGGTCGCGCCGCCCCCTGGCTCCTGACGTACCTCCTCCACAGCACGGTGCTCGTCATCGCCGCCTGGCTGCTGGAGCGCTCCGGGCTGGTCCGCGGAGCTCGGACCCTGGACCTCCTGTGGAAGACGGCGCTCCTGGCGGGGTTCGCGACCTCCGCCCTGAGCCTGGCGCGCGCCTCCATGGGCGGGAGGCGCGAGGCTCGCGAAGTGCGGGCCGTCGTCCGGCGAGATGTCCCGGGCCCGGGGCCCCGGTGGTCGCCCGACGGCGCTCCGGGCACGTTGCGCATCGAAGGGCGGGTGGTCGCGCGCCCGTCCGCACGGTGCGAGGCGCTCCTGCGCGACCCGTCGCTCCTCCGCGAGGGCGGCGTCGGCGCCGTACGCGCCGCCTGTGCGGCGGGGGGCGCCCCCGGGTGGCCGGAAGCGCTGGTGCTCCTGTGGATCGCCGGAGCGGCGGCCCTCGGGCTGGACGGGTACCGCGGCCGGCGGCGCCTCGCTGCCGTGCTGGCTCCGGGCGACCCACCGGGTCCCAGGGTGGCGGAGGCGGCCGCGCGGCTGGGCGCCCCGGAGGCCGGGCGGGTGGAGGTCGTGGTGTCGCGGTCCGTCTCGACGCCCTGTGCCGTCGGGCGCCGGGTGCTCCTGCCGCCCCGCTGCGAAGCAGAGCTCGGCGACGGTGAGCTCCGGGCCGCGTTGGCGCACGAGCTCTCCCACGTGACCCGACGCGATCCCGCGTGGCTGTCCGTGGCCGACGCGGTGTGCCGGCTCGCCTGGATCCAGCCTCTGAACCGCGTCGGGGCAGCCAGCCTCCGCGACGTCGCCGAGCTCGCGTGCGACGAGGGGGCGCTGCGGCACGTTCGCCCCCTCGACCTCGCGCGCTGCCTCCACCGGATCGCCGGATGGGCGCTGCCGGGCTGCGGTGCGGAGCCGGCGGCCGGTCTCACCCGACGGGGGAGCAGCTCGCTGGGACGGAGGGTGCGCAGGATCCTGGCCCGGGACGCGGACCGACCCCCCCGATCGACGTGGGTGGGCGCGGCGTGGATGGGCGCGCTCGTCGCGGGCGCCCTGCTGCTTCCGTCCGTTCCGGTGGCGCGCGAGGTGCGCGCCGTCTTCGTGGCGCGCACGGCGCCGTCCGCCGGCCCGGGTCGCGCGGAGCCCCCGACGACCGTGCACGTGTTCGTCCGCGAAGTCCGCGCCGCCGACGCTGAGCCCGTGCCGGGGGCGCACTGACGCCGTCGCGGGCGCCCGGCCTCGCCCGCCACTCCTTCATCCCGGCGCCCTCGCCCCTATATTCCCGGCGCGCCCGGGAGGACCCGGGCGCCGTGGAACCTGCCAGGAGCGCCCGTGACGCCGACACCCGGCGGCCGCCGCCTCGCGACCATCACCATTCCCGCACCGGACCTCCGGCCGGACGCCTTCCTCCGCCACGCTGCTGGGCAGCCGCGGGGGTTCTGGGCGCGTGACGAGCGCTGGGTAGCGCACCAGGGGGTCGTCGCCGATGTCGGCGGCACGAGTGGGGAGGGGGGGGACCGCTTCGAAGACGTGGCGGAAGAGGCGGCCTCTCTGGCTCGCGATCCCCTGCTGGGGCCCGATGCGGCCCGGGCGCCCCGGGTGCGGTTCTTCGGCGGGTTCTCGTTCCGCGCCGACCACCTGGCCGAGGGCGCCTGGTTGGCCTTCCCTTCCTTCCGCTTCCACCTCCCCTCCTTCGAGCTGGAGGGGGACGGGACCGGAGACGCGTGGCTGCGGGCGCGCACGTTGGTCTCCGACGAGGAGGCCGGCGACGCGTTGGCCAGGCTGCGGCGTACGGCGGAGGCGCTCCGCGCGGAGTTGGCCAGCCTCTCCGACGGGAGCGCACCGCCGGGCGCCCCGGTGCCGGCCCGGGCCGTCGCGACCGAGCGCGGCGCCTGGGAGACGGCGGTCGAAGAGTCGCTCGCCGCCATCCGCGCGGGACGGGTCTCGAAGGTGGTGCTCGCCAGGACGATGGACATCGACGCTCCGGTGGATGCCGCCGACGTGGTGATGCACCTGTGGGCGATGAACCGGGGAAGCCACGTGTTCCTGTTCGAGCCGAGCCCCGGCGCCGCGCTCGTGGGCGCCGCTCCCGAGACGATCGCGACGCTGCGCGACGGCGTGTTCCACGCCACGGCCGTGGCGGGCTCGATCCAGCGGGGCGCGAGCGTGAGGGAGCAGGCGGAGTTGGCCGCCGCCCTCCTGGCCAGTGAGAAGGACCGCAACGAGCAGCGGATCGTGGTCGACGACCTGATCGCCAGGCTGGAGACCGTCGCGCACCAGATCCGTGCCGACCGGCAGCCGCACGTGCTTACGCTGGCGCGTATCCAGCACCTGGAGACGGAGATCCGGGCCAGCGTCCCCGCGGGGACCGGCGTCCTGGACCTGCTCCGCCTGCTCCACCCCACCCCGGCCGTGTGCGGCCTGCCCCGTGACGCCGCCCTGGGCGTGCTGGCGGAGGAGGAGCCGTTCGAGCGCGGCTGGTACGCCGGCCCGGTGGGGTGGTTCGACGCCGAAGGCAACGGCGTGTTCGCCCCCGCGCTGCGCACGGCGGTGCTGCACGAGGGCGTGTGGCGGCTGTTCGCGGGCGCGGGCATCGTGGAAGGCTCGGTCCCGGCGCTGGAGTGGGAGGAGACCGGGATGAAGCTCACCCCCGTCCTGGACGCGCTCGAGGCCGCGGGCGCGGTGCTGTTCCGCGCGGTCGAAGCGTCCCGGGACCCGGAGCGCGACAGGTGAGCTCCGCCGACGCCACGACCGTCTGGGCACGGGCCTTCGTCGACGAGCTCGCGCGCACGGGCGTGCGCGAGGTCGTGGTGGCGCCGGGGTCGCGCTCGACGCCCCTGGTCCTGGCGTTCGCCGGGGACGGCCGCTTCACCATCCGCATCCACCTCGACGAGCGCTCGGCGGGCTTCTTCGCGCTGGGCGTGGGGAAGGCCTCGGGGATGCCGGCCGCGGTCGTCACCACCTCCGGGACCGCGACGGCGAACCTCCACGGCGCGGTGGTCGAGGCCGCGCAGAGCGAAGCCCCGCTGCTCGTGCTCACAGCCGACCGCCCCCACCGCCTGCGCGGCGCCGACGCCAACCAGGCGATCGACCAGACCCGCCTGTACGGGCCGAACGTGCGCGCGTTCTTCGAGACGGCCCCGCCGACCCTCGACGGAGCGGCCTTGCGCCACCTGCGCACGCTCGCCGGCCGGGCCGTGGTCGCGGCCCGGGAGGCTCCCGCCGGGCCCGTCCACGTGAACTTCCCCTTCGACAAGCCCCTCGAGCCGACCGGGGCCTCGGAAGAGGCCACGGCCTTCGCGGCCGAGCACCCGCTGGCCGCGGGGGGACGTGACGCGGGTCGTCCGTACGTCGAGGTCGCGCCGATGCGCCGGACCGCGGAGCCCGGCGAGCTGGGCCGCCTCCGTGCCCTCATCGAGTGCGCGCGGCGCGGAGTGGTGGTCGCGGGTCCCTCCGCCGAGCCGGACCGCGACGGGCCCGCCGCGGCCGCCCTGGCGTCCGCGAGTGGCTTCCCCTTCCTGGCCGACCCGCTTTCCGGGGGGCGCTTCGGGCCGTCGGGCGGTGCGTTGGTGGTGGAGGGTTACGACCTCTTCCTGCGGGACGCCGACGTGCGGGCGCGGCTGGCCCCCGACCTGGTGCTGCGCATCGGCGCGAGCCCGACGTCGGCCGCGACCCAGCGCTGGTTGGAGGATCACAGCGGCGTGACCCACGTCGTGATCGACGGAGGCGGCCGTTGGAAGGATCACGCGTCGGTGGCCACCCACTACGTGCACGCGGACGCGGCCGACACGCTCCTCCACCTCGCCGGGGATATCGTGTGCGACGCCGACCCGTCGTGGGCGGACGCCTGGCGGCGGTGCGCCTCCGCGACGCGGGAGACCCTGGCGGCCGACGCCGGTGGCGAGCCCCACGAGGGACACGTGCTCGCGACGGTGGCGTCGACGGTGCCCGCCGGGACGGTGCTCTTCGTCTCCAGCTCGATGCCGGTGCGGGACCTGGACGCCTTCGGCTCGCCCCGGGAGGAGGCGGTGCGCGTGCTCGGCAACCGGGGCGCCAGTGGGATCGACGGCATCGTGTCGACCGCGTTCGGCGTCTCCGCGGCCTCCCGCTCGGACCGCCCCGTGGTGTGCGTGCTGGGTGACGTCGCGCTGTTCCACGACCAGAACGGCCTGCTCTGGCACCGGGAGGCGGACGCCGCGGTCGTGTTCGTCCTCGTCGACAACGACGGCGGGGGCATCTTCCACATGCTCCCGGTCCGCAACCACGAGCCGCACTTCACCCGGCTGTTCGCGACACCGCACGGTCTGGACTTCCGGCACGCCGCGGCCCTGCACGGGATCTCCCTCCGCGACGTGGATGCCCCGGGGCTCGGAGCCGCGTTGACCGATGCGGTCGCGGCGGGGCGGACGTGCATCCTGCGCGTCCGCAGCGACCGCGACGCCAACGCCCGCCGCCACCGGGAGGCCGCCGAGGCGGTGGCCCGGAGCGTACGAGCCACGCTGGGGTAGGGGCCTGCTGCCCGATCGACGAACCCTCCGACCCGAGACCGATGAGCAAGCCCGACTGGAAGGAAGTCAGGAAGTACCAGGACATCACCTACCACAAGTGCGATGGCGTCGCGCGCATCGCCTTCGACCGGCCGGAGGTGCGCAACGCCTTCCGCCCGGACACGCTGCTCGAGATGCAGGAGGCCTTCAAGGACGCGGGGGAGGACACGGACATCGGGGTCGTGCTCCTCACGGGCAACGGACCGGCGAAGGACGGCAAGTACGCCTTCTGCGCGGGCGGCGACCAGAAGGTACGCGGCGAGGCGGGCTACGTCGGCAAGGACGGCATTCCCCGGCTGAACGTGCTCGAGCTGCAGCGCTACATGCGCTCCATGCCCAAGCCCGTGATCGCGCTGGTGGCCGGCTACGCCATCGGCGGAGGACACGTCCTGCACGTCGTGTGCGACCTGACGATCGCCGCGGGCAACGCCGTCTTCGGGCAGACCGGGCCGATCGTCGGCTCGTTCGACGGCGGCTTCGGCTCCTCGTACCTCGCCCGCATCGTGGGCCAGAAGAAGGCCCGGGAGATCTGGTACCTCTGTCGTCAGTACTCGGCGCAGGAAGCGCTCGACATGGGCCTGGTGAACAAGGTCGTCCCCGTCGAGCAGCTCGAGGACGAGGGGTGGACATGGGCGCAGGAGATCCTCGACAAGAGCCCCCTGGCCATCCGCCTCCTCAAGAGCGCGATGAACGCCGACGTGGACGGTCAGGCGGGGCTGCAGGAGCTCGCCGGCAACGCCACGCTCCTCTTCTACATGACCGAGCAGGGGCAGGAGGGGAAGAACGCGTACATGGAGAAGCGGAAGCCGAACTTTCGGAAATACAAGTGGCTCCCCTGGTAGTGGACGGGCGCGTGAAATCGGCGCGGCGCGGCGTTGGGCTCCGCGCGGAGGGGTACCCGCGCCCGCAGGGCGTGGGTCGCGAAGTACGTTCCAGTACTCCTCGGTTTCCGTGCTCGCCCGCCGTGCGCAGCATCCGATTTGACGCGCCCCATGGCTCGAGGGGTGGGCGCGTGAGATCGGCGCGGCGCGGCGTTGGGCCGGGAAGGGTCGGCGGGTGAGCTCGGCCCACGCCTGGGTCCTGGCGTCGCGCCCGAAGACGCTGACCGCGGCGGCGGCGCCCGTGGTGGTGGGCACCGGGCTCGCGGCGTTTCACGGGGTAGCGGATACGCTGCCGGCTGTCGCCGCGCTCGTGGGGGCGCTGCTCATCCAGATCGCGACGAACCTCGCCAACGACTACTACGACTTCGTGCGCGGCACCGACACGCACGAGCGCGTCGGGCCTCTGCGGGTGACGCAGGCCGGGCTGCTCTCCCCCGGAGCGGTCAAGGGCGGGATGATCCTCACGCTCGCCCTCGCCTTCGCGGTCGGCGTGTACCTGGTCGCGGTGGCCGGGTGGCCGATCGTATGGATCGGGCTGGCCTCGCTCGCCTGCGCGGTGCTGTACACGGGCGGCCCGTATCCACTGGCCTACCACGGATTGGGCGACGTGTTCGTGTTCGTGTTCTTCGGCCTGATCGCGGTGGCGGGCACGTACTACGTGCAGGGCCTGGCCTGGCCGCCGGACGCGCTGCTCGCCGGAGCCGCCATGGGCGCGCTCATCACCGCGATCCTCGTGGTGAACAACCTGCGGGACCTGGACACCGACGCGAAGGCCGGCAAGCACACGCTGGCGGTGCTCCTCGGGCGGTCGGGCACCCGCGCAGAGTTCGTCGGGCTGCTCGTCACGGCGTTCATCGTCCCCCTGGTCGGCATCGCGCGCTTCTCGTGGCCGCCCACCACCGCCGCGACGCTGCTGATCGCGCCCCTTGCCGTGGCTCCGGTACGCAAGGTCCTGGGGCACGCCGAAGCGAGGGAGCTGCTTCCGGCGCTGGGCGAGACGTCCAGAGTGGTCGCGCTGTACGGCGCCCTCCTCGGCCTGGGTCTGGCCCTGGGGTGAGCCGCATGGGCGACGGCGGCGACTTCCTCGCGGAATCGGCGGCGCGCTGGCCCGAGCGGCGTGCCCTGTCCGGGCGCGGGCGTGTCTGGACGCTCGCCGAGCTCGATGCCTGGGTCGACGACCTGGCGGAGCGCTTCCGCGCGGAGGACCAGTCCGCCGAGGGAGACGTCATGGCGTTGGTCGCGGAGCCCACGCCGGAGGGCGTCGCGGCGCTGCTCGCCGCCACCCGCGCGGGGCTCACGGTCGCGCCGCTCAACCCGAACCTCTCGGAAGCCGAGCACGACGCGGCGCTGCACGCCCTCGCCGGATCGCGCCCCGACGGCGCGGCCGTCCTGTGGACTTCGGGCACGTCGGGCTCGCCGCGTGGTGTGGTGGTGTCCGCGCGCAACCTGCGGGCGAGCGCACGCGCGGCCGCAGCCCGCCTCGGCCTGGGCGGTCGTGACCGCTGGCTGGCCTCCCTGTCGATAGCGCACGTCGGGGGGCTGGCCCTCGTGACCCGCGCGCTCATCCTGGGCTCGGAGATCGTGGCGGAGGGGGCGTTCGACGCCGGGCGCGCCTCGGCCCTCATCGACGAGGGTCGTGTGACGCATGCGTCGCTGGTGCCCACGCAGCTTCTGCGCCTGCTCGACGCGCGCGGCGACCGGCCCCCTCCGTCGGCCTTCCGCTGCGTGCTGGTGGGGGGCGCGCTCGCCCCGGACGACCTCGTCCGCCGGGCGCTCGCGCTGGGGTGGCCGATTGCGCTGACCTACGGGATGACCGAGATGACGTCCCAGGTCGCCACGGCGCCGCCCTCTCTGGTGCGACGCAAGCCGGGCACGGTCGGGCCACCGCTCGATGGCGTCGAGCTGCGCATCTCGGGGATCGGGGAGATCCTGGTGCGCGGGGCGACGCGGGCGAGCGGAACGGTGGGCACCCGGGTGCCGCTGGTCGACGCGGACGGGTGGTACGCTACGGGGGACCTCGGCCACCTGGACGAGGAGGGCCACCTGTGGGTCACGGGACGGCGGTCCGAGCGCATCATCTCGGGCGGGGTGACCATCGATCCGCGGGAGGTCGAGGCGGTGCTCCGTGCCCACCCGGCCGTCGTCGACGTCTGCCTGGTGGGTCTGCCCGACGCCGAGTGGGGGGAGAAGCTCGCGGCGGCGGTGGTGCCGGTGGAGGGGGCGTTCGATCTCGAGGAGGTCGACGCCTGGAGCCGCGACCGCCTCGGTCCCCCACGGCGGCCCCGGCGATGGCTGCTGCTGAACGAGCTGCCGCTCAACGCGAACGGGAAGGTGGATCGCGCGGCGGTCCGGGGACGCTTCCTGTCGTAGGGGCGTCCCCGGATCCGCCGCACCGCCGTCGCGCGGGCCGAGCGATCAGCGACCGTCGTCCCCGCGATGCGGGATGCCGACCGTCACGCCGAAGCGGAAGGCCACCAGGTTCGCCTCGCTCCGGTTGGGCAGGAGCGTGATGCTCCCGTCGGGATGGTCGATGATGTCACCCTCGGTGAGGAACTGGGCGACGCCGTTCTCATGCCGCTCGACGCCGAAGTCCAGCCATACCGGGGTGCGCCCGGCCGAAACGCGCATGCGCACGCCCCCGCCGGCCCGCCACGCGAACATCCCGTCCGAGTAGTTCGTCGTGGACGCGAAGCTGTCGAACTCGTTGGTGCCGGACAGCGACGTCGTCGTGCCGAAGTAGGTGAAGCCGAACGACGCGTTCACGTACGGCTCGATGGGCCCGGTCACGAGCACCAGCTCCGGACCCAGGCCACCGTACAGGATCGCGTTCGTCGTGTTCATGTCGAGCTCGATCCGGCATCCCACGGGGGCCGCCAGACACACGTTCCGGTGCTCGTTCCCGTAGATGAGGAAGCCGAAGTCGGCCCGCAGCCGGAAGCGGTTCGTGGGCTCGAGGGGCATCGCGCCCCAGATCTGTCCCCCGAATCCGTTGTCGATGTAGGTCCCCAGCTGTCCCACGGGGTCGGCCCCGACGAAGCTCCCGCCCACGTATCCGGCGGGCTCCGCGAAATATCCGGCGGGGTCTGCCGGGCGCTGCTGCGCCCCCGCGTCCCCCGCGAAAACGGCCAGCGCCGACAGCGTGGCCGCCCAGCGCAATCCACCGCGTCCCATCGTCGTCTCCTGTGATCAGGTCCATGCCCTCATCAGGAGATACAGGCACGGGGCGTGCCCGGGCTCATGCGCGGGGCTCAGTCCGTTGCGGGACAATGCCTTGTGCCCGCCGGGGCGCCGTCGGCGAGGCGCGACGGATGTCCTCGACGGGGGACACGGTGCGCGTCGTCCCGTCAACGCCCACCGGCCCTCGTCGTCGGGCTGCCCGCCACGATGAACAGCCGTCCCGAGTGCGCTCCGGACACGGCGCTCCACGCCGAGGTGAGGAGCAGGTCGATCACGCCGTCGCCGTCCACGTCCCCGATACCCGTCGCGTCGAAGCCGAGGGTCTCGCCCATGACCTTGCCCGTCAGCGCGCGCAGAAGCGATCCGTCGGCGCCCGAGTAGAGGTAGACCTTCCCGCCGGAAGGGGCTGCCTCGTGGTTCTGCCAGGCGCCGATCACGAGGTCGGCGTAGCCGTCCCCGTCCACGTCGCCGGCGTCGGCGACGCCGATGCCGAAGCCGTCGCCGGCGGCTTCCCCGGTCATCGTGTAGAGGCGGCGGCCGTCCGCCCCGGAGACGACGTACACGCGCCCCGCGCCCTGCAGCCCGCCGTCCCCGCCGCCCGCCCAGTCGGAAGCGTACACGTCCAGGATGCCGTCGCCGTCCACGTCCCCCACCGCCGACACGAACATCGCCCCCAGCTGCGCCCCCTGTGGATCGGAGTCGATCACGAAGGCGGGCTTCCCGCTCAGGTCGTGGTAGACGTAGACCCGGCCCAGGTCGCCCGCGCCGGCGTTGGGCGCGCCGACGATCAGCGTCATCCTGCCTTCGTGGACTGCGCCGCCGCTGGTGGCGCCGAGCTGATCGCCCGCCTCCTCCCCGGTGAGGGTGAGCAGCGTCGATCCGTCCGCGCCGGAGACGACGTAGGCGCGCCCGGCGTCCTTTCCCGCGGCGTCGTTCAGCGGAGCGCCCACCACGAAGTCGGCGTGCCCGTCGTCGTTCACGTCGCCCAGGTCCGCCACGTGCCGACCGAAGGCCTCCCCCGGTTGGGGGGCGTCCACCTCGAGGAGCACGCGGCCGTCGTGTCCCGAGTACACGACCGCGCGATCGCCGAACGGGGCCCCGGCCAGGACGTCCGGGGTGCCGTCGCCGTCCACGTCGCCTGCCGCCTCGACGCCCGTGCCGAGCTGGTCGCCGGGGTGGCCGTCGGCGCGCCACAGGAGGGCGCCCGTGCCCGAGGAGTAGGCGTAGACGCGTCCGGCGTTGCTCCCCTCCGGCCCCCACGTGGGTGCCGAGGTGACGACGTCGTCCACGTCGTCGCCGTCGACGTCGCCGATGTCCCGCGCGATCCACCCGAACTGGTCGCCCGCGTGCTCGCCCCTCCACTCCCTGATGATCCGGGCCGGCTCGACGAAAGGATCGCCAAACTCCGCGTCGGTGGGGAAGAGCGAGTCGTAGCGGGGGTCGGCGCGGAGCGCGGCGGCCGCCGGGTCGAGATCGACGGCGGTCACGTCCATCCCCGCGGCCTTCGCGCGCTCCAGCCACGCGAAGGCACGGTCCAGGTTGCCGGCCTGCGCCTGCGCCATTCCTCCTTGCAGGAGCGTTCCCCCCGCCTTCGGTCGCAGGGGAACCGCCTTCTCGTAGGCGGCCACCGCGGCCGGGAAGTCCTGGAGGTTGCGCAGCGCGTAGCCCAGGAGCGCCCATGCGATCCCGTTGTCGGGCTCGTGCGCGGTCAGCTGCTCGAGCGTGGCGCGCGCCGAGGCGAAGTCGCCTGCCTGGATGGAGCCCTGGGCCGCCTGAAGCTGACGCTGGCTCTCCCGGGAGGGTGCCTGGGCGAGGCTCGATCGTGGCGAGAGCGGCGCGAGGACGAGGGCGATGCAGACGGAGCGGACGAGCGATCCTCTCATAGGGCAGTTCTCCTGATCCGGGTCGGCCGCCCGTCGGGGAGGGACGCGCGGTCGGGCCAACGTACGATCGGCTCCCCGCCCGGTTTCGATGCAACGCTTTCCAATCTCCTGCCGTCAACTATAATGTGAGACATGATAATGAACCCTGACGAGCTCCTCCCGCTCAGCCCGCCGGTCTACCACGTGCTGCTGGCGCTGGGGGACGAGACGCTCCACGGCTATGCGATGATGCAGGCCATCGACAGGCTCACCGGCGGCGCGGGGAAGCTGCTGCCCGGAACGCTGTACGCCACGCTGGCCCGCATGGTGGAGACCGGCCTGATCGAGGAGGCCGACCCGCCCGACGTCGGCGCGGACGCGCGGCGCCGCTACTACCGGGCGACGGCGTTCGGGAGGAAGGTGGCGTCGGCGGAGACGGCGAGGATGGCTCGACTCGTCGAGGTGGCACGCGCGCGCAGGATGGCTCCGGAGGAGGCGAGGTGAGGGACCGGCGGATCTCCCGGGGGATCTTCCGGCTCGCGCTCCGAGCATTCCCCGCCGACTTCCGCCGCCGGCACGGTGCCGACATGTGTGCGGCCTTCGAGGCGGAGCTCGCCCGCAGCGCCGGCGCGGGCGGGGCCGCCAAGGCCGCCTTCGTGGTGCGTGCCGCGTGGGACGCGGTCCGCCAGGGTTGGACGGAGCGCACCCGGCGGGGCCCCCTGCCGGGGCACGGGGGAGACACATCCGGGAACGGGAGGAGGAGTGGGATGCTCGAGGGAATCGGCGGAGACGGTCGGCTCGCGCTGCGCTCGCTGAGGCGGGCTCCCGGCTTCACGGCCGCGGCGGTCCTGGTGCTGGCGCTCGGCATCGGCGCGAACACGACGGTGTTCAGCGCGCTGAAGGTGGCGATCCTGTCCCCGCCTCCCTACCCGGAGGCGGATCGGCTCGTGATGGTGGACCTCACGCAGCGACGAGGGGACCAGGGCAGCGCGCAGCCGTCACCCTGGTCCTACCCGAAGTTCCAACGGTTCCTGGAGACGCCGGTCCGCCTCGTGGACCCGGTGGCCGGGTACGCGCAGCGCAACGCGACGCTCACCGAGCCGGGAGATCCGACGCTCCTTCCCATCGAGCTCGTGTCACCCGGGTACTTCGCGATCCTGGGAGCCGACCCCGTGGTGGGGCGGGCGTTCGGACCCGACGAAGGAGACGCGGCCGACCCGCACCTCGTCGCCGTGCTGTCGTGGGATACGTGGCGCGACCGCTTCGCCGGTGATCCCGGCGCGGTGGGACGAACCCTCGTGCTGAGCGGAAAGCGCTTCGAGGTGGTCGGTGTCGCGCCGAAGGGGTTCACGGGCCTGTCGGGGGACGTGGCGCTGTGGGTGCCGATGGCGGCGGCGGCGGAGCTGTACAGCAGCTTCATGATCCGCGGCGCCCAGGCGCACTGGCTGCACGCGGTGGGCCGGCTGGAGGACGGAGCGACGCTCGAGCGGGCGCGCGCGCAGATGGCGTCCATCGGTCGCGGCATCGCCGAGGCGTTCCCCCTGGGCGGCCCCAACGTGGAGTACGGCGCCGACCTGCGCTCCTTCGCGGAAGTGCGCGTGAACGGGCAGGCGCGCGCCGCCGTGCTGCTCCTCTCGGTAGCCGCCGCGCTCGTCCTGCTGGTGGCCTGCGCGAACCTCTCGGGGCTGCTGCTCGCGCGCGCGAAGCGGCAGGCCCGGGACGGAGCGGTGCGACTCGCCGTGGGCGCGTCTCGCTGGCGGCTGATCCGCGCCTCCCTCGTGGAGAGCGCGTTGCTGTCCGTGGTCGGCGGTGGGGCGGGGGTCCTCGTGGCGCTCTGGGGGACCCGGGCGATGGCCGCCGCGTGGCCACGTCAGTTCCTGCTGAGCGGCCACGGCGAGCTGCGTGTCACCGATCCGGGCTCGCTCTCCCTCGATCCTACGGTGCTGGGCTTCGCGCTCCTGGTCACGGCGGCGACGGCGCTGCTCGTCGGAATCGCCCCGGCGGTGCGGACCTCCCGCTCCGACGTGGCGGCCCGGCTGCGCGAGGCGGGGGGGGGCACGCGCCGTGCACGACGCGTCTTCGGCATGGACGGGCGCGCCGCGCTGGTGGGCGCGCAGGTCGCGCTGGCGTTGGTGCTGCTGGTGGGGACCGGCCTGGTCGGGCGGAGCATGGAGCGCCTTCTCGAGATCGACCTCGGCTTCGAGCCGGACCACCTCCTCACGTTCGCCTACACGATTCCGCGCACCGACGCCTGGGCGGACGACGCCGACGCCTTCCACGCCCGATTCGTCGAGCGCATCGCCGCGCTTCCCGGCGTGACCGCGGTGAGCCTGGGCACGCCGCCGTTGTCGGGCCACTGGTCGATCACGCTGGTTCAGGACGTGCGCGGGCACGAGCCGATCCCCCAGGGGGAGGGCCCGGCGATCGGCGTCCACCTCGTCGGGGACGGCTACTTCGAGATGCTGGGCATCCCGCTGCTCGAGGGCAGGACCCTGGACGCCCGGGACGGCACCGACGCGCACCCGACGCTGGTCCTCAGCCGCACCGCGGCCGAGCGCATCTACCCGGGGGAGGATCCCGTCGGGCGGTCGCTGAAGATCGGGATCTCCGCCGACGGCAAGGACGCGTACGCCGAGGTGGTGGGCGTCGTCGGCGACGTGCGCTACGACCCCCCGGACGAGGACCTCATCCCCGAAGCCTACTACGCGCTCCGCGAGCTTGGGGACCGGAGCGTCCACGTCCTCGTTCGGACCACGAACGACCCCCTGTCCCTGATGCCCGCCGTGCGCGTGGAGCTGGGGGCCCTGGATCCGGAGCTCGCCATCTTCTCCGTCACGACCGGGCGCGACCTCGTGGCGGGCGCCACGGGCGACCGCCGGGTGGTGCTGGCGCTCCTCGCGCTGTTCGCGGTAGTGACCGTGCTGCTGGCGGCGACGGGAACGTGGGGAATCGTGTCCTACGCCGTGGCGGACCGCCGGCGCGAGCTGGGCCTGCGCATGGCTCTGGGCGCCCGGGCGGGACGGGTGGTCGTGATGGTCCTGGGGCAGAGCGTGGGCGCCGCGGTCCTGGGCCTTGCCGTCGGGCTGATGGGCGCCTGGGGGGCCGCCCGCCTGCTGGCGACGTTCCTGTACGAGACGAGCACACGTGACCCCGTGGCCTACGCGGGCGCCGCCGCGCTGCTCCTGGCGGTCGTGCTCGTGGCGAGCTGGATTCCCGGGAGGCGGGCCACGCGCGTGGACCCGTCGGAAGCGCTGCGGGCCGAATAGCCGATTCGGCCGACGGACTGCGCCGACCCCGCGCGGATTGAAACTGCCCCGAAAGATGGTAGTGTCAGAGCCGGGGGTTGGCGCTTTGATCACATCCGGGAGGGACGATGCGCTTGGGACGATGGTGGGTCGTGATCGCGCTGGGCGCGGGTCTGGTGCCCGGTCGAGCGGCAGCACAGGCGGAGGCCGAAGCGGCGGTCCCGGTGCGCAACGTGCTCTCCGCGAACCCGTTCCTGCTGATCTCGAAGTGGTTCAACGCGGAGTGGGAGCACGGACTCTCGCCCACGAGCACGGCCGGGGTGCGGGTCTCCCGGGTCGACATCGGCGATCCGGACGTGACCTACTTCAGCGGGCGCGCGTTCTGGCGGTACTACCCGAA
This sequence comes from uncultured Gemmatimonadaceae bacterium, assembly GCA_964591135.1. GTDB lineage: Bacteria > Gemmatimonadota > Gemmatimonadetes > Longimicrobiales > Gaopeijiaceae > SZUA-318. The sequence continues at coordinate 642 of CAZPZU010000061.1, read as the reverse complement.
CGGCGCGTTCGAGAAGTTCTTCTTCGGCTTCGACGGCGGCGTGACGAGCCTCGACGACGCCGGCGACACGAGCACGGTCCTGGGCGCGGGGTTCGAGCTGGGGTACAACTGGATGCTTGGTGCTCGACGCAACTTCTACGTGAGCCTGGGTGCGGGCGCGGATCGGCTGTTCGCGGGCGACCTGGGCGACGCGTCCGCCGTCATCCCGACCGTGCGCCTGGTGAACATCGGCATCGGGTTCTGACGGCGGACGCGCCGCCCGGATCCGCGCGATCCGCTACTTCACCCTGCAAGGCAAGAGAAAGAAGTCGACCTTCACCTCTCCGGCGGCGTTCCGGGAGGTGTGGATCTTGACGGGCCAGGACAGCTTCTCGCCGGTCGTCTGGTTCACGAAGTCGAAACGGGCGTTGGTGACCTTATAGACCTGGAAGGGTTCGCCCAGAGGCGCCACGAACACCTCGCTGTAGAGAGCAGCCCCGTGGAGCATCGAGGGTTTCGGAAGCCAGGTGTCGCCCGAAGTCATGCCGACCATCTCGTAGTCGAGCATGCTGTACTTGGCATTGAACATCTCCCTCTTGCCCGTAACGACCGTGTGGAGTTGGTACCAGAACGTTCCGGCAAGATGCAGCTCCTCACCAAGGC
>CAZPZU010000060.1:0-30891 GCA_964591135.1 uncultured Gemmatimonadaceae bacterium | reverse complement strand
TCGACCTTCGGCTCGAGAAGCTGTTCGCCTACGGCGGCCACGAGCTGGCCGTGTCGATGGACGTCTTCAACCTCTTCCGCAACCGGGCCGTGACCGAGCTGAACACCGCGGTCAACAACGGGCCCGACTACGGGTTCAGGACCAGCCAGTCCCTGTTCAGTCCGGGCATCGAGCCGAACAAGTACTTCAAGGCGCCGCAGGAACGCGTGGCGCCACGATCGCTCCGCCTCGGAGTGGCCTTCTACTTCTGACGTACACCCTCCAGGATCGGCTCGAAGACGGCTCCCCGCTCCCACTGGCAAGCTTGTTGCAACGCGAACGGGCATGCCCGTCCGCGCTCGTCGGACGCCGAGCCGATCACACCCCCGGAGGAGACCCATGTGGAAGAAGGACGAAGCGACGCCGACGCCCACGCCGACGCCGACACCGCGCCAGGCGGAGGTCTCGCCGCGGCCCGAGGCACCCAGGCGGACGCCCGTCACCTCCGAGCGGGCCGTCATCGGTCGCTCCATCACCATTCGCGGGGATGTGACGGGGGATGAAGACCTCCTGATCCAGGGTCAGATCGAGGGGTCCGTGGACCTCGAGCTCCATGCCGTCACCGTCGGTAGCGACGGTCTGGTCAAGGCGAACATCACGGGCCGTGTGATCACGGTGGAAGGAGAGGTGGAGGGTGATCTCCATGCCCAGGAGCAGATCACGCTGCGCAGCTCCGCCCGCGTGAACGGCGACATCAAGGCGCCGAGGGTGGTACTGGACGACGGCGCCAGCTTCCGCGGCCTGGTGGACATGGGCGACCCGACGAAGGCCGGCCGTGGGAGCGCCGGCGCCTCGACGGCGAAGGAGGGGAACGCAAGCTCGGCCAGGACCCCCAGGGTGCCGTCCAGCGGAAACCCGTCCTCCACTGCCGCCTCGCAGGAGTCGAGCAGCACAGCCTCGGCGTAAGGCGGCACGCGCTTCCGCGGATCGGTGGTGAATTCGACGTACATTTTCCGGTAGTGGGGTGACGGGTGGGGCGCGAGATTGGTCCCATGGAGAACACGCTGCCCGACCGGACCGAGATGTTCGCCGCCTTCGCGCGCCGGGACCCTTCGTACGACGGCGTCTTCGTGACGGGCGTCCGCACGACGGGGATCTTCTGCCGGCCGACGTGCCCGGCCAGGAAGCCGAATCCCGAGAACGTGGACTTCTTCGCCACGCCCCGGGACGCGCTCCTGGCCGGGTACCGCCCGTGCCTCCGCTGCCGTCCCATGAGCAATGCGGTGGAGCCGCCCGACTGGCTGGAGCCCCTCCTGGACCGGGTGGAGGAGGACCCCACCCGCCGCTGGACCGACGCGGACCTCCGCGACCGGGGCCTGAGCCCCTCGCGGGTGCGGCGGTGGTTCCAGGACCATCACGGCATGACCTTCCACGCCTTCCACCGCGCGCGGCGGCTGGGCTCGGCGCTGGGCAGGATCAAGGACGGCGAGGCCGTCGCCCCCACGGCGTTCGACAGCGGCTTCGATTCCCTCAGCGCGTTCAACGAGGCCTTCCGCAAGGTTTTCGGGAGCGCCCCCACGGACGCGCGCGGTCGCACCGTCGTGAAGGTGGCGCGCATCCCGACACCCCTCGGCCCCATGCTGGCGGGAGCGACGGACGGGGGGCTCTGTCTCCTGGAGTTCGTCGATCGGCGCATGCTGGAGACGCAGCTCGCTCGGCTCGGCAAACGCCTGGGATCTCCGTTCGTGCCGGGAGGCAGCTCCGTTCTCGAGAAGGTCGAGCGCGAGCTGGCCGCCTATTTCCGAGGCGAGCTGCGGGAGTTCGGCGTGCCCCTGCAAACGCCGGGCACCGACTTCCAGAAGAGGGTGTGGGCCGCGCTCAGGGACATCCCCTACGGCGAGACCCGCTCCTACGCGGAGCTCGCGCGGATGATCGACCGTGCCGGAGCCCACCGAGCCGTGGCTCGCGCCAACGGCGACAACCGCATCGCGATCCTCGTCCCGTGCCACAGAGTCGTCGGCTCGGATGGATCGCTCACCGGGTACGGTGGCGGCGTGTGGAGGAAGCGCAGGCTCCTGGAGTTGGAGGGCGGGGCCGTCTGAGGGACGAAGGTCGCCGGCGACGATGGCGAGGGGGTTGCTCCAGAAGGTTGTGCGTGCCCGCGGGATCGCCCCACTTTGCCATCGGCCCTGTCGAAGCGTATCGAGTCGGCCCGTTCGGGAGATACGGAGGAGCGATGGTCGATATCCGTCTCGATGACCGCGGCCCGGAGGTCGCGGCCCTGCAGGTCCTGGTCAATCGATACCTGAGGGCCACGCGCATCGTGGTGGACGGCGCCTACGGACCCGACACCGCGTCCGCCGTGGACGACGTCAAGCGCCGCGCCGGCATCACCGACGGCGGCGCCCGCGTTGAGGCCGCAACCTGGTCCGCATTGACCTCGGTGACTCCGGTGAGCGTCATCTCGGCGAACGACATCTACGACACCCGTCACGACCAGTTCACGCCGCCCGAGCTAAGGGGTTCCGGTTGGATCGCCACGAGCGGCATGAGCGGAGGCGTGGGGCAGGTGGTCGAAGACATCCTGGAACGGACGCGGGTGCTCGGGCCAATCGCCCTTCTCCGCTTCTTCGGGCACGGTGCGCCGGGTCTCATGGGCGTAACGGGAGGAACGGGCACGATGCGCGGCTCCGGCGGAGAGACCATCTACCGCGATGAGGAAGGGCACGAGCTCGAGGCGAGCCAGCGGCCCGATCCGCACTGGGGGCAGCCCGTACGTGGTGACCACGTGCGCGACCAGACCACGATCAGCAGGGAGAGCTACACGCTGATCGAGCCGGTGCTCGCGAGGCTGCGGGGGGCTTTCGCACCTTACGGATCCGTGGAGCTGCATGGATGTCGGGTGGGCCTGGGGAACGAGGGTCGCCGGCTGCTCACATCCCTGGCGGACACGCTCCGCGTCCCCGCATCTGCCGCTCTGGGTCGGCAGTCCTTCGGGCTGAACACCGCGCTTCGCTTCGAAGGGTCGGTCCGAACGGCGTTCCCGAACGGGGGGGACCTCCGGTCCTGGACGCAGCAGTTCCGATAGCGCTTCCCGGGCGACGGCCTCAACCCGCCCCGTCCAACTGTCGCCGCACAGTTCGCGTCAGCTCTTCCAGCGTCCACGGCTTGCGCAGGAAGGCGTCGGGTGGCGGAGGATCACCCCGGTGCACCGCGGTCTCGGCGTCGTGTCCGCTGGCGAAGATCACGGGGAGGTCGGGACGCTCCTCGTGGATGCGCGCCGCGAAGTCGCGGCCACCCATGCGAGGCATCACGAGATCCGTGAGCACGAGGTCGATCGTGCCGGCATGCTCGTGGAATACTCCGAGCGCTTCGACGCCGTCACGGGCGGCCAGAACGGTGTAGCCCGCCAACGACAGGCTCCGGATCGCAGCCCGCCGCACGGCCTCTTCGTCCTCCACGACCAGGATGGTCTCGGATCCGCCCCATGGAATTCGGCCCGCATCGAGGCGTACTCGGGCCTCTGTGTCTTCGGCCCGTCGATCGCCGGCCACGGGCAGGTTCACCCGGACGGCCGTTCCGCGGCTCTCTTCGCTATGCACGGTCACGAAGCCTGCGTGCTGGCTCACCAGACCGTAGACGGCGGCCATGCCCAGGCCCGTTCCCTTGCCCACCGCCTTCGTGGTGAAGAAGGGCTCGAAGACGTGTTCACGCACCGTCGATGGCATGCCGACACCGGTGTCGGCGACCGTGATGCACACGTAGTCGCCCGCGGTGCGTCCGACCTCGTCCTGGTCCGTGACGGTGAGCGGTGTCACCGAGAACTCCAGCACGCCCCCCTCCGGCATCGCGTCGCGCGCGTTCGTGGTCAGGTTGATGAGGATCTGCTCCAGCGACCCGACGTGGGCCCACACGGGAGGCGCGCCGTCTTGAACGCGCATGCGGATGTCGATGTTCTCCGGAAGGAGGCGCCGCAGGGGGCGCTCCAGGTCGGAGAGGAATCCACGGAGATCCACCGCATCGAAGGCGAGCGACTCCCGACGGCTGAAGGCGAAGAGCCGCTGCACGAGCTCCTTGCCCCGCTGCACCGCGCCCTCCACCTCCGCGATCTCGGCCGGCGCCCGGGCGTCGGCGTCGAAGTGCTCGTGCCGCAGCAACTCCGAGTTGGCCTGGATGATGGTCAGCAGGTTGTTGAAGTCGTGGGCGATCCCGCCCGCGAGCTGGCCCACCGCCTCGAGCTTCTGGGACTGGTGGAGGTGCTCCTCGAGGCGCTTACGATCCGTGATGTCTCGAACGATGCTCAGGAGCGCGGGGCCGTCCTGGAGGTCGACCACCCTCGTGGTGATCTCCACGTTGACCACGTCGCCCGAGTGCGCGAGAAGGCGATACTCGGCCGGCACCTCGAGGGCGGCGGGCTCACCGCCCGCGCGCGTGATCTCGTCCAGCCGTCGTCGAGCCCGCTCACGGTCCTCGGGGTGCTGGAAGCTCTCCACCGTCCTCCCGCGTAGCTCCTCCTCCTGGTAGTCGAGCATGCGGCAGAGCGCGGGGTTGGCGTACCGGATGGTCCGGCTGTCCATGTCGAGCGCGCCGATGCCCTCCGGGACCTTCTCCATCAGCGTGCGGAAGCGCGCTTCACTCCGGCGCAGGGCCTCTTCGGTGGCCTTTCGTGCCGTCACGTTCCGCTGGATGGCGAGGAACGCCACGGTCTCACCCTTCTCGTCGATCACCGGGTTGGCCGTGGCCTCGATGGTCAGGAGGGTGCCGTCCTTGGCGCGGTTCACCAACTCGCCCTGCACGACGTTCCCCCTCAGCAGCGTTTCCCAGAGCTGGTCGTAGGCCTCTGGCGTCTGCACGCCCGACTTGAGGATGCGGGGCGTCCGGCCGATGGCTTCGCTCGGCGTGTAGCCGTAGACCTCCGTGAACGTCGGGTTCACGTAGATGATCCGTCCCGAGGGATCCGTCAGGAAGACCACCTCTCCACTCCGCTCGATGCCCGCCCTGAACAACTGGAGCAGGTGCGCGGCCTCAGCCGTCGAGCGCTGCCCCTCTGCCACCGACTTCGTGATCGCCCGCCCGACGAGGGGTCGGAAGGCCCATCGGTAGACGAGCGGCACGGCGAGCAACGCCGCCACACCGAAGTGGACGATCTCGTGCCAGCCTGCGGGAACACCGGGAAGGACGGCCAGCACCGCGCCCGATGCCAACTCGGCCACGACGAGAACGACCACGATGCGCGTGAAGAAGGGCAGGAACTGCAAGGCGGCGGGACGGAGCGAGGGATGACGGTCCTGACGCAAGAACAAAACTGACCCCAAGTCGGTCTGCCTGCCAGACCCGCGTGATTCCCTTGGTCCCTCGGATTGTGGGCGGGCGTTTGTGACGCGGCGTGACTACGTCGACCTTGAGGTGATCCAAGAGCTCGTGATCTCCGGTCTCGCCGCCGTCGCCGGGTACCTCGCCGGACACCCCGTGCTCGGCTGGGCGCTGGGTCTGACCTCGGTGGTCCATCACGTCCTCGTGTACGCGACGGGCGACCGGCTGCTGAGGCCGCGGGCAGGGGACTGAGCCTATGGCCTCCGGACCCTGCGGAAGCGCACGTTCCACACGCGCCCGTCGGAGAGCGTGAAGCCCTCGACGGCTCCCGAAGCGTCCCGCGTGAACACCGCCGACGCGCCGTCGATCAGGAACGCATCGCGGAAGGTCGGCGTGAGCGGCCGGGTTTCCAGCTTGCGGTGATGCGCGAGGAGACGTCCCTCCTCCAGCGCGAGACGGTATTCCGTTCCCAGCTCGTCGGAGGCGTACACGCCCTCGAAGCCGCGCAGATCCGCCTCCGCCGGGCTCCACGCCTGGGTGCGTGACGCCCGCCCGAAGCCCGGGATGTCGAGCTCCGTCGGCTCCCCCCCCGTCCCGGGCCGGAAGGTGACGACGACACCCGGTCCCACGACCTCGAAGCGCCCGCCGCCCAGCGGACGGAGCGCGGGGCCGCCGTCGAAGCCCGCCCTGAGCGTGTCGCCATCCAGCCGGACGGCCGTGACCTGGCTCGGCAGCGCACCTCTGTACACGCCCGCCAACGCGCGCAGCTCGGCCGGACTCACGGACACCGTCGCTTCGTCGGCGACCGTCGCGGCATCCCCGCGCGGCTCCATGACGTCGTCGAGGTAGGCTTCGGCCACGCGCTGCGCCCGCCCCCCGGGATTGGCGGAGGGGAAGTTGCAGAGGACGACGACGGTCAGGTCCTGGTCGGGAAAGCGCAGGAACTGGCTCCGATACCCGGCGTCCGCGCCCCCGTGGCCCACGGTGCGCAGGCCCCGGTACTCGCCCAGCGCCAGCCCGTGCATGTAGGGAATCGTGTCCCCTGAGTTCAGGACGAAGCGCTCGTGCATGCGGGCCAGTGCGGCCCTTCCGCCGACCCGACCCGTGATGAAGTTGCGGTCCCACGCGGCCATGTCGTGGGCGGTGGTGAACAGGCTGGTGGCACCCACCACGTCGAAGTCGGGGATGGAGTTCTTCAGGCCGTAGAGTCCGTCGGGGTCCGGAGCGTAGGCCCATGCCCGGTTGCGCACGATCATCTCGTGGTCGTCGTGGAAGTGGGTCTCGTCCATTCCCAGGGGCCCGAAGATCCGTTCGGTGGTGAACGCGCGCAGCGACATCCCGGACACCCGCTCCACCACCACGGCCAGGAGCGTGAATCCGGTGTTCGAGTACAGGTAGCGCTCGCCCGGAAGGAAGTTGAGCGCGGTCTGGCGCGAGGTGATGTCGAGGACGTCGCCTTCCGTCACGACATCGGCTTCCCACCGCCATCCGGCCATGGACAGCAGGTTCCACTGGTCACGGATCCCGCTCACGTGGTGCACCAGGTGGCGAAGGGTGATGGGCGTCGCGAAGTCGGGGACCTCGGGGACGTACGTGCGGATATCGTCGTCCCAGGAGACCTTCCCCTCGTTGACGAGCAGCTCCACGGCCATCGCCGTGAACTCCTTGGAGACCGACGCCACGTGGAAGACCGAGTGCGGCGTGATGGGGATGCCGTACTCGAGGTTCGCCATCCCGTAGCCGCGCTCGTAGATCGGGCTGCCGTCGCGCATGACCGAGAGCGCGCACCCCGGCGTAGTGGGGGTATCCACGTCCGCGAAGACCGAGTCGACACGAAGCTCGGGAACCACGGTCTGGGCCAGGACCGCCGGAGCCGGGCAGAGCATCGAAGCGACGAGCAGGGCGGGGAGCGATGGGGAGGTGCGGAACATGGGGGCCTCCGTGCCGACGGTCGGACGAGCAGGCGACGCGGGCAACCTGCGCGGCGGGTGTTACGACCGCAACGACGTTGCTCGGGCCGCGTCGCCTTCGGCGTCCCTCGTGGTGGGTAGTGCCACTACCCGCCGCTCGGCGAGCCGGCGCGCGGCCTCAGGGTCGTGGGAAGGGAGGTAGACCATCGGTCGCTCCGCAGTCCGGGTCCTGATGGCCCGAAGCGTAGCGGCGGCCACGTCCTCCCCTGCGCCCATGGACGCCACGCCGTCCACCGTACCGGAGACGAGGTTGGCCTCCGTGTACGATGTGTCGCCCGCGAAGAAGAGCGTACGCGGGCCCTCGTCCAGCGAGACCGAGACATGACCCGCGGTGTGACCGGGCGTCGGCAGGATGCGCACGTCCCCGGCGCGGGTCAGCGCCACGCCCTCGCCCGACGGACCCATCCCGTCGCCGAAGTCGATGAGGGTAGGCTCGAACCAGGTGGGCCAGCGGTGCGGGAGGTATCCGCGCAGCGTGCCCGCGAATCCGCGCGCGACTTCGTGCTCCTTCCTCGACACGAGGACCTCCGCACGGGGGAAGTGGTGCAGCCCGCCCGCGTGGTCGGTGTGCAGGTGGGTCATCACCACCCAGCGGACGTCGTCGCTCGACAGGCCGAGTCCGCTAAGGCGGGGGCCGATCTCCTCGCCCGGCTCCACCTGCTCGCGCAGGGCGAGCCGGAAGTAGGGGTGCCAGCGGGGGAAGTACCCCGACCGAGCGGCCCGTGCGGTCTCCCCCGTGTCGATGACGATGATGCCCTCCGGATGTTCGATCACCCAGGCGTAGATGGGGAGGGGCTCGCTCCACTCCGGGTCGAGGAGCGTCCGGGCGAAGCGGAGGAGCCCGCTGCCCTCGCCGCTCCTCTGACGCTCGTGGACCTGGACCGTGCCTGTCTGGATGGCGTGCACGCGCATCTTCAGTCTCCTTCGTTTCCGGTTCGCTTCGCCTGACCCAGGCCGCGCAGCATGACGTCCACCGTGCCCCGGGCCAGGGCGTCGTCGAGGGGGCCGCCGGTGATCAGCAGCCGATAGAACAGGGGGCCGCCGAGGAAGTCGAGGGCGAGCTCGTGATCCAGGTCGCCCCGGAGCTCGCTGCGCGCGACTGCCCGCTCCAGAACGCGCCCGAGCGCCCGCCGCCTCGGTGCGAGGAACCCCTTCCGGACCGCGCGGGCGACCGATTCGTGCTGGGCCATGGCCGCGACGAGCCCGGGCATCATCCGACCCGAGACCCCCCGGTACAGCGCCACCGCCTGGTGCATGAGCTCGAGGAGATCCGCCTCGATCGAGCCCTCGTCGGGGATCTCGATCTCGGAGACCATCTCGTCGACGGCGGCGGTCACGACCTCTTCGAGGCTCTTCCACCGACGATAGAGGGCCGCCTTGCCCACGCCCGCCCGCCGCGCGATTCCTTCCATCGACAGCCCGCTCCATCCATCCTCGGCGAGGGATGTCAGGGTGGCGGAGAGGATCGCCCCGTGCACTCGCTCGCTCCTGGGGCGTCCCACGGCCCGGCCCTCCCGGTGCTTCGTCGTCACCTTCGGCTCCTATTATGACACGCTGACGTTCCGTTTTTGGAAGGTAGGTGCCTGGATAACGGAACGCAAGTGTATCGTTATTACACTGGGGGCCGGCGAGCGCTCGCGAGCCGGGGGTGACGTCCGCTCTCGACGGGGAGGGCGGCGGCCATTGAAACCTCTGGCCGTTGAGGGCCGTCCAACCCTTTACGAGACGATGCTGCCCGTTCGATCCCCGCGGACGCGCCCGGCCCGAAGGGCCGGGAAGACCATGAACGCCCTCCTCCAGGACGCGCGCTACGCGCTGCGGACGCTCCGCCGCGAGCCCTCCTTCTTCATCTTCGCCGCCCTCATCGTGGGACTCGGGGTCGGGGCGAACACCGCGGTGTTCAGCGTGATGAGCCCGCTCCTCCTCCGCCCGCTCCCGTTCCAGGAGCCGGAGCGGCTGGTCTGGGTCGCTCACCGCGCCAGCGGCGGGATGTCGTCCGTCACGTCGCGCACGTCCAACCTGAGGGACTACCGCGCCCTGAATCGCTCCTTCGACGGGCTCACCGGCTACTTCGCCTTCTTCGAGTACGAGAGCTTCAACCTCACGGGGGAGGGGGAGCCGGAGCGGCTGGTCGGCGTGGGGGTGGCGCGCGACCTCCTCGAGGTCCTGGGCGTCACGCCGATGCTCGGGCGCAACTTCGTCGAGGAGGAGAGCGTGTGGGGCGGCCGCCCGGCGATCCTCCTCACGCACGGATTCTGGATGCGTCGCTTCGCCGGGGATCCCGCGGTGGTGGGCCGCAGGCTCGTCCTGAACGACGAGCCCGTGGAGATCGTCGGTGTGCTTCCCGCCACCTTCGACTTCTCGTCCACGTTCGTGCCGGCCTCGCGCGTGGATTTCCTGCGCCCCTTCCCGATCGCCGACGAGACCGACCGGTGGGGAAACACGCTGGCGATGATCGGCCGGCTGCGGCCGGGCGCCACGGTGCAGAGCGCCCAGGCGGACATCGACCGCATGACCCGGCAGCTCGAGGAAGCCGACCCGGACCGGTGGGGGCTGGGTGCCGTGGTCACGCCGCTGCGCGAGCAGATCTCCGGGGGCTTCCGTACCGCGCTCCTCCTGCTCGCCGCGGCGGCCGGCGTGGTGATGCTCGTCGCCTGCGCGAACCTGTCGAACCTCCTCCTCGCCCGCGGGGCCGGGCGGCGCCGCGAGATGGCCGTGCGCAGCGCCCTCGGCGCCGACCGCTACCGCCTGGTGCGGCAGCTCACGATCGAGAGCCTCGCACTGGCCCTGGCCGGCGGCCTGGTCGGCGTGCTCCTCGCCCTCGGCCTGACCCATGCGGTTGCACGGACCACGGCCGTCCAGATCCCGATGCTCAGTGCAGTGTCGGTGGACGGCACGGTGCTCATGTTCACCGTGGGCGTGGCTCTGGCCGCCGGGCTCCTCATGGGCGTCGTGCCCGCGCTCCAGGTTTCCCGGTTCCGGGAAGCCGCCACCCTCAACGACACCAGTAGGGGATCGAGCACGGGCAGGCGCGGGGCCACGGCGCGGGAGGTGCTCGTGGTGGCCGAGGTGGCCCTTGCCCTGGTCCTCCTGGTGGGGGGCGGCCTGCTGCTGAAGAGCTTCGTGAGGGTCCTCGACGTCGACCTGGGCTTCCAGCCCGAGGGCGCCACTGCGTGGCGGGTGGACACGAACCGCCGCTTCGACAGCCGCACAGCCCGCGCCGCGTTCTATGACGACCTCGTCGCGCGCGTCGAGGCGGTGCCGGGTGTCGAGGGCGCGGGGCTCACCGACACGACGCCCCTGGGGCGGAACCGGAGCTGGGGGCTCGAGGTGGAGGGCGAGGTCTACGAGGAGGGCCAACAGCCGGGCGCGTTCCCGCGGATCGTGGACGCCCGCTACATCCAGATCATGGGCATTCCTCTGGTGGCCGGGCGGAACTTCACCGCGGATGACCGGGAGGGCTCGACGCGCGTGACGATCCTCAACCGGAGCGCCGCGGAGCTGCTCGTGCCCGAGGGCGACCCCCTGGGCCGCCGGATCATCGCCGGAGGAGGGGATCCGTGGGAGGTCGTCGGGGTGGTCGCCGACGTCCGCCACCTGTCGCTGGAGGGGGGCTCTCCCCCGGAGATCTACTTCCCCTACACGCAGATGTGGGACATGTCGGCGGTGGAGATGGTGGTCCGCTCGGACCTCCCGGTCTCCTCCCTTTCGGAGGGCGTGCGCGCCGCCATCCGGGAGGTGGATCCCACGATCCCCACCGGCGACTACCGTACGCTCGACTCCGTGGTGGACCGGGCCGTATCCCCGCGCCGGTTCGTCCTCGGCCTTCTCGGCGCCTTCGCGGCCACCGCCCTCGTCCTGGCGGCGCTGGGGATGTACGCCGTGCTTTCGTACACGGTGAGTCAGCGGGTTCCGGAGATCGGGATCCGCATGGCTCTGGGCGAGTCCGCCGCCGCCGTCCGCCGGCGTGTCGTCGGGCGCACCCTGGTGCTCGGCGGAATCGGCGTGGTGCTTGGGGCCCTGGTGTCGCTGGTCGTGTCCCGGCTCATCGCCTCGCTGCTCTTCGGGGTGGCGGCCACCGACGCCTCCACCTTCCTGTCGGTGACGGCGGGGCTGATGGTGGTGGCGTTCCTGGCCGGCTACGTCCCGGCCCGACGGGCGTCGCGCGTGGATCCAGTGGAGGCGCTCAGGACGGCATGACCGGGAGGGAGGCTCCGCCGCCGTCGGCGGCGGAGCCGGTATTCCACACCCTCAGGGAGGCGTCGATGCCGCCGACCAGGCGCGCGAAGCTCCGGTCCACGTCGTGGGGGAGGCCGAACCCGCCCGCCGCCTCGAGCGCGACGAAGCCGTGGAGGGCGCTGCGCACCGCGCGCGTCGCGTCCACCGCGTCGTCGCCGGTGACGCCGTATCCGGCGAGGATCGCGAAGACGACCTCGAGCACCGAGCCGGCGGCCGTCTGGAGTGCTTCGTCTTCGGGATCCGGCGCCCGCAGCGTCGCGGCGTAGCGACCCGGATGGCGGCGCCCGTAGTCGCGGTAGGCCCCCGCCATGGCGCGCAGCGCGTCGCCCTCCGAGCGGCCCATGGCCGACCGTCCGAGCTCGTCGGCGAGCTCGCGGACCGCCCGCGCCGCGAGGAGCCGGCGCAGGTCCTCGATCCCCTCGACGTGCTTGTAGAGGCTGGGCAGGCGCACCCCGCAACGCTCCGCCACGCCCGCCAACGTGAGCCGCTGGTAGCCCACCGCGTCGGCGAGGCGCGCCGCTTCCGCGACCACCCGCTCCCGGTTCAGCCCCGCTCTAGGCATCCCGGGCCACCTGCTCGAGGAAGGCGAGGACTGCCGGGCCGACCACCTCCGGATACTCGGCGTGCGGATAGTGCCCGGCCTCGGGTACGATCAGCGACGTGCCGTTCAGTCGCTCCATCACCCACGCGGCTTCGGCGACGGGGTCGGGGAAGTCGGGGTCCCGGTCACCCATGACCACGAGCGTCGGTGCGCGCACCTGGTCGAGCCTCGCTTCCACCGGGGCGTGGGAGCTGTGGGTGGTCGCCGCGAAGGCGGCCCAGTGCCCGGGGCGGCGGAGGCTCTCGCGGATTCGCGCCCGGTGCTCGTCCAGATCGGCCGGCGCGCGGCCCGGGTAGAGGCTGGGGATGTAGGCGTCCCAGGCCCGCCGTCCCCAGGGCCGCAGCAGGGCCAGGCGGAAGAGGAGGACCTTGAGGAAGCCCACCGGGGCGTTGCGCACGAACGGACCGACCACGACGAGACCGGAAACCGAGCCGGGATCTTCCGCGGCTGCCCAGACGGCGGCGCCGGCACCCATCGAGTTCCCGACGATGACGGCCGGGCCCTCGAGATGCTCGACGAGGGCGAGGACGTCCCCACCGGCCGCGACGTCGTCGTAGGCGTGGAAGGTCGCGTCGCTCTCGCCGTGTCCGCGAAGGTCCATGGTAGCCACGCGATAGCCCGCATCGAGCAGCGCGGGCGCGAGGTACCGGAAGTTCGAGCGGAGGTCGCCCATCCCCGGCACGCCCACTACGAGTGGTCCGGTGCCGGCCACGTCGTAGGCGATGCGACCACCGGGTCGGTCGAGGTAGCGGGTCCGCGGCGCCTTGGCCGACGCGCGCGCGGTTCGATGCGGTGCGTTCTTCGTCGATCCGGACATCATCCTCTCCTGGGTAGCTCATCAACCTAGCCAAAAAGCTAATTATCTTAGCTTCTTGTGTCAAAGACGCACAGGGCAGGCCCGGTGGCCGACCCGTCCATCGGCCGCCGGTGATCCTTGACCCGCGCGCCGGGGCGCGTCTATTCTGGCGTTCGAGGCCTCCGTCACGAGCTACCCGTCGGCCCTCCCCGCGCGCCAGAGCGCGTGACTTCCGTCGCCTTCATCTCCAGGGTCCATGGAGCACCGCACCGCCTCGTGCCCGTCGTGTCACCGGGAGATCTTCGCCGAGGACGCGTTCTGCAGTTGGTGCGGCACGCGCATCCAGACGAGGGAGCTCCGCACGGGCGAGTCGCGACGGCTGCTGGCGCGCCAGACGATCCCCACGGGGGAGCGGACCACCTGCGAGAGCTGCCACAGCCCCATCCTACCGGGTGACGCCTATTGCTCCACGTGTGGAGCGCGCTACGGTGCCGAGCCGACGGACGCCGGGTTCGGCGACTCGTGGACGTCGATCCCGGTGCGCGTCGCCGAGGGAAGCGGCGGGAAGTACGAATTCGTGCGCGAGCTCGGGCGCGGCGGGATGGGCATCGTCTTCATGGCACGCGACCGGGAGCTCGACCGGCCGGTTGCCATCAAGGTGCTGTCGCCCACCTGGCTGACCGACGAGGCGATGGTGCAGCGCTTCCAGCGCGAGGCGCGGGTGGTCGCGTCCCTCCGTCATGAGTCGATCGTCAGCGTGTACGACGTCGGCCGGGCCGGCGACCTGCACTACTTCGTGATGGACTACATCGAAGGCGTGTCGCTGAGCCGCATCCTGCGCACGTACGGCCCGCTTCAGATCCCCGCCGTGGAGGCCGTACTCTATCGCGTGGGGCACGCTCTTTCCTACGCCCACCGTCCGGGGCGCCGCGTCGTCCATCGGGACATCAAGCCCTCCAACATCGTGCTCGACACCGAGGGTCTCCCGATCGTGATGGACTTCGGGATCTCGAAGGTCAGCGAGGCCCCGAGCGGCCTGACCCGTACCGGGCTGGTCATGGGAACGCCCGAGTACATGAGCCCGGAGCAGTGCCGTGGCCACACGGTCACGCACGAGTCCGACCAGTACTCCCTCGGGTGCGTGGTCTACGCGATGCTCACCGGCGCACCACCCTTCACGGGGCCCTTCTACCAGGTGCTGATGGCGCACCAGACCGAGCCGGTGCCGCCCATCCTGGACGTGCGACCGGACTGCCCGCCCGAGCTGGCGGCGGCCACCGAGCGGATGCTCGGCAAGCTCCCCGGTGACCGTTGGCCCGACATCCGCGACGCCATCAAGGCCCTCGGGCTCAGGCCGCTCCCGCCGGACGACCCCGTCATCGAGGAGCTCGCAGGCCTGGTCCGAAGGACGGCGGAGTCCCAGAGATCGCCTGACGGCGGCGGCCGTGCGGAGACGCGGCGCACGCCCACCGCGATGCGCATCGTACCGCAGCCGGACGACCTGGAGGTGGGCGACGAGGTGAGCCTCGTGGCCACGTTCCAATTCCCCGACGGGGCTGAGGAACCCGGCCGGGAGGTGACGTGGGAGACCACCGACCCGTCGATTGTCCGGGTGGATCCCTCGACGGGACAGCTCGTGGCGGTCGCACCGGGTTCGGCTCTCGTCTCGGCGCAGGGGGTCGGCCTGAAGGAGATGGTCCCTGTCGAGGTGAAGCCGCCTCAGGTGGTTCAGATCGCCATCGAGCCGGGGGACGTGGAGCTCACGGTGGGGACCTCCGCCCGTCTGACCGCGCAGCCGCGCAGCAAGCGTGGACAATCGCTCCCGCACCGGGTCCACTGGTCTTCCAGCGATCCACGGACAGCCAGCGTGACCGACGACGGCGTCGTCACCGCGAAGCGTACCGGTACGGTGAGCGTGCTGGCCCACTGCGAAGGCGTGGGCGGTGCCACGTTGGTGCGCGTCGTCGCCGACGCGTCGGAGCGGACGCCCGGCGGCGTGACGGTGCCGACGTCCCGGGCCACCGGGGAAGCCCGGACGCCTCTGGCCCCGCCCACGGTCGACGACCGCACGCCCCCTTCCTGGGCGCCGCCGCCGAGCCCTGCTGCCGACGAGCGGACCGCCCGGCCGTCGCCACGCCCGGCCGCGGTGGGGAAGAAGCCGCGGCCGCGGGCGCTCGTCGTGGGCTTGCCGGCGGCGGTGGTCGTCCTGGGCGCCGTGTCGCTGTGGTGGGCGAACAGGCCAACGCCACCGGCGGTCGTGGCCGAGGTCGACATCCTCGGCTCCGCTGGCGCCGCGGTCACCGATCCGCTGCGGGTCATGCTCGGCGACACCGTGGGGCTCTCCGCCACCGCGGCCGACGCCGAGGGTGTTTCGCTGGACCGGCCCATCACATGGAGGTCCAGCGATCCGGCCGTGGCCTCCATCGATCCGGGGGGCGTGCTGGTCGCGCTGGGCCGGGGAACGAGCCGCGTCAGCGCCGGCGCGGACGGGGTGAGCCGGGAGGTGACCGTCAACGTGGAGGCCGAGCCCGCCGACGTGGTCCTGCGCGCCGAAGGCGGCGCGTCGCCGGTCGGCGAGCTCGAGCTGCGGATCGGTGAGGCGGCGAGCCTCCAGGCAGACGTGACGGATCGCAACGGGCTGCCGATGGTGGGACAGCCCGTCACCTGGCGGTCGTCGTCGTCTTCGGTCGCCCAGGTGGACCGTACCGGGCGCGTGACCGGGCGGGCCGCAGGACGGGCCGTGATCACCGCGAGCGCGGGGAACGTGAGTCGCGAGGTGACGGTGTCGGTCAGCGGAGCCCCGGCGGCGCCTCCGCCCGCGAACGGGCGCCTGGTGCTTCGGATCGTTCCGTCGTGGGCCAACGTGTTCATCGACGGCGTTTCGCAGGGTGAGCAGACGGGCCTCGACCTGCGGGTCGCCCCCGGGCGGCACAGCCTCCGCCTCGAGAACCCGACGATGATTCCCGTGGACACGATATTCGACGTCCGCCCCGGAGCCCGGGTCGAGTTGAATATCCGCATGCGCATGAGGTGAGACCGATGAGACCGAACCACATGGCGAGGCTCGTGGCCGCCTTCACGTTGGTCGGCGCTGGCCCGCTCGCGGCCCAGCAGACCCGCGAAGAGCTGATCCAGGATGCCCGCAACGAGTTCGACGAGTCGACACGGCTCGACCTGCTTTCGCGTGCCGCCGACCCGGGGCTCGGGGTCCGCGACAGCCTGTGGGCGGTCGGGGTGTTCGACCTCGCGCAGAACCTCATCGGCAGCGGGCAGACCGCCGAAGGAGCGCTGTGGCTGAGGTGGGAGGCGCGCCACGGGCGCCGCTGGGCCATCGACCGCGCGTACTACTCGCCGTCCACCGTGGCCGCCTACGACCAGGCGGTTCCGGCCGTGCAGACCGAGGGAGGGACGGACTCGCCCGACATCACGACGAGCTGGCGGTGGCCGGACCGCTTCGACGCAAATGCGTCCGGCTCGTTGGAGGTGACCACCGCGGAACGGTCCCTTCCGCTGACCGTCAGCGTGGAAGGGCGGGGAACGGTCGAGCCGGGCGGGTCACTCACCCTCGCTCCGGCGACGTACCAGATCGTCGCCGAAGCGCCAGGGTTCGAAACGCTGCGCGTCACTCGTGAGATCCTGCCGGGCGCGGCGACCGTGCTGGAGTTCGACCTCGCGCCGGAGCTGTCCACCGCCACACGGGAGCAGGTGGCGCCGACGCTGGTGACCATCCGGTACGTGCAGGGCGGCCAGCAGGTATGCGCGAACGGGCTGATGACGCGCGCCGGCGGACTGGTGCTCACGGCGGGCAGCGCGCTGAGGCAGAACACGGGCCTCTCCGTCGTCACCACGTCGGGGACGTACCGGGACGTCTCGGTGGCGGCCAGCGACGCCGGGCTCGACCTGGCCGTCCTCCGAGTCGGCGCCTCGCAACAGCCCACGCTTTCGCCGGCCAGCGGGGTGGCCGACGAAGAGCATGCGTGGTCGCTCTTCCGCCCGGGGTGCGGAGACGCGACCTCCGCGCACACGCGCCTCTCGGGTTGGCGCAGCCCGCCCGCGGGACCCGTTGGGCTCGCGCCGGCGCTCCCCGCGGGGGCGAGTGGGAGCCCGCTCTTCGACCTGAACGGCGCACTGATCGGTCTGGTCACAGGACCCGACCGGGTCGCACCCATCGCCCTGGCGCAAGATCTCCTGGCACGTGCTGCGCAGGACGTCGTGGCGGCGCAGGCCGGCGGCGGGGGCGGCGGGCCACCGTGGGTGTGGATCGGCGCCGGCGCCGCGGCCGTCGGCGTGGCAGCCGCGGTGCTGGCGGGTGGGGGCGGAGGAGGTGGGGGCGGAGGCCCACCCGCTCCGACCACCGGGAGTATCACTGTGACGTTCCCCGGAGGTGGACTGTGAACGCGCGTCGCGCGGTGGCGATCCTCGCCGTCGCCACCCTGGCCGCCTGCGAGGCGGGAGAAACGGGCACGGAGCCGGGCATGCAGGCCAGCCTGGCGCTGAACGTCTTCCTCGAGCCCGGCCTCGCTCCCGACCCGGACGCCGGAACGCTCCACCTGGAGGGACCGACGCCGCGGACGGTCTCGATCTCGCCGGGTCAAACCCTGACGATCGACAACCTGCTGCCCGGCAGCTACACGGTCACCCTCGAGGCGTTCGCCGGCGGACGCCTCGAGTCGTTCGCCGAGACGTCGACCTCGGTCGTCGCAGGGCAGACCCGTCAGGTGAGCCTGACGCTGCGCTCCTTCGTCCCCACCGGACTGACCGTGCCCGGGGAGGTCTCAGCGGGCGATCCGGTGACCGTCACGTACGGCAGCGTCCAGGGTGCCACGAGCTACGTGGTGCAGTGGGCCGACAACCCGCAGTTCACGAACGCGCAGTCGCAGGAGACGGATGGCACGTCGGCCACGTTCTCGTTGAGCGCCGAAGGGACCTGGCAGGTCCGTGTCTTCGCGCGCAACCGCTTCGGCTCGAACGGCGTGCCCGCGACGGCGGCCCAGGTGCAGGCGACGCCGCCTCCGACCGCATTGCAGGAAGGCGTGCCGCTTCCGGACCGGGTGGGTGCCTTCGGTAGCTTCACCTACTACTCCATCGACGTTCCGAGCGGGCCGGCGAACCGGGTGCTCCAGGTACGGATTCGTGGCGGTACGGGAGACGCCGACCTTGCGATCCGACTGGGGTCGAAGCCGACCCTGACGACGTTCGACTGCGCGTCCGTTGCGACCCCGGACATCTACAATGCTCTGGACTTCTGCTCGGTTCTGAGCCCGCAGGCAGGGAGGTGGTACATCGCGATCGTCGGCACGGAGGCCTATCAAGGGGTGACGCTGGACGCCCGGATCCTTCCGTTGACGACCTTGAATGCCGGCGTGGCCATCGGCGGCCGCAGTGGCGGAGTCAGCGACATCAGCTACTTCGAGTTCGGCGTGCCGACGGGCGTGGCGCCTCCCTCTCCCGTCCGAAACTCCTCGATCATGTCCGGGTCCAGCCTGCTCGGGTCCGCCAAGGGCGGCACGCTCCTCGAGAAGGGTACCTGGGGGCCACCCGCGGTCGCGACAACCGGGCCACAGCCGGTGGCCGGGACCTTCCATGTGACCACGGCCGGCGGCGCGGGGGACGTCGATCTCTGGGGCTCACCCCGCCCGACTTCGCCGATGAGCCTCAGCTCGTTGATCACCTGGCCCTGTATCTCCATCGACCCGACCAACGTCGAGGCCTGTGACGTCGACGACCCCGACGCCGGACCCTGGACCGTGCTCCTGATCGGCTATCAGGCATACAGCGGCGTCACCCTGGCGGCGGACTTCCTCCCACCTGCGCCGATAATCTCCAACCCGGTGCCGACGATCGTCGCGGTCAACGACACGACTCTGTGCGCCAACGGCGGCAGCAAGATCGACCTCAAGGTCGACTTCACGGACCCCAACGGCGACGTTGGCACGACCGTGCCGTTCACGGCGAACTTCACGTTCTCCCCGTCAGGGAGCACCGGCACGAACGCCCAGGACGTGACGAGGAACGGAACGGGCGCCGCCGGCAGCGTCACGGCCGAATACTGCATCGTCTTCGCAGCCCAGACGCAGATCACGCTGGACGTCAGCATCACAGACATGGCAGGGCTGCAGAGCAACGTGCTGAGCGTCGCGATCCCGAAGCCCGCGGGCTCCAACGCGCCCGGAGCGGTTCCGGCCGTTCGCGATCCAGGGGGTGTCCGCTAGGAGCCGGGCACCCTGCTCAGCGCGGGATCCACGGGGCCGGGAGGCGGACGCCGCCCGGCCCCGTCGCCCGGACAGGTCACGAGCCGGTCCACGAACTCCAGGTCCGCGCCTACCTTCGGGATGCGTACGAACTCGACCGGGTAGGCGGTCCCCGGGAACGGGTTGCAGTCGGGGACCGTTCGCACGATGGCGAACCACACCTCGTCCCGCCCTCCCCCGGACTGCGGTCGAATCTCGAAGCCGACGCTGTCCACGCGGATGCGGTCGCCCGCGTTGCGTCGTCCCGCCGCCACCAGGAGGACCGAGTGACTCTGGAAGTCCACCGATGGTATCTCGGGTTTGGGCTCGGGCGTCTCTGCGGTGGCACGCAGCCACCACAGCCTGAGCGTCTCGGGATCGTTGATCACCACCCGCGCCGAGTCGACCTCGGTGCGGTCGTCACGGTAGAGGCGGTCCGCGTCCTGGATGGCCTCCGCGCGCCGGCTGGGCGCGACCGGCGGCGGTGCGCCGCCTCCACACGCCGCCGACGGGAGCGCCAGCAGGACGATCGGAAGGTAGCGGAGCGATCGCATTCGACATCTCCTTCGTACGCTCACCCCCCTCGGGCAGGGGGCGGGCTCGTGAGCCGTTTCGGGTCGAGCGGTCATCGGGCGATGCGCCTCGGACAAGAGAACGTCGACAGGTAGCCGCGATCGAGGATCGGCACACCGAGGACGGTCACGTCCGCGGTGACCCGGGTGCCACTGGGCATCGTCCATGTGACACGGTACGGGCTGCCGCCGGTGCCCTGCCAGGTCCCCTGATGGAAGAGCCGGAAGATCGCCCACGTCCCGTTGAAGTCCAGGGATTCGCGCCGATCGCCGGACTGGGCCACGAGGCTCGCCGTCTCCGCACGTGAGGCATCCCAGACGAAGGTCTCCCGCTCCTGTTGGGTCGGCGTGAACGTGCGGGAATGCCCGTCCACCCTCAACTCCACCCGGTCGATCCCCTCGAAGCCGCGGACCTGGAACTGGATGTTGAAGCCCGGAGCGTCGCCGCCCGACCGGTAGAACGCGTTGGAGATGTCCCGGGCCCGGTTGCGGAAGTTGTCGTACGCCTGGTTGAGCGTAGCGCCGGTCCCCTCGGCCTGCTGGAAGAACGCGCTCAGCTCACCGCCGTCGGGCTTGAGGAGCGCCTCCACGTCCTGGAGCGACGCCTCCTGCGCGCCGGCATGGAACGGGTACCGGCCCAGCACGCGGCTGTCCTGGCGGCTGCAGAACTCCGCGGCCAACTGGTTGGCGGCCAGTTGCGGTCCCTGCCCGACCTGCTGATCAGCCCACCGGAACGGGCTGGCGAGGAGGGAGCTCACCGCTCCGCTGGCCGTCCGCGCCGCCGGCGGGTCGGTCGGGAAATCGACCTCGATGCCGCGCACGAACGACAGCCCGTCCGAAGACGCGCTACGGACCTGGTCGGATACGGACGGCGCGCCCGGATCCTGTGCGAGGCTCGCGACGCCCTGCGCCAACGTCTGGACCTTGAGGAGGTAGGGCCGGCCGCTCCCCTCGCTGAAGATCTGCGGCAGGGTATCGGGCCCCACCAGGCTCCGCACCGCCGCGAACGGCGCCTCCACGGTCGGGTTGCCCACCGTGGTCTGGGAATCCACGTAGGCGAGCATCTGGAACAGCGGGGATCGGTTCCCGCCGAGGGTGGTCAGCCAGCGCTCGCCGCCCTGCAGCCCGCGGCTCTCCAGGTGCGTGTTGGTCAGGAAGCCCACCCAGGTGTCCCGATAATCCTGCTCGTAGCGCTCCTGGAGGTGCGGGGCCACGGTCTGGGGCTCGAACCCGCGCGAGCGGAGGCGGTCGAAGAACTCCGTCCCCACCACGTGCAGGTCGAGGCTGGCCGCATCGCCGGTGGCCGCCAGGCTCGCGTGCACCGAATCCCAACCCGTGCGCGTGAAGGCACCGGGTACGGCAGGGGAGCCGGTCAGGAACCCGCTGGTCTCCGGGCGGTCCCGCTCCACGCGCGCCGTCGGGAGGCGATTCCACTGCGCGAGCAGGCTTCCGTAGAACGAATCCTCATTCGTGTTGTCCGCGAGGAACGAGCGGGCGGTGTTCACCAATCCGGTGTTTTCGATCTCCGCGTATGGGTTTCCGTGGGGGAGCTCGGCTCCGAAGAATGCGAACTGCCGCTGCGCGAGCCCGAGGAGCGCCGAGTCCGGGTCGGCGGTCTGCGCCCAGTGCGGGGTCAGGGCGTCACCGAAGAACTGCGCCGTGGCTTCGTCCGGCCGCTCGGTGATCTCCACGTAGGCCTTCAGCGACTGGTAGATCCGATCGTACTCGTCCAGCGTCGGTCTGGCGGGCAGGTCCTGGAGCGTCTGGCGGACGTCGTCGAACGCCCGGTTGAACAGGACGGAGCGGAAGTGCGAGAAGTACACCCCGCGCGCGATGGGATACAGGTTGCGCCCCGTGTACATGAACATGAGGCTGCGGAAGGGGCGACGCCCGTTCTCATAGTGGGACAGTCTCTCCGTGACCTGGCGCAGCGTGTCGAGCCGCTGCAGATCCTGGAGGGAGGCGAGGCCGATCGCCGGCCCGGTCACGTCCTGGACGCCGGCGATGGCCTCGCGCACGTCACGCTGCAGCCCCACCTCGAGGTGGTGTGTGCCCATGACCATGATGCCGAGGAACAGCATGAACGCGATGCCGACCGCGAGGGACGCACGTCGGAGGATCGAGAGCCCGAACCCGCTCGTCGTGATCCCCATCGCGACACGGTCCCGCAGCACGACCCGCCGCAGGATCCCGTCGAGGAAGACCCACTGCGGTACCCGCCGCTGGTGGCCGGCCGCGGGGGCTGCCTGTCGGGCCGCCTGCTGCTGCATCGCACGGAGGTCGAACACCTGGGTGGCGCCGGCCGCGTGTTCGGCCTCCGGCCCTGTGGACGCCTGGACCGGCGCGGCTCCGCCCTCCACGACCACCGGCCGCACGCCCGTGAAATAGAAGCCGCGCAGGAACGGGCTCACGCGGAGCTGGCTCGGCCTGCACAGCTCGACGAGGAACTGGGTCGCGGGCTTCGAGATCTTGCTGAACTCGCGCGGGAACTCGTACGCGGCACCGTTGCCCTCCAGGCTTCCGGCGCGGGAGAGCACGGTGGGCCGGCGATGGGCGAGGGAGCGGAAGAGGTCGTCGAAGGCGCCGGCAAGGCGCTCCGTTTCGCGCTGTCCGTAGGAGGAGGCGGACGCCGGCTCGGCGAGCGTGCGCAGCGTGGTACCGAGTAGCTCGTGGGTCTCGTCGGCTGTGAAGTTCTTCACGAACTCCGTGAAGTGCGGGATCGCGTCGGCCTTCGTGAACACCACGTAGACGGGGAGGCGGATCCCGATGCTCTCCGAGAGCTCGGACAGTCGGTCGTGGAGGTTGCGCGCCGCCGGGACGACCGACTCTGCGCCGCCGACGAGATCCTCCGTGCTGAAGCACACGATCGCGACCCGCGGCGCTTGCGGTCGGCCGAGGAGGGCGGGGATCCACTTCTTCGGTTGAAGCTTCTGTACCAGGCGGGCCCATCGCGTCGGCTCGACCGCGAGGGCACCGCCGGCCTCCACGACCACGTGCTGCTCGTAGTACCAGACGTTGGCTGCCTCGGTCGGAGCGATCATGTCCCCCGACAGGAGGTTCCCGGCCAAGTGCTCTGCGTCGAGTCCGGACTGCTGGACGAAGGTGGACTTCGCCGACCCACGCGGACCGAGCACGAGCAGCACCGGAAGCTTGCCCAGGACGCCCCGGCCACGCACGCCCGCAGCGTTGAGGCGCTTGCGGGCCTGGTCCAGGAGATCGAGCACCGGGTCGGGCGCGGACTTCCCGGCAGGGGACGCCGACGGCCGGAACAGCTTGAGCAGGAAGTAGACGATGAGGGCGCCGAGGATCCACAGGACCGTCCTCACGCCCCAGAGCATGTAGCCCGACAGGTGCAGCCATCGGCCCACGTACCAGCCGAGGACGCCGACGGACAGGAGGGCGGGAACACCGAATGCTAGGGTCCGGGGCTTGGGCGTCCGCAGTCGGGGCATCGGAACCGGCCTCTCCTTGCGAGGGTCGTTGCCGGGCTAGCCGGCCATCTCACGGATCCGGTCCACCCCGCCTGGAAGCGAGACGAACCGGAGGAGCACGAAGAGGAGGATGACGGCGATCGCCGATCCGAGCAGGCCGAGCGACAGGCGGCGCAGCCAGGGGTCGCCTCCTCGCACGACGCCCTCGTCCTGCGGGGGAATGGCGCGCGGAGACAACAGGGCTCGCCCTCCGCGGATGCGCGAGATCTTTTCCTCCGTCGCCCGGACGTGGCTCCTCAACTCGCTCCCGTCCGAGGAGCCGTAGCGCCCCTTGAAGCCGAGGAGCATGCAGAGAAGGGGGACCTCGAGAACGTCGGCCACGAAGGGGGAGTCCTGGCGGGACAGCAGATCTTCCAGGTACCGGAAGAAGGTCTCCCCCGCCACGTGGTCGCCGAAGACCTCCTCCTGCAGGGGCTGCCCCACCCACGCCGACGCCAGCGGGCCGGGAGTGCCCATCACGGTCTCGTCGAGGTAGGCGATCACGCAGTACACGGCCACCTTCACGAACTCGGGCGGGTAACCCATGCGCCGGGCCTCCTGGTCGGCGCTCGCGAGCAGATCCTTCATGCGCGCGCGAAAGGCCGCCGGGTCGCTCGGGACCTGCCGGCCTTCACGCAGACGCACCACCGCGGTGAGCGCCTCCTGGAGCGCGAGAGCCAGACGGCCCGTGGGCGCGTGCCCCGCGGGCATCGTGACCGTGGCAGAGACGTGCGATTCCATCAGCCCTCCAGGCGCGGCGGAGACGTCATTCGGGAAGGACCAGCAGCTCCAGCTCGGCGTCCGCGAGGGAGTCGGGGAGGTACACGCCCACCGAGCTGCGCACCTTGATCAGGTCCCACGGCGGCCCCTCGCGCACGAGCCGGAAGTACAGACTGCCCACGCGCGTGGGGATGGCCGAAGGCAGCGTGGAGAGGTGCTCGATTCCGAGCGCCGGCAGCCCCGCGCTGCCCACGAGACGCATCACGTCCTCCGCCGAGCAGACCTTCGCCTTCCGCGGGACGTCCGAGATGACCGTGGCCGACGGCGCCCCCGACCGGATCCTCAGCACCCACTCGGCCCGGCCGAGCGTCCGCTTGTCGGCGAGTGCCGCGGTGTGGAGGTTGGCCGCCGTTCGTGCCAGGGGCACCGAGATGTAGCGCTCCTGGATGACCACCTCGAGGTGCCGGCGGATGTGCCGGTCGAGCGCGGCGAACGCGTCGCCCGGCTGATCGTGGTCGTACAGGGGGATGTCACGAGGGTCGGACTCGAGCGAGAAGGTGCACAGCGCCCCCGCCAGGCGAGCCAGATCCTCGTAGACGTCGCGCGGATGCGCACGGCCGAACTGCGCATGGTGGCGAAGGGGCCCGAGGCCCGAGTAGATGGCGTGCGTCAGCCACAGGCCGGTCAACTCCTGTCCGGCCTTCTCCGACATCGTGTCGGCACCGGGGAGTTGGCGGCGGAGCGATTCCCCCTTGGCCTCCAGGATCTCGATCAAGCCGTCGAGGATCGCCGTCAGGCGAGCGCTCGCCCCGATGCGCAGCGTGGGCGGCACGAACTGAGGGTCGTAGACGAAGTGACCGCTCCCGTCGGGGCGCACCCGCGCCAGCGGGAGGCTGACGTGATCGTCCTGAAGCTCGGACGCGCCGAGGAGCTGCAGGTTCCGGCGTCCGACCTGGATCGGCCGCTCGTCCGTCCCCGTGGTCTCGTCGTAGAGGGGCACCGTCATCGCTTGGTAGCGCCGGGGCTCCGCCGCCGACTCGCCGTCGAGCACGGTGTTGGCGTGGCTGGTGCGGTAGGGG
The DNA here is from genome assembly GCA_964591135.1 of uncultured Gemmatimonadaceae bacterium. GTDB lineage: Bacteria > Gemmatimonadota > Gemmatimonadetes > Longimicrobiales > Gaopeijiaceae > SZUA-318. Next base: position 5,922 of record CAZPZU010000060.1, on the reverse strand, counting down.
GGGATGACGAGGTGAACCGTCGCTCCCTCGCTCCCCGCCTCCAGCAGGTCGGACACCTCGCGCGTCGGGGGCAGTGGGTCGGAATCGCCCAGGTCGAAGGCGAGGCCGTCCGGCATCACGCCGCTCGCACGGACGAGCGACACGGTGCCGTTCCAGAGGGCGTCGTGATCCAGCTCCACGGCCACGAGGCCGTGGACGCCTTGCATGACGGACGAGAGCGCGAAGTGCATCGCGCTCTCGAAGTACCGGCACTGGGCCTGGAAATGGTGCTGGGCGAGGTGCATGCCCTCGGTCCACACCAAGCGAGAGAGCGTTGGAACACCCACTGGGTCAGGACACGGAGTGTGGCGAGGATCGGGTATCGGAGGCCGAGCGCGCGCGCTAGACCCCCAAGAGCAAAGTCCGGCCCGCGCGGCCGCTTGGCAAGGGTGGGACGGTTGCTCCTCCGAGGGACCCCCGGGTACCTTTGCTACCCATGACCGGCGACGAATTCACGGCCCGATATCGGCTGCGGGAGCAGCTCAACGACGGCGAGATAGTGAGCTATCTCGCGGCCGACGCCCGCGGCGGCACGGCCTTCGTCCATGTCTTCCGCGGAGAGTTCGCGCCCGAGTTCGACGCGACGCTGCTCGACCCGGACGGGTCCGCGGCACTGCGTGAGGTGCTGGATGTCGAGGGGATCGAGGTCGTGGTCACAGACGTGATCGAGCCGTTCTCCACCTTCGAGGCGTGGGTGGCCGAGCACCAGCGAGTCGCCGAGCCCGAGAAGGAAGGTCCCGGAGCCTTCACGAGGATCTTCCGCGTTCAGTCGCCGGAGGGCCCGCCGGCTCCACCGCAGGAGCCGGGGGCCGAATCGGGTCCGCCAGAGGCCGTGTCGGCGCCGCTGGAGGCCGGAGTGACGGGCGAGGATGCGGCGCCGGTCGCGGGAGACACCACGGAGGTCGAGCCGCCGATGGCGCCCGAGGAGGAGGCGGAGTCGGAAGGCCCTGGGGAGTTCACACGGGCGTTCCGAGCGCTCGGCACTCCGAACGGGCCGCCGGCCGCTCCGCCTCCGACGCCCGAGGGGCCGAGCCTGCCCGCCGGTCTGCCCCCCGTCCCGGAGCGACCAGCTGCCCCACCACCCGCGTCGACGGCTCCGCCACCGTTCCCGGGGGTGCCCAGGCGCGAGGTGCCGACATCCAGGCCACCCTCGCCGCCGGCTGCCTCCACCGCGCCACCTACTCCTCCGCCCGCTCCGCGCCCACCGGAGCCATCGTCGCCCGAGCCGCCCGGCGAGCGGGGCACGGGCACGTTCACCCGCATCATGGGCGCCTTGGCCGAAGGCCCGGGCTCGGGTGCACCGCCACAGCCTCCGCTCGGCTCCCCGCCACCGGCGCCGAGCGGTTCGCCTCCGCCGCCTCCGGGTGGCTTGGCGCCGCCACGCCCCGGGGGCGCTCCGCCACCCCGTCCCGGCGACGCGCCGCGGCCTCCGGGAGCGCCGCCTCCACCGTATCCGGGTGGCCTCGCGCCACCTCCTCGTCCGGGCTCCACTCCGTTCGGTGCGGCGCGCCCGGCGCGCCCGGTGGACACGCCGCCACCGCCTGCGTCTCCGGCCCCGGCGCCTCCGCCTCCGGGGATGTCGGGGATGGAGCCGTCTCCACCGATGGCCCCGCTGCAGCCGCCCCCGGCGCCCCCGGGGGACCAGGGCGCGACGCCCGGCCCCTACACGCAGGCCATGCGGGCCTACCGGGACTCGGGGCAGTCACGTTCCCCGTCCCCTCCCGCACAGCCCGAGGCTCCGACGGATGCCGGGGCGTACGGCTCGGGGAGCTACCTCGACCGACTTCAGAGCAAGGGACGGCCGGAGGACACCGCGGCACCGCATCCACCGGGAGGCGCGATGCCCCCGCCACCGCCCGCAGGGCGGCTGAGCGTGCCCCCGGTCCCGTCCGGGCCGAGCGACTACACTCGCGTGATTCGCGGGGCCGTCCCGCCATCGATGGGCCGATCGGGCTCCGACCCCTCGGCCTACGGTGCGCCGCCTCCCGCGCCCGCGCCGGCGCCGGCGCCGCCGCCGCCCAAGGCCGCGTCGCGGACGCCGGTCATCATCGCGCTGGTGGCGACGGTGGCGGTGGTCGCGGCCCTGATCGTCTTCTTCGCGCTCCGCTCGGGCTGACGGCCGCCCTACTCCTTCTCGGGAGGCAGCAGGAGGACCAGCTCGATCTCGGGGTCGGGAATCTCCGACGGAACCCAGGCGGCCAGGCTGCGGGACTGCAAGACGTTCGACCAGAGCGGGCCGGTCGTCTCCAGGTGGAAATACTGGCAGCCCATCTTGAGCGGAACGGCGCTCGGGGGCGTGGGCTGGTGGCGCAGCGCGACGCCCGGCACCGCCCGATTGAGCAGGTCCCGGATCTGGTCACGCGAGGCCACCTTGATCCAGTCGGGTGCCTTCTGGATGAGCCTGCTCTGGTCCATCTCGCTCGTGACGGCCAGGTAGGCCTGTACCGCCGCAAGCTGCCGGTCGTCGTCGATGGAGGTCGAGTGGATGGAGCGCTCCTTCTCTTCCAGGCGGAGCGTGACGCAGTTCGTCGGGATGGCGGTGTCCAGCAGCTCCCGCAGAACGGCGTCCAGCTCGGTGAGACACCCCGAGAGGTCGGCGTGGTCGTAAGGCGGGAGGTCCCTCGGGTGACGGGAGGGTGAGAACGTCATGAGCGCCGCGGCGAGCTCGGACATGATGCGGTAGAGTTCCGCGGGATGGGCCCGCGTCGTACGCACCTGCCCCGAAGCTCCCGTTGGCAGCGACCGCTCCGCCTGCAGGTGCCGGAAGAGGGGCAGGTAGGAGTTGACCGTGTAGAGCAGCCAGAAATGCGCGACGTCCAGGCGTCCAAACTCCGCCAGGCTCTTGCTCTTCTGCCGACGCATCCCGCCCAGCTCCTGGCTCCTCGCCGAGAGGATCTCCACCAGCCGGCGCGCGATGGCCATCACGTGATCGCTGGCCGAGATGTCGAGGATCTCGGGGACGAACGTCGGATCGAGACGGGCCTCACCGGCGGCCGTTCGCGTGATGCGCGCGATCGGCATCGTGGTGGAGCCTTCGGCGGCCTCGTCCTCGAACAGAAGGCGGAAGTTCTTGCGGGCGACCAGGATCTCCTTCTCCCCCTTCCCCGTGTTCTCGTCCCGCACGGCCAGGACCTCGGGCGAGAAGCGCGTGCCGGCGTCGTCCCGGCTCGCCGACACGTTCCGTCCTCCGCTCCGGAACTCGGGGATCGCCAGGTGGATCGTCATGGCCTTCTGGTCGGGCTGCCAGTGGCCTTCGATCGGACGGGGAGCGGGCGCCTCGTCGGCGCGCGGGATGTCGAACATCAGGCCGTCCGGAAAGAGGCCGGCGGCGTGCGCGAGCCTGACCTCTCCTGCCTCGATCGCGTCCGCGTCTATCTCGAGCTCCACCAAGCCCCACGGGCAGAACGCGAGGCTCGAGACGTGGAACGCCAGCTTGTCCTCCAGGTAGCGGTCCTGCGTCTGGAGGTGCTGCGGATTCAGCAGGACCCCCTTCGTCCACAGGACGCTCTGCATCTGTTTCATGCTTCCCCACCATGGCTGGTGCACCCGCATGGAGACCGAAGCGTCCCCTTGGCCTCGCACGGCGCCCTGACGTATATCATCCGTCGTCGGTCGCGGCCAGACACCACCGAGGGGAACGATGAACCAGAACCCGGATCGAGCGCGCGTCTCCCTGTCCGTGGATCCACACGGCGAGACCGAAAGCCCCTCTCTCTCGGGGGCGCCTCCCTTTTGCGTGCTCGTTCTCGGGGACTTCTCCGGCCGGGGGCACGCCCCGGGCACCGAAGCCCGTCCGCTCGCCGAGCGGCGTCCCGTCCTGGTTCGCTCCGTCGAGGAGCTGCTGGAGCGCCTGCGGCCCACGCTCGACTTCGAGCTCGAGGGACCCGGGCGCGTCCGCATCGACGTGCGTGAGCTGGAGGACCTCCACCCGGACCGGCTGGCAAAGCGGCTCCCTCACCTTCGGGGGCTGATCGAAGCGATCGAGCCGGCGGTGTCGGGTCATAGGCTGCCTCCGGGGCCCTTGGGTCCGGGGCCGGCCGGAGCGGAGGCGAGCCCGGCGCCCGCGGAGGCCGAAGAGAGCACTTCCCGGGCGGTTCCGGGAAAGGGCCTGCTCGATGACATCGTGGCTTCGACACGCGAGACCGAGCGACCCCTCGCGGGCACATTGCCCGAGCTCGAGCCATGGATCCGCTCGGTGGTCACGCCCCACCTGGTGCGCGAGGAGACGGCGGGACAGGAGGCCCTTCGGGATCGACTCGAGCGGGAGGCGGCAGAGCAGGTGGTCCGGGTGCTCCGCGCCCCGTCCGTGCGGGAATTCGAGGGGCTGCTCCGGTCGCTGCTGCTCCTCCTGTCGACCGCCGACCCGAGCGTGGGCGTCCGCGTTCACGTGCTCGACGTCACGCGCTCCGAGCTCGAAGCCGACTTCGGAAGGGACGACCTGGAGCAGAGCGCCCTCCTCCGCGTCCTGCTCGAGCCGCTTCCCGGCCCGTGCGCCGCGGCCGCGCCCGCGCTCCTGGTCGGAGCGTACGAGTTCGGGCACGGCGTGCGTGACGTGGCGCTCCTGAACCGGATCGCGATGCTCGCGCACGTGCTGGGTGCTCCATGGCTGTCGGCGGCAGGTCCGGGTCTGTTGGGCGCGGCCACGTTCCACGACCTGGCAGAGCCCGATGCCGAGCTCGACGACGTGACGGCGGTCTGGGATGCGTTTCGCGGCACGCCTGCGGCCAGCTCGGTCGGGCTGGCGGCACCGCCGTTCCTGGCGAGGATGCCCTACGGCCCCGCCACCGACCCGTGCGAGTTGGAGGCGCTCGACGAGGCGGCGCCCCTGCGCGAGTCCGGCTCGGCGCCGGCCACGGACCCGTACGTGTGGGGGAACCCCGCCTTCATGTGCGCCGCCGCGCTCGCGGGGTCGTTCGCGGAGCATGCCTGGGGCCTGCGCGCCGGAGGGCCGGCGGAGTTCGGAGGCCGCCCGATCCACGCGCTCGCAGAAGGGGACGTGGCCGCCCATCCCACCGCCGCCGTGTGGACCGCGAGCGCCGTCGAGCGCGTCATCGGGCGCGGGGTCATGCCCCTCCTGTCGTTCCGGGGGGAAGCGCGCGTGCGCATCCCGTGGATCGGCTCGGTGGCCGAGCCGCGCGGGCCCCTGGAAGCCTGGTGGAGGGGCCCATGACGCAGGTGTCCCGCCGCCTGTGGCGGTCCAGTGTGGAGCGTCGGTGTGCGTCCGCTCTCGCTTGACAGGACCCTACGCGAAGATGTAGTTGTGAATCCTTCCGAGCTCAGCGTCCGTCGCGCAGGAGGATCCGGGGCTACCCTCCCCCCCACTCGCGCGGGCCCAACACGCGCAGGAGCCTGATCATGGCGGAGAGCTTTCAAAAGCGGCGTAATCGTCAACGACCCACCCGGGTCAACATCTCCTACGACGTCGAGGTCGGTGACGCGATCGTCAAGAGGGAGCTTCCCTTCATCATGGGCGTGATGGCCGATCTCGCCGGGGACGGTTCAGGAGATCTTCCGGACCTGAAGGACCGCAAGTTCATCGAGATCGGGCCGGAGAACTTCGACAAGGTCCTCAAGTCCACCAAGCCGAAGCTCACCTATTCGGTCGACAACAAGCTCTCCGAGGAAGGTGGAAAGCTCGGTGTCGATCTGAACTTCGAGAGCTTCGACGACTTTTCGCCGGCCCGCGTGGCCGAGCGGGTCGAGCCGCTGAAGGCCCTGCTGGACAAGCGGGCGCAGCTCGCCGACCTGCGGGGCAAGCTGGCGAGCAACTACAAGCTCGACCAGGCCATCCAGAAGGCGCTCGGCGACGAGGAGGGGAAGGGCAAGCTGAAGGCGGAGATCGACGCCGAGGGAGGCGAGAATGGCTGATCCCAAGCAGGAACA
>CAZPZU010000059.1:25050-31212 GCA_964591135.1 uncultured Gemmatimonadaceae bacterium | reverse complement strand
CTAGCAGCCCGTGGTAGAAATCGAGGGACTGGCGGCAGTACTGTTGTATGCGGATAAGCCACGGTAGATTGCGGCATGGGCATGGGCAAGCGGAGGAAACGGGAGCGTCAGGAGGATCTGTGGGTCGCGACGGGTAGTCTCGTGGAGACACCCGGACACGCGTTCTACGACCGACTGAACAAGGTGCTCGCGGAGCATCGGTTCGACGATCACGTGGAGCACTTGTGCCGGCGGTACTACAAGGGGCCACGAGGGCGGCCGAGCATCTCACCTGGGGTGTACTTCCGGGCGTTGCTCGTGGGGTATTTCGAGGGGCTGGACGGAGACCGGGCCATCGCGTGGCGGATCGCGGACTCGCTGTCGCTGCGCAAGTTCCTGGGCTATGGGCTGGACGAGCCGACGCCGGATCATTCGACGATCTCGAGGACGCGCCGGCTGTACTGGTTATCGACGCATCAGGCGGTCTTCAAGTGGGTACTGAAGCGACTGGCCGAGCAGGGCCTGGTGCGTGGCGCGACAGTGTCGGTCGATGCGACGACGCTGGAGGCGAACGCGGCGATGCGCTCGATCGTGCGCAGGGACAGCGGCCAGGGCTACGAGGCGTACCTGCGAGGGCTGGCGAAGGCAGCGGGGGTCGAAGAACCGACGAAGGAGCAGCTCGCGCGGCTGGACCGGAAGCGGAAGAAGAAGGGCTCGAATGACGACTGGAAACATCCGCAGGATCCGGATGCGCGCATCACGAAGTTTCTGCCACGGACTGCTAGAGATCTCCGAGGTCGCCATCTTTCGACTGAGTGACGGCAAGATCCTGGAGCAGTGGGTCTATCCGGACATAGTCAGCTTGCAGCGTCAGCTTGGCCAGAAGGAACAGCGGTAGGGGCGAAGGAGGTGGTTGGCAGGGTGGCGTGATACTGGGTTCCCCCGCATCCTTGCATCCATGAGCTTCTCGTCGTTCCTGGCTGAGCTGCGCCGTCGCCACGTGATCCGGGTCGCCCTCGGATACGCGGCTGTCGCGTTCGTGGTCGGCGAGGCGGCGGACATCTTCCTCCCCGCCCTCCAGCTTCCCGGGTGGTCCGTCACGCTGGTCGTGGCGTTGCTTATTCTCGGGTTCCCCGTCGCGTTGACGCTCGCCTGGACGCTGGAGCTGACACCCGAAGGCATGGTCAGAGATTCGGGGTCGTCTCCCGCGGCTCGGCGGGGAACCGTTGCCACGGCTGGGGCGCCTGGATCGATCGACCGAGAGGGCGGGAGCCGGCATGCCCCATCTTCTCTGACAGACCGACTCCCTCCCACCACCCCTCCGGAGCCGGATGCCGAGATCCCGGAGCGCTCGATCGCGGTGCTCGCCTTCACGGACATGAGCCGGGAGGGTGACCAGGAATACTTCGGAGACGGGATCGCCGAAGAGATCATCGACGCGCTCACGAAGCTTCCGGCCCTCCGGGTCGCCGCCCGCACGTCGAGCTTCGGGTTCAAGAGTGTGGGGGGCGACGTGCGGGAGATCGGCAGGAAGCTGGGCGTGGCTACGGTTCTCGAGGGGAGCATTCGAAAGGCCGGAGAGCGGCTCCGCATCACGGCCCAGCTCATCTCCGTCGCCGACGGCTACCACCTCTGGTCCGAGCGCTACGACCGCAAGCTGGACGACATCTTCGAGATCCAGGACGAGATCGCCCGCGCCGTCGTGCATACGATGCGGGTGACGGTGCTCGGGCAGAACGAACGTCTGCTCCAATCGACCACTGACAACGCCGAGGCGTACGACGAATACCTGAAGGGACGTTACACGTGGCGGCTGCGATACAGGCTCGGTCTGGATGCGGCCCTGCAGCACTTCAAGCGGGCCATTGAGCTGGATCCCGATTTCGCCGAGCCGTGGGCGGGCGTCTCCGACACCTACTCGGTCATGGGGATCTATGCATTCGGAGATCCCAACGAGCTGCGCGGGGGCGCCGTGGAGGCGGTGGGTCGAGCCCTCGCCAACGGGGCACACCTTCCGGACGTCCAGTTCGCGGCAGGCTTGTACGAGTATGTCTTCGGATGGGATGTCCCTCGAGCGATCGAGCACTTCAGGGAGGCGATCCGGCTCGGGGGCAGACATCCACGCTCCCGCGCGTGGCTGGGCCACGCGCTGGCGGCCCAGGGCCGGACGGTCGAAGGACATCTCGAGGCGAAAGGCGCGTTCGAAGAAGCACCGGATTCTGCGTACATAAAGTCCATGTACGGACTTGCCTGTGTTTGGGCGCTGAAGATGGAGGAAGCTCGCCAGTGCCTGGAGAGTGTGCTCGAACGCGAGCCTACCGACCTCATCGCACGGTATACCCTGGGCATGATAGAGTGCTGGGAGGGACGACACGACGAGGCCATCGAGCTCCTGCGCTACGTCTACGATCGCGGGCAGGCTCCCGCATTCGGTACCTTCCTGGCCGGGGCGCTGGCGAGGGCGGGTCGCCGGAAGGAGGCAGACCGTCTCATGGAACGCATAGCCGAGGCGTTGGCGGTCCGGATCGAGGAAACGGCGGCGCTTCCGCTCTTCCATGCCTGGGCCGGTGAGGTCGAGGAGGCCTTGGAGGCGCTGCCCGACATCGTCGCGGTGAGGACTCCGGGTTTCCTCGCGGGCTGTTTTTCGCCCTGGTACGGTCCTGTCCGCGAGGATCCCCGCTGGGCCATCCTCAGACCGTTCCTCGAAGGGGATTAGTCGATCCTGGTTCGAGCCTCGCAGGCATGTGACCTCTGTCCCGTGCCAGGAAAGGCACCACGGGCAGGATGCAATGGAGTTGCCTCCAGAGTGAACATTACAGTTGAGTGATTGCAGAAGATTCTCAGCTGATGGTTTAGAGCATCGAGACCGGGTGGTTGGCCCTCCCGTTTATTCTGATGTGAACAATGCGGGGGTTGTCTTCATCGAGCCAACCGAGACATCGGGGCCCCGTTCTCCCAGGACCTCACGCCCGCTTGTTGCACTCTGTCTCTATCACCTTGACCAGCGGCGATATCAGAAACGCGGTCAACAACCAGCTCGCCCCTACTTGCAGCTACGGCTCTTGCCATGTGCTCGTGTAGCGGCCCACGAGATTCGGTCGAAGATCCGCAGACGTTCAACGGTCTGCTCAGGCAGGTGCTGCAAGACATTCGAGCTGGCACGCGGGGATGATCAGTCCCCGATGCGGTCTGCTGGCTGTGGAGGCTATTGGCCTCACCGACGTGAAGCGGTGACGTGGGCGCACGCCGTGTAGCTGGAACGTCAGCCGTAATGCTGAACACGGCGCCTGGACACGCTCTGCTCACGTGCGACTCGGGCGTGCAGACACCCGTTGCACATCCTCCAATGGAGAGACCTGCTCATGCCCGAGCATTTGGCCCGGTTCAGCGCCTTTGCGTTCCCCACGCTCGGACTCATCGCCCCGGGTGCCTTGTCCGCTCAGACCCCAACCGCCGCATCCCTGGAACAGTGGATCCGCAGCGGCTACGAGTTCACCTGGGAGAGCGGCGAGCCGATGCGGGATGAGGTCCGTCAGGTGTGGAGTCAGCTTGGTTCCGGCGGGGTAGGCTACGGATTTCGGACGTTCCAGGTCCGGCGAGGCGCCCCAGACTCGATTCCGAACATGGAATACTGGCGCGTCAGGCTGGACGAGCTCCACACGTCCGTTGTCGGAGACATTGGACTGGCATGGGGAGTGCATACCGAGGAGTTCAAGGTGAAGGGACAGCCGCCAGAGAGGGTACGGGTACGCTTCACCAACACGCTGAGGTGGAATGGGCAGCGCTGGGAGAATCTCCTCTATCACCGTGACGCACAGGTGTTCGGGGAGAATGGAAGGCACCTGAAGGCTCGTGAGTAGAAGGTGTCGTCAGCTTCGAACGGCTTGCGCAGCCTTCGGCCGCTCCGGAGCAACCGGCCCGTGCCGAGACGAGGCGGAGTCTCGACACGGTCGGATAGGGAAGCCCTGAACATTGGCCGTAATTTGCTCGGACGGCGATCTGCGGAGATAGAGGTTAGAAAGAGGTCCGTTGCGCTCCGCGTCCAACTCGGCTCACTGGTCGCGGTCGGGGGCGTCTTGGGAGTGGTCATCGGCGAGCCGGCAGCGCGCGTGGTGGCCGCAGTGGTATGGGCGGTGGCCACGGCTCTGGGCTGCATGGTCGGCTCGCTAGCGTTCCTGGCGTTTGCGGACTTCTTTCTTTCAAGGGGTGAGGACGACGATTTCATAGGCCGGCTGGCCGGCGGATGGGTGATGACGTTGTTTCTCATCCTTGGTGCAGTGGGCATGTGGACGTTTCTGGGGGAGTGGCTTCGAGGACGGGGAGCGCAGACGGCGACTGAGCTAGGCTGACCGAATGCCACTGTGGTTGAAGGTCCTGGGGCGCTCTCCCGATGGATTGAAGAACCGTTTCGGTGAAGCCGTACGAGAGTCGTGCCCAGGTCTCGTACGAGGGTTCCGGATTCGATGCAGACCGCGTTTCTAGTTGGAAAGGTCCTGTCAGCGGCTGCCCTGCTCACACTCGTGGCAGCGTTGGTGAACCTATGGCGGAGACCCAGCGTACCCGCCTTCTCCTATGGAGCGCTGACGCTTTCTCAACGAAGGCTCAAGGGGCTGTGGTTCGCCTTCCTGTTCGGCGCCCTGGTGGTGGGGTCCAGCAACGACCCAGTCATCCGAAATACCGAGGACCGAGGAGAACCCGTACCGGCGTCGACGGATGCCCCTCCGAATGCGACGTACTACAGTGTCAATATACCGCTCCCCTTTTACCGCTACGAACGCACGGCTCGATCGGTGAATGGGACAGTGGTCGAAGAGCACATCCTCGAGGGCGTGGTGTTGCCCTGGTCGTTCCTCTGGGCCTTAGTCGCGTACTACGTCCTGGTTGTCCGCTGGAATCCCGACAGCCGTTGGGCAAGAGGAATCCTGGAGGGCCGCAAGGCCTGGAAGCGATCCGCTGGGTCCGGCGACGAGGACGTTGCTGGGCGAGGTTCCGGCTAGGTGAGCGCCTTTGCCACGTTCGAGCGGGCTGTCGAGGAACTGGCAGAATACTGATATGCACAAAAGCACTGATGGCCCCACCGACGACGTGCGGAAGAAGCGCTTCTTCCATGGCACACGGGCCGAGCTCCAGCCAGGGGACTTGATCGAGCCCGGCAATCCTCGGGACATGAGTGAGGGGGACGAGGCTGCCAAGTACGTCTATCTCACCTCCGATCTGGATGCAGCCATTTGGGACGCGGAGATCGGGATCGGCGAGGGTCCCGGCAGGGTCTACGTCGTAGAGCCGATCGGCGAGATTGAAGATGCCCGTTACTCGACAGACCAGAAAGCTCCGGGCCATCCGTCCATGTCATGGCGTTCCGACGAGCCGTTGCGAGTCACGGACGAGGTAACGGAGTGGCCCCTGTACCACGGCACTCGGGCTGACCTCGAGCCAGGGGACCTGATCGAGCCAGGCCACACCCCCAACTTCGGCAACAGGACGAGAACGGTAAGGTATGTCTACCTGACCCGTACCTTGGACGCAGCCATGTGGGGAGCGGAGCTCGCCGTCGGTGAAGGCCCCGGCCGAATCTACGTCGTGGAGCCAACCGGCCCGATCGAAGACGACCCCAATCTGACGGACAAGAAGTTCCGGGGTAATCCGACGAAGTCGTTCCGCGCTCGTGACCCTCAACGGGTGACGGGCGAGATCGTGGATTGGAAAGGGCATTCGCCTGAAGCTCTCAAGGCCATGAAGGACGGCCTCGAGCGCCTTGAGCGCCTCGGCGTCGAGCCAATCGACGACTGACGCTCCGCCTGACCCGCGACCCGTAATGCGAAAGCCATGAGCGCCTTGATTGGACCTGGCCGTGATAGGAATCACGACGGGCCGCGGGCTGCGAGCCGAGTTTCAGGACCGAGGTGTCACGGTCGGCCGAGCGACGGTGTTCAGGGAAGACGTTGCGCTGGCGCTCATCGATCGGGCGGAGGAGGAGTACGTGGCCGTGGCGAGCGTGGAACCGATATGCGAGAGGGATCTTCCCGCATACGAGACCCCACGTGGGCCGTCCCTGACGGCTGTGCAATGCCTGCGATCCTGGAGCAGTGCAAGAGAGTTCGTGAAGGATCTGTCCGGCCGGAACCTGTACTTCGATGTGGTCTTCGAACCCTGGTCGGCCACCTATCTGGCTAGGCTCCGATA
>CAZPZU010000059.1:0-24950 GCA_964591135.1 uncultured Gemmatimonadaceae bacterium | reverse complement strand
AGCGTCAGCCCGTCGCCAGCCGGTACGCGACCACGCTGTTCCCCATGAACGTCGGCACGATGAGCAGGTGCCGCTCGGGCAGGTACTCGAAGTCCGCGGTGTTCAGGCCGGCCGGCAGGTCGTCCAGAACCTCCACGATCTTCCCGGAAGGAGAGATCACGTAGACCTGCCCCTCCCAGTGCGACACCAGGTAGTCCCCCGACTCGTCCACCCGGATTCCGTCGATGATGCCCGCGCCGAGGGCGATGACGGGCTCGACGCGGCCGTCCGTAAGACGGACCCGCTTGAGATGGCCGTCTCCCGAGCTGCCCACGAGGAGGTAGCCGTCGCGGATCCAGAGGCCGTTGGCCCGGCTGATCCCCTCGTTGGCGAACACGTCGAAGGTGCCGTTCCTGAATCGGTAGATACGGCTGTCGGGCCAGTTCGACGTACGCGTGTCGGAGATGTAGACCGCCCCGGTGGAGTCGATGACCAGGTCGTTGGGGAACTCGACGTCGGGGATCGGCCACCGGCCCGCCACGGTTCCCGTGGCGAGGTCGATGGCGGCCATGTCCTTCCGCTCGGCCACGAAGAGGGTGTCGTGCCAGATGGCCATGCCCGTGGGGGCGTTGAGGCCGGACACCCATTCCTTGTTCAGGATCTCACCGTCCAGGGAGAGCTTCGTGACGTACCCCGTGGGGCCGTCCTTCTGCTCGTACTGGTTGTCGAAGCTGGACACGTAGACCACGTCCCGGCGGGGATCGTACACCGCCGACTCCGGCGTGAGGAGCTCCGCGCGCGTCTGCCAGAGCAGCGTCGCCCGCTCGTGAGCGACGCGCTTGGGCGTGAGGACCGTGTCGGCGCGCACGTTGAAGCCCCACCCCCCGAACCGCTCGGTGACCATGAGGAAGATCTCGTTGAGGCCCTTCTCGAGGCGGACGTGGACGTCGTCGAAGGGCCCGAGGATGCCCAGGAACGAAGGGTCTCTGTACTGGTAGCCGCTGCGACCGGAGAACAGGTGGCGGCCGTTGACGTAGAGCTCGACGTCGTCGCTGTACCCGAAGGTGAGGGTCACGTCGCGCGCCTCGTCGGCCTCGATGAACGTCCGGGCGAGGACCAGGTCTCCGGCGGGGTCCTCGGGGTTCGCCCTCCCCGTGACCCGGGAGATGTCCAGCAGCCCCGAGGGCGCGGCCGTGAGGGGTCTCCACCCCGCGCCGAAGATCGAGTAGAAGTGGGGGTACCGGTCCTTCACGACCCGCTCGGACGGGTAGACCTTCGAGATCCACCAGTCCCGGATAGCGCCGGCGGCAGGCTTCACCGGGGGCGGAGCCTCGAACGTGAGGGTGGAGTCCTCGTGGAAGCGGAAGTTGGAGAACCACGCTGATCCGTCCCTGGGGCCCGTCAGGGCGATGGCACCGGCGCCCGCTTCGAGCTCCAGATGGTGGATCTCGAGCGTTGGAGCCCCCGAGGAGCCGATGAACACGCGGGCCTGGCTTCCCTTCACCTCGATCCTCACCGGCACCCAGACACCCGTCGCCAGCGTCGTGCCGGCGGTATACCCGTCGCCGTTGTAGAGCTGCCAACTGGAGATGCCGTTCATCTCCGGCGTGTACTGCACCGCGTCGGGATAGAGGCCGGCCCGATGCGGCCGGACATAGACGTGCTCCCAGGTATCCATCCCCTGCATGCGGAACAACACGCCGGGGTAGGAACGGCGCCCGTCCACCGCGACGTCGAATTCGATGACCCCGTCGCGGAACGCCGCACCGCGCAGCATCGCCATGCCCTGCATGGACGAGCGTCCCAGGTGCTCGGCCGTCCGCGAGTCGAGGTGGTCCCACCGCGGAGAGTCGAAGGGGATGACGGCCTGAGGCGCGGCCGGCGCTCCCATCAGGAAGAGAGCAACGGCCACGAGGCCAGCGGATCGGACGTTCACGTGCACACTCCTTCTCGAGCGACAAGCGTGTCGTCCGAACAACGCTGGAGGTGGCGGACCCCTACCGGCCGTTTCCCATCACGCGGGGTCCCCACGACGTAGGCCGCGCGGCGCTTCCCCGCTCCGCTGCGGTGGACGGGGGGGCTTGAGCCGATCGGCGGACTACGACCCGGGCGCGGGGTCTCACTCCGCCCGCAGGGACACCACGGGATCGATCTTCGTGGCCCTCCGCGCGGGAAGCAGCGTAGCGGCCACTCCCGCCAGGAGGAGGAGCCCCGCCACCGACGCGAAGGTCGGGAGGTCGAAGGGGCTCACCCCGAAGAGGAAGCGCGCCAGGCCCCGGGTCACCCCGAGGGCCACCCCGATGCCGATGACGACGCCCAGGAGGGCCAGCTTCGCTCCCTGGCGGACCACCATAGCGATGACCGTTCCCCGTTGGGCGCCCAGGGAGAGGCGGATCCCCATCTCGCGCGTGCGCTGACTCACGGTGTAGGCCATGACGCCGTAGACGCCTCCCAGGGCCAGCACCAGGGCGATGACGGACAGGGCCGCCATGATCTTGGCCATGATGAGGTCGCCGCCGAGGGACTGGTCGATGAGGGCGTCCAGGGTCATGACGTCGTAGACGGGGATGGTGGGGTCGACGGCCCGGACCGCCGCCCGCACGGGCTCCGCCAGAGTCGCCAGCGGCACCGAGGCTTCCACGGACCAGTCCAGGAAGCGCTGGGCGCTCTGGTACGCCGGGAAGAAGGCCATGGCCGGCGAGGGGGAGTCGGCGCCGGCGTCGCGGGTGTCGCCCACCACGCCGACGATCTCCCTGGGGCCCGAGGCGGTGACGATCTGCTGGCCGACGGGATCGCCGTCGGGCCAGTGGAGGCGTGCCAGCGCCTCGTTGATCACCACCACCGGGAGGGACCCCGATCGGTCGGAGTCCTGAATGTACCGGCCCCGGATCAGGGGCACGTCCAGGGATTGGAAGTAGCCCGGCACGACGTACTTGAATCCCAGCACCCGGCGGATCGACTCGTCGTCGTAGTCCTGGCCCCCGAGGACGTACCAGATGCCCGACCAGCCTTGGAGGGGGAGCGCGGTGGTCGCTCCGACGGTCTCCACCCCGGGGATCGCCGCCAGCCGCGCGCGGAGACGGGCGTCGAAGTCGTTCACCGACTCCGAGTCCGGATACTGCGCCTGGGGGAGCATCGTCTGCGCGGTGAGGACGTCAGAGCGGTCGAAGCCCAGGTCCGCCAGGCGGATGCGGGCGAAGCCCTGCACCAGGAGCGCCGAGGACACCAGGAGGACCAGGGAGAGCGCCACCTCCGTCACCACCAGTGAGCTCCGCAGGCGGCCGCCCCGGGAGCCGGAGCCCCCCCGCGTCCCGTCCTTGAGGGAGTCCGTCAGGTTGGTCCCGCTGGAGCTGAGGGCGGGGGCCAGCCCGAAGAGGATCCCCGTGAGCATGGTGAGGGCCGCGGTGTAGCCGAGGACCCGGGGGCTCAGCCCGATCTCGTACACCCGGGGGAACTGGGCGGGCATGACGGCGACCAGGGCCCGGATCCCGAAGACCGCCAGGCCCAGTCCCAGGAGCCCGCCCGCCATGGCGACGAGGGTCGACTCCGTCAGGAACTGGCGCACGATCCGGCTGCGCCCGGCGCCCAAGGCGCCGCGGAGCGCGACTTCCCGGTCCCGCCCCGCGGAGTGGGCCAGGAGGAGGTTGGCCACGTTGGCGCAGGCGATGAGGAGGACGAAGGCGACGGCCACGGTGGCGATGAGCGTCCCGGACTTGAAGCCGTCGTCGAAGACGCGGTCGCGGAGGACCTGCATCGAGGCGCCGTTGCCCGCGCTGGTCTCTGGATGCTGCTCCGCGATGCGGCGCATGATCCGACTCGCCTCGGCGAGGGCTTGCCGTCCCGTGGAGCCGTCACGGATGCGGGCCAGCACCGACATGTTGTGGCCGTCCCGGCGCTCCTGGCCGGTGAAGGCAAGGGGCGTCCACACGTCCTCTCCGGGCACGATGAACCAGAAGTGCGGCGGCATCACGCCCACCACCGTGTGGGCCTCGCCGTCCAGCAGGATGGTGGAGCCGACGACCGACGGGGCGCCACCGAAGCGCCGCTGCCAGAGGCCGTCGCTGATGATGGCCACGCGCTCGTTCCCGGCCGTCCCCTCGTCCTCGGTGAAGGCCCGACCCACCGGGGGCTGCACGCCCAGCACCTGGAAGAAGCCAGGCGTGACGTACATGCCGCTCAGCCGCTCAGCCTCGTTCTCTCCGGCCAGGCTGAACGATCCGTATTGGAACGCCGCCAGATCCGTGGTCGTGGCCTGCTCCCGCACGTCCCGGTAGTCGGGCGCGGAGAAGGAGGCCCGCTGCCATCCCCGGTCCTGGTTCGTCGTCCACAGGAGGTTCAGGCGCTCGGCGTGGGGATAGGGGAGGGGGCGCAGCATGAACACGTCCACGGCGCTGAAGATGGACGTGTTGGCGCCGATACCGACGGCCAGGGAGAGCACGGCGGTGGCGATGAGCCCCCGACCCCGCTTGAGGGAGCGGAAGCCGTATTTCACGTCCTGCCAGACGAGGTCCATGGTGTATTCCGTGCGCAAGAGGTACCAGGCGTGCTGAAACGCTCCGAGGGACCAGAGGACGAACCCCCGTCCGGGAGGTGAGGTCGAGGTCTTCCGGGATGCGGCGCGTCCGCCGGTGCGCGCCGGGCGTAGCGCCTCCTCCATCCGACGCCAGCGGTGCCAGAGCTCCGCCTCCCACTGCTGCCTGAGCTCCGCGCGCCGCTCCGCCGGAGCCAAGGCGCACGCCAGGCGCAGCAGCCGCAGGGCGAGGCGGAGCCGGAAGGGTCCGGGCGTCGGGGAGTCTGGCGTCCGGTTCATGGGAGCCGACAGGTCCGGAAGGCGATGGGGCGCCACACGGCGGTCACGTCACCCGGGGACGGAGGTGGTCGGTGAGGTCCACGGGTGCCAGCGAGCGATGACGCTCCAGTGCCTCCTGGAGTGCCTCGGCGCCCTCCGGGGTGATGCGGTAGTACCGGCGGGGTGGGCGCTTCTCCGCCTGGGCCGACCGCGGGTCCTCCCACTCGGAGCGGGCGAGCCCCAGGGTCTCGAGGCGGTCCAGGGCGGGGTAGATGGTCCCGCTGCTCAGCCCCGTCTCCTCCATGACGTCGAAGCCGTAGGCGCGGCCCCGGGCCAGCGCGTGGAGGACCATCACGGTGCCGAGGCTCAAGCCCTTCTTGTTGGCCACGAGGCTTCCCCCCACCTATATCGAGAGACGATCTATGACGGATTCCTCCTGACACGTACGGCGGGGACGGAGGGAGGTTTCAGGGGCGGCGACGGCAGGGCGTCGCCGCGCCGGGCAGCCAGTCTGGCATGGGGCAACAAGTCGAAGGCGATGCCCCCCCACGGGATCTCGGCTCGCCTATTCCTGTCCCCGCACACGAACCGGATTCGTCGCTGCCGCTCCCCGGGCGAGTACCAACATCGCGATCAGGGCCACTGTTCCCAGGAGGAGGGCCACGTTGCCAGGACGATGGGATCCGCAGGCGCCACCGAGACGACCTTGATGCCCCCATGCGGACGCCCGGCGGCGGGAGCGGATACGCTCCACGACGGCACTCTCCAGGATGTCCACGGTCACTCGAGCATAGAAGGCGGCCAACTGGAGGAGCCCGGGCCGGGGAGCGATTACCGAATGCCTGGCGGCAGCCGGAACCGGTCTTCGGCCAGCTCCGGGTTCACCACGAGGTGATCCAGGGTCGTCACCTGCGTGGAGTCTGAAGGACTCCAGTAGCGATGAGGAAGGACGAAGCCGAGCTCCTCCCGGAAGTCCTCCAACCTCCTCGCGTACCCCCAGGCCCGTTGCTCCACCTGGATCGGCAGGTAGCTCCCGGCATCCACTGCGTAGACCACGACGCCTCCCAGGGGAAGCACGACCCTTAGGAGATGGGCCGTCTTCCCGCCCACCTCCGTGAGACCGGCGTACTCGGCCGGGAAGTCAAAGAAAGCCGGGACGTAGAGAGCGATGTCCAGCTCGAAGTCAAACCACTCGGCCTCGGGGACCAGGTGGGGGCCCTGGAGGGTGCCGTCCTCCTGTCTCGGCCCCTGGAGGAACCCGGCCCTGGAGCCGTCGAAGACCAGCACGAAGGCACCCTCGCGAGTCTTCCGTACCAGATTCGGTCGGACGATTTCCCAGGATGTGGGCGGACCCCCGCCGGACCCTCGGGTTTCGAATTGGAGAGACCTGAGGTCGTCCACGTCTCCCCCCGGGGCCATGGCCCCGGCACAGCGGGCCACGATGTCGCTCACGGAGGGCGTCTGAGAGACCGCGGGCTGGGGGAGGAGAGCCCGGAGGATGACGAGGAGGCATGTGGTACCGCATGTTGGACGGATCAAGCCGGAACCTCCTGACGGGGGCCTTTGGCGGATGAGGAGCAGGCAGGTCGTCTGGACGGAGCCCTGCAGCCACCCAGACTCGCCACCTACCCAACGCCCACCCCACACCGACACTACCGCCGCTTCCCCCCGGCGTCCCAGCGAGGCCGCTCCACTGCGCCACGCCGGCCATGCATCCTCGCAGTGTCCCCCCCGGCAACACGCCACGGTCCCGGGCGTTTCCCTGGTGGAATTCTCTTGGACGCGGAAATTGTCGAACCACGCCGACTTGTCCTACCGTCAACCACTCGGACGTGCGACCGACAGGAAGGTCGACCATGCTGTTGGGAAGGACCCTGGCGGTCCTGTTCGGTAGGGATAGGTGATTGAAAAGCCCTGTCGGCCCAAAGTGCATGGTAGGCGGGACTCCGGTGGCGGGAACCTAGCGGGGACTGGCCGTTATCATCCCTTTGACATTCCAAAGGGGATATCCGATCCATGCCACGACCCTGGTCGACTCGGCCTTCCGCCCTGCCCTTGGTGCTTCTGTCTCCCCTCCTCGCGTGCTCGGAGGCTCCCCGGTGGACCGGATCGGTGGAGACGCGGGAAGGCATCGAGCTCATCTCCAACCCGGCGGACCCCCTCCTGGAAGAGGCCCGGGTCCCCGTCTCCGAGCTCTGGACCGTCCAGGGGACCGATTGGGTGGATCCCTCACGGGTCCACGTGCAACGGGAGCTCGTCACCGTCGTGGACCCACCCGCGAACCAGGTGCGTGTGGTCTCCACGTCCGGGGAGGTGCGGCCTTCCCTCGGACGGCCTGGTGGTGGCCCAGGGGAGTTCCTCCACCTGGTGGACGCGTTCCCCGACGGGGAGAGGCTCGTCGTTCTCGATGGAGGGAGGAGCAGCATCCAGTACCTGGACTTCGAGGGCAACTACCTCTCCTCCCTGCACATCGAGGGGCAGCCGTGGGATGGATTCCCGCTGGCCGACGGCGAGCTGCTCCTGAAAGGGGAGTTTCTCTCCGACCCCGCGGCGGAGTCCTTCGGAGATTGGGTCAGGGTCGGCGAAGGCAGGGATCCGAGCGCCTTCACGTCTCTCCCTCTCGACCCCCTTCCGGAAGAGCAGGGCGTCCGATGCTCCGACGTGTCGCCGTGGGCGGGGGGAGCCGCCCGCATGCGGTATACGACGCCCCGGATCCAGGTCTTCGACGCGGCAGGCGAGCTGCAACGCGAGATCTGGATCGACCTTCCGATCGAGGCCGTCTCGGAGTCCGAACGGGCGTCGGCTCTCTCGGAGCTCGAGCGTACGCTGGCGGCCCGGGGCCTTCCTCCCCCGTTCATCGAACAGAGCCTGGTGGTCATGAAGGATCGATGGCGGGTGAAGTGCCGGTTTGGGCCTCTCCGACTCGACCCCGGGGGCCGATTCGGCGCCTTCCTCGAGCAGAACCCCGACGAGTTCGGCTCGGGGAGCGCCACGCTCCACGTCCTTTCCCGGGACGGAGTCTATCTGGCGAAGGTGGCCTTCCCGCATGCCTGGAGAGATTTCGCCATCGAGGACGGTGTCGTCTACGCGTTGACCCGGGATCCGGATACCGATCTGATCACGCTCAAGGCCTATTCGCTGGATCTTCCCGACGCGGTCTTCGTCGATGCGTCCACGGTCCTCGAGGAAGCACGACGGAGGCCGACCGGGGCCGGGTAGCCGCCTGACGCGCGCGTCTCCCCTCTCGTCGTGCTGCACGAGGGGACGGCCAGGCGAGGTCTTCCACGCCCGGCCGTCCCTCCCGGTTACGCCCGCTGACGGCGCCGAGCTGGGTGTCGGCGGGTGCGCCGGGACTGGCGCGACGGAGGGTGGTCCGGATCGCGCGTAGGAAGATGCGGAGGACCGCACCTGCGATGTCAGGGTTGTGGTGAAGGAAGGGCCGGAGGCGCTTGGGGACTGAGAGGACCCACTGCCTGGCGGGGAGGTGGGGCAGCACGTGATCCGTGAGATGGGCGGCGAGCTCCACTATGCGACGGGTGTTGCAGGAGGGGTAGATGCCCCGACTCTTGCAGGAGAACGGATCACGCTTTCGTAGCCGCAGTCCTCGCAGCGAGCCTGGGCGAACCCGTGGGCGAGGATGCCGCAGCGGAGGTAGGCTCGGAAGCCCCTCTCCACCCACGAGGGAACGCCATTGCCCAGGGGATCGGCGTCACCGAAGTCGCCATGGCCGACGGTGCCATGGCTCACCGAGCGACGCCATGGGCCGATGGGCCCTTGCCGGACATGCATCCGCCTCTGCGGACCCCACACCCCCCCCACACCCTGGCGGGCTGAACGCCCAAGATGCGTTGTGGCAGTAGCCGTATCGCCGAATTGGGCTGTTCACGCCCGTGACGGGATCGACCGACGAGGCAACGCCGCGGCGGCGGGCCGCCGTGGCGGTACTCCCGCCGCGCGTCCGGGATTCACCTGCGGGCGGTGCGCGCCGTCCCCGGTCACTTCGCGGGGAAGCCCCAGGAGTCCACGAGCGCATCCGGGCCGCTCGGGTCGACTCCCCCACCCACCGCGGTGGTCGGCGGCCGATGACCCGTGGTGGGTCCGACGCGGGCGAAGCGGCTCCCGTTGGCGGTCTCCCTCTCCCACTTCGGCTCCGTCGGGGAGATCTCGCCGACATCGAAGCGCTCGGAGAGAGACCGTGAGCGAGGTGACTCGACGAGGTCCGTCCTCTCCAGCGCTCCACCTTCGGCGCTCAGCGCGCCGACGCGAAGCCTCTCTCCAGCTCTCTCCCGTACTCCGGTGGAACCAGGATGAGGAGCTGGTCGCCCGGCTCCAGGATCGTGTTGGGGTGTGGAAGGAGCAGGTGCTCGCCCCGCAGGACGGCGACGATCTCCCAATCCACGTCGTCGCTCACGAACTTGGCCTCCCTCACCGGCTTCCCGGCCCAGGGGCTGCCGGCCACGAGCCTCTCGATCATCAGCTGCTTCCCGTCGGGAAGATCCACGGGAATTCCCGACTCGAGGAGCGAGAACAGATTCATGTGTCCGACCGCGTCGGCGTCGAACATCCGCCGCTCGCTGAGCATCTTGATCGCCGTTCTGACGTGCTCCATCCGGTGCGCGGGCGAGTCGGCGGGCCTCGGGACCTGCGCCTCGTAGAGGCTCCCGTACCGCACGTTGGCGGTGAGCTGCTTCTGGATCAGGAACGCCAACATGACGGCCAGAGCCGCAGGCACCAGGAGGCTGTAGCCGCCGGTCATCTCCGTGACCATGAGCAGCGTGGCGATGGGGATCCGCGCCGCGCTCCCGAACACTGCGGCCATGCCGATGACGGCGAAGGCCGCGGGCGGTTGATGCACGAGGTGCGCCAGGAAGCCGCCAACCATCGCGCCCACGAACAGGCTCGGAGCGAATACTCCGCCCGACCCGCCGGACGAGACGGTCATCGCGAGCGCGAGCATCTTGGCGCAGACGAGCAGTCCGAGGACGCCGAGGGTCAGGCTGCCGTCGATGGCCTCCTGGATCCAGCCGTAGCCGCCGCCGAGCACCTGCGGCAGTCCGAGCGCCAACAGGCCCACGCCCAGGCCGCCGATCGCCGGCTTGAGGTGCGGGGCGATCGGGATCTTCCTGAACCCGTCGCGCACCCCGTAGAAGACGCTGGGGAGTATTGCGCCGACGACGCCGCTGCCCAGCCCCAGCACGACGAACCAGGCGTAGTCGACGATGCTGCCTGCCTCCAGCCCCGAGGGAACCTGGAAGAGCGGCTGCCACCCGACGAAGAGTCCGTTGACGGCGTAGGCGATGATCGAGCCAATCATCGTGTAGATGAGCGCCCCCGCCTCGAACTCCATCTCGCCGTAGAGCACCTCCACCGCGAAGATGGCCGTGCCGATGGGGGACCTGAAGATCGCCGAGAGGCCCGCCGCCATGCCGACCAGGAGGAGGAGCCTCTTTTCCGCGTCGGTCCGGTGGGTCATCGACGCATAGATCGACCCCACGCCGGCGCTGAACAGCGCGGTCGGCCCCTCCCGCCCGGCCGAGCCGCCCGAGCCGATGGTGATCGCGGAGGCCACGATCTTCAGCGGAGTCACGCGAGGTCGGATGAACCCGTTCTCGCGGTGGAAGGCCCGCACCGCCGTATCGGTGCCGTGTCCTTCGGCTTCGGGTGCGATGCTGTAGACGAGGATCCCCGAGATCAGACCGCCCAGCGTGGTGGCCACCGGCACGAGCCAGAGCCAGTGAGGCCCGATAGCCTGCCTCAGCACGCCGCTCGGAGGCAAGTCCGGGGGTGAGTACGCGGCGAGGTGCGTGAGGAACAGATCCTGGGCCAGGTGCAACAGCCCGACGAAGAGCTGGGCCGCGAGGGCACCGACGATTCCCAGGATGATCGTATCGAGCAGCAGGACGTGCTGCCTGCGCATCGTCACGCCGCGCCCACCGTCAGCGGCCATCGCCACCCCAGGACACGCCCCTCGTGATCCGGTCACCGGCCGGCTCACGCGGCAGATCGCGGTCGAACCACTCGAGGAAGCGCCGGCGGTGGACGATCTGGTCGGCCTCGTCGGAGAGGCCGTGGTTCCGGCCGAGGCAGACGTTGTGACGGCGTGACATGGCGCTCGCCTGAGCGATTCAGGAGGGCCGGGAGCCGGCCAGCGAGGTACGCGGAAGATCGGCCGCGGCCGGCGCGAGGGCAATGCGCGAGACGTCTCCGGCCACTACCCCACGCCCACGTGGACGGTGGCGACATGCCAGCGATGGGCCAGCCTGAGCCGCGCCTCCTCGAAGAGCGAATAGAGGACGGGCACATACACCATCGTCAGGAACGTCGAGACGATCAGACCACCGATGGCCACGACCGCCAGCGGGCTGAGCCGCTCCAGACCGATGGCCCATTCCGCAGCGATGGGGATCATCCCCACCGACGTGCCCACAGCAGTCATGAGGATGGGTCGAGTCCGGATGCGCACCGACTCCACCAGAGCCTCTTCGATGCCCGCCCCTCGGCGTCGCGCAGTGGCGATGAAGTCGATGAGCAGGATGGAGTTCTTCACCACGATACCCGCGAGCAGGATCATCCCCATCATCGACGGCATGCAGCCGTGTTTCCCCGTCAACAGCATGCTCCACGCGGCACCGACGAGCGCCAGGGGAATGGCGGACATGATGGTGAGGGGGTGGATCCAGGATCGGAACGCCGGCACCAACGAGAAGTAGAGCAGCACCAGGCCAAGGATCAGCGCCTGCCCCAGGCGACCGAAGGACTCCTGGATCTGCTTGATCTCCCCTTCGTGGCTGATCCGGTAGCCCGGAGGCAGCTGGATCCCCTTCAAGGCTGCCATCACATCTTCCTGCATGTGGGAGATCGGACGGCGGGACCGGTAGAGCTCGATGTCCAGCGTACGCTGGAGTCCCTGCCGCGTGATCGCGGAAGGAGCGGATTGGCGTTCGAGGTTGCCGAGCTGAGACAACGGCACGGGGCCGTCGGGGGTCAGGACGGGATAGGTCTCGAGTTGCCCAGCGTAGCCCCGCTCGTCCGCGCCGAGCTGCATCCAGATGTTCAGGCCATCCTGATTGGGAATGCGGAACACCGAGCCCGGCATCCCGCGGACCGCCCCCTGCAACTGCATGGCAACCGCGGTGGGGGAGATCCGGTACAACGCCAGCTTCTCGGGATCGGCCTGGAACCCGATCTCCTGGCTGTCCATGGTCCAGGAGCGGGAAACGGAGGTCGCGCCCCGGACCCCGTCGCGCAGCCTCTGCTCCACCTCGTTTCCGATCCGGTCCAGCACGGCCAGGTCCGGACCCGAGATCATGACGTCCACGGGGCTGCGGATGCTGGACAGGGGCGTGGCCCCGAAGTCGAATACGTCCACGCTCTCGAGACCCGGGATCTGGCGGAACTGGGCCCTGAGACTGTCTTCCACCTCCCAGATCGTCTCGTCTCGGTGGAACCGGTCCAGCAGGTGGACCGTGAGGAGCCCCTGCTGTGCCAGGCGCCCCGCTCCGAACGAGATGACGGCGGGCTCCGAACCGATGACCGACGAGACGGACGTCACATCGCTCCTGTCGCGGATGATCGCCTCCATCCGACCCAGCGCCGCCTCGGTCGCCTGAAGCGAGCTGTTGGCGTCGGTCTCGAAGGCGATCTTGATGATGCCGGTGTCCATGGGTGGCATCAGGTCGCGGCCGACCAGGCCCATCTGTCGCGCGGACGCGGCCAGCAGCACGACGCCGACCACCAGGAAGAGCGCCCGGTGCCGGAGCGCCGTGCCGGTGAGTCGCACGTAGAACTCGCGGATGGGCTCCACCACGAAGCGGTCGAACTGGAAGACCAGGCGTTCCAAACGGTTACGCCCCTGGCTCCCGGTTCTGCGCAGCAGGTAGGGGGCCAGCAGCGGGATTACCGTGACCGAGACCACGTACGACGCGACGAGTGCCACCGTCAACGAGACCGAAAGGGGCCGCAGCACGGTCTGGACGAAGCCCCCGATGAAGATGATCGGGACCAGCACCATGATCGTGGCGTACGTGCCCGAGAAGATCGCCAGCATGACTTCCTCGGTCCCCCCGACAACCGCGTCGTGGATGTCGGTCCCTGCCTCGTGGTAGTGTCGCTCGATGTTCTCGATGACGACGATGGCGTCGTCGAGCAGCATGCCGACCGCGATGATGACCGCCGTCAGCGTGACCATGTCGAACTCGTAGCCGATGAGCCACATCACCGCGAACGTGAGCAGGTAGGTGAAGGGAATGGCGATGGCGGCCAGGGCCATGCCCCGTAGATCCGCCAGGAACAGGAAGACCACCAGGACGGTCATGATCACGGCGTCGCGCAGCGCGCCGAGCATGTTCCCCACGGACAGGTTGATGAGCGTGCCCTGGGTGTCGGGAATGCTGAAAGCGATGTCCGGGTGGGTCTGCTCCAGGTCGGGGAGGATCCTGGATACATCGGCGATGGTGCTCAGGGCCACCCCCGTGGTGGCACGCTGGATGTTGACGGCGATGGCCGGCTCGCCGTCCCCGTGGTACGCGCTTTGGGGCTCGACCACCGATCGCTCCACCTCGGCCACGTCGGCCAGATGCACGTCGCCGCCTTCGCGGTGAGCGACAGGAATGCGAGCCACGTCGCTCACGCGCTGGAACTGTCCCATCCGCTTGAGCAGGAACTGGCTCTCGCGGGTGATCAGCAGCCCCACGGGCTGGTTGGCGTTGAACGCCACGATCGCCTGTCGGACGTCCAGGGGGGTCAGATGGAAACGCTCCAGGGCGTCCCGATCCAGATCCACGCGGATCACCGGCTGGTGGGCGCCGAACACCTCGACGTCGGCCACCTCCGGAAGTTGGAGCAGGCGCTCCTTGATGGGGTTGTCGGCGAGCTGCCGCACCATGGACAGGTCCAGCGGGGATCCGTCCTTGGGACGGAGGGCCAGAGTCAGCACCGCGGGCGTGGCCGACGACACCTTGAAGATCATCGGTGGCTTCAAACCCTCGGGCAGTACTGCCTTGATCTTCTGCAGCCCGTTGGCCACGTCGGTCGCGGCGCTGCTGAGTCCTTTGCCGTACTCGAACTCGACGGTCACGGCGGAGACCTCGTCCTTGCTCACCGATGTCACCAGCCGGACCTGCTCGATGGTGTTGAGCTCCTTCTCGATGGTGCGCGTGACTTCGGCCTCGACGTCTTGGGCCGACGCGCCGGGGTACACGCTCACCACCGCGATCTTGGGTCGTTCCGAATCGGGAAAGAGGTTGACCGGCATCCGGCGGTAGCCTTCGAAGCCGATCACTGCGGCCAGAAGCACCAGGGAGCTGACCAGGTGCGGCCGTTTCAGGTAGGAGTCGACGAGGCGCATGATTCACCTCCCGAGGTCGGCGACCGGGCGGACGTTCATTCCCGCCGAGAGCGCCATGAGGCGTGAGGGTCGTGCCACCACCACCGTGTCGCCCACACCCAGATCTCCTTCGACGATGGCTTCGTCGAGGGATCGTGTGGTGACCGTGACCGACACGGCACGAAGGGAATGGGCACCATTGGCGGCCTGGTCCACGACGAAGGCATGGGCACCCGTCGTTGCTTCCAGCAGGGCGTCCAGGGGCACCAGCAGCCCCTCTCCGCTTTCCAGGTGGAGGTCGACACCCACCGTGGCGCCCGCTACGAAGCCGGAAGTCGGAGCCGCCAGGTCGACCTCGAAGGTCGCCAGGTGGCTGCCCTGCATGGCCGGGAAGACCCGCGAGACCTCGGCCCGCACACGCTGGTCACCCAGTGTAAGGTCGACGGGCGTACCGTTCCGCACCTTGCCCAGCAGAGCGGGGGGAATCTCGCCTCGGACGCGTACGGAGCTTTGCCGCACCAGGCGCAGCATGGGTCTTCCCGGTAGCGCCATGTCGCCGGGATCGACCATGCGCGCGGATACGACGCCGTCGAACGGGGCCCGCGCCACCGCGTAGCCGAGGCGCGCTTTCGCCTGGTCCCGCCGTCGCTGGGCGACCTCGAATCGCGCCGATGCGGCGGCCTCGGCCGCCTGCGCGTGCTCCCACTGTTCCCGGGAGATCGCGTCGTTCTCGAACAGGACGCTGTCCCGCGAGGTGGAGGCGACCTGGGCTTCGTGGGCGACCCGGGCGGCCTCCACGTCGGCTTCGGTGGCGGCCACGGCATCCTCGAGCTCCTGCGTGTCCAGGCGGGCCAGGATCGCACCGCGGGCCACGCGGTCGCCCTCCCTCACCAGCACCTCCCTCACCTCCCCGGACACGCGGGGAGCGATCTCGGCCTCATCGGCGCCGCGCACCTCGCCCAGCACATGATCCACGCTCTCCAGGGCGCCCGTCCGGACGGCCGTGACCTGCACCGCCGTGGCGGGCTCCGCGACGAGGGGCGCCTGGTTCTTTTCCACGACCCTCTTGTGCCGCACGGCCAGAAGCGCGGCCACCACGAGCACGGCACCGACGATCATGAAGATTCTCTTGCGATTCATCGGACGATCTCCCTTTCGACGAGGGCATTGATCAAGGCGGAGGCGCCGAGGAGGTCACCCTTCGTCTTGGCCAGGAAGGCTTCGGCGGCGGAGGCACGCGTGCGGGCCCTGAGCAGGTCCTCGATCGTGCCGGCACCGTTGTCGTAGCGCAGACCCTCGATGCGGGCGGCCTCGACCGCCGCAGCCACCCGCCTGCGCGCGGCGTCCAGGGCCGTCTGCGACGCCTGGAAGCGAGCCAGCGCGCCGCGGAGCTCCGCCTCCTGCTGGAGTTGGGTCTGCCGCAGTGCCAGGTCGGCGGCACGCTCCGCCGCCGCAGCGCTCTGATACGCGGCCACACGGCGACCTCCCGTGAACACCGGGATGGAAGCCGCGAGCGTCAGTTCCCAGGTCTCCTTGGTTCCCGTCACGGAAGACGCCGTGTGCTCCAGCACGTTGCCGCGCACGCTCACCTTGGGAAGGAACTCCGACCGGGCCACATGCTTGCCGCTCGCGGCCTGGCGGACACGAAGCTTGGCGGCCAACACGGCCGAGGCCCCCTCGACCATGCCGCTCCAGTGCGTGCTGTCCGCGGACAGGGCCGGCAGGCGGTTGGGCAGTGGATCGAGCTCCAACGTCTGGTCCGCAGGGTAGTCGAGCAGCGCGGCCAGGAGCGCCCTCGTGTGGGTGAGGTCCGCTTGCGCGTCGGCGAGTTGAGCCCGGGCCTCTTCCAGGGTCTCGGTGGCCTTGAGGAGATCCACCTCCGGGCGCTTGCCCTGCTCGACCATGAGCTCGAGCCGACGATGCGTCTCTTCGAGGGAGGCGACGTCGTCGCCGTACGCCACCGTCACCGCCGCGAGGGCCTGGGCCGAGGCGTACACCGTGGTGACGTTGGCCCTCACCTGCCAGCGCGTGCCCTGCAGCAACGTGCCGGCCTCGTCCGCCTTCAGACGCGCCAGATGGCTGCCCGCGAGCAGCTTGCCACCCACGAACAGGGGGATCTCGAAAGTCAGGCCATAATGGACCTGGTCCTGGGCGAAGGGCAGACCATCGAATCCGCCTGCGAGAAGGTCTCGCGAGATGGGGCGCAGGATCTGCGCGTCTTGGTACCGCGACGTCCAGGCGACCGCCTCCACGTCACCGAAGTGCTGGCGGAAGGACTCGTCCGCCGCGCGGTCGGCGCTACGAGCCCTCTCGGCGACGGCCATCAAACCCGGGTTGGCATCGAGCGCCCGGGCGATGGCATCGACCAGACGGAGATGCACCGTGTCCAACGGCGCTGGCCGAGCCGCGGGCAGAGGCTGTGCCGACAACGAGCTCGGCTCCGCACCCGCCAGAACGGCCGTAGCGGCCAGGACGACTCCGAATCGAAAGGCATTTCCGCTCATGAGCTCCCTCCCTCTCGGGGCCTCGCTCGGCCCCGTTGGAGAGGAAGGTGGCCCGCGTCCCAGAGGACGGCATTGACCACGGTCAAGAAGGTGAAAGAGGGGGGGGACGGGCGTCCCGTTGTGGGGTGCTACGCCACGCCCGGATCCGTCGCCCGCTTCAGTTCCTCGAGATCCAGGATCCGGTAACGGCCGGATCCGATCCGTTCGAGGATTCCGTCCTGGACGAGGCTCGTCAGTGCCCTGGAGAAGGTCTCGGGCACGATTCCGATCGCCCCCGCGAACTCATGAGCGGAGACCGGCAGGCGGATCACACCCCGGGCCGTCGTCGCCCCGCGAGGAGGAACGATGCTGAGGAGGGCGTGGGCCACGCGGGCCCGCGCGCCGGGGGTCGAGAGGGAGCGGATGAGGTCGAAGGAAGCCCTGAGCCGCCTGCCGAGGAGACCGATGAGCGTCACCGCCAACTCCGGCTCGGACCGCAGCACCTGGAGCAGCGTCGCCCGAGCCATGACGTCGGCCTCCACGTTCTCCATCGCCTGGGCGTACGCCGGGTACGCCTGGCCATCCAGGAAAGGGAGAAAGCCGAAGAGGTCGCCCGGTCCGAAGATATAGAGCGTCACCTCCCGGCCCGTGGGCAGGAGTCGGTAGACCTTCACCCGACCCTTTTTCAGGGCCACGAGCATCCCGGCGGTGTCCCCCTCCCGCCACAGGAGATTGCCCTTTCGGAAGCGCCGGACGTGAAGATGAACCTCGAGGAGTCCCAAGGCTTCCTGGGCCAACTCCCCCAGCTCGGGATCGGGCCAGAGGTCGGAGGTGATCGTGGACGCGCCCATGGATGAAAGATAATCCAATGAGCACGCTTCCTGGGTTGACCGGCCTGTGGGAGACGTGCCCTTCTCACCTGAAGACGCCGGGATGCACCGCCGGTGGCGCACGGCTCCCGAGCGTGACCACCAGGCGTGGAACCCGCCGCGGTTTCGCGGGATTCGCGCGACGCACATAGTATACGCGGGTGAGCGCGGGAAAAGCGGCACCTCCAGACCGATCGGTGTACCCATGAGCAAGAGCGTGGTGGCACGCTTCCTGGACGGCCGGGTGATCAAGGGCACCAGCCTCGACGTCGACCCGAGCAAGCCCATCTGTCACATCATCCCTCCCGGAGAGAAGGCCCTCGAGGTCCGGCTAGCCGACCTCAAGGCACTCTTCTTCGTCCGATCCCTCCAGGGTAATCCGGGACGCGCCGAAGTGAGGGTACCCAAGCCCGGCGACCCGCGGGCCAGGGGGGCGACGGTGGTCTCGCTGAGCTTCGCCGACGGCGAGACGATGGTGGGAATGACCATCCACTACCCGCCCAGCAAGCCCTACTTCTACCTCAACCCCGTCGACGCGAAGAGCAACAACATCCGCATCCTCGTCAACCGGGCCGCCGTCACCGGCATGGAGCTGCTGCTGAAGCCCTGAAGGGCCGCGTCTCGCACGGACCGACCCACCGCGCCGGTCTCACCGTTGCACCCGCGCATCGGCTGACGAAGCCACCCACCACCAGGCGTGGCCCCGCTCTTGCAAATCCGGCTCCCGGTCGGGGCGCCTGGTCCCGCCCTTCCATCGTGCATCCCCGAGCTCGAGGTTTCCTGCGATGAACGGAAAGCTCCACTCTTCGACGTACGCTCCCGCGTACGGCGCCGCCGTCGGTCTCACCCTCGCCCTGCTGGTCGGAGGGGTCGCACCCGTGCAAGCGCAGGGCCTGGGAATCGCGGCCGGCGCGAACTTCGCCAACCGACACGACATCGACGTCGGCAACGCCCGGGCCACGTTCGACAACTCCACGGGCTACCACGTGGGGATCGAGTTCGAGGTGGGCTCCGGGCCGCTGGCCGTGCGACCCGGCATCTTCTATCAGCGCCTGGGCACGTACGACTTCCCGTCCGGAGAGGCGTTCGATCTGAGCGCGATCGAGGTGCCGGTGGATCTGCGCCTCACCGTCCTTTCGCTCCCCGTGCTGCGCCCCTACCTGGTGGCCGGACCCGTCCTCACGTTCCCCAGCGCGAACGGCGCGTTCGGGGACGCCGTGAAGAGCGCCAGCCTGACCGCCGACATCGGAGCGGGTGTGGCGATCGCCCTGCCGGGGACCGGATTCGTACTGATGCCGGAGCTCCGTTACAGCGCGGGCGTGACGGACTATCTGAAGGACAGCTTCCAGATCGGCGGGACGACGATCACGCCCACGAACGACAGCCGACGACTGGCCAAGGTCATGCTGCGGCTGCACCTCTTCTTCTGAGCGCTCCGAAGCTCGAGCCGTAGTCGTCGAGCCGCCGCGGGCTGCCGCATCGCCGATGCGGCAGCCCGCTTCGCTTTTCGCACAGGGACGGGGGGCACCGGCCAGGTCGCTGCGGACCGCGGAATCGAGTGACCTCCGACCCGTCCCATGGCACACGGCTTGCGTTCGATGTATGGCCGCGCACGGGATCGTCGGACGGTACCGGGTCGAGATCCCCGGGACGGACACCCGGCTCGGGGGTAGGTGGAGCCGGGCCTCGGACGCGTCCCACATCGTGGCGAAGGGAGAGGAGAGCGTGGACGACCCTGCTGCTTCCCACAGGAGCACGGACCACCGCCCGGGAGGGCGGGTGACGCGGGTCGACGTCTATCCGGACGGGGAAGCGCTGGCCCACGCAGTGGCCGAGACGGTCGCAGGTGCCGCCGCGCAGGCGATCACGCGGTGCGGGCGGTTCCTCTGGTGCCTCGCCGGCGGGCACACCCCCCGTCGCGCGTACGAGCTTCTCGCAACGGACGCGTTCGCGCCGCGCATGGACTGGGAACGCGTACACGTCTTCTTCGGGGACGAACGGTGCGTGCCTCCCTCCCACGATCGCAGCAACTACCGCATGGTCCGCGAGGCGCTCCTGGGCCGGGTCCAGCTCCCCGCCGGGCACGTCCACCGCATCGCGGGCGAGCGTGATCCCGAGCGGGCGGCCCTGGACTACGAGCGGACACTGGAATCCGTCCTGGGCAGATCCCCGGACGGCGACCCGATCCACGGCTTCGACCTCCTCCTGCTCGGCATGGGTGAGGACGGCCACACGGCCTCCATCTTCCCGGGCTCGGTGGACGAGCCGGGGCGTTGGGTCGGGCCGCGCCGACATCCCTCCGACGGAAGCTGGCGCGTGACGCTCACGCCCGCCGTGCTCGACGCCTCCGACTGCGTGCGCTTCGTGGTTTCCGGCCCCGACAAGGCGGATAGGCTGGCGGACGTGCTCACCGGTTCACTCCGCCCCCGGGAGCTCCCGGTGCACCGGATCCAACCCGTGCGGGAGGCTGCCTGGTTGGTGGACCGCGCCGCCGCGGGGGAGCTGCCCCACGACCGGGCCCCCCGCATCGACCTGGAGGTGCACGCATGACGCAAAGCCGTCCCCCGCTACCATCCCTCAGGATGAACCCGAAGGAGCACGAAGCATGCGCATCGGCATGATCGGAATGGGCCGGATGGGCGCCAACATGGCGCGCAGGCTCCTCGCCTCCGGCCACGAGTGCGTCGTCTACGACGTGTCGTCCGAGGCGGTCGAAGCGATGGAGGGCGCCGGCGCCGTCGGCGCGCGCTCCCTCGCCGACCTGGCCTCCAAGCTACCGGCCCCGCGTGCCGTCTGGCTCATGGTGCCGGCGGCGGTGGTCGGGAAGACCATCGACGATCTTGTGCCGGCGCTGGAGGACGGCGACACCGTCATCGATGGAGGGAACTCCTTCTACCGCGACGACGTGGCGCGGGCGCGCATGCTGGCGGAGCACGGTGTGCGCTACGTGGACGCAGGGGTGTCGGGGGGCGTATGGGGGCGCGACAACGGGTACTGCCTGATGATCGGCGGCCCGGACGAGGCGGTACACGCCCTGGAGCCCGTCTTACGGTCGCTGGCGCCGGGGGTCGGTGCCGCCCCCCGGACCGAAGGCTGCGAGGGAGAGCCGTCTCCCGCCGAGGAAGGCTGGCTCCACTGCGGCCCGACGGGGGCGGGGCACTTCGTGAAGATGGTGCACAACGGCATCGAGTACGGGTTGATGGCCGCCTACGCGGAGGGCCTCAACATCCTGCGCCACGCCAACGTGGGACGGCAGGAGCAGGAGGTGGACGCCGAGACGGCGCCGATGCGCGACCCGGAGTTCTATCGCTACGACCTGGACCTGGCGCAGATCGCGGAGGTCTGGCGCCGCGGAAGCGTCATCCGGTCCTGGCTGCTCGACCTGACCGCGCACGCTCTCCTAGACGACGCGGAGCTCGCCGGCTTCTCGGGGCGCGTCTCGGACTCGGGCGAGGGACGCTGGACGCTCCACGCCGCCGTGGACGAGGGCGTGCCCGCGCCGATTCTGAGCACCGCCCTCGCGGAGCGCTTCGCCTCCCGTGATCGCGACCAGTTCGGGCGTCGGGTCCTGTCGGCCATGCGCCGGGAGTTCGGCGGACACCTGGAGAAGAAGTCATGAGTGCCGATGCCGATGCGTTCGTCTTCTTCGGCGCCACCGGGGACCTGGCGTACAAGAAGGTCTTTCCCGCCCTGTACCGCCTGGAGAAGACCGGACGCCTGTCGGTGCCGGTCATCGGCGTCGCCCGATCCGGATGGAATGTGGATCGACTCCGCGACCGGGCGCGGGAGAGCGTCGAGCACGCCGAGGACAACGTGGACCGGCAGGCGCTACAGGGGCTCCAGGCCCGGATCTCGTTCATCGACGGGGACTACACCGACCTCGGCACGTTCACGCGGCTGCGCGAAGCGCTCGCGTCGGCAGAGCAGCCGCTGTTCTACATGGCCATCCCCCCGTCGCTCTTCGAGACCGTTGTCCAGGCCCTCCAGGCCACGGCGTGCAAGCGGGGCGGACGCCTCGTAGTGGAGAAGCCCTTCGGACGCGACCTGGCGTCCGCGCAGGAGCTGAACCGCACGATCCTCGACGTGTTTCCGGAGGACTGCGTCTTCCGCATCGACCACTTCCTGGGCAAGGAGCCGGTGGAGAACCTGAGCTACTTCCGGTTCGCCAACAGCGTCTTCGAGCCCATCTGGCACCGCCA
Organism: uncultured Gemmatimonadaceae bacterium; assembly: GCA_964591135.1. Classification (GTDB taxonomy): domain Bacteria; phylum Gemmatimonadota; class Gemmatimonadetes; order Longimicrobiales; family Gaopeijiaceae; genus SZUA-318. The sequence continues at coordinate 3,306 of CAZPZU010000059.1, read as the reverse complement.
TTTCGTGCGCAGCGTGCAGATCACCATGGCGGAGTCCTTCGGGGTGCAGGGCCGGGGCGCGTTCTACGAGCAGGTGGGCGCCATCCGCGACGTGCTGCAGAACCACCTTCTCCAGGTCGTGAGCACGCTGGCCATGGACCCGCCCGCACGCGGCGAGTCCCTCAGGGAGGTGCGCGCGCGCTTCATCGCCGCCATCGAACCCATCCGCACCGAGGACGTCGTGCGCGGCCAGTTCCGCGGTTACCGCGACGAGCCTGGCGTAGCCGCCGACTCCGACGTGGAGACCTACTGCGCGGTGAAGCTCTTCATCGACAGCCCACGCTGGGCGGGCATTCCTTTCTACATCCGCGCCGGCAAATCCCTCCCGGTGACGGCCACCGAGGCACTCGTGACGTTCCGGCGCCCGGCGCGACCGGCCCTGGGCGACCCGGTGCCGGAGGGCGCCACGTACCTGCGTTACCGGCTCGGCCCCGACGTGGCGATCGCGGTGGGGCTGCGCACCAAGCGGCCGGGGGGGGAGATGGTCGGGCAGGGGGTGGAGCTCGTCGCGCACGAGGACACGGCCGGCCAGATGCTCGACTACGAGCGGCTCCTCGGCAACGCCCTCGAGGGTCGCAACGAGCTGTTCGCCTTGCGGGAGGGGGTCGAAGCGGAGTGGCGGGTCGTGGACGACATCGTGGCCGCACGCACCCCGCTGCACGTCTACGAGCCCGGCACGTGGGGACCCGACGAGGCCGACGGCATCATCGACGGCTCGGGTCCTTGGCACGCGCCCCGGGGCGTGGACGACGGGAAGAACGCACCATGAGCTACGGCCCCTTCGACCGGCTGTGCGTCGACACGATCCGCTTCCTCGCGGTGGACGCGGTCGAGAGGGCCGAGTCCGGACACCCGGGCCTGCCGCTGGACGCGGCGCCCATGGCGTACGTGTTGTGGGACCGCTACCTGCGCCACGATCCGGGGGACCCTGCGTGGTGGGACCGCGACCGGTTCGTGCTCTCCGCCGGCCACGGCTCGGCGCTGCTGTACGCGCTCCTCCACCTGACCGGCTACGACCTCCCCCTCGAGGAGCTGGAGCGGTTCCGCCAGTGGGGGAGCCGCACCCCGGGCCACCCCGAGTCGGAGCTCACGGCGGGGGTCGAGGCCACCACCGGGCCCCTCGGCCAGGGGCTCGCCAACGCCGTGGGGATGGCCATCGCCGAGGCGCACCTGGCGGCCCGCTACAACCGGCCGGGCCACGATGTCTTCGATCACCGTACCTGGGTGATCGCGAGCGACGGAGACCTGATGGAGGGGGTGACGTCCGAGGCGGGCTCGCTCGCGGGGCACCTCCGGCTCGGCAAGCTCGTCGTCCTGTACGACGACAACCAGGTGACGCTCTCCGGCACGACGTCCGTGACGTTCAGCGAGGACGTCCTGAAGCGCTACGAGGCCTACGGCTGGCACGTGCAGCGTGTGGATGACGGCAACGACCTTCCCGCGCTCGACAAGGCGCTCCGTGAAGCGGTGGACGAGCGCGGACGCCCGTCGCTCGTCGCGGTGCGGACCGTCCTGGGATACGGCGCCCCGCACAAGCAGGGGACGTTCCAGGCCCACGGCTCACCCCTCGGCGAGGACGAGACGCGGGCCACGAAGCACGCCCTCGGCTGGCCGGAGGATGCGCGCTTCCGGGTGCCTCCCGACGTCGCCGAGCACATGCGGGGTGCCCTCGAGCGGGGGCGTGCGACGCACGAGGCGTGGCGGGCGCGGCTGGCCGCATACGGGAGGGAGCATCCGAAGCGACTGCACGAGCTGGAGCGGCGTTTCACCGGGACCCTCCCCGACGGGTGGGCGGACGATCTGCCCGTCTTCGAGCCCGACGACGACGGGCTTTCGACGCGCAAGGCCGGGGAGCCCGTCCTCCGCAGGATCGCCGAGCTGGTCCCGGAGGTGATGGGGGGCTCGGGAGATCTCGATCCCTCCACGCATACCATGCTCGCCGGGCTCGGGGACTTCGAGCCGCCCGAGCTCGCGCACGACCGCGCCCAGGGCGCCGCGGGTGGGCCGTGGGGATACGACGGGCGCAACATCCACTTCGGCGTGCGCGAGCACGCGATGGGCGCGGCCGTCAACGGGATGGCGTACCACGGGGGGTTCATCCCGTTCGGGGCGACGTTCCTGGCCTTCAGCGACTACATGCGTCCCGCCATCCGCCTCGCGGCGTTGGCCGGCCTGCGATCGATCTTCGTCTTCACGCACGACAGCGTCGCGCTCGGCGAGGACGGCCCCACGCATCAGCCGATCGGGCAGCTGGCCTCGCTCCGGGCGATCCCCGACCTGCTCGTCATCCGCCCTGCCGACGCCAACGAGACCCGCTGGGCCTGGCAGGTGGCGGTCGAGCAGCGCCACCGCCCCACCTGTCTGGTGTTCGCGCGCCAGTCCGTGCCCACGTTGGACAGAAACCGGTACGCACCGGCCTGGGGCCTGCGGCGTGGTGGCTACGTGCTCGACGCCGAAAAAGGCGACGGCGACCCCGACGTGATCCTCCTGGGCACGGGCTCGGAGGTGTCGCTCGCGCTGGCGGCGGCGGAGATCCTCCGCTCCGAGGGCGTCCGCCCCCGCGTGGTCTCCATGCCGTGCCGCCGGCTCTTCGAGGAGCAGGAGCCCGGCTACCGCGAGCGGGTGCTTCCCGCCGGCGTCACGGCCCGCGTCGTCGTCGAGGCCGCTTCGCCCCTCGGGTGGGACCGCTACGCCGGGCCGCGCGGCGCGGTGATCGCGCTCGACCGTTTCGGCGCGTCCGCCCCGGGCGACCGGGTGCTGCGCGAGCTCGGGTTCACCCCCGAGAACGTGGCGCGGCGCGCACGTGAAGTCCTGAGCTCATGACCTGGGAGAGAGATCCATGCGCCCGTCGGCGGTGCTGAAATACGGACAGTCGTTCTGGCTCGACTACATGCGACGTCACCTGCTGACGAGCGGGCAGCTCGAGCGCCTGCGTGAGGAGGGCATCCGCGGCGTCACCTCGAACCCATCGATCTTCGAAAAGGCATTCTCCGGGTCGAGCGACTACGACGACGCCCTGCGCGCCCTCGAGGAGCAGGAGGACCGCTCGGCGGCCGCCCTGTACGAGACGCTCGCGGTGCAGGACATCCAGGGCGCGGCGGACGTCCTGCGTCCCGTCTACGAGGAGTCGGAGGGGGCGGATGGCTACGTGAGCCTCGAGGTGTCCCCCCATCTGGCCCACGACACGCCGGGGACCGTGACCGAGGCGCGGCGCCTGTGGAAGCGGCTGGACCGCCCGAACGTGATGATCAAGGTGCCGGCGACCGA